>JBBRAA010000027.1:0-46966 GCA_038207205.1 Aggregatilineales bacterium
CGATAAAGCGGGTAGTGTATCTGCAAGGATATTGTCGGTGACATACTCCCCACGCCTAAAGGCGGGGGCTTCTACCCTCAGCGCGACTGCGAAGGCGACCCTTCGTCTTATCGTCGCTCCGGTAGCACAGCGATGCCCCGCCGTGTTTGACGTGAACTACGGTATTGCGATATTACGGGATTATGATCGAGGTCGGATTTTTACGTCTCATACCGCGCACATCAACCTCCCCCTATTATACGCTATTTCAGCAGAAGAAAACACAAGACCGACGCCTTATATCCCCATGCCTTCAGGCAGGGGTCTTACGGCGCTTTTCTGATAAATCGCATGTTCAGTACGACGTTATTACTCGTCATCCTCAACTTTAAGCATATACAAATCACCCGTCACGTTGGCGGCTGCCAACGCATCTTCCAGTGATTCGATCAAGTCCTCGTCTTCGGTTTCTTGCGCGGCAGTTGATAGCGTCGTCAGCACACGTACCGCTTCTTTGCCGCCAATTTCACCTAGTGACCAGATGGCATTATTTTGTAACTCACGGTCATTTTCAAACGCCATACGCGTCAAGGCGGGCAATGCATCAGGGATCATGAGTTCACCCGCCGCGCGCGCCGCTTCATAGCGCATTTCGGGGTCATCGCTGTCCAATTCACGCATCACGGTTTCGACCCATTGTTCATCGAACGAACGCCCCATCGCAAAGACCGAACTGATCTGCATCGAACGGTCTCCGCCTTCATAGGCGTCTCTGATGGCGCTTTCGAGCGCTTCATTGCTGCTGCCCGATAGCGCTTCGAGTGCACGTCTCCGCACTTCGACATCTTCGTCTTCGTTATTCAGGATGTTCAGCACAATATCCTGCGCTTTAAGTCCCTCGGATTCCGAATAGTCGCCAAGCTCACTGAGAAGGATAAAACGACCAATGCCCGATGCCGCCGCCGCACGCACTTCGCGCGATTCATCCCACTGCGCCATCTCAAGCAGTCGATGCAGAACGGTCGTAGATTCGCTTTCCCATAAGGCTTCAATCGCCGCTTCGCGCACTACGGGGTCGCTGTCGTCGAGCGCAATCCAGCCAACGCCCGAATAATCGAACTCGAAGTTGGCTTCGCCAATCTCGACCATCTGGCGCATCAAATTACGCCGACGTTCATCGTCCAGCATAAACCATACGTCGCGAAACGTGACTCCATCGGCATCCGTCAGGTCAGATAACCCATAGAACACCGCCGCGCTAATGCCTTCGCTCGATTTAATCGCATCCAGTGTCGTTTGTAAATCAGGTTTCTCACGCGGTGCTGCAATCTCGTCTACTGCATCGTCGTCGCTTTCATCGTCAACATCGATTTCATCGACGAGCTCGATTTCATCATCAAGCTCGTCGTCAAGTTCATCATCGAATTCGTAATTCATATCACCTCACTGTCCTAGCGCAGTAAATTGCTGAGTGGATTGATCGCATCGTTGATCAAAACTACGAACATCAGCGAAAGCAGTACCACCATGCCAACTAAATGCACCATGCCTTCACGTTCTGGTGAAATCGGGCGTCCGCGCAGCAGTTCGATGAGCACGAACAAAATCCGCCCACCATCCAGCGCCGGAATCGGCAGCAAATTCGTCAAACCGAGCGCGAAACTGATCAACGCCATGTATTCAAGAATGATCGTTGGTCGGTTGCGTTCGATGCTTTCTTGTACCAACACTGCCCCCACCTGGCTAATGCCCAAGGGACTTGCGACGCGCAGTTCTTCGCCATTCGCCGTACCATTGATCAATTGTGACGGTATGCTGGCAATCTGAGCGACGACTTCGCCCATCCGCTGAAAACTGTACGGGATCGCTTGCATCAGTGGGCGGCTCACGTAATCTGGCAAAAAGACCAAGCCTGCGTTCGGGTCATAGCCCGCATCGCTGATCTGAATGCCGAGCGCACCTTGTCCTTCGGGCGGGGTTTCACGCGGCGTGATTGTCACATCTAAGGTTTCGCCCGCGCGCCATACTGTCAGTGTCACGGCTTGTCCCAGATTTTCGCGCGTCAGCGCTTGCAGCGCTTCGTAACCATTCAGCGTTTCGCCATTGAATGCGATGATCACATCATTGTCTTGTAAACCTGCCTCTGAAGCTGGCGAGTCGTTGGCAACACCCACTATGAGCGGGCGAGCGCTGACAGTCTCAAGGTCAATCACGCCTGCTGACGTGTACATGACGTCGATAGTATCGCCGCCGCGCCGAACCGTGAGCGTCACCGGCTCGCTGTCATCCTGATGCAGCAGCGCGAGGAAATCAGTCGCACTATTCACGATTTGACCGTCCACTGCGACAATCGTATCGCCCGATTGCACGCCCGCATTCGACAGCGCGCCTGATGCACCGCCAAATGGAGCAGCAACGACCGCTGGCAACCCAGACAACGCAATGACGACGAACAGCAAAAGCGCTGTGATAAAGTTTGCGATAGCGCCGCCTGCCATAAATAAAATACGTCCGGCGGGCTTCGCATCACCCACTGACTTCGGATTGACGATGCCGCGTGTGCGCGCTTCGTCACGGTCTTGCTGCGTCGCTTCATCCCCCTGCTGTCGCACAATATCTTCGCCGAGCGGACGCACAAAACCGCCAAGGGGCAGCCAGTTGAGCGTATAATCGGTACCCTTCAACCGGAACAACCTGAGCGCGCGCGGCGGCATCCCGATCCCAAATTCAAGGATCGTGATCCCAACCAGTTTGGCGGTGATGAAGTGTCCCATTTCGTGGATGAACACCGCCGGGATCAACACCAACAAAAATGCGAAAATCGTGGAGAGGACATCATTCTCCCGCAAGAAATCAAGCATCGATATTTACTTTCAAACTGAACTCGTCGTGGATAGAGGAAAATACATTATCGGCTGTCTTTGCAATATCGATAGCATAACACATTCAACTTAAATGCAGCGTGAGCCTTCACCAACGCTTGCACTACGTATATCGATAATATCAGACATTTCCATCAAGCGGTTTCTTACAATGTCTGCCGTGTCTGCGGTGCAAATACAATGCACATTTGCGCCAGCGTCCAACGTATAACATACATTTAAGCCCTCGGCGCGCCATCCGCGTACCTGCTCCATGATCGTTAATGTCGGCGGCAGCCAATAAAATAGCGGCGGGCGGCTGGTCATCATCACGGCGTGCATTAAATTGCTGTCATGTTCCACAACGCGCGCAAACGCCGCGAAATCGCGCTCCACAATCGCTCGCCGACAGTTTTCTAGACGTACATCTGCACCGCTCACACGTGCCGCCTGTAAATCGCTCGTATCGGCGGAACGATGTCCCATTTTCGAACCGACTGCCTTGTGTACACCGCTCACAACTGCGATCACGTCGATCAACTGCCAATGATCAGGCGCGGCGATACTCTCGGCATACGATGACTCGTGCGAGTTACCCGCGTGCCACTCCACAAACCCGGATGGCACAGAACGCGACGCCGACCCCGACCCGATGCGCGCCAGCGTCGTCAGTTCACGTTCGCTCAAGTCGATGCCTGCCGCCGCCGCACCCGCGACCGTCAGCGCAGCAAATGCCGCCGCCGACGACGCGATCCCTGCGCCCATCGGAAAGTTATTGCTCGATATTACGTCGGCGCGATGCCTAAATCCAATGCGCTGACGCAGCACGTCAAGGTGAGCTGATACGCGCGCCAATGCCTCGCCCATCGTCGTATCACCGTTGAGCGCCAGCCGATCTTCGCTCGCTTCATCTATCCATATCACCGTAGTTTCCGCATACAACCCGGCTAAATTCATGCTTAACGACGAATTTTGTGGCACATTCAGCGCTTGATCGCGGTTGCCCCAGTATTTGATAAAGGCAATATTGGCGGGCGCTTGCGCCGTCGCGCGTCCGATAATCGTCATGGTCGATCCTTTGCTCGGTAAGGGATGCAATTATACAACCTCACGTTCCGTCGTCGAAAGGCGCGCTATAATGACAGGGCTTATCGGCTTGATCGATGTGGAGATTATTTTGGAAGCGCTTACTGGCTTGATCAAAACGATGCGCCCTAAACAATGGACAAAAAACGCATTTATATTCGCTGGCATCGTTTTTGATGGACAACTTTTCGTGACAGAATCGTTTCTGCGCGTGCTGATTAGCTTCATATTATTATGTTTGCTCTCTGGTTCGGTCTATATCATCAACGACCTTGCTGATATTGAACGCGACCGCGCGCACCCAACCAAGCGTAATCGCCCAATTCCTTCTGGAAAACTGCCAATTCCGCTGGCAATTACCGCTGCAATCATCATTCCGACATTTGTTATCATCGCCTCGATTGCGCTGCGCTGGCAGTTCGCGGTCGTTTTGGGTATGTATCTCGTCTTGCAGTTATTTTATAGCTTCCTGCTCAAACACATCGTTATCATCGATGTATTGGCGGTGACTACTGGATTTGTGCTGCGCGTCGCGGCGGGCGTCGTCGTCATCCAGGTTGCGGCATTTTCGCCATGGCTGTATGCCTGTACAGCCCTGCTCTCGCTGTTTCTCATTGTTGGTAAACGTCGCCAGGAACTGCTCCTGGTGGCAGAAAAAGCTGGGACAACGCGCGTCACGCTTGAACATTACAACCTGCCACTACTCGATGATATGCTGCGCATCGTCATCACAGGCACGATCTTTTGTTATCTCTTGTACGCCATCGAAGCACCGTCGGTGCTGCTTGCCGGGACTAATCTCGCGTTGTTGACCGTACCGTTTGTGTTGTATGGCATGTTCCGCTATCTCTATCTGATCCACGTCAAAGGCGAAGGCAGTGCGCCTGACGAAGTGCTGCTCAAAGACCGCCCATTACAAATCGCTATTTTATTGTGGGGGCTGACCTTTGTCCTGATTTTGTATGTCGCGCCGCAGGTGTTCGAAACGCTATGATTCGAGCAAGTGCATCTGCTAAAATCATTTTGGTGGGCGAACATGCCGTCGTTTATGGAGTTCCCGCGATTGCGATTCCGCTCGCAGATATTCGCGCCGTCGCGAGCGTCATTCCTGGTGAGCCAGGTGCAGGACTGCATATCGCCGCCGAAGACCTCGCGCAAGTCCTGCCGGTCGATGTCAACGCCGATCTCGTCGATAATGCGCTCGCGTATACGGCACGGCTGGTTTTGAAAAAGCTCAATTTCCCGCCGCCGGATATTACCATCACGATTCAATCGCAAATTCCGATGGCAAGCGGATTGGGAAGCGGCGCGGCGGTTTCGACCGCTGTTGCCCGCGCATTATGCACCGCTATAGGCGTTGAACTGAGCAGCGCCGACCTAAACGCCATCATCTACGAAGTTGAAAAAGCCCATCACGGCACGCCGAGCGGTATCGACAATACCGTCATTGTCTACGAACAGCCTGTCTATTTCGTGCGTGAGCAGCCGATCCGCACACTCACTGTCGGCAGCAGTTTCGATTTTCTCATCGCAGATACAGGTAAAGGCGCGCTGACGAAGATCGCCGTCGGCGATGTGCGAACGTTATACGACCGCGACCGCGCGCGTACTCAAGTGATCCTTGATGCCATTCGTTCGTTGGTAACAAGCGCGAAAATAGCCTTAGAAACGGGCGACCTAAGTCTGCTGGGCGGTTTGATGACCCGTAATCATAATTTGCTTCGTGAGTTGACGGTTTCGTCGCCCGAACTCGATACATTGGTCACGGCGGCGCTCAACGCGGGCGCAGCGGGCGCGAAACTTTCGGGCGGCGGACGTGGTGGAAATATGATCGCATTGGTCACGCCTTATACAAACACCGCCGTTCGATCCGAGCTGATCAAAGCGGGCGCTGTCCGCGTTATATCTACTACCCTTAAGGCGACAACATGATCACCCTGATCAAGCTTGGTGGGTCGCTCATCACCGATAAAAAACTGGAGAATGCATTTCGCGTCGATGCTGCAACGCGCATCGCCGCCGAAATCGCGGACGCTCTCCGCAACAACCCTGATCTATCGTTGATTATCGGTCATGGCAGCGGCTCTTTTGGTCACGTCGCTGCGCGCCGCCACGATACCATTCATGGTGTTCGCACGCCTGATCAATGGCGCGGCTTTGCTGAAGTCGCTACCGTCGCCGCCGAACTCAATGCGTTAATGGCTAAAACGCTGAGCGCGGCAGGCATCCCGGTCTGGCGGCTTCAGCCTTCTGCGTCGGCACGCGCTCATGACGGTCGCATCGTCGATATGGCGCTGCATCCCCTTCGAGTCGCCCTCGAACATCGTTTGATTCCGCTTGTGTATGGTGATGTCGCGCTCGACGACGTGCGTGGCGGCACCATTTTATCGACCGAAACCGTCTTTTTTTATCTCGCGCAGCATTTACAAGTCGAGCGCATTTTGCTTCTGGGGGACGTTGACGGCGTCTATGATCACAATGGCGTGACCATCCCGCTTATCACGCCGAGCAATTTTCCAGAAATTGAACGCGCATTGGGCGGTTCGGCGGGCACAGATGTTACAGGCGGCATGGAAACCAAAGTCCGCGATATGTTAGCCTTGGCGCAGCGGTTGCCGCAGTTATCGATTCGTATTCTAAACGGCAGCACGCCTGGTTTACTCATCACCGCGCTTCTCGATACACAGCCTGTCGGCACGCTTATCCGCGCGGACGATCCTGCGTTGCCCAACTGACCAATATCACTGTCATCGTAATCGCCAAACCGGGAAACAATGCGATCCATGGTGCAGTGCGAAACGCGACTCGCCCTTCATACAGCATCATCCCCCAATCGGGGGTGCTCGGTTCGCCACCCAAGCCCAGAAAGTTCAGCGCTGCTGCATTAAGTAAGCAATAGCCGAAAACTACACCGCCATATGCACGCAAAATCGGCGCGATATTCGGTATTAGTACGAACCGCATGAGTCGCATTGACGACGCGCCCATACCCCGCGCTACCATAACATAATCAGCATGATTGATGATTTCAACTGCCGTGCGAATGACTTGGCTTGTCGGCGCGACCTGAGCCAACCCGACTGCAACTGCCACCGTTGCTCCGCCCGACCCCAACAATGTGACAAACACCAGCGCGATCATCAATGCTGGCAGTGATAACAATGCACGCATGAACACGTCGATTACAAGTGTGACGCCGGTTTTATTCGCCCCCGTGATAATGCCAAACATTAGCCCAATGCTGAGTCCAACACTCGTTGCCAACAGTGCAAGCGAAAGTGTCCGTGCGCCGCCATGCAACCAGCGACTGAGCACATCGCGTCCCAATAAATCGGTTCCGAACAAATTCACTGCGTTTGGTGGCGTTAATTGGTTCACCGGGTCGGTCGTATACGGGTCATAGGGTGCGAAAACGGGTGCAATTAAAAGCGCAGTGATCAAGATAAAAAGTACAAGCGAGCGTATCATGGCATCGCTCGAATACGCGGATCAATCCACAGCTTGAGTACATCCGTTGCTGTCATCACGAGTAAATATATCAGCGCACTGTAAACCGCGATTCCCTGCACGACCGGATAATCCTGCGTCATCGTCGCGTTCAACAGCGCCCGTCCAATGCCAGGGCGCGCGAATAAACTCTCCGTCACCACAACGCCACCCAGCAAAAATCCGAATTGCAGCCCGATGACCGTCATGACAGGTGCCAGCGCATTCGGCGTCAAGTGACGCAGCCACACGTGGCGCGATCGCAGCCCTTTGGCGCGCGCGACCAGTGCGTAATCGGACACATTCGCCTCGCGCAGAGCAGCGGCAAATACTGCCGCAATTGCGCCGGATGTGTGAAATCCAAGCACACCGACAGGCAAAATGATCGACGCCGCTCCGCCTGCCCCGCCGGATGGCAGTAGATTGAGTTGTGCGGCAAACACATAAACCGCGAGTGTTCCCGTCCATAAAATCGGCACACTCTGTGTTAGTGCGATCACGATGCGTGGTAGGATGCCGCCCTGCGCTGCCCACAAACCGACTCCGCCACCGAACAATACTGCGAACAATATCGCACCCACCGCGAGTTCGACCGTCGGACGCAGATTTTGCGCGATAATTTCGATTACTGGGCGACCATTTAGCAGCGAGATACCGAAATCGCCCCGCAATAAGTTGAACCAATACAATCCATACTGTACAAGCGGCGGCGCATCTAACCCCAGCGCTGCGCGCCGACTTTCGATGACCGACGCGCTTGCCCCAGAACCGATCAGCGATGATTCCACCGCGTCACCGGGCAGCACACGCATCGCAAAGAACAGCAGCGTCACCGCCAGCCAAACACTTAGAATACCGTTGTAGAAGCGCCGCAGCACACGACCTCACAAAGCCGGACTGAGCGTGACGTTATGCAGCAGCGGATTCCACCCGTAGGCATCGTACGTTAATCCCTGAATCTCAGCGCGCGCGCCGTTCAGATTAACATAATCACGGATTGGCAAAATCAACGCCTGTTCAAGCAGCAGGCGCTGCACTTGACCGTATCCCGCTGCCCGCCCATTGGGGTCACGTTGGCGCGTCGCATCGATGAGCAGGTTGTCTAAATCACTACTTTGATAGCCTGTCCAATTCAGCGACCCGTCGCCCCGAAAATAGTCGTTCAGCAGCGACGCATCATTACCGAACGAATAAAAAGCAACTAGATTATACGCACCTTCGTTCACTTTCTCGACCACCATCGTCCGTGATGGTGCCGAGTCCAACACCGCGCGGACGCCAATTATGCGCCATTGATCTTGAATGAGTTGTGCAACTTCAGGGATCAAGCCCCATGATGGCACAATCAAAGTCACGGTTAAATCGCCGTCAACAGCGTCGTAGAAACTGTTATTGTCGGCGTCGATATAACCCGCTTGCTCCATCAGCAATCGCGCTTGCACAGTATCGTACGTATATGCGCCAACCACCTGATCATTATAAAAAGGCGTAATCGCGGCTAGAGCGCCCCATGCGACGGGCGAAAAATCCTGATAGATGCCATCGACGATCAAATCGCGGTTGGTCGCAAACAGCAGCGCTTGCCGCACAAGCAGATTATCAGTCGGCGCGCGTGCCGTATTGAACATGAATTGCAATGGCTGACCTGCGATTGTCACAGGTAAAATCTGAATATCGATATTGTTACTCAAAGCGCGTGCATCTATCGGCAGCAGTTCACCCATGATTTGCGCGTCACCGCTTTCCAATGCAATCGCGCGCGTTGGTGGGTCGCTGAAAAAGCGAAATTCAACCTCATCAACGGATAAATCGTTGACGGGTTGATAAAATGAGGGCATCCAGGTGTAATCCGCGTTGCGGCGAATCACCAACCGATCTCCAGGCAAATATTCGACGAACCTGAACGGTCCTGTTCCAACCTGATGAAACTGATAGCGTTCGTTGGAATACGCGCTCAACGCTGTTGGGCTGGCGATCCCCAGATACACCTGACTCAAGGAGTCGAGTAACGGGCTGTACGGTTCGCTCAAAACCACACGGATTGTGTAGTCATCGACGATCTCGTAACGCGTATAAGTCCCAAGCATGAACACCGCTTTTTGCGAAGCATTATCAGGATTCGTGATCCGGTCCAGATTTGCACCGACTGCCGCCGCATTGAATGGCGTGCCATCGTGAAACATCACGCCTTGACGCAGCATGAATGTATAAACCAAACCATCAGGCGATATTTCCCACGCCGCCGCCAAACCCGATACAAAACGTTTGTCATTCGGGTCACGATAAACAAGCGTGTCATAGACGCTGCGAAGCGGAATACCCAGTTCCGACGATGCGTTGATGTGCGGGTCGAAGCCGCTGGGTTCCAATGTCAAGCCATATACAATTCGATTACGCGCTTGTGCCTGCGACTCAGCGGCTGGCGCGCCAGCGCAGCCCGTCATGATCAGGATCAACAACGCGATTAGTCCTCTATGAAACCACCTCATCATGTTCAACCTTTCCGCGCCTTCCATCCTACGCTAGGATTCGCAACTATACACGAATGGTAAAGTAGAGGTAAGGGTTTGTGACCACCACATCACGGCTGATCACCCCACCACAAGAAGATGAAATCTATCCGTATCGGCGCGTTTGGTTCAGCATCGCGCTTGAAGCCGGGCTTTTGTTGGCTATCTGCGTTGGTATGTTTATCGCCTTCAACGTAATCGGCGTACAGCTTCCGATAATCTTTCGACAAGTGATCAACATTGGTCTGGTCGCGCTGCCTGTCGTTTTATGGTTTTTGTTTTCGCTTGCGCGCGAACAGGCGGTATCGCTGCCCCGTCAGCGAATGCTTACCGTTTTGATCGTCACTGGCTTGGCGGCGAACGCTATTGGTCTGCCGATTTTACAGAATGTCTTTCAGATTGATCGCTGGCTGCCGCTTGCCGATGCACCTACACGCTTAGTCGGCTATGCGATCACTGTTGGCAGTCTGCAAGAAATCATCAAATATCTCGTCGTGCGCTACACCACATACCCAACGCTGTTTCGTATTCGGCTCGATAGCGTTGCTTATACGGTTGCCAGCGCGCTCGGTTATTCGACAGTCCTCAATCTGCAATTTGCGTTGACAACCAATACTGATCCCGGTACGTTAGGGTTAGAAATTTTCGCGACGACTGCTTTTCATATCGTCGCCAGTTTGCTCGTCGCATACGGACTATCCGAGCTGCGATTCGCGTCGCCTTCTCCAATACTGCTCCCATTGACGGTCGTACTGGCGGCATTGATACACGGTCTGGCGATCCCACTCCGTGCTGGCTTAATCAATGCAGGGTTTTCGTTGAGCGGTGGCTTCACCACCCCACTGTTCGGCTTGATTGTCGCAATCGGCTTACTTGTCGGCGTCGGCTCAACAATGGCGTTCTTATTCGAACGTGCCGAACGCGCCGCCCGTGAAGCCAGCGCGGAAAGTGGGCGTTCAACATGACGGTCATCGAAGTTGGACGCGAAGATCGCGGCGGACTTACCCTCCGCCAGCGCTGGAGTCATTATCTGGTCTTGATTTATGGCGTGGCGATGCTGCTCATCAGCATCAATTTGCGCGACTCGATTTTGTACGCGACTGTGCCATACGAAGACGTGCGGGCGGGCATCCGCGCTTTTTACCCAAAAGGCTGGCTGCTTGATAATGAGGGTGATTATGTCTTTCGTGTGCGTGATATGACACGTCCTGATTTTAAGACGACGATTCAGGTTCAGATTATTCCAATATCGGTGGATAGCACCGCGCGTAACTTGCTCGACAACCTATTGCTCACCCGCGCACAGATTTTTGGTCAATATCGCCAGTACCCCCGCGCAGCCTTTCAACTATCCGATGAAAGTAGCGCAACCGCAGTCAATTATACCTTTGTAGCGGGACAAGATGATCCGTTTCTCGAAAGTTTCCCCACTGTCGTCGCCGGACAAGACATTGTTGTCTTACAGCGCGAACAAGCGGTGATCGTTACATTTCAGGTGAGTGCAGAACGCTATGATCAACTATATCCGGTCTTTCAAACCTTTTTGGAAGACCTTGACTTTTAGACGACAGGGCGCGTTTGGCGTTGCGGTCGCGCTGCTATGCTTGAACGGTGCAAGTGGTGTAATCGCGCAAAGCGATGTGCTCGATCTCGATCGTATCAAGCGCGCGACCGTATTTATCATGCAAGCACGCCAAAATATCACCGCACCGATCATTACCTGTGTGGGTTCGGGCACACTCGTCAGCCGCGACGGTTTGATCTTGACCAACGCACACAACACGGTGCCGAACGCCAATTGTCCTGGCGATTTGCTCATCATTGCACTGAGCGTGCGCCCCGATGAACCGCCAATCCCGCTTTATCAAGCGGAAATTGTGCAAGCCGATGAAGGGCTTGATCTGGCGTTGATTCGCATCGCCCGCACGAACGATGGGCGATTGGTTGAACCATCGACGTTAGCGCTGCCCTTTGTCTCATTGGCAGAATCCGATGAGCCGCGCCTTGATACCACGTTGACTATCGTTGGTTACCCCAATATCGGCGATGATGCTGTTGCGGATGTGCGTGGCACGATTATCGGCTTCACTGCCGAACCCAGCGGCGGCAACCGTTCGTGGATCAAGACAAGTGCCGAAATTCCTGGCACGATGTCGGGTGGTGGTGCATACAACCAAAACGGCGAACTGATCGGCGTTCCGACGACGGCTCCCGTAACGCCTGACTCCCCCGAATCGACCTGCCTGACATTGCAGGATACCAACGGAGATGGTCAGGCAAACACCAGCGATAATTGCATACCCATCGGCGGATTGATTAATTCGCTGCGTCCGGCATCGTTCGTGCGCCCGCTGCTGCGCGCGGCGTCACTCGGTCTGGGAATCGAATTTCTCACCGCGTCGCAGCAGCAGCAGGAGACAACGGGTTCACCAACCTTTAGTGGATTATTTTTCGCGCCATCCGTCAACGAAGCTGGTTTACCGACGACGACGATTCGTTCGCTGCCATCCGGCAGCACCAGCCTGTATTTGTTCTTTAATTACGCCAATATGACATCAGAAACCGTGTACGAACTACGCGCGACAATCGACGGCATCCTCAACCCGACCTTCGGTTTATCGCCCGTTCGTTGGAGCGGTGGACGTGATGGCGGTTGGTATGTTGGGACAAGCGAGCAGCCGCTCCCCAATGGTTTGTACGATTTCACGCTGTTCATTAATGGCGTCGCGTCAGATAGCGCGCGCCTGCTCGTGGGTCCTGCAGAGCCAGCGCCATCCTTCAGCGATATCGTGTTTGGCGTTGAAGATATTCAAGGGAACATCGCTGGCAATGGTTTCGTGCTGCCTGTCGCCTCAACGGTCAGCGCCCGTTTTATTTATCGCAATATGGTCGATGGCAATGCTTGGGCTGCAATTTGGGTACGTGGTGGCGCGGAAATTCCCGGCAGCCGCGTCGAAGAAGCGTGGACATTTGGCGAACAAGGGACACGTACAATTCGCATTCAAGCGCCTTCTGGCTTGCTGCCGGGCAGCTATCGACTCGATCTCTACATTGATAACCGCCTTGCTGCGACTTCAAATCTCACGCTGGCGGGCGCACAAGACGGACGTTTCGCCCGTATTTTCGATGATACCCATTTCACGACCGCTGACAGCGTCGAAGAAGCGCGCACCGCTGCCGCTATCAACAGTTTTTCGGCACAAACCGAATCGATTTATGCCTTGTTTGATTGGCAGCTTCTCGCCCCTGATACCTTATGGACAGTGAGTTGGTACATCGACGACCAACTCTTTTTCGAGCAAACCCTACCCTGGAGCGCTTCCGAAACAGGCGAAAATTTCGTCATGCGTATTACCGGGCGCGAAAATATCCCCGATGGCACGTATCGACTCGAACTCAAATTGAATAATCTTCTGTTTGGGTCGCAATCTGCGCGCGTCGGCATCGGTCAATTGCCCATCGACCGCTTCTCCAATACATCTGGCGTGCAGATTATCGGCACGATTTTTGATACCTATACAGGCAGCGGAATTTCTGGCGCGGCGATTTTCATCATCACCGAAGATTATTCGGCGGCGGACTTTTTGCGTGATTGGAATCAAACGCAGGTCTTTGCCGAAGCCATTACTGACCGCAATGGTCGTTTTGAAATCAATCGCCTGCTCCAACCTGAAATCCAGTATAGTTTTGTCATCGTCGCAGATGGCTACTTGCCTATTACTGCTGATGGCGTGCAGGTGACTCCCGACGACGAAACACTCGATATCCCAATTTATCTCACACCGGGTTGATGATGCCAAAACAACGTCTTGATCTGCTCGTTCACGAGCGAGCGCTCGCTCCTAGCCGCGAAAAAGCTCGCGCCATGATTATGGCAGGTGAAGTCATGGTTGGCGGCGAACTCGTGACTAAACCCGGCTCGCCCATCGACGATAAAGCCGAAATCACCGTCAAAAACAAACCGCCGTATGTCAGTCGTGGCGGCGAAAAATTGGCGGCAGCGCTCGCAGCATTTCCGGTTGATGTCGCAGGCTGCGTGTGTGCCGATGTCGGCGCGAGTACGGGCGGTTTCACCGACTGTTTGCTTCAGCATGGTGCAGCAAAAATCTATGCCATCGATGTCGGTTATGGACAAATTGCCATGACCTTACGTAATGACCCGCGTGTTGTCGTTATCGAGCGTACCAACGCGCGGTACCTCGAAATATTGCCCGAACCGATGCAGATTATTGTCATCGATGCGTCATTTATTTCGCTGCGGCTGCTGCTTCCCACTGTGAAGCGCTGGCTGGCGCCGTCCGCGTCGATTATTCCGCTTATCAAACCGCAGTTTGAGGCGGGCGTCAAAGATGTCGGCAAAGGTGGAGTCGTGCGCGACTCGAAAATTCACGCGCGTGTCATCGAGGAAATTTTGACATTTGCTTCCAACAGCGGTTTCACACCGCACGGCTTGATCATGTCGCCGCTCAAGGGACCGGCTGGCAACATCGAATTTCTTGCGTGGTTAGGCTGGCATCTCGATGCACTGCCTACACGCTCTATCACGCAGATGATCGAGTCGGTCGTATTATGAGCGATCAACACAAGCGCAACGTGCGCTTTCATCCAAGCGCTGAAGCGCAAGGTTTTCCCGCGCCGGACTGCTATAAATCGTCTGTTTCTGTTATACTTCTCTCCATTCAATTGAAACTGTCGGAAAACGCATGAAACGCGAAAACGTCCGTAATTTTTGTATCATCGCTCACATCGATCATGGCAAAAGCACGCTGGCAGATCGTCTCTTACAGTTGACGAACACCGTCGCCGCACGCGACATGCAAGACCAACTGCTCGACAGCATGGATTTGGAACGCGAACGTGGCGTCACCATCAAAGCCAGCGCTGTCCGCATGAACTACCGCGCCAATAATGGCGAAGATTACATTATCAACCTGATCGACACACCCGGTCACGTCGATTTCACTTACGAAGTCAGCCGTGCGCTGCAAGCCTGTGAGGGCGCGATTTTGGTGGTCGATGCCAGTCAAGGCATCGAAGCACAAACGCTCGCCAATGTCTATCTCGCGCTTGAACAAGACCTGGAAATTATTCCAGTCATCAATAAGATCGACCTCCCTGCTGCTAATCCTGATGTTGTCGCGGCAGAAATCGAAACATTGATCGGGTTTCCGGCTGATCAAATTCTGCGAATCTCCGCCAAATCGGGCATCGGCGTTCAGGATGTACTGGAAGCCGTTGTCGCGCGCGTCCCGCCCCCAGAAGGCGACCCAGAAGCGCCGCTCCGCGCACTGGTATTTGACTCGCATTATGACGTGTATAAAGGGGTAGTCGCCTACGTCCGCATCGTCGATGGTATGCTCAACGCGCGGCAACCGCTCAAGCTCATGGTCACGGACGCTAAATTTGAACCCGTTGAAATCGGTGTTTTTCATCCGCGTATGCAAACGATTGCATCGCTTGGCGTCGGTGAAGTCGGCTATGTCGCCACCGGATTTAAGACCGTTCGCGAATGTCGCGTCGGGGATACGATAACCTATGCGCTTAACGGCACGACTGAACTGCTGCCCGGTTACAAGCAGGTCAAGCCGATGGTGTTCGCAGGTATTTACCCGACCGACAACGATGACTACACCGAATTACGCGACGCGCTCGAAAAATTGCAGCTCAATGACGCCTCGCTCGTGTACGAGCCAGAAACATCACAAGCACTCAACTTTGGCTTTCGCGTTGGTTTCTTGGGTTTATTTCATATGGATATCGTTCAGGAACGCCTGGAACGTGAATACGATCTCGATATTTTGGCGACCGCGCCAAGTGTGGAATACGAGATCATCATGCGCGATAACGAAGTCATTCACATCGACAGCCCTGCCGGACTGCCTGATCCAAGTGGTATCTCAGAAATTCGTGAACCGTGGATGAAAATCCAGCTTTTTACGCCCGATAGCTATATTGGCGCGTTGATGGAGTTGGTCAAGAAAAAACGCGGTGTTTACCTCAATATGGAATATATCGACAAGACGCGCGTGATTTTGACCTATCGGCTGCCGCTTTCTGAACTGATCGTCGATTTTTACGACAAACTCAAAAGCATCACCAAAGGCTATGCCAGCTTGGATTATCAGTTTGACTCGTATCAGACCGAAGATTTGGTCAAGCTCGATATTCTTGTCAACAATGAGCCAGTCGATGCATTAGCGATCATCGTCCACAAAGATGATGCGTATCATAAAGGTCAAAAACTCGTCAGCCGTTTGAAAGACCTGATCCCACGCCAAATGTTCGCCGTGCCAATTCAGGCTGCCGTCGGCAAGAAAGTTATTTCGCGTGCTGATGTTAAAGCGGTGCGTAAAGACGTGTTGTCCAAATGCTATGGCGGCGATATCACCCGTAAGAAAAAACTGCTTGAAAAGCAGAAAAAAGGCAAGAAGCGCATGAAGATGGTCGGCTCGGTCGAAGTGCCGCAAGAAGCCTTCATGGCGCTGCTCAGCCTCGATGATGGCGAATAACCCCCATCATTTAAATAATCCGCGCGGGCATGGCAGCGCCATGCCCGCCTTCACGCCCGTTATTTCCTTAAATTCATCAACGCCGCCCGCGCCTGCTCTGCGAAATCGTCGCCCCGCCCCGTGTACAACACCTCATCACCGATTAAATGTATATTCACCGTGATATCGTCAACCATAATCGTCGCGCGTCGCTCATCGAGTGACAGCCAACCATAGTCAGCATTCAACGGCGACGATAGTGCGGCGACGAATACACCGCCCTCTAATGCGGTGTGATAGGCGGGCGCATAAACAGAATCACTCACCGTCACCGCATCGAAATTAAACGCGACTTTGCCGACCGCTTCGACGTAGTCGATACTGGAGAACGGCGCGTGTAAAATCGCCATTGTATCGCCGTTCGCGTTGACATACGGAACTGTGCGTTCGAGTGCCACCGCACCCGCCGCACCTAACGCTAAATACGCCGCGAAATCGAAGACATAAGCGCATACCAGATCGCGGGTCGCGTTGATGATTGCTTTGGCGAACGGCAAGAACGGATCGTCATAGCGTTGAATTGGAAGCGGCATTCGCAGCAAGCGCGGCGCGACGAACAGCGCAATCTCGGAGTTTTTTGCTTGCTGAATCGCTGCCAATCGGGTCGCGAACGTGGTCATGCCCGCGCTTCTTTCGCCAGCCGCCATGCCATCGACATACCCCATGTCCCCGTCCATAACTGTGCCATTTCGGTCGCGCCGCCGAACCCATACGAGCGCGACATCGTTTTCCCGCGTACATGTACGGCAATCGCGCTCCCCTCCTGGTTATCGGCGCGGTCTTGTGCTTCATCTGGCTGACACACCACCGCGATCCCGACATCGACGCCGTTTTGCGTCGCCACATTCTCTGCCGCGCGCTCCGCAAGTTGGCGCAGCGTGAGTGGCTCAGAAACATCAAGCGCCGATTGAAGTACAGATGGGTTTGGATACGCGACTACCTGACGCAGTAGATCATCGGTGCTGTCTACGCCGCGCACGCGCAAACTGATCACGGGCTCAATCCCCGTCTCGCAAATTGCTAACGTCATGCCGTGCGCGCTTAATACATTGACGAGTGCTTGCTCAATCGTCCCTTGATCGACCGCAAAAATGTATGGCTCAATGCGTGTGCGTAACTCGACTTCAACAAGCGCGATCATTGCATCGGCGTCAGCTTCGCTGTCCGCTTTTGCTGTGATGCGTACATCAACTTGTCCGGTGTGCGCTGCCAGCCCAACGGTCGGGTTTGACGCTTCGAGCGCTGCCTGACCGATCAACTCATCCAACGCGCTCTCACCAATGCCTGCTGTTTTCAATACGCGCGCCTTGATGATCTTGCCGCCAAGCTGATATTTTTCAATCAAATAGGGAATCACGTTCTCGGTCATCAAATATTTCATCTCGCGCGGCACTCCCGGTAGGCTGATCACCACGCTATCGCCCTGTTCGACCATAAAGCCTGGTGCTGTACCGACCGGATTTTCGATGACCCGCGACGCATCAGGCAGAAATGCCTGCCGTCGGTTGTTTTCGGTCATCTGTACCCGAAACCCTGCGAAGCGTGCAGCAATTGCGTCAAGCAAATCCTGATGAAAAGTCAGCCCGCGATCTGTTGCCGCCGCCACTGACTGCCGTGTCATATCGTCAATCGTGGGACCTAAACCTCCACAGGTGATAATCACCTGTGCCCGTTCGAACGCTATCTTGATTGCGGATTCGATGCGCCGTTCGTTATCGCCTACCGAGGTCATGAAATAAAGGTTGATCCCAATATCACGCAGCGCTCGCGCAATGTAGACCGAATTGGTATCTGTAATTTCGCCGAGCAGGATTTCCGTGCCAATGGCGATGATCTCTGCATGAACGTCGGTGGTCATGAATATCTCCCGCCTGTATTTTGCGTCATTGTGTCACCACAGAGTGAGAAAATTTTGCATTTCCGGCTGCACACTTTATAATCTTTTTTCAGATGCCGATTTGGCACGAACGCAAGATATTTGTGCAAGTTGAACAATAGTTCGTTTGAAGTGTACAATTCTTCTCATTCTATCTGCTTTCGGAGGTATTAAAGTGTCGAGTGTCAGTTTCCGGAACGTTTTCAAGCGCTATCCGGGCAACCCTACCCCTTCCGTTAAAGAGTTAAATATCGAAGTTCCTGATAAAGAATTTTTAGTTCTCGTCGGTCCCTCTGGCTGCGGTAAATCGACCACCCTGCGTATGTTAGCGGGTTTGGAAGAAATCAGCGACGGCGAAATCCTGATTGGAGATCGTATCGTCAACAATGTCGCGCCGAAAGACCGCGATATTGCGATGGTGTTCCAAAGTTATGCGCTCTACCCTCATATGACCGTTTACGACAATATGGCGTTTGGTCTGCGTCTGCGTAAGACACCGAAACAAGTTATTGACGAGCGTGTGCGCGAAGCCGGCAAAAGTCTTGGCATCGAACATCTGCTCGACCGCCGCCCACGTCAGCTTTCGGGTGGACAACGTCAGCGTGTCGCCGTCGGTCGTGCGATTGTTCGTGAACCGTCGGTCTTCTTGATGGACGAGCCGCTCTCCAACCTGGATGCTAAACTTCGTGTCGAAGCCCGTTCTTTCATCAGCAAGCTGCACCAGCGTCTTGGCACCACGTTCATCTACGTCACCCATGACCAGGTGGAAGCCATGACGATGGGGACGCGTATCGCTGTCATGAGTGTCGGTGAACTTCAGCAGCTAGATACACCGTATAACCTGTATCACAACCCGCGCAACGTCTTTGTCGCTGGCTTCATTGGCAGCCCATCGATGAATTTCTTCGATGCGCTGCTCAAGAACATTGATGGTCGTTTGGTCATCGAACTCAACGATTTCCAACTTGCCATCCCCGCGAGCCGCACAGATCCGCTCAAAGCGTACGCGGGCAAGCGTGTTGTGTTCGGCATTCGCCCAGAAGACATCCATGACATGGGCTTCCTGCCGAGCGGTATCACCCCCGCCACCATCGAAGCCAACGTCGATGTCGTTGAACAGATGGGCAATGAAATGATCCTGTATCTCGAAAATGGCGGCAAGACCTTCATCGCCCGTACCGACCCACGCACAGGCGCGCGCATTGGTCAGCGTTTGGACGTCGCGTTGAATATGGATAACGTCCATATTTTTGACGCGGATACGCAAGCGTCAGTGATGTTTGAATATAAGGTGCAGCAAACCGAACGCGCTGCCGTTTAACCGTCAACGTAAGATTTAATCGAAAAAGCCGTCCAGCTTATGGGCGGCTTTTTTAATTCCCTGCTCACGCCATACCGTTACACTGTCTTTCTATGTCATCGACCAACCAAAGGATGCGCGCCGTGAAGATCACCACCTACATGCAAGAGAACGTCTTTGACGAACTCCACGCGGAATGGAATGATCTGGTCACGCGCAGTGCCTCGAACACCATATTCAGCACATGGGAATGGCAATCGACATGGTGGAAGCATTATCAGCCGGGTGATCTGCACATCGTTGCGTGTCGTGATGACGCCGATACGCTGATTGGCATTGGTGCGTGGTTCGTTCATGATGTCGAAGGCGAGCGTGTTTTGCGAACGATTGGCTGCGTCGATGTCACCGATTACGTCGATCTAATCGTGGATCACGCTCATCTTGATGCGGTTCACGCCGAATTCGCGGCTTATCTTAGCGATAACCGCCGCTACTTCGACCGCATCAATTTGTGTAACATCCCAGAGGCGTCCCCGACCTGTGCAGGCTTTCCACGATTGCTCGAATTACGCGGGTTTAACGCCGAACTCGTCGTTCAGGAAGTTTGCCCTATCATTCAACTCCCCGCTGATTGGGAAACCTTTCTCAATTCACTTGATAAAAAAGAGCGTCACGAAATACGCCGCAAAATACGCCGTGCCGAAGGCGAAGCCGCGATTGAAGTGCTGATCGTTGATGAATCGCACGACCGCGAACACTGGTTCGCGCAGTTCATCGCACTCATGCGTGCCAGCCATCCAGAAAAGGCGAAATTTCTGGATGACCCGCAAAACCTCGCCTTTTTTCAAGCCATCCTGCCGTTAATCTATGAGAATGGCTGGCTAAAACTCAGCTTTCTCATCGTCGATGGCACGCCAAGCGCTGCATACTGCGACTTTGATTATGATCAGCGGATTTTGGTTTACAACTCAGGCTTGCTCCCAGACAAAAACGCACATCTTAGTACTGGCATCGTCCTGCTTGCTTACAACATCCGCCGTGCAATCGAAACTGGGCATCACATTTTCGACTTTTTGCGTGGCAACGAAACGTATAAATACCGCATGGGCGGACAAGATACGCGCGTCTTCAAGCTCAAAGCGCAGTAGCCGACCAAAAATCATCGAGCGCATCCGCGACGCCCTGCATTTGTTCGAACTGTGGCAGCCCTTTTGTCGGCGCGACGCGCGTGGCGTGCCAATTGGTGTGATTCTCTAGCATCATCGGTAGCATATCGAAGCGCACATTCGGGTCGCGGTCATAAATCACGAGGACAGGCTGCGTGAGTTTCTCGTAAACATCATGACGAATTGTCGGCGTGAACAACTGTCCACTGACAAAATAGAGGGGTGCGTGCCGCGCCCCGCCCTGATGTGTCGTCAAGTATGCATATTCGTTCAAACCGACATCGGTCTGTCCCTCAAAGTTCTTCGCCAGAAAGAACTGAATACTCTGACGAGTGCCAAGTAAATCATAAAGCGCTTGGCCCCACAACGGGACCGATAAAACCCGATGGATGTTATCGCTGACGTTCGATTGCCGGGCGTTCTGCGAACTCATCGAATTTTGCCGCGCCGAAAACCCTGTCGGTGAGATCAACGTTAGCGAGTGAACTAAATCGGGGCGTTGATGCGCCGCCATCGCTGCGAATTCCCCTCCGAGCGACAGCGCGATCACATCGGCAGGTTCACCAATCTTTTCTAACAACGTGATGATCGCCTGCGCGTATAAAGTCGGACTGAATACGCGGTTAGCGCGTTCAGAAAACCCGAAACCAGGTAAATCAAGCGCGTAGACCGGTCGTTTTCCGCGATAGTGCTCGAAAATCGGACGCATTTCATACGCACTACCCGCTGCATTAATGCTGTGGATCAATACCAGCGGCGTCCCCGACCCACTCGTATCGACATAATAAGATAAAAATCCAGCTTCACGATTGTTATATCGTTTCTGTTCTGCTGGAATTGCGGGTGGCAGCGGCACGTTATGATCGATGCCCAGAGCGCTGTAAACGAGCCAGCCGCCGACTGCCCCGACCACCGACCACCCAAGAATACCGCCGCGTCCGCGTCGTTGATTTGTCATATTGTGTAATACCCTTTCAGACCTTTTTAGGTTATGGCTATAATCCTAATCGCTGTCGTTCAATAAAGGGCAGCTTCTCACCATTTACCAAGAGGCTAAACGTGTTTCCACGCGGATTCCCGCCCCATCCACCGTATACGACCACTTTAATCCCGACTCCCATTCGTCTCAACGCGCATCCGGCTTTTGCTGGACATGGCGTTGTCATTGCGTTTATAGACTCGGGATTTTACCCCCACCCCGATTTGGGCGATCGTGTTCTTACACATATCGATGCGTCGGATGCGCGCATCACCGAAGGACGCCGTTTTGCCCGCCCGATGTGGTATAGCTGGCATGGACAAATGACCAGCGTGATTGCGTGCGGCGATGGAAGTAGCTCTGATGGCTTTTATCGCGGCATCGCATCACGCGCCGAAATGGTCTTGGTCAAGGTCAGCACGACCAGCAAACAAATTCGTGAACCCGATATTTTGCGCGGCATGAACTGGCTGATTGCCCATCATCGCCGCTTCAATGTGCGCATCGTCAATATTTCGGTCGGCGGCGATGCACCCAGTGCCGACCCCGATCACCCGCTGTATCGCGCAGTGCGCACCTTGATCGATCAAGGTGTAACGGTCATCGTTGCAGGTGGCAACAGTCCGTCTTTTCCACTGGTGCCGCCCAACAGCGCGCCTGAAGCGATTGCTATTGGCGGTTACGATGACGAAAATTCGCTCGATGTCGCAGATTGGCGTCTTTATTCCAATAGTTATGGTCATGCCTACGAGGGCACGCCAAAACCGGATGTATTAGCGCCCGCCGCATGGATTCCCTCTCCGATATTACCCGGCACATTCGTCGAACGTGAAGCGCGTTGGCTTGCACCGCTGCTTGATCTGGCGGATGGTGATTTCGATGGCTTGCGCGATATTCTCAAGCGCGGGTGGCGTGATCTTGGATTGACTCGCGTCGAAGCCGACGCCCCCGATGAAAGTGTCCGCCTCAAACTGCTAGAACATATCCGCGAACATAAAATCGTTGACTCTCAGCATCAATATGTGGGCGGAAGCTCTGTTTCTGCCGCAATCGCCACCAGCATCGTGGCACAAATGCTCGAAGCAAATACTCGTTTGACTCCCCTTGAGATTAAGGCTATTCTCATCCGCACGGCGAAACGTTTACCGTACGCGCCAATCGAGCAGCAAGGTGCGGGCGTCATCGATGCCAGCGACGCGGTTTCTGCCGCCGAAGCGTTTAACCAAGCCAATAGAAACCTAGCGAAGCAGCCATGAACCGTGAGTATCACCGTTGGTACAGCCCTTCCCTCAGCCGAGAGATGGATTTGCTTGTTTTCGGTCATGCAGGGGCGCGAGTACTCGTGTTTCCATCATCGATGGGGCGCTTTTACGAATGGGAAGATCGCGGCATGATTGGTGCGCTCAGCCACCAGATTGAAAATGGCTTGCTCCAGCTCTACTGCGTCGATAGCGTTGATAGCGAAAGCTGGTACTGCTGGTGGGCGCAGCTCGGCGGACGCGCGTGGCGTCATCAGCAGTATGACAATTACCTCTATCACGAAGTGCTGCCGCTGAGCGAAACCAAAAACTGGACGCCCTATTTAATCACCGTCGGTGCAAGTTTCGGCGCGTATCACGCCATGAACTTTGGACTCCGTCACCCTGAAAAAGTGAACCGTATTATTGGTTTAAGCGGCTTATACGATATCGGTCGTCTTACGCGCGGCTACACCGATGATAATGTATATTTCAATAACCCAATGGCGTTCATCGCCAATGAGCATTCTCATGAACGGCTCGAACTCATGCGCCGTCAGGATATCATCATGGCGACGGGCACCGACGACCGCTTAATCCACAGCGCGCGCGATATGTCCGCTGTTTTGTGGAATAAAGGCATCGGCAACGCACTGCGCGAATGGAACGGCTGGAATCACGATTGGCCCTACTGGATGCAAATGACGCTGGCTTACATCGGCGGTCATGATTAACACGCTGTTATATTAAAACGGTAACTACGGAAATAAATTGCGATAAAATCTCCCGTAATTGTTGGTATTTAGGCATAAAACAGAAATGAGACTGCTGCCATGCCCAACGAACCCCTGAAAATTGGCTTGCTGGTCGGGCGCGAATGGTCGTTCCCGCCTGCCTTCATCGAAGAAGTCGCCCGTCGTGATCAAGGTGTGGTCGCGGAATACGTTAAGCTCGGCGGCACACGCATGGACGAGCCAATCCCATATCGTGTCATTGTTGACCGCATTTCGCATGAAGTCCCTTACTACCGTACTTATCTTAAACAAGCCGTCTTGCAGGGCATCAAGGTCATCAATGACCCGTTTATGTGGACAAGCGACGATAAGTTTTTCGGCGCGGCGCTCGCAACCAGTCTCGGCGTTGCCTCACCCAAGACTTTGGCACTGCCGAACAAACAGTATGTTCCCGGTATCAACCCCAGTGAAAGCCTGCGCAACTTGATGTATCCCCTTAACTGGGATTGGATTGCCGAACACATTGGGATGCCCTGTGTCCTCAAAGACGCGCATGGCGGCGGCTGGCGCGATGTCTACATCGTCCATTCGCTCAGCGAACTGATCTGGCGCTATGACCAATCAGGGTTGCTCACCATGATCGTGCAAGAGTTCATCGAATGGGATAATTACGCGCGCTGCATGTGTCTGGGGCAAGACGAAATTTATGTTATGAAATACGATCCACGCATCCGCGTTTATCATGAACAGCATGATTTTGCCCCTGCCTTGTACGAACGCATCGTCGGAGACTCGCTCAAGCTAGTCAAAGCGTTGGGTTATGATATGAACACGGTCGAATATGCCATCCGCGATGGTATTCCGTATGCGATTGATTTCATGAATCCCGCCCCAGATATGGACGTGAATTCGCTCGGTCGTCGTCACTTCGATTGGATGGTTTCGCATATGGCGGATTTGACTATCAAACTGGCGACATCCGGCGCAGCCACAGGCACACGCTATGACTGGTATGCCATGACCCAGAAACCATCCGCTCCACCGTCGGAGCAGTCATCATGATTAGCAAGGCGATAGACCGCTATCACAGCTTGATTACGGAACAAATCGCCTACGATATCGAAGGTGCACTCAATACCGAACTTCTTCGGCGACGCTGTTACTTTGGCACACGCCCACTGTGCACAGTACTGCGTCCTCATTTTTACGAAGCCGACGATTATGCGTATCTGAAAGCACAGACCGAGGTCTTGCTGCGCGCCTTCCGCAAGACGCACGATGCGTGTATGCGCGATGGTGAGTTGCGCGCGCAGCTCGATTTAGAAGCCTACGAAGAAGCGTTGTTCAGTCTCGACATCGGTTATGAAGTACCGTGGACAACCTCGCGCCTCGATTCGTTCTATCATCCCGAAACACGCATGTTGCAATTCGTAGAGTACAACGCCGAAACGCCAGCGGGCATGGCATACGAAGACCAATTAGCCGAAGCCTTTTTAGGACTCGATATCGTCAGGCAGTTCAGCAAGCATTATGTGCTGCGCCGATTCTCGATGTGCGAAGGCTTGCTTGGGTCGCTCGAATATATTTACCGCCAATATGGTGGCAGCGAGACACTGCAAATCGGCATCATCGATTGGGCAGACGTGCCCACCCTAAACGAACACGAATTGTGCAAACAATATTTTGAAACCCACGGCGTCCGTACGATTCTGGCTGACCCGCGCGCCCTTGAATATCGCGATGGTCGTTTGTGGGCAGGTGATTTTCGCATTGATTTAATTTACAAACGCGTGCTGTGCAGCGAACTCATCGCACGCATGGGTATGGATAACCCGATTGTGCGCGCCGTTCGCGACCATGCCGTTTGCATGTCGAATGCGTTCAGCGCCAAGCTCATGGCGAAAAAAGCCAGTTTCGCTATGATCAGTGACGAACGTAACGCGCACCTGTTCAGCGCCCAGGAACGCGCCGCCATTGACGCACATATTCCTTGGACGCGTCGCGTGCAAGACCGCAAAACACTGTTTCACGGTCAAGAGATTGAACTCCTCTCTTACCTCGCGGACAACCGCGATAACTTTGTCCTTAAACCCAATGATGAGTATGGGGGTAAAGGGGTCGTGATCGGTTGGGAATGCTCACCAGAAAATTGGGACGAAACCTTACGCTATGCGCTGACCACTCCTTATGTGGTGCAAGAGCGCGTTCAAGCCGCCTATGAAGACTTTCCGTCGATTTTAGACGGACGTTTCGATGTAAGCTATCGCCTTGTCGATGCGGATCCGTTCATTTTTTTTGGGAACAGTACCAATGGCTGCCTTACGCGCCTGTCATCGAGCGCATTACTCAATGTGACGGCGGGGGGTGGTTCAGTGGTGCCGACATTCCTGGTCTATCCGCGCTGATTTTCTCAGATACGTAATATTGGCGTCAATTCGTGCGACAATAGTGCATCACAACATGCACGAGGAATAGGCACATGATCTCCGATCCATCGATACAAGCGAACGGGCTGGAAATGCCCGACGCGCCGATGATCCACGACAACATTCTAGGGACGATGGGCAATACACCGCTCGTGCGGCTTAATCGGGTGGCAAACGGGGTACGCGCGCAAATCGTCGCCAAAGTTGAGTATTTCAACCCCGGTGGCTCGGTCAAAGACCGCATCGGCATTCAAATCATCGAAGACGCCGAACGGACAGGCAGGCTCAAACCGGGCGGTACGGTCGTCGAATCGACTTCCGGCAATACAGGCGTCGGTCTGGCAATCGCTGCTGCTATCAAGGGTTACAAAACGGTTTTTGTTTTGCCCGATAAAATGTCGGATGAAAAGATTCGTGTGCTGCGCGCGTATGGTTCGCGCGTCGTCGTCACGCCAACCAATGTTGAGCCCGATGATCCGCGCAGCTATTACAGCGTCGCTCGTCAAATTGTGGCTGACACGCCGAACAGTATTCTCGCCAATCAATATCACAACCCGGTCAACCCGCTCACCCATGTGCTGACGACGGGTCCTGAAATATGGCGACAGACCGCTGGACAAATCGATGTATTCATCGCGGGGATGGGAACTGGGGGTACGATCACTGGCGTCGGGCGTTATCTCAAATCGATGAACCCCAAGATTCAAATCGTCGGCGCTGATCCGGTCGGGTCGATCTTGCACGACTATTTTTATACGGGGAAAATGACCGAAGCACACAGCTATAAAGTCGAAGGCGTGGGTGAAGATTTCATCCCATCGGTCTACGATTTCAGCGTGGTCGATGACGTTGTGCGCGTCAACGACAAAGAGTCATTCTTAATGACTCGTCGTCTGGTGCGCGAAGAAGGTATGTTGATCGGCGGATCGTGCGGCTTAGCGGTGGCGGCTGCGCTCAAATATGCCGCTGAGCGCGACCTTGGCGAAGATAAGATGGTCGTTGTCCTGCTGCCCGACAGCGGTACACGCTATCTCAGCAAAATCTTTGACGACAACTGGATGCGCGAAAACCGCTTTTTGGAAAACGAATGGCTTGATACACGCGTTTCGACGGTGCTGGAACGCAAACCACACCGCGATTTGATACTCGCGCGTCATGACGAGTCGGTCAGCGATGTAATCGCCAAGATGAAGCAGAGCGACGTCTCCCAGCTTCCGGCGGTCGGCGACGAAGAACGACTACTCGGCTTGGTCACTGAAGTCAACATGCTCAATTTTCTGCTCAACGGCGGCGCATCTGATACGCCTATCGCCCAAGCGCATGTCATCGACGACAATATTCCGGCGCTTTCGCCCGAAACACCCATCGAGGCAGTCATGAGCGTATTCGGGACAAGCCCTGTTGTCCTTGTCACCGAACGCCGTGCCGAAAAACTGCATCCCGTGGTCACGGGAATCATCACGAAAATCGATTTGCTTGATTTCCTGGCGAACCGCACCACGAGCTAAGCGTTTTAATGAGGGCGGGTTTCAAGCCCGCCCTGTTACATCAACGCCACGCGCAAATCGTCGATCAGGTCATCGACATGTTCGATGCCAACGCTCAAGCGCACCAGCGCGTTGGGTACTGCGATAGGACTGTTGGCAGTGCTGGCGTGCGTCATGCTGTAGGGGTGTTCAATCAAGCTTTCGACACCCCCCAAACTTTCCGCCAGGGCGAACAATTTGGTGCGCGATACCATCTCGCGTGCATATTCCGAACTTTCCAGAATCATGCTGATCATGCCGCCGGGGAGTTTCATTTGCCGCCGCGCTAATTCGTATTGTGGATGACTTTCCAAGCCGGGATACATAACCTGTTGTACGCGCGGATGGTCTTCTAAGAACTGCGCGATTTTGAGCGCGTTTTCGCTGTGCCGTTCGATGCGTACCCCAAGCGTTTTGATGCCCCGCATTACCAAAAAGCAATCCATTGGTCCCGGTACTGCGCCAATGGCATTTTGTAAAAACTTGAGCTGCTTATATACAGCTTCGTCGTTGAGCGCGACTAACCCACCCACCGCATCGCTGTGACCGCCAAGATATTTCGTACTGCTGTGCATGACGATATCCGCGCCCAACATCAAGGGCTGTTGAATCGCGGGACTTGCGAACGTATTATCGACCGCAACGAGTACGCCTTCTGGCGCGGATGCCGCCAGCGCCGCGATATCCGCCAGCGCCATGAGTGGATTCGTCGGCGTTTCCAGCCATAACAAACGTGTTTGCGGTGTATACGCCGCGCGTACTGCATCGAGATCGGTCAGATCGACCCAACTAAAGAGCAGTCCGTAGCGCGCGATAATACGCTCGAATAAGCGATACGTGCCGCCGTATACGTCGTTGCCAACGACAACATGATCGCCTGGATTGAATAAGCGCAAAATCGTATCGATGGCGGACATTCCACTGCTGAACGCCAAGCCGTAGCGCCCACCTTCCAGCGCCGCGATTAAATCCTGAAGTGCGCGCCGCGTCGGGTTATCGGTGCGGCTGTATTCATAACCCTGGTGTTCACCCGGCGCACTCTGTACATATGTTGAGGTTTGATAGATCGGCGTCATAATCGCGCCAGTCGTTGGGTCAGGCGCCTGCCCCGCGTGGATCGACAATGTCTCTAAGCGATACGATTTTTCCATGATGCGCCTTTCTAGCGATATTGCACTTCGATATCATCGGTTTCAAAACGCCGACGATAACAAGGTTCACAGATCGAGTAACGGTAATTTGCAGCCAACGGACGCCCACACTGAGCGCAGCGTTTTGCAGTATCCAATCGTTCTAGCAGCGCGGTATCGATACGTTCTGACCACGAAGTGCGTTCGAATCGCACATGGTCACCTTCTGGCGCGAACTGCATGAATTCTGGACGGTTTGATAGCCAAAGATAGATATCGGCGCACGATACACAGCTCTCGATTAATTCAAGGTCACTGGAACTGGTTACGGTATCGGGGGCATCAGGTGGCATTGGCATCGGCTTGGAGGATAAAATCGCGCGCGCACACTGATACCAATACGGGCGCGTACTCTGGCGCGTCGGCGCGTTGATAAGTTTCATCGCGGTCGCCAAACCAAGATAATCAACTTCTGCATCGGTCAACATCCGTGCCAGTTCGATGCGCTCGCCCAAATCTGCCGTCTTGATCGCGTTACGCAGAAAATCGGGAACCGATTGTAAAGACGCCCACTGTCCAAGTTTTTCAGACAAGCTGCCGGGGATCATTTCCAGATCAGCGACCGATGGCGCGACGCGCGCGTGCGTCAAGCTCGTTTGCGGCGCGTTGAATAACTGACGGACAAGGCTAAGATCGCGCTTGTTGAGCGCACCTAAAAAGCCACCTTCCGACAAACCGAAACGTCCGGCTCGCCCGCCGATTTGCTGAACTTCGCTGGGCGTTAGAACGCGCACTTTTTTGCCATCAAACTTCTGCAATTCGTAAAAACATACGTTATCGGCAGGTAGGTTCAGCCCCATACCGACGGCGTCAGTCGCGACACAAAGTTCGGTCTGACCACTAGCGAATCGATCCGCTTGTTTGCGCCGGACTTCTGGCGGCAGGTTGCCGTAAATGACTGAAACAGACCGTTTCAGCCGCTCTAGTTCGGTCTTGAGGTGCAGCACGCTTTGACGTGAAAACGCGACCAGGATTGTACGCGGGGGCAAGTCGCGCAGTGACCAGCTTTTTTCGGCAACCTTGATGGGGGTGAGCCGTTCGTGCTGCACAATTTCATATGGTAGCGCAGCGGCTTTCGCCATCTGCTCGATCAATTCTTGTGCAGTAGGTGGGCAAATGATCCGAATTTCTGGCGCTTCCGCCTCCATAATCGCACGCGTCCATGCCCATCCACGATCCGCGTCCGCCAGCATTTGCGCTTCATCGACGATGACCACAGCGCCGCTGCGCTGTGGGTTAAACATTTCGATGGTCGCCGCGGTGATGGTCGCACCGGGAATATGGATGTGTTCTTCGCCAGTTAGCAAATTACACAGCACGCCACGCCGATTCAAGCGATCGAAAATCTCAAATGCCAGTAAGCGCAATGGCGCGAGATACCAGCCGCTTTCTGCGTTCGCCAGCGCATCGAGCGCCAGATGGGTCTTACCGCTGTTCGGTGGTCCTACGTGAATCGTGATGTGCTGGTCAGCGCGCCCATCGTGCTGCCATGTTGGAAACGCAGCGACCAGGCGCGCGCGGAGTTCATCGCGTTCGCGTCGTTCGCGCTGGCGATGTTCTTGCTGGACACGCCGTTCGTCACTAATCGCGCGCTCCTGCGCTTCGATTCGTTCCATGCGCACGCTGCGCCGTGTTTCGGTTTGCTGACTGAGCAGCGCACGAAATTGACTTAACGTATCGGGCAATCCCCAACGCCCTCGCACATCACCCCAGCGCGGTGTGCCCTTATCGATCTTGGCGCGAAACAGCCGTTTTCGGATGGCAGGATACGGAATATTTAAGACGGCGGCAATCTCGCGGATTTTGACGACCTCAAATGCCGCGATCTGGTCGAGATAGTTGGCATCCCCTAATGCTGTTTGAACATCGGCAGCAGCAATTCTTGAAATGCCATCTGGGTCGATAAAATTGCTCATGCGCCCTTCGTGAATGGCGCGCCCCAGCGTTTCTTCCGCGATTCCGAGCTGATGCGCTGCCGTTCGCAGCGTGTATGACCGCGCCAACACGCGCAACCGCCGTGAGGTTCCATCATGTGCGTCGTCGCGCACAAAGTCACCGGCAAGCTGGAGCGCCGTCTCCCACTGTTCGTCATCAATTTTCAGGGTTTTCGAAGCGATTTGAAGCGCCGCATCTGCATCGGCGGTTGCTAAACGAACCCACTCAATTATCGGCGCGTCTTCATATGCTTGAATAGTGAACGCTGTGATACCGCCCAATGTCAGCGCTGACTTGACATCCTGTACGAGAAAACGCTCATTAAGTTCGACAACTGCGGATGCGTTTCCCAGCTTATTTTCGAGATACGCAATAATAGCATCACGCAGCGGTATAAAGCGCTGTTTTTGAATGATGTCTTCGATTGTGGACACGCTCAACAAAAGCGGGTCAAAAATGAATTCATCCAATTGATCAAGCGCACCAGCATGAACGAGATTCCACAAAATCGGTTGATCATCAGTCATCGCTGCAACTTGTGCAGGCGTCAAATAGCCGCGATGCTCCACCATTACCGCGAAAATATGCGCGTAAATGGGATCGCCAAACTGACGTTCACGCCGCTGGTGCTGATCCCAAATCGTCAATTGTGCAAACTTGCCATCACCGTTCATCACGGGCAGCGACGGATGACACCAGTCTGTCAATGTACTCAACCGTTGTTCGTTCAGGCGCGTAAGGTCATAGACAAAATGACCTTTGTAGCCTATTTTACGCTGGTCGATGGCTTGCTTTACTGCTTCATAGCCATGCGCACCGTTTGTGCGTTGATCCACCAATTTTCGTCGATGAATGAAGCCCTCAGGGATACGCGCGAGAATTTCTATCGTCAAATCGGGGCTTAAAATCGGTTTTACCATGTTTTATTCACCAGAAAACAAAAACGCTCACCTCATGGAGTGAGCGCTGCTGTGCTCCATACGGGATTCGAACCCGTGTTTTAGCCTTGAGAGGGCTGCGTCCTAGGCCTCTAGACGAATAGAGCATAGATTAAATTGTAGCATATAACATCGTGTCATCAATGGTCGGCTGTTACCGCTTTCTGCTGCCGATTGCGCCCAGAGGGATTCGAACCCCCGGCACTTGGTTCCGAAGACCAATGCTCTATCCGCTGAGCTATGAGCGCGCACTATTTTAGGATCATAACACGCAATCGTTTATCGAGCAACTTGTGTTTGCAGCAGCCTTAAATTCTGCTCAACCACGATTAAGCCCACGCGGTCTTTTAATATATGCAAAGCTGCTTGGGCTTGTTTCAGACTGCGACTCGCTTTTGCGTATTGACCTAAATGAATATATATCGCCCCCAGGTTACTTCGCGCGCGCGCCAGCGTCAAAACGTCACCACTTTTTTCCGCATTGATCAAACTGAGTACGCAATGACGCCGCGCACGTGCATAATCACCAAGCTGGTCATACATACGTCCTAGCAGCATATGCGCGGACGCAAGCTGTCCCGGCGACACGGTTGGCGTATTTAAGCACACTTCAAGCAGCAATTGGCAACGAGCCCATTTATCAATCAGCAAATATGCTTCCGCCAGGAGTAAATTTCGTTCGGGCGTCTCCTCCTGGTCATTTAACAACGATGGAATTTCATGTGGTCTGTTACGATCCAACGCGATTCGCGCTTGTTCAAAGGCGATTTGTGGGCGCAAATGTGGCGCACGACGCGCGGCGTTGTCTGCGCGCTGGAGCAATGCGTAAGCGAGTTCATAACGCCCGCGATAACGTGACAAAATCGCAATCTCAATCAATGTTTCGGCATGTCCGTTGCTTCCATTGGCGACACTATCATTATGTAAGCGGTGTTCGAGCTGTAATTCTGCGGCATCCCACTCCCCCAAACGACGTAGACAGGCACAGTACGCCAGATGCAATGATACCCATCGCGTTAGGTCGGGGATCGCTTCTAAAATTAGCTTCCAAACCGTCGCATATCCCGCTCGAATACCTTCAGACGCCAAATGTTCGCACCATTCATACCGTTGATTATTCGCCAGTTTGTCACTGTGCACTGTCAGCAAATGTTGAATAAATGGCAAAATCGCTGTCGATCGCACATACACGTCTGTATTCAAAGACGCGATCAGTACGTTTAACGTGTTATCGACTTTGCCGCCTTGCCCCCATTCACCGATAACATACCCTGCCGCCCCATGTGCCATCACATAAGTTTCATCGTCGTTGATAGTCGCATCAAGGATGTGAGTATGTCGAAGATCTGTGATTGCGCTTTCAACGTCGCGATGCAGCCATCGCTTCAAATCGGTAAGCGCAGCCGTTTGCAGTGCTGCAAGGGCGATTGCCGCCCACGTTAGGCGAGCATTATCGGATAGACCATTGAACAGCTCTTGATACAGCGAACCGTGGATGTGTTGTTGAATAGCGTGCCACGAAAACGCACTCAATTGTTGACACGCCATCAACAAAGCACGTGGATTGCCCCCCACGCGCACAACAATATCCCGCGCTTCGTCATCGCTGATGCGCAACCCATCCTCTATCGGAGCTGCCCGCTTGACTACTTCAAGAGCGTATTCTTCGTTTAATTCGGGCAGTGACACACAAAGCAGCATATCGATAGAGGTGACACGTAAACGACTGGTCAAAATAAGAAGTGCTTGATCACAGGTTTTGAGCAGCAATTCAAATTCATCGAGATTTTTCAATAACGCGTCGCATTGATCGATCACCACTAAAAGTGTGTTGGGCAGTAACAGCAGCGCGTCACGCAGCGACAACAACGATTGTTCTGGAACGAGATGCTCGTATAACACGGTTCGCACATAATCGCATGATGGCGGGCTATCTAACCAGATGATGTTGCCAAGCGGCTGGTGATCGATTAAACGCCGAGTCAAGGCGAGCGTGAACATCGTTTTACCGACGCCGTTCGCCCCTGTTATTAAGACATGGTGAGGTTCGTGCTGGTCAAGCACATCGATTGTTTCGCTCAACAGCACGTCGCGCCCGATCAAGTGCTGCGGTGCGTTTGCGGGCAGCTTAGTCAATAATCCACGCCGTCGATGCTGTGCCCACGCCGTGCTTTCTTCGAGAATGAGTGTATGTGTCAAACGACGGATCGCGTAATCACGGTAGCGTTTGAATGTACGTTCACTGACCGAGACCCAGTGACTGTATTCAGTTTTTGTCAACCCAAGTTCGGGATGCAGATCGTGATGAAAGAGAATGCTCCACGCCAGAAGTTCAGCATTTTTGGTCCGCATATCGTGGAGAATATAGGTTTTGTAATCATCGATCCGCCACGACTCAACGGGCGTTGGGATGTCGTGCAAGCGCCGATGTTCAAAAAACTGTCGCTCAATCAGACCGGCGACGATTTCACCTAACGCAAAGATGCGAGCGTCCTCGGCTAAACGTACGTCGAGCGACGCTAAAAACACATCGACAATTAAGAGATGATGCAGCGGATTGACTTGCGCTTCGGTTGTGTAACCAAACTCGCTCAGCGTTTGCTCGACCAATTCGCGGGTTATATAAGGCGCAGCATCATCTGGCATCGTGGTTAATTGTCGCGCACACGTTCTTTTAATGCTTGACGAATATCGCGCTCAACATCGCGTTTTGCAATCGACTCGCGCTTATCGTATTGCTTCTTGCCTTTAGCAAGCGCGATCTCGAACTTCGCACGTCCACCGCTCAGGTAAATCATCGTCGGGACACAAGAATTGCCGCGTCCCGTAATCCAATCTGTGATTTCTGCAATTTGTTTCTTGTGCAGCAGCAGCTTACGTGGACGGGTCGGTTCGACATAGCCAAGCCGACCCGCCTGTTCATAAGGATTGATGTGGACGTTTAACATCCACAACTCGCCGTTGCGTACTTCGACAAAGCCGTCTTGCAGGGTAATTTTATTGGCACGAATCGATTTAATCTCTGCCCCTGTGAGAACAACCCCCGCTTCGTATCTTTGCTCTAAATGATAGTCAAAGCTCGCTTTTCTGTTGCGAGCCATGACTTTAATGCCATCGGTCATGACGGTAAAAGCTTTCTCGTTAAGACGACCCGAATGTTCGGATCGCTTCTTCTAATTCGATATCGCGCCCCTCTGGGTCGGGAATCATGGCAATTTCTGGTTGTAACCCGTTGGCATTGAGCGCTTGACGATCTGGCGTCAGCCATTCCGCCGATGTCACATGCAGCGATGATCCATCAGATAACTGATAAATTCGCTGCACCGTGCCTTTTCCAAACGTGCGCTGACCAATTAAGATTGCGCGGTCATTATCCTGAATCGCGCCTGCTACCAGCTCTGCACCGCTTGCTGTGCGATCGTTCACCAACACGATTAAGGGCAAATCGGCGGCAGAACCGCCCACTTGGGCTGTATAAGCCGTTTCATTTTGATTGTCACGCTCATAGACGATCACGCCGTCGTTCAAAAATTCATCTGCTACAACAATCGACTCATCGAGCAAACCGCCGCTGTTATTACGTAAATCGAGCACCAACTGCTCAATTCCCGCAGCGCGAAGTTCGGCTATTGCCATCGTCACTTCGTCAGGCGTGCGGCTGGTAAAGCGAATCACCTGCAAATAACCGATCAAGGGGTTTTCCGCCAGCACACGCCAGGTCGCAGAAGGCACATTGATAACTGCAAACTCGATAAACACCGTCTGCTCATCGCCGTTATCGGCTTTCGTCACCGTGATTTCGACACCACTGCTATCGCGAACTTCGCCCCGAAGTTGTTGTTCAATCGCGTCTTGCGTCATCGTATTATCGATGAGTTCGCCATTGATTGCGCGTAAAGTATCGCCGTTGATGATGCCCGCACTGGCGGCTGGGCTATCTGGAAATGGGTATAAAACCCATGCGCCATCTGCCGCGCGCTGAAGCTGCACGCCAATGCCGCCATACGTACCCGCCAACGTCTGTGATTCGGTCGCGGCGACAGGTGGATCAATAAAGAATGTATACGCATCATTGAGCGACAGCAGCATCCCCCGAATTGCAGCGTACTGACGCTGCACGAAATTCGGCTGTTCACGTAAATATTCGCGTTCGATCAGCGCTTGTACTTCATTGAGCAGCACATAATCACCGCCTGTGCCAACGGTGGCGAGTGATGGCGAAACAGACGCCAAAAGATCGCGCGCGAAAAAGCCGCCCGCGAACACCAGCCCCACTCCTAAGCCAATGACAATGCCGATCAAAATCGAGCGGCGTGTGCCATTATTATGCGGTTGAGTCAAACGCTTTTGCATAGCGCGTCACTTCGCGGATAAGATGAGAGCAGAAATCTTAACACAAACGAAGACAAACGAACAGCATCCCTCACACGTGAACAGCAGTGTGTGAGAATGCGCTCTAGATGAGGAATTTCGATGAACAACAAGTCTGCAAATCCACTTATTTTGGTTGCCGATGACGAGATCAATACTACGCTTATGGTGCAGCATATCTTCGAGCGTGAAGGTTTTCGAGTTGAGCGCGTCAATAATGGCATTGCGGCTTTGGAAGGCGCAAAAACCCTGGCACCCGATTTGATTTTGCTCGATATTTTGATGCCTGGCATGAACGGTTTTGATGTACTGCGGCATTTGCGTGAAGATGAACAAACACGATTCATCCCAACGATTTTAATGACGGCGAACGCTCGTCAGCCGGATAACATCGCGCTTGGTCTCGATCTGGGCGCGGACGATTACATTACCAAACCTTTCGCTCATCAAGAACTTGTTGCGCGCGCGAACAGCAAAATTAAGGCACATAAGTTACAAGAGGCGTTGAAGCAACGTACGCAAGAACTTGAGGCATTGCTGCATGTCAGTGAACGCTTCGGGGAACATCTTATGACTGGCGAACTGCTCGCGCTTTCGGTACAGCTTTTACACGAATTACTGCCCTGTGATGTTGCTGCCATTTATCAGCTAAACGATGATAACCAGATCGAACACCATCGCATTCATCAGAACGAAGCCCATATTGCCGCAGAACTGCCGCACAACCGCTTGATCGAATTAGCGACACATATGAAAGACCGCCCCGCCAGCGCTATCGACGCCGACTTTATCAAAGATATGAACGCCGGCATCATCGCGCCACTGCGCCACGCCAATCGCACGATCGGGGTCGTTGTCGTGCTTAGCACTTCTGAATCTTATGACGACGATCAGTTTCGGTTGTTCACAGGTATTGCCAGTCAAGCGGCGTTAGCGCTGCATAATGCTCAGCTCTATGAATTCCAACTCAGTTATGCGCAGCGGCTCGAAGAAAAAGTCGATGAACGCACACGCCAACTGCAATCGACACAACAAATGCTGATACGTTCCGAAAAACTGGCGTCGATTGGTCATATGGTTGCCAGCCTTGCACACGAGATCAATACGCCGCTCATGCCCATCAAGCTCGTTCTCGAAGATTTTATTGCCCAGCTTGATGACCAGCACATCGAATATGACGCGGAAAGTGTCAAGGTCATTCAAGATAGCATCGAGCGTATTCAGCGCATTATTCGCCGCTTACTGGATTTTACACGCACGTCAAATGGAGATGCTGTTTTACTCGATCTTGCGCAAATTTTGGAAGGCATCATCAAGCTCAACCAGAAATTTTTCGAACATGCCCACATACGTATCGACTCCCATATTGACACGCTGCCCGCAATCCACGGCAGCAAAGATCAGTTAGAACAAGTCTTTATGAATTTAGCGCTCAATGCGCAAGCAGCCATGCCCGATGGCGGCACGCTCAGTATTGGTGCGCACACAGACAATGAAGATGTGGTGATTCGGTTTCAAGATAGTGGTTATGGCATTCGACAGGACAACCTGCACAAAATTTTCGACCCGTTCTTTTCGACAAAGCCGAACGGAACGGGTCTGGGGTTATTTGTCAGTTATGGCATTATCCAGGCGCATCACGGTTCAATTGATGTGAACAGCACCTTGGGCGTTGGCACTGAGTTCGTTATCCGCCTGCCGATTCATCAGCCGGAAGCTCATCTGTAAACACCGTCCAGCGATCCGCAAATTCGGTATCGGTCAAACCATCGTTGGCATATGCATTCGCACTTACAACATCAGTGTCGATTTGTACTCGCACAACTTCTGACGATTCTGTGCAGTCGAACACACGAATGCCAACGCGCTGAATATCGCTGCTGAATGCGGTGCTGACACGCCCCAGCGCCAATTTAAGTGCATCGACAATGCGACCGATCACCGCGCCTTGCGCACCGCAAATGTTCGCAACTGCCAGGTCGCCTTCAACGACCGCGCCTGTACCAAACGGAGTCGCGTCCGCTTCTGTGATCGCGGTATTCAACAACACCAGTACAGCGCTTGAAGCGCTGTTTTGTTCTGGCAGCGCGTCGGTCGCTGCGGCTTGCATACTGCTATCGCTCGTCGCTTGTACAGTGACGACATCGACAGGGGGTTGGTTGCTTTGCGCCAACAAAATGCCGACGACCGCAATAATGATGAAGACCGCTGCGATCAGCAATATTCGCAGCAGGTTGAAACCGCCATCATCATCTTTATCATCCGCAGTCTGTTCTATAACGGGCGGCGGCGTTGCGACTCTGCCAGCAGAAGCAATCGGGACAGGGACTTGTGTTCCGGTGATATTATCGACGAGTTGAACCGCCAGTTGATCGCGCAGTTCGCGCGCACCGGAATAATCACGGTCGATACGCAGCACATTGTCTAGCGCTTCTTTAGCACTTTGTGGGTCTGTTACAGCATGTGAATAAATCCACCATGCGTCCGCATTATTCTTGTCGCCAGCGAGGATCGGCATGAGTAGCGTTTTCGCCTGCTCCAGATTGCCCGCCTCGATCAATTCATAAGCGTGCATCAACTTCTGTTCGGTCGCGTCGTTCATGCCGCCGATTCTCCCGGTGCAGTGTGAGATTATCTACGAAAAGCCATTATCAGTGTTGGAATATACATGATAGCGTGCATTGGTGCAAGAAAAACAAAAAACCCGTTTTTTTTATCAAACGGGTTTTGCTTTCAGCTTGCACCGGAGAGGACTCGAACCTCCACCCTCAATGAGGATATACCCCTCAAGCATACGCGTCTGCCATTTCGCCACCGGTGCGTATTTAATGATCATTATAACGCCGCACTTTTCCATGTCAATCCTTTACGCGTGGTGTACATGCGGTACGATTAGTACCTATAAAGCAAGACCAATGTTTTTTACAAAGGAAGTTTTGATGAAAATCGTTTTGGATGCGATGGGCAGCGATACCTATCCCGAACCCGATGTCGAAGGCGCTGTACTCGCTGCGAACGCTTTTCCCCAGGATACGATTATTTTAGTGGGTGATGAAGCCTTGATACGAAGAGAGTTGGCGAAGCACGCTAACCCAAATGGGAAAATCGAAGTGGTTCATGCTTCGGAATTCGTGACGATGGAAGACAAGCCCAGTACGGTCGGCAAAGCCAAACCCAATTCATCGATGCACATCGGCATGAATCTGGTGCGCGATAATCTCGCGGATGGATTTGTCACGGCGGGCAACACAGGCGCGGCTTTAAGTATCGCTACATTGTTCACTTTGCATCGAATTCCGGGCGTCAAACGTCCTGCGATCACCGCCATCATCCGCTTTCGTGGCAGCAGCATTGTCATTGTAGATGCAGGTGCAAACGCCGATGCCAGACCTGATTGGATGGCACAATTCGCCATTATGGGTAAGATTTACGCTCAAAGTGCGTTCCAATTGGATAACCCACGAGTCGGTGTGTTATCCAATGGCGAAGAAGAAGGCAAAGGCACGGAACAGACTCGTGCTGCCTCTCAACTCATCGCTCAACTTCCGCTCAATTTCATCGGCAACGTCGAACCGAAAGACATGCTCAAAAACACCGTCGATGTCGTCGTGTGCGATGGTTTTGTCGGCAATATCGCCATTAAAGCAATGGAAGCCGCAACGAGCCAGATGGCGGGCGCGATCCGTGACGAACTGATGTCAAGTGTGTTTACCAAGATAGGTGGATTGTTGGCGCGTCCTGCATTCAATCGGGTGCGCAAACAAATTGACCCGTTTGAGACGGGCGGCGCGCCGCTTTTGGGCGTGAACGGGGTTGTCATCATTGGTCACGGACGTTCTAACGCCACCGCTATCAAAAATGCGATTGGGCAAGCGCGCACTGCCGTCACGGGTCGCGTCATCGAGCGCATCCGGGAAGGTTTGCAAGCGGTTCCAAGCGCGACTTAACAGCGTATTCACCAATTTCAACATTGGAAAGGGGATGCGGCAGCACGTGATGCCGCACAACAAAAATGGAATTACTCCGCAATGGACGCCAGCGCGTCGTCATTACCGGTATGGGTGCTGTAACCGCCTTAGGCGGCGTCAAAACATTATGGGAAGGCTTACGCGCGGGCAGATCAGGCATTCGTCGTATCGAGACGATCCCAATCGAGCATGTTCCAGTCAAAATTGGTGGTGAAGTACGCGGCTTCTCGCCCGACGGGTTCATCGAACATAAAGAATCGCGCCGGATGGGGCGCGCCTCGCAGTTTGCGCTCGTTGGTGCTCAGTATGCAGTTGAGGATGCGGGTTTAACCCATCAGGATATCATCAACGAAGGCGAGCGTGTCGCGGTCGTCATGGGGACGACACTCGGTTCACACGAAATGGGCGATCAAAGCACCGCCAAGTATCGATCATCTGGTTTCAAACGCCCCAATCCGCTGTCGCTGATCAACTCCCTGCCCAACATGCCAGGTCATTACATCAGCCGTTTTTTCAAGGCGGTCGGTCCCTTGCTATCACCTTCGACAGCATGTGCCGCTGGCACACAATCGGTTGGCGAAGCATCTGAAATGATCCGTAATGGTCGTGCCGATGTTGTCATTACAGGTGGCGTCGAATCGGTCTTTCAAGATTATGCCATCGCTGGATTTGAGGCGATGGATGCGCTTGCCACAGGCTATAACGATAATCCATCGGCAGCCAGCCGTCCGTTTGACAAAAACCGGAATGGTTTCGTATACAGCGAAGGCTGCGGCATCCTCATCGTCGAAAGCCTTACTCATGCACTGCAACGCGGCGCGCACATTTATGCCGAAGTCCTGGGTCATGCGTCGTCATCCGATGCGTATCATATCGCTGCGCTCGACCCGGAAGCGGGCGGCGCTACCCGGTCGATGAAATGGGCACTGCAAGATGCGCATCTTAATTCCGACGATATCAATTACATCAACGCACATGGCACCTCCACCCCATCCAACGATGCGATGGAGACATTAGCGATCAAGCGTGTGTTTGGCGAACAGGCGTATAATATCCCTGTCAGCTCGACCAAAAGCATGATGGGTCACGCGCTTGGTGCATCGGGTGCGATCGAGATCATCGCCAGCGTCATGAGTCTCGTCGATCAGGTTATTCACCCGACGATCAACTATGAAACACCTGATCCCGACTGCGATCTTGATTATGTGCCAAATGTAGCGCGTGATATGCGCGGGCTTAAATACGTGCTTTCCAACAGCTTTGGTTTAGGCGGACAGAACGCGACGATCATTTTAGGTAAAATCTAGCCAGAAAGATATAGTATGACGGATAACGTTGTCGTCATTGGTGGAGGCTTAGCCGGTACGGAAGCCGCGTGGCAGTTAGCACAGCGCGGTTTCCAGGTACGGCTTTACGAGATGCGCCCGACTAAAACGACGGGGGCACATGTCAGCAATCGACTCGGAGAGTTGGTGTGCAGTAATTCATTCGGCTCGAAACTGCCCGATCGCGCGTCAGGGCTGCTCAAGAACGAACTCGATTTACTCAAGTCGCTGCTGCTCGATGTCGCTGAACGCGCAGCGCTCCCTGCGGGCGGCGCGCTTGCGGTCGATCGCGAGCTATTTGCTGAATATGTCACGGATGCGGTTGGCACGCATCCCAATATCAGTGTGATTCGCGAAGAAATGACAAATATTCCCAGTTCACCGACGATTATCGCATCGGGACCGCTGACTTCAGAAGCATTGGCAGCGGATATCGCGCGACTAACGGGTCAGAAATACCTGTATTTCTATGATGCGCTCGCGCCGATTGTCAGCGCCGACACGATCGACATGAACATCGCCTTTCGAGCCAGTCGATATGGGCGCGGTGACGAAGAAGCGGGCGATTACATCAATTGCCCGATGAACAAAGATGAGTATGATGCGTTTGTCGCCGCAGTTTTAGCATCCGAACAGACAGAACTGCGTGAGTTTGAGCGCGAAGACCCACGTTTCTTCGAAGGATGTTTGCCGATAGAACAAATTGCCGCGCGTGGACACGAGTCGCTCGCATATGGACCTATGCGTCCTGTTGGGCTGCGCGATCCGCGCACTGATCGACGTCCCTATGCGGTTGTACAGCTTCGCCAGGATAATCTCGCAGGCAGTCTTTATAATCTGGTCGGGTTTCAAACCAATATTAAATGGGGACAACAAGAATCCGTCTTACGCATGATTCCAGGGTTGGCGAACGCCGAATTTGTGCGGATGGGGCAAATGCACCGCAACACCTTTATCAATGCGCCTACCCTGCTGCACCCTACGATGCAGTTTCGGACGCGCCCTGATTTGTTCTTTGGTGGTCAGATCACAGGCGTTGAAGGATACATGGGCAATGTCGCGACCGGATTGGTCGCTGGCTTGAACATGGCGCGCTTTCTTGAAAATAAACCGCTGCTCGCCATGCCGCCAACAAGTATGCTAGGCGCGCTGTGTCACTATGTTACGCACGCCGATCCTGATGACTTTCAACCGATGAAAGCCAATTTTGGCATCATGCCTGAACTCGCAGCTCAGCAAAAAGATAAACGTCTCCGTTACACGGCGTATGCCGAGCGTGGTCTGGGCGATATGCGCGCCTATATTACTGAACTTTATGATCCATTTCTTGCCCTTGAACTTACCCGTTAGGATAGCAGCGTGACTGAACCCGCTTATCGTCTGGGACGTTTACCCGTTTATCCCTTCGCTGCGCTCAATCAACGGGTGCGCGAACTGAACGCGCGCGGTTTAGACGCGATAAATCTTGATGTTGGCAGTCCTGATTTGCCGCCGCCCGAAAACGTTATCGCTGCACTCGCAGAATCAGCGGCAGGCGCAAACACACATGGCTATTCAGGTTATAAAGGCACGGCAGCTTTTCGCGCGTCTGTAGCACGCCATTATCACGAACGATTTGGCGTCATGGTTGATCCCGAAACTCAGGTGCTGCCGCTGCTAGGCAGTAAAGAAGGTATTGTCAACCTGATGCTGGCATATATCGACCAGGGTGATGTCGTACTCGTGCCTGACGTAGGTTACCCTTCTTATTCGATGGGCGCCGCATTAGCAGGTGGCGACGCGTATTTCGTCCCAATGCCAGAATCGATGGGCTATATCCCGGATGTCGATGCAATCCCGGACAACGTACGCCGCCGCGCTAAAATGTTATGGGTCAATTACCCGAACAACCCCACTGGTGCGACTGTCGAACCCGGCTTTTACGCGCGCATGATCGAATGGTGCGCACGTTATGATATTCTGCTCGCGTCAGATAATCCCTATTATGATGTCACCTATGATGGATTCGTTGCCAGCAGTGCTTTACAGGCACCAGGCGCACTCGACCATGCGGTTGAATTCATATCATTCTCAAAAACCTACAACATGGCAGGCTGGCGTTTAGGGGCAGCTGTCGGCAGTGCCAAAGCGATCAGCGCACTGCTTCAAATAAAGAGCAATATGGATAGTGGTCATTTTCAGCCGATCTATGAAGCCGGCAGTATTGCTTTTGAGCATGTGCCGCGATCATGGATTGCCGCACGTAATCAGGTTTATCAACGCCGCCGCGACCGCGTTCTCGCAGAACTGCCGCATATCGGATTGACCGCAGCCACGCCGAAAGGGTCGCTGTATATTTGGGGACGTGTCGAACGCGGCGACGGCGCACAGTATGCCGAGTCTGCGCTAACGGCTGCACATGTATCACTGGCGCCCGGTGAATTTTACGGACCCGGCGGAAAACAGTATGTACGCTTCAGTCTATGCGCGACCGATCAACGTCTACAACAGGCATTAGATCGCTTAAAAACATGGTATGCTTCGCAATAGTTTTTGTGTACCCATAGTAAAGAAACCAAAATGGTAGACCGAACTCACCAAATCATTTCTGACGATCACATCGAACGTGCTGTAATCGTTGGCATTAATCTGCGCGGCAGCCGACCGCTGCTTAACCTGGAAGACTCGCTTCACGAACTGACACAGCTTGCCGATACTGCGGGTATGCAAGTCGTCGGGCAAACCTATCAGAATGTCGCACATATTGATTCAGCGACCTTCATCGGCACAGGCAAAGTCGATGAAATTCAGCAAAGCCTGTTGGCGACAGGCGCGAAAGTGGTTATTTTCGATGATGAATTATCCCCACGTCATCAACGCGAGTTAGAAAAGCGCTTTGGCGAGGATATCAAAGTCCTTGACCGTTCCGCGCTCATTCTCGATATTTTCGCGCAGCACGCGAGCACGCGTGAAGGCGCGCTGCAAGTCGAACTGGCTCAGTACGAATATCGTCTGCCACGTCTCACACGCCAATGGACGCATTTGGCGCGTCAAGCAGGTGGCGGTGGCGGACGCGGTGGTACAGGCGGCGTAGGGTTGCGCGGTCCTGGTGAAACGCAGTTGGAAGTTGACCGCCGCGAAATCAGTCGCAAGATCATCAAGCTGCGAGCCGATATTGAACACGTGCGTGAACACCGCAGCCGTCACCGCGCCCAGCGTGATCGATCCAATATCCCCTTGATCGCATTGGTAGGTTACACCAACGCGGGTAAATCCACGCTGCTGCACGCACTGACAGGCGCGGACATTTATATCGCCGATCAACTGTTTGCGACGCTCGACCCGACAACACGCCGGCTCGATTTACCCACCGGACGGCACGCGTTGATGAGTGATACCGTCGGTTTTATTCAGAAGTTGCCGACCACGCTGGTCGCGGCATTCCGCGCAACACTGGAAGAAATCAGCGAAGCCGACCTGCTCATGGTCGTCGTCGATGCCAATCATCCCAACGCACTCGAACACATCGAGACCGTAGAAGACACATTGGCAGAAATTGATGTCCCACCGATTCCGCGCTTGCTTGTGTGGAACAAGATCGATCAACTTGGCGATAAACCGCTGCCAATGGTCACAAATGCACACGAGTACGTCGCGCAAGTAGCAGTTTCTGCATCGAAAAGTCAAAATCTTCGCGCACTCCTCGATGCAACAGAAGAGGCGCTGAAAGTAACAACAACACAGGCGATACTCTTTATTCCATATCATCGCGGCGACGTGGTCTCACGCTTACATGAATTAGCGACCGTCGAACACCAGGAACATGGCGAAGAAGGTATCCACCTTACGCTGCAAATGCCCACTTATCTACGCGAACGCTATAAGGAATTTGAGGTATAAGTCGTGTTGAAATGGATCGATCGATCGCCTGCTTTATCGCGCCTGCTTGAGACGCTGTCTGGCACACTCGCCAAACAGCGCGGTTTGCTGGTTGTTATCGGTGTCGCGCTGATTATAGTGAGTTTCGTCGTACAGTTGGTCAACTACGCCGCGCTTTCGCCAGCACTTGACGTGATTTGGTCGATTACACACCATATCGGCATTATCGTCGCGCTGGTCGGTCTATTGTTGGTCGAGCCGCTTGGACAATGACGATTGATTACCGTGTTGTAGACGATATTGATGGATTAAACCGCATCGTCGATCTGGAAGTCGAAATCTGGGGCTTGGAATGGCGCGACGCAGTACCCGCCAATATCATGCGTGCCATTACCAATAACGGTGGTGTTGCTATTGGCGCGTATGATGCGGACAGCATGATCGGCATGGCATTTGCTTTTCCAGCGTTTCGCGAAAACCAACCGATTTTATGGTCACACATGACCGCCGTGCTGCCCGCCTATCAAGGACGTGGGATTGGCGCTGCAATCAAACACACCCAGCGCCTATGGGCGCAGGTACATGGCTACACCCAACTTCGCTGGACGTTTGACCCAATCCAACGTGGCAACGCGCATTTCAACCTGACCGAACTGGGTGCTGTTGCCGTCAACTATCATGTCAACTTCTACGGCGTCATGAATGATGCGATCAATCAAGGGATGCCATCTGACCGCCTGGAGACACGGTGGAATATCCAACAAGCAGCAGCCGACGCAACCAACGACTTTCAACTATCAACCAGTTTATTAACAAGTCAAGAATCGCACCCCGTGTCGAGCTTTCCAGATACCTCCCCAGATAATGTAACAATCACGATTCCGCGTTCCATTCGTGGATTTTCACACCAGGCGCTGCTTGACTGGCGCTTTGCGCTGCGTGCCGCCTTCCAATGGGCGTTTGAACATGATTATCAGGCACATTCATTTTATGATGACGCCGACAAAGGTGTTTACCTTCTTTCCAGAATTCGTTAGACTGTGAAATGCAGGTTAAACGACGATTAAATCTGAGGTGAATCCATGAGACGTCATTTGCTACAAGTGGTACTGTCTGTTGTTTTACTGCTATGTTTCACCGTTCCCGTACTGGCGCAAGCGGTTGAACTCCCCGACTTAGAAGGACGCGTGATCACGGTCGCACTCGAAAATGCGTATCTGCCGTTCAATTTCCGCGACCCGGCAACCGGTGACACGCTGGGCTGGGACTACGACGCGATCGATGAGATTTGCATCCGTCTCAACTGCGTACCGGAATACGTCGAAGCTTCGTGGGACGGTATGATTACCGCTGTTTCACAAGGGCAGTTCGATATGGCGGCAGACGGTATTACCATCACCGCTGAACGGGCTGAAGTCGTCGATTTCTCCGATGGCTATATCCGCACCGCCCAGGTCATTCTCACCCGCACAGGCGAAGAACGTTTCAGCGATGCCGACACACTGGCGGCAAACGAAGATCTGTTGATCGGATCGCAACCAGGCACTACGAACTATGCGACGGCTGTCGAACTCGTGGGTGAAGCACGTATCCAGGCATTTGACACGTTCCCGATTGCTGTACAAGCGCTGTTGGTAGGCGATGTTGATGCGGTCATCATGGACGA
>JBBRAA010000028.1:0-44912 GCA_038207205.1 Aggregatilineales bacterium
AAAGCGGCAGGGGTGATCCCAGAAGGATTGCGGGGACTGGACACGGAAGCGGACTGGATTCAATCGACCTATCACGGCTGGGTTTACGGGTACAAAGCTCATGTAACCATTCGTGCTGCTGCCACCACCGTGCGCGCCGTCTTGAATGCCACCGTGACCGGGAGTGCCTGCGAAAGTCATGTGTTGCAGTCCCAATTGGACGACTTGCCGCCATTGGTCAAGACCTTGCTGCTGGACGCTGGCTACGACGACGGGGAATTGCTCGCAGACTGCACTCAACGCGGACTTCAGGTTTTAGTGCCCTTGTCCAAACCCGTTGGCACGTCCACCTCTCAAGCTCGTCGTGACCGTGCAGCGTATCTCGCCTCACCCGAAGGCAAAGCCCGTTACCGGCAGCGGGGATGCAGCATTGAACCTTTCTTTGCCACTCTCAAAGACTTTTTTCATCTCGACCCACTGCCTGTTCAAGGCAAGTCCCTTGCCGCTCTGGTCATCCTTTTGTCTCTTTATGCTTGGAACTTGTTGGTGTTGTTCAATTTCGTCCATCAGCGCCCATTAGGTCAAGTCAAGCCGATCTTAGACTTACTCTGATTGGATGCCCTACCCTCAGTTATATGACTTTTCGGCTTCACTGCATAAAATTGGAAACTGCGCGGCACAGCAGTATGAGTCCTCTGTGTCGCTTAATTTAATTCCCTCTATGTCAAATGGAGGAAATACTCCAACGCCAGCGCAATGACCGAAGCCAACAGCGCCACGTAAGACAAGCGCTGTGTGAATGTGCCAAACCGCTGGATGGCATCCGATTTCTGAAACAAGCGCACACCCTTGCGGCGCACATCGGCGTTAGAGGAACTTACCAGCCAGTGAAGCGGCATTTGAACGATGACGGGCGCTAGCACCGCCCAGATGAAGTAGGCGACGGCAAACACAACTAGCGTCGGGAAACGCCCAGTATCGTCCTGCAAGAAGGGCAGCATGAGGAAGGTGACCACGCTCGTCCACAACATGATGAGCAGCGCCTGGAAGTAGCGAAGCACCATGCGCCGAAGTTTCAAGGCATGGCGCACCAATGAGACCTCCGTCTTGGCAACCTCTTGATACAAGGGGCGTTCAATGAAACCCGCTAATCCCAGCGCGGCATTGAAGCCATCGATCTCTTTCAGCGTCCGTTCTACATACGGCTTATGCAGGAGCGCCTCTTCTTCATCGCCGACCGAATACGTGCCGTGAACGCGGATGATCTCGTCGTCCTCAAGCTCATTCAGGAGTTTCTTGGATGGGACATCGACCACACCCATCTGAATCAGTTTGGGCAGTTTGCGGGTACGTGGGACGATCATTCGGTCTGGTTTATCAATGAGGTCATAGTAATATTTGGACTGCGCGTCGGCGTGCGAAATGACGAAATGGATCAAATCGGTGCCGTATTGATATCGCAGAATACGGGCTTTGACTTCTTCGGACTCATCTGGCGAAAAGGCGATCCCAGTCAGAATGAAGCGAGGGTTGAACAAGTCCTCTGGGAAATTCGGCGGGTGTCCTACAAAGTAGAAGCGGATGATGTCCTTCAATAGAAGGATCAACGCCCACGCTGGAATATACAGTGAGAGGGCGAAGGGGAAAAGCAGGCAGGCATAGATAACCAGTGTTCCGATAGTCTGTCCGATGCCCGAACTGCTGGAAATAGCGGGTGCGTAGTCGAGGATGGCGTGGATGACTGACAGCACTCCATCTTTGAGAAAAATCGGCAGCAGAAACAGCAGTCCCGCACCGCTAATGAAACCTACTGCAACGCGGTGCATGGTGGACAAACGGACTTCGCTGCGCTGAAGATACCCGCGCATGGCATTCCGCTCGTCAGGCGTGAATTTGGGGGCTTTCTGATGGTTGGTTTGAGTGTGTTTGGTTTCTTGAAACATTCCTGTCCTCGATCGAAAAATGCCCTGCGCGGGGCGATTAAATGGGCTGCTCACTGAGTCTGCTGGCTTCAGCGACCTGTTCCAGCAGTGCCTGATGGCTGATCAGGTGGCGGTTGAAGATTTCTTTTGCCACATCCATCAACTGAAAGATCATCGGATCATGAACCGAGTAGTAGACGGTCGTTCCCTCTTTGCGCGTGTCTACGAGGTTGCCGCTGCGCAGCTTGGCAAGCTGCTGAGAAATCGTCGATTGATCCGCCTCCAGCAGCGTTTGCAGTTCATTGACGCTCTTTTCGCCACCGCGCAGATGATCGAGGATCGCCAGCCGCGCCGGGTGCGAGAGCATCTTGAAGAAATCAGCTTTGAATTGGTGAACAACTTGATTCATCCCGTCTTCCTTTACTCGGCGGCATATTGATTATATTCAAATGTTTTCATGTTCACACATTGAAGTGTAATGCTGAAACAATACAGTGTCAACAGGCTGCCGTGCCAAAATCGGGAATCGTCTCGTGAGGTTTTGAGATGAAGAAAAAACTGACTGAATTCCAGTCGCCTTAAGCAAATCGGAATTGGAGGAAATTGATGTCGCGCGCCATGCCCATCATATGGAAACCTTTTTCTGCACGCGATTGTGCAGCGCGGCGCGTTCTGGTATACCGCCTTTATCCTGTTCTACAAGATGCTCTGTCCGGGTAAGTCGAACATGAATGCGATCTTCATTTGTGGGACAAATGTCGTGTCACGAACGGCGGACGCATAATCGCGTCCGCCGCTGCTGCCGTAGTTGGATAAGCCACCCTATCATCCGCCTACGACTTTAATCACGAGCTTACCCCGCGCATGACCTGCCTCCAGAACCCGCAGCGCCTCCGCCACTTCTGCAAGCGGGTAGCAGCGCTCGATGACGGGCTTCACCGCACCGTTTTCGATCAACGCCGTCAGCGCGCGCAGGTCGGCGGGTGTGGCTTTCGATATCAGATTACCCAACCGTTTGCGGTCGCGCTTCCGCATGAGCGGCGCACGCAGCATCGCCTCGAAAATTTGCGCGTCCGTCCCGCCGACCATGACGTATCTGCCACCCGGCTTCAGCGCGCGCGCATACTGCGCCAACGGATGATAGCCGTTGATGGCGAGGATAACGTCGTACTGACCGGCGCGCGCGGTGAAGTCTTCGCGGGCATAGTCAATAACGTGCGAAGCGCCCAGCTCACGCAGCATTTCCAGCTTGCTCGCGCTGGCGATGGCAGTCACATCCGCGCCCAGTGCGTGGGCAATTTGCACCGCGAACGTGCCAACGCCGCCTGATGCGCCGTTGATTGCCACGCGCTCGCCCGCCTTCACCTGCGCCTTATCGCGCACCGCCTGCAACGCGGTGACCCCCGCCAGCGGCAGCGATGCCGCTTCTTCAAAGCTAAGCGTAACTGGCATCGGCGCCAGCGCTGCCTGTGGGACGGCGACGTATTCCGCAAAACCGCCCATACCGCAGTTGGAAATGTCACCATAGACCGCGTCGCCCGGCTTGAACCCCGTAACGCCGCTCCCGACCGCTTCCACGCGCCCGGCGATATCACCGCCGAGGATAGTGTGCTTTGGCTTGAACAAGCCAAAGCCTGTCAGCCGCACGACGAACGGCTGCCCGCGCAGCAGGCGGATGTCGGCGCTATTAACTCCAGCGGCATGGATGTGAACCAGCACTTCGCCCGCCTTCGGCGTCGGCTTTGGCACGTCTGCAAGGCGCAGCATATCCGGAGACCCATATTGTGTGTAGATCATCGCTTTCATGTTCATTTCCTTTTTTCCTTAAGACCAGTTCCAGGCAAACCACACCGTCACACCGTTGAAGACCATGCTCACGATGAACAGGAACTTGTCATAGGAGGAGGGATAGCTTTGCAGATCGACGAGAATGAAGAGAAAGAAGCCGACGGCAACGGCGATGTTCGCCCAACGGTTGATCGGCTGTGGCAGCACCAGCGATAGGACGACCATCAGGATCGGGATGAGCATGATGACGGCGGCAATCAGCCACTTCGAGCTGATCGACTGCTGCGTTTCAGCCATACGGGCAAAGTCGCCGCTGTAGATGCGCAGCACATCGCCCAACAAAAAGATCAGCATGAGCGAAATCCAGATGCCAGACAGAATAAGTCGTGTATCGAGCATGATTGTGTTTCCCTTTCTAAAAATGCCTTTGGTTTTGTGATCTGGAGACCCGTCTGTGTGTCCCCCGTGAAATTGGCTCATTCTGCGTCCATGCCGGCTGCCCCGTATGTGATTTCGGCGCGGTTCACAGCATTTAGATTGATATTGAATTGAGAGACCATTTCCAGACTCTTTCTTGAGTTAATCAGTGAGCAAACGATAGGTGCACATTAGGTAGATATGGGCAAGGCACTGCCCAGCCTCGCATCCTGAGCGGATGAGGCGAACCCTATGTGTATTCGGTTGTATTGTTTGTGTGGGTGTGTGGCGCTAATGTGGGCTTAGGTGTTCGCTCCCTGCTGCTGCCACAGGCGGATGAGCCTGCCACCGTTCGACAGCACCATGATGACGACAGTGAAAAGTGTGATGATCGAGGGCAGTTGGTCAAGCGGCAGGCGCTCACTCAACTCCGGCACTGTCTGTATCACGCGCTCCAGCACAGGTGTGAGCAGAACGAAGTAGAGACCGACTGCGCCCACAAGCTCGAGCGCGGCTTGTGCCAGCCACGTCCACAGTGTCCAGCGGCGGCGAATGAGCGCCCACAGGTTGATCAAGATGCTGCTAAATGTCGTGAACAGGAGTACCGCCAGCCAGCTCGTCGGCACAGGCAGTACCTCGCCCGGATCGTTCAGGTTGAAGCGCAACGTCAACCCGCCCACCTGCAAATAATAGAGGATAGCGATACCGACCAGCGTGCCGATAGCGATGCCGACGCCGGACTCAAAGCGATCCACCGCGCCGGGATCATCCACCGCCGGCAGTTCCAACGGGTTGAACTCAGTCCTCGCCGCCGCCCGCAGTTCCTCACCAGAGTGTTGCAAGATAGCGAAGAAGACCACCACAATCGCGAGGAAGATGAGCGCCGCCTGGGCTGCTGTGAAAATAGAGCCGATCAGCAGCCCCAGCCAGTCGCCGCCCGCTGGCGAAAGCGCCGCGCCGACGATGTTGGCGATGACCACGACCGACGGGACGAGCGGCAGCCCGAAGCGCAGCACCGTCAGCAGGAACGGATACAGCTCCGGTCCCACGAGGTACTGCTCGCCGCTGTACGATACTGCCATCGTGCGTGGTTTGCCAAGCTGCTTCAGCACTGCCGCGACATCTGCCTGCGTGGGTGCGCCATCGTAGCGGTCTTCAAGCTGATCCTGAATTTGCGAACGCAGCTCGGCTTCGATTTCCGCGCGTTCTTTGGGGCGCACATACAACCCCACCTGATGTATATAACGGTCGATCAACTCACTCATGATGTTCCTGTTCCAGTATTCTTTGCATCACCGTGACTGTTTCCTGCCATTCCACCCGCAGCGCTGTCACCACCTCCTGCCCGGTGTCGCTGATGCGGTAGTACTTGCGCGGACGGGACGTGGTCGTGTCCCATTCGCTTTGCATTAGCCCTTGCTTTTCCAGCCGCCGCAGCAGCGGATAAAGCGTGCCCTCTTCGATATCCAGCCCCAGCGCGGCAAGCCGCTGGATGAGGTTGTAGCCGTAGCTGGCGCTATCCATCAGGCTTAACACCGCCAGCACGACGATGCCCCGCCGAATCTCCAGACGAAGCTGTTCAACGTGTTCCCCTGTATCCGTCATAACCTGTGCGCCTTACAATACTGTGCGTTTTTTTTACTGTGCGTCACACAGTACAAAATATACTGTACGATGCACAGTATTGTCAAGCAGATAGTAAAAGATTGGTCTTTTGTGGACTTTTATTGGTGCTTGTGAATAGTAAAGGGGTGTTTTTAACGGATTGAACAGCCAATGCGATAGCCGACTCAGGGGCAACTGGTGGGTGATATGCTCGTGATATCACCCCACGGAATGAAGGGAAAATTTGTCCTCGACAGCACTGTTAGAAATGGTCTTGGCTAAGCTAGCCAAGCACGGACGTTATCGGCATTCAGATCAACCGCTGCGACGAGTTCCACTTGTTTGCGCTTTAACTGCCTGCTTCCGCGCTTCTAATTGTGCTGCTTCCGGGCGCTCTTTGTAGAAGGGGTCTAGCGGATAGCAGCCCGAAATCAACCCATTGCGCGGTGCGGTCGTGCAATCGCTAAAGGTGCGGCAAATCATTTTACGCTGGATCGGTTGCCCGGTAAGGATGTCGTTCACCATCTCAGGGTAGCTGAGCATCATCCGCCCTATCCCCACCGAATCTGCCATGCCAGTACGCACGACGTACTGTGCCACATTCGGCAGCCAATCCTGGAGATAAGAATAGCCCGAACCGATGATGTACAAACCGGAGTGCGCCCGTTTTAGTTCCGCTGCTACCGCGATTTGACGTGCAACCCCGCACAGGGGGTCTTCTGGCGGCTCGTACCCGTCCGAGGGTGGAAACAGGGCGGGACGTTGAATGTGTGGATTATAGTACGGGCTGCCCGCCGTCAAGCAGACCAAGCGGATGCCCAGCGACTCCAGCAGGTCAAGAAAGCGGTGTGTTTCGCTGAGATCAATCCCCGTGCCGCTGCCATCTCCCCCAAACGCGAACGGATAACGCCCGTCCCATTTTTCGGATTCGCCCACTCCATCAGTTCCGGGTCGGAATGGCAGCCAGTCGAAGGCGCTCAGGCGCACCCCAATTTTCAAACCGGGCGCCCGCTGGTGAATCCCGCTGACAATATCACACAGGAAACGGGTGCGGTTTTCAAAACTGCCGCCATATTTCCCTGGACGATCCACGGCGCTCAGGAATTCGTGTCCCAGATACCCGTGACAGTGTTTGATATCGACAAAGGCGAAACCTGCTTGCTGTGCCAGCACCGCCGCGCCGATAAATGTTTGGATTAATTCCTCAATGTCGTCATCGCTCAACACGGGATAGTCGTCACCTAGACCGAATTTGCGATCCAGCAGTGGGTGATGATACAGGATTTTCGGCTGAAGACGTTTATCGTCGGGGCGGCTGAACCGTCCAGAATGCGTAAGCTGCAAACCGACTACCAGATCGGCACTATCACCGTGATGCTGCTCATGCGCCTGAACCAGCGCAATCCGCAGCGTCGCGATTGATTCTAGGGTGGCTTCGTTGATTATTAGCTGATTAGGATTCGCCCGCCCTGAATGCGTGATCGCGGTTGCTTCGCCGCCAAAAATGAGTTTTGCACCGCTGATGCCAAAGCGTTCCCAACGTCGCCGCACCAGTTCGTTCGGAAACCCATCGGGCGTACCGTCCCACCCTTCCATCGGTAAGACGGTGAAGCGATTCCCGATCGTGATGTCATCCATTCGGTAAGGCTGCGCTAACGGCGATCCATCACCGTGTTCAACCGTTTCATCGAAGCCTAGATCAGCGCCGATTTGTTGTAAATGGTCACGAAATTGAGCCGCCGTTTTTAAGCGCGCTACGCGCATGTAACTCATGATGCCACCGCCGGCACACTGTGAAGGTTTTCCAGGCGTTCCAGAATATCCCGCAAGATCGCGAGGTCGCTGTCCGGGCGGGTGGGTGATTTCGGATGGGTGTGGCTTGTTTGAATCCAACCACGCAGCTTGAGGAATTGAGCGGCGCTGTGTTTGTAGGCGGGAACGGGCTGGCGAAACACGAAAAAGCCGAGATATTGCAGCAGGTCATTCAGTTCGTAGAAATCTGGATCGCCTGTTTCCCACATCGCATCGCGGCGCGCAAAGGCTTCGGGTGCGAATGTGCTAAGACCGAGCAGATAATCGCTACCATAAGTCACCATATCAATCGCCAGATCATTCCCCGTGAACACTTTGAAGTCCGGACGGCGATTATCTCGTAAAATCAATCGATCCCACTCTAGGCGACGGCTCAACGACGAATGTTTTGCGCCGATGCACTGCGGCACATCAAGCAGCCCCATGTAAACATCGAGATCGTAGATTCTGCCAAACGGGGCAAACATCGTACCCAGTTCAAAACCGATGAACTGCGGGCAATGCTGACCGATTGCCGCATAGGAGTCGATAATGCGCGGGTTCGCTTGCGATGTCAAACCATACGATTGAAAAATGACAGGCGCAGCGCCGAATTCATGAATATGATCAATTTGCCGCCGATACGCATCCAAATTCCAGCCATCACCCGGTTGATCACCGATGAACGCGCCTGCTACAAATGCTTTGCCCTCCATGACATCAGCCGTCTGTGACAGTATTTCGCGTCGCGTCTTATCATCCAGCAAATTGACGTAACCCGTATCCATATTGACGGCAGGAGTTAGCCCCGCCTCAGCGATGCGCCGCACATGCGCGCGGAATCCGTCGAGGTCAATCGCGCCATCGTCCGTAAACGGCAGCAAGATTGCTGACATTCCAGTAATTTTTCGTCGTGGTCGCAGCATGTTCTCAATAAGGCCGGGCATTTTTTCAATCCTTATCTCAATCAGTCCGGTCATGTTGTCCATTTAGAGCGCATGGGTGCTTTCACGTATCAATAAGTCCGCCATCAGAATTCCTCGATGAACTGTGACCCGCTGCTCATTTTTCAGTCTCTCTCACTGTCGATAATTATACTCGCTTGGGAAACTATTACTCTATTTTTCGGGGGTAGACCAGTTTCTTATAGCTTCCCTTTCGCCAACAGTATCCGTAGAGTCGCCGCGCGGCAGTTGTGCGAGGAATTCTCTTCCCGTGCCCGCTGATTGCAGCGATTTCTATTGACAACGAGCGAGCAATTTTCTATAGTCCTTGCGATGAACGCATGGTTTTACATAGAACACGGTGCAGAATATCGTGACTTCAGCAGTTATCCATCTGATTATGATCCCTTCAGGCGAAGTCACCGCCCCACGTCATGAAGGGGTATGCTGCGCTGCCGAACCTGCGTCCACCGTTATCGCTCCGCCCATTTGTGTTTTTCCCTCCCCTGCTCTCCAGAATTACGATGGCTGGCAGCTCGTAGACGACAATCGTCTGCCTCAGCGTCCCTAAACGCTGCTTCGATTCCAGTAATTCGCTCATACACGACAGTCAACTGCCGTGTGCTGTCCTATTTATCGCACCGGTTGTATAAGGAGCCTCAATGGTATTGGCTTTGGTTATCCTACTTCCGTTTCTACTCGCAGTTCTGGTCAGCTTCGCAAGAATGCGCGCTTCTACCGTTGGCACGATCAGCGCGTTGGCAATGCTCACGCTCTTTATCATATCGCTGCTCCAATTATCTTCCGTGACCGTCTTGGGCGCATCGTCGTTGAACATTCCCTGGATACCAGAAATCGGGTTGACACTTTCGATCTATGTCGATGGATTGGCGCTGCTGTTCGTTCTGCTGATCACCGGCATTGGTGTAGCGGTTATGTTCTATGCCGGGCAGTATTTCGAGGATGGACGCACCGCGGCACGATTTCTTGCGCTGCTGCTGGCGTTCACCGGGAGCATGTTAGCACTTGTCCTGGCGGGCAACGTCCTGACGCTTTTCATCGCATGGGAAGCAACGAGCATCATCTCGTTTCTGCTGATCGGCTTCTATGGTGGCGACTCGGCGGCGCGGCGTGGCGCGTCACAGGCACTCGTGATCACTGGTGGCGGCGGGCTGGCGCTCCTCGTCGGCTTGTTGCTGATGGGCAGCGCAGGCGGTTCGCTCCAAATTGCCGACCTGCTGGCGAATGGGGATGTGCTGCGCGCTCATCCTTGGTACACCGCCATGGTCATTCTGATTCTGATCGGTTGCTTCAGCAAAAGCGCACAGTTTCCGCTGCACTTCTGGCTGCCCGGCGCGATGTCTGCACCTACCCCTGCCAGCGCCTTTTTGCACTCTGCGACGATGGTCAAAGCAGGTATCTACTTGCTCGCGCGGCTTTCCCCCGCGTTGGGGGATACCCTTCTCTGGACGACTGTTCTCCCAGTATTCGGGATCATTACCCTGCTGATGGGCGCTGTGCTGGCACTGCGTCAGCGCGATCTCAAGGCAATACTCGCCTATTCGACCATCAGCCAGCTCGGTGCATTCGTGGCATTGATCGGTTTACCAAATGGAGAAGGGCTGAAAGCAGCATTCGTCGGTATTCTCGCACATGGGCTGTACAAATGCGCACTGTTCCTTATCGCTGGTGCCATCGATCATGCGACTGGGACGCGCGACATCCTGCTTTTAGGTGGGCTGCGCCGATCCATGCCGGGTTTTGCGTTGGTCACGCTGTTCGCCGGATTGTCGATGGCGGGTGTGCCGCCGTTGTTCGGCTTCGTGGCGAAGGAGCTGCTGATCGAAGCCGCCGAAATCGATCCGTTGGCTCTGATCATCGTCGTTCTCAGCGCGGCATTCACGGTGACCGTCGCGCTGCGTCTCTTCTGGGATGTTTTTGTCCGCCCTGGCGCACCGCATGATGGAGTTGAGCTTCACCTGCATAAACTTCCTCGCCTGATGGTGATCGGACCGGCGCTGCTGGCAGTCACTTCCATTGTGACAGGTATCGGTGTAGGTCCTTTGATCACGCCATTGATCGAGCCAGCGTTAGGCAAATCCACCAGTCTCTATCTCTTTCCACCGGGCGGCATCAATCTGGCGTTCGTGCTAAGTATGACGGCACTTGCTGTAGGGATAGCCGTGTTTGTGACGCGCGGCTGGTGGCTGGCATGGCGGCTGCCTACGCTGACCAGTGGAACACAGATTTATGCGGGCATCATTCGTGCGGTGGAAGGCTTGGGTGACCTGCTGCTGACCTCACAGGGTGGCAAAATCCGTTACTATCTGACAGCTATCCTGACGGCTGTTGTTTTACTCCTGACTATTGCGATCGTCCGCATTTTGCCATTCGAGATACAAGCTATCGAGCTGAAAAATGCTTCCGATGTGTTGAAAGCGGTGCTGCTCGGACTGGCGTTGGTTTCAACCGGCGCGAGCATCCTTTTCGAGCGTCACCTGCTGGCGGCATTGTCGCTTGGCGTGGCGGGCTATGCGATTGGCGGCATTTTCCTGCTCGAACCTGCGCCCGATGTCGCGCTGGTCCAGTTTCTCGTCGAGACCCTTGCCACTGTCCTGATCATCCTTATTCTAGCCCGTACCAGCCCGGAAGAACGTCAACAAGCCATATCCAAACTATGGGGACAAACCCGTTGGGGACTGATGCGCGACCTGACTATCGCCACGGCACTCGGCTGTGCGATGACGATTTTTGCTCTGGCGGCGGTGAACAGCCGCCCCACTCCTAACAGCATCGCAGGTTGGCATCTCGAAAATGCGCTGCCACAGGTGGGAGTGAACGATGTCGTCGCCGCGATTGTCACCGATTTTCGCGGGACGGATACGTTGATTGAAATCACCGTGTTCGGGATTGCATCATTGGGGGTTCTAACGCTGTTGGCACGCCCTAAACCGGGCAAGGTAACCCGTTTTAGACTGCGATTACGTCATCCCGTCCGTAGTATGCAGATTGAACCAAGTGGAGAAACCGAGCCAGACTTGCCGATGATTTACCGCTCGCGCTTTGCCGACCCGGTGACACAGCTTGCGGCGTTACTGGTTTTGCCCTTTTCGTTCGTCATCGCGCTAGCGCACATCGCCTATGCAGGGGTTGCACCGGGCGATGGCTTCACGGCGGGCGCGATCATTGGGTTGGGGATCACGTTATGGTTTGTCGTGTTTGGCTATCAGGAGACAAAGGCACGCTTGCGCTGGTTGCATCCAACCTCATTGATTGGTGCGGGCATCTCGGTTGCACTCATTAATGCCGCGCTGCCCCTCGTATTCGGGCGTGAATTTTTAGCCTTTACGCAGGTCGCGGATATTTACGTCGCAGACATCAAGATCGCTTCGACGCTCCTGTTCGAGGTCGGCATCTGCCTAACGGTCTTCGGCGGTGTCAGCACGATCATGGAAGCAATTTCTCACCCACAGGAGGCAGAACCGTTATGAACACGCTATTTGCACTGGCAACCGGGCTGATGTTCGGCATGGGCATTTTTCAACTACTGCGCCGTGACCTGATCAAATCTGCGATGGGATTTTATATCCTGTTCACGTCTATCAATTTTCTTTTTCTTGCAGTTGGGGCGTACGACGGCGTCATTGCGCCCTACGTCGATGCGAACAACCAAACGAGTAGCCAGCCGAGCGACCCGCTGGTTCAGGCGCTGATACTGACTGCCATCGTCATCAGTTTTGGTTCGTATGCGCTTTTGCTCGGACTGATCGCAGTCTCGTCGCGCCGTTTCCGTACGCTCGACAGCGATCGTATCGACCAGTTGAAAGGGTGAACCGATGAGTAATTCGCTACTTCTCGGTCCGATCTTCATTCCATTGGGCGGCGCAGCGCTAGGCATCCTTCTGGCGCGCAATCGTACCTATCAGCAGATTATCGGGCTAATCTGTGGGGTGCTGGCGTGGGTGTGCAGTGTCGCGGTGCTGCTGGCAAATCTGAGCGAAGGCATCTTCACCTATAACCTCGGCGGATGGGTTCCGCCTTATGGGATTGTGTTGGTCGCTGATCTGCTCGCCTCTATTTTTGCGGTCATGGCGACCACGGTCATGGCGGCGGGCATCCTGTACGTGCTGGGATGCCGGGATAAAAGCGTATCAGCACCCGCCTTCATGCCGCTGTTTTTGTGCATGGCAGCCGGTTTGAATGGCGCACTCTATACCGGTGACATTTTCACCATGTTCGTGTTCATCGAACTGATGGTGATTGCTTCGGTGATCCTCGTTGCGATTTCCGATAATCGACTGGGCATGGAAGCGGCTATCAAATACCTGTTCATCAGTGCGATGGGGACGTTGTTCCTGCTCACAGGCATCGCTGCGTTGTATGCCTCGTTCGGCACCCTCAACATGGCGGATATTGCGCGTCTGCTGGCATCGGGCGAGCGCCCCGTCCTGGCACAGGCAGCGGCGGTCATGCTGATGTGCGCTTTTTTGCTCAAAAGTGCTGTCTTCCCGTTTCACTTCTGGCAGCCGGATTTCCACACCGTCGCACCGACGCCCGTCCATGCGGTACTGTCGTCGGTGGTGGTCAAAGTTGGGGTGTACGGCTTGATACGCATGACAACGCTGATGTTCACTGCCGAAGCGCCGCTCATTCACGATTTGCTGGTCGTTCTCGGTCTGATCGGCATCTTCTTTGGCAGTCTCGGCGCGCTCCGCACGTATGATGCCAAACGACTGCTGGCATATTCTACCTTCGGTCAGATCGGGTTCATCCTCGTCGGAATCGGTTGGGGTTCGCCAGCGACGCTGGCGGCGGCAATCATCTATGCCGTCAACCACTCGTTCATCAAATCGTCCCTGTTGATGTTGACTGGCACGATTTCCAGCCGCACCTCTGCCAAGACCTCGCGCTTGTCGGAGATCGGCGGTGTCGGAAATACTCTCGGCTTCACGAGCGGATTGTATTTCCTCGGCGGATTGGCGTTGGCAGGTGTTCCACCGCTCAATGGGTTTATCAGTAAAGTGACGCTGATACAAAGCGGCATTGGTTTGGAGGAATGGCTCACCGTAGGTCTGATCGTTGGTGCTGGTGTGATCACCCTGATGTACATGACGCGCACCTGGCAGTTGATATTCCGACAGGAACGCGCTGAGACGGTACAACTGAAGCCTCGTGGTGACAGCGTCCTTGCACCAGCCTTGCTGATCGGCTTGTGCCTCGCGCTTGGCTTGTTCGCATCCCCGTTGATCCAGGTTGCGCTGCGTGCGGTCGAACAGATGGGCGATCCGTCCCTGTATATCCGTGCTGTTCTAGGAGGTTAAAGTGATCCACTTCATTTTTCCTGCCGCCCTGATCGGGGTGGTCTGGGTGCTCGTCACCAGTCGTGTGACGCTGGAGAGCTATTTCGTCGGACTGGTGATCGGGCTGGCAATCACTGCGCTGATGCCGCCGCCTCTCCCTGTGATTCGCTGGCGTCGCTTACCCGATCAGGCGTTCGCGCTCGTCCTCTATGCCATGATCCTGCTCCGTGACATCGTGCTGTCGGGACTCGATGTCACTCGGCGCATACTGTCGCCCACCATGCCCCTCAATCTAGGAATCATTGCGGTCGAGACTCAGGATGAGACTGCTAATCCGCTGATTGCGGCATTAAGTGCCGATGTCATCACCCTGACACCTGGAGAACTGGTCATCGAGGTCACAGATGGGCATACCCTGTACGTCCATTGTCTCGATGTCGAGGCGAGCGCTGCACGCGCAGCAGCGCAGCAAGCACAGCGATTGAAATTGTTCAAACATATTTTGGGGAGGTCGTCGTGAGTGAACTCGTAGATGCCATCGTACAAATCGCGCTCGTCATCATGGTTGGGCTGCTGCTGCCGTGCGCCTACCGCGTTTTCATCGGACCGAGCGCAGCCGATCGGCTGCAAGCCATTGAGACAATTACGACATTACTCATCGGCGTCATTGTGCTGCTGGCGATCATTCAGGGTTCCGCCTTCGTAGTCGATGTGGCGCTGGCACTCGCGGCATTTTCGTTCGTGGCAACACTCGCCATCGCCCGTTATTTGTCTGAAGGGAGAATGTTTTGATGATTGCGGAGATCGTTGGAGCAACATTCATTATTTTGGGTGTTTTCTTTTCGTTAGTCGGCGTCATCGGTATCATGCGGCTGCCCGATGTCTATTCACGCATTCATGCGTCGGGTAAGGTAGCAACTTTGGGCATCTTCGGTCTTCTGATAGGGGTGGCGCTGCTGCTGCCAGGTACACTGGTGAAGGCGGTCGGGCTGCTGTTATTTCTGCTGATCTCGTCGCCCGTCGCCTCGCACGCGATTGCGGCAGCCGCCTACCGTTCAAATGTCCCACTGGCAGATGTGCAGCGCGATGATTTGGCAGGCGTGTCACGCCCTCAGCGCAAGCGATCTCGTGATGCAGAGTAAAGCTGCGCTGCTGCATTTCGCCGCCCCACCCAGGAACTGGGATGCCAAGCGCCCTTGTTTGCGCGCGCCTGGTCACCGAGCGCACTATGGATAACGCGATTTGTCGCGCTGTCGGTTAAGAGCTCACCTTACGCAGATTGCCCTCATCCTAAATCCATCTCCCTCAGGGAGAAGGATTTAGCCTACCGCGACGGTTTTTCACCCCTCGCCCTGAGGGAGATGGGCAGGGGGTGGGGGCTGAAAACGAGGGGCTTGCGTAAGGTGAGTTGATCACGCAGGTGTATCCCAAATTCACCGGGCTGGCTTTCGCCCAAGTGACCGATATCGATACGGGCTACGCCTTCACCGCCACGACCGCCAGCATGGGGCTTGATCCGGTGACGAACCAGCCTGTGAGCGCGGCGAAAGTCATCTACGCCGGGGTTGTCAGCCTCAATGGTCAGACCTACGTCTATGCGCTGGTGGGTGTTGGCGAAGGCTACGCGAGCGTGCTGAGCTAAAGATATCGCAGAAAGTGGGAGGGGTTTGCCCCTCCCCAACAATTTTACTTACAGCAACCCCGCTTCTTGCTCCGCCTGAGTGAGCGCGCGCTCAAAACGAATCAATCCTTCTTGGACGGTCTCACGTTCGATCATCAGCGGCGGGCAAAAACGGATCGTGCTTTCGCCGCAGCCCAACACCAACAAGCCTTCGTCGATGGCGATGCGTTCGACTCGGTCACGCAGTGCTTTGGCGGGGGTGAGGTCTTCCCCCATGACCAGTTCCGCGCCGACCATCAAGCCGATGCCCTGCACGCGCCCATGCTGCATACTGGGGTGATGCGTCATCATTTCTTCGAGCGCATCCTTGATGAACGCCCCCTGTTCGACGGCGTTCGCCATCATGCCGCCTTCGATTAAATCGAGCGTTGCCAATGCCGCCGCGCACGAGACCGGGTTGCCGCCGAACGTTGTGCCGTGCGCGCCAGCGCCCCAGCTCATGATATGCTTTCGCGCGAGAATTGCGCCGAGCGGCATCCCACTGGCGATACCCTTCGCACTGGCGACAATATCCGGCTCGACGCCGAAATGTTCAATTGCCCACCATTTGCCTGTGCGCCCAATGCCGCTTTGCACTTCGTCCGCGATCAGCATAATGCCGTGTTTATCGCAAATATCGCGCAATTGCTGGATAAAGCGCGCATCCGGGACGATATAGCCGCCTTCACCCTGGATCGGCTCGAAAATGATGGCTGCTACGCTGTTGGGCGGACACACACGCTTGAACAGAATATTTTCGATGTAATCGGCGCAACCGCAATGCGCTTCGCACTGAACTTGATCGCGCATATGACCACAGCGATATGGGTTGTTGTACGGCACATGAAAGACGCCTGGCACCATTGGGAAAAAGCCGTCTTTTTGTACATACTTGCTCGCGGTCAGCGACAACGCGCCCATCGTGCGCCCATGAAACGCGCCGAAGAAAGCGATCACGTTCTGGCGTTTGGTATACCATTTGGCGAGCTTGAACGCGCCTTCGACGGCTTCTGCACCGCTGTTACACAGAAACACGCGTGTATCTTCTTCCCACGGCGCGATTTGCGCGAGTTTCTCTGCCAGACTGACCTGGACATCGTAATAATAATCGGTGCCGGCGATGTGCAGAAATTTTTGCGCCTGGTCGATCACCGCCTGCACCACTTTGGGGTGTGCGTGCCCGGTCTGGTTGACGGCGATTCCGGCGGCAAAATCGATATATTCTTGCCCGTCCACATCCCACACGCGCGCGCCCTCGCCGCGTTCGATCACGAACGGATAACGCGGCGTGATCGATTCCGACATCACGTCGTTATCACGCTCGATGATCGCTTGGCTGTGCAGACCGGGACGTAAAGTAGTTTCTAAAGTCATAATGCTTCCTTGTAAAAAACGGCTGTTGAAGATATTGTCATTATAGGCGACGCCGATATGGACGCGCAAAGTCATTTGCGTCCGCTGCATTCGTGATGTAATCTGGACAATGAATATTGCGATTTATTGCGTAAGGAAGACGATATGCGGCTGCTTTTGGTCGGTTTTGGGTCGGTTGGGCAAGGTTTCACCGAAATTCTGCGTGATAAAGCTGACATATTGAAGCGCGATCACGGTTTTGAAGCGCAAATTGTCGGCGTCAATACCCGAACACGTGGTGGGTTGTATCGCGCCGATGGACTTGATCCGGCGACGCTGCTCGATGCGATTCAAGCCGGAAGCCTGAATGATTACCCTGATACCGACGGTTTACGGCGCGATTTAACCCTGGAGGCGATGATCGACGTGGGGGCAGATGTGCTGGTCGATATCAGCCCGACCAATTTACGCACCGCCGAACCGTCGCTCACTTATGCGCTGACGGCACTACGTCACGGCTTGCATGTGGTCATGGCGAATAAGGGACCTGTCGCCGTCGCCTATGACCAATTATTGGATGCCGCCAAAAGCGCGGGCAAGCGCGTCTTATTTGAAGGCGCGGTCATGGCGGGGACGCCGACGATTCGGCTTGGCATGGAGGCGCTGGCGGGCTGCGTGATCAGCGAAGCGCGCGGTATTTTGAACGGCACGACTAATTACATGCTCACACAAATGGAAAATGGGCGCGATTATGCCGATGTGCTGGCAGAAGCGCAGCGTTTAGGGTATGCAGAAACCGACCCGACCGCCGACGTAGACGGATGGGATGCGGCGGGTAAAGCAATTATTCTGGCTGCGGCATTGTTTAAGACAAAACTGACGCTCGATGATATGGATGTGAGCGGTATTCGCGCATTGACGCGTGCCGATATCGACATGGCGCAGGCGGCGGGTGAACGTTGGAAGTTGATCGCACATGTTACACCTAAAGGCGGTTCGGTCAAGGCGGTTCGGCTGCCGATGACTCATCCATTGGCGGGCGTAAATGGCACGACCAACGCAGTCGCTTTTACCACCGACGAACTGGGCGATGTGACATTAATCGGCGCAGGCGCGGGGCGGCGGCAAACTGGCTTCGCCATTTTGTCAGATTTGCTAAATTTGTATATTTCGCGGTAATGATGGCGTTATACTCTGTCTTAAGCGTATGATCCGTTTAGGGTTGTATTAGTGTTGTCTTACAGGTTTCCGTGATGAATAAAGCAAAAATCCTGATCGTTGAAGATGATCCCAACCTTCTTGAAGGGATTCGTGCCGTCCTTGAACTCGAACACTACACGGTGCTATCCGCCGAAAACGGTGAACAAGCGCTCATGATGCTCAGTGTTCAGCCTACACTGCCCGATTTGATCGTGTCGGACATCATGATGCCGCGTATGGATGGCGTTCAACTGCTGGAGAATGTCCGTCAGAATCAGGCGTGGGTGGCAATTCCGTTCATTTTTTTGACGGCGCGTAATGGCAAAATTGATTTGCTGCTTGGCAAGAAACTCGGCGCTGACGATTATCTTGTCAAGCCCTTCGACGCCGATGACTTATTGGTCGCGGTCGAAAGCCGCCTCAAACGCCATCAATTGATTGATCAGGCGAAAAACGAAGAAATTGGCGATTTGAAAAAGAAAATACTGACGATTTTGAACCATGAATTTCGTACACCGCTCACGTTTTTGGTGGCTTATACCGATATGCTCAACGAGCAGCAAATTGTCCATCAAAACGATACCGAAACCGCCTCGTTTTTGCGCGGTATTAACGTTGGGTCAGTGAGACTGCGGCGTTTGATTGAAAACTTCATTTATTTGGTCGAACTGGAAACCGGCGATGCCAAACGTATTTATGAGATGCGTAAAATGCCGCTGCGCAATCTCATCGATGTGTTGGTCAATGCGCAGGCGACGGTCTTGGTGAATTTCCCCGACCGCCACTTTTCACTCGCCATCGATGACGACCTGCCGACCGTCATTGCTGACCCCGAATATCTCTCGATTGCGATTATTCAACTTCTGGAAAATGCGATCAAGTTCAGCCGTCTCGATCAGCCCATCGAATTGGGCGCCCAGCGTGTCGAAGGTGAACTGGTCATCTGGGTCAAGGATATGGGGCGCGGCATCGATGAACTTGAACGCGCACGCATCTGGGAAAGTTTTTATCAGATCAACCGCGCGTTTTATGAAGATCAAGGCGCAGGGTCGGGGCTGCCGATTGTGCGCGGGGTTGTGCGTCTGCATGGTGGGCGTATCGATCTTGAGTCTGAACTGGGTAAAGGCAGTACATTCAAAATCATCCTGCCCATCCCCGTCAATATCCGCGCGACGCTGCGCATGGATGCGACGAATTGACCCTGATGTACGTATAGCGTGATGTCATCGAATTGAACGCCCGTCACAAACGGGCTATACTTGACCAAACCTATCATCAAGGGAAAAAACTGCTTATGGCACCCTCAATCGTAGATAAAGTGAACACGCTGATCAGCGCCAGCTTACACAGCATTGTCGATAGAGCGCTGCAAACCAACTCTGTCGCCGTCATGGATGAATACATCCGGCAGGTAGAGAAAAACCTCGAAGCGCTCGAAGATTCGGCGGCGACGGTGGGCGGCACGGTCAAGACGCTCAAGCGTAAATACGACGAATTCGCCGCGCAAGCGGAAAAACTCGATCGTGACATCGATACCCTTGTCATCAAGGGCAAAGACGATCTGGCAGGCGCTGCACAAGCGGAACTCAACGCCAAGCAGCAGCTCGCGCAGGATTATTTCACCCAATTCGAAGACCAGGAAAAGCAGTACGGGTTGATGCTCGATGCGCGGCTTAAGCTCGAAGCACGCTTGACAGCGATCAAGAACGAACGCGAAAAACTGATCGCGCTGATCGAACTGACAGAAGCCAAGAAATCGGTCACCAAGACGATGAAATCGCTCGATCAACTGTCAAACGTGAGCGACACCGAAATCAGCAGCCTGGCGGATCAAATTCGCAATCGACTCGACCAGGAAGATGCGCGGCTCGATATGGCAACGGCGCGCGTGCAGGATCAAATCGAGGATGCGGTGCGTGGTGGCGAAATTGAACGCCAGTTGGATGAACGCCGCCGTCGATTGCTCGGCGCGCAAGGCGGTGCGGCAGCAACATCAGATAGCACCGATAGTTAGTGACATCCGTTAAAAGCCGAAAGTTAAAAGTTGAAAGCATCGTCTTTTGACTTTTAACTTTTGACTAAAAAGGCATATCCATGATAGATACAACCAATCAGGTGCGGCGGCGCGCCTTTGGGTCGATCCTCTCCAATGCGATTGTCCGTTGGGAATCGCTGATCATTCTCGGCGTGACGGCTGTCGCTTTCGTCGCCATCGGCGCGAACGGACCGTTTCCAGGCTGGGAATCGTGGTTCTGGCTGGCGGGCGGCGCGCTGGCAGAAATCGCCATGATTGCCGCGCATATTACCGACCCCGAAGAACAGGCGCAAGCAATCGCGCGTGAATTTGAGCGAAAGTTTGATTTACGCCGGGTAAAAAGCCAGGTTTCGCGCGAACGACTTCAGCGCGCGCTGGAATATCGCCGTAATATGATGGAAGTAGCCAGCCGCGCGCGCGGTTCGATGCGTACCAGCTTGCAGCAAACCGTCGCCGATGTAAACGACTGGATTTCGCACATGTACGATCTGGCGCTGCACATCGATGCCTTCGACGCCAATGTGCTGGTCGAGCGCGATCGACAGGCTGTGCCGCAGCAGGTACAAAAAGCCCGCGTGCGCTTGGAACGCGAGACTGATCCCAACGTTCGGCGTGACTTAGAAGCGCAAATTCGCACGCTTGAACTTCAAATGAGTAATCTGGATACGACCGCCAACAGCATCAAGCGCGCCGAAATTCAATTGGATAGCACGCTTTCGTCGTTGGGAACCGTGTACGCGCAGATGTCGCTGCTCGGTTCGAAAGAAGTGGATAGTGCCCGTGCTCAACGTTTACGCAGCGAAATCGCCGACGAAGTGACGGGTTTACAAGATACGATCGCCTCGATGGACGAAGTTCAACAGCAGCGTTTACGGTTGCAGTAAAAAGCGCTTAGCGTAATGCTAAGCGCTTCGTGCTAACTGCGTTTGACTTTGGCTTTTTCGCGGTTGATACGTAGATTTGTCCCGTCGATCACATCTTTGCGCGGTTTTGGCATCGGCGCGCCGCTCTGTATAGCGAGGCGATGTTCTTCGAGAAGGTCTTGTGGCACAAGCATTTCAAACAACTTCATGCCTGCCAGAATAATCCCCAAATCATCTAACTGACCAATTCCCAAAACGATATCGGGAATGAAATCGAGCGGCGACACGATATAGATCAAACCGATAAACGGGATCACTTTGAAATAGATCGGCACGCGTGGGTCACGAACGAGGCGCGTGGTCAGCCGCACTTGATTGATCAAGGCTTGTAAAACGTTCATCGAGAAGGTGTCCTTTCCTGAAAAGACAAAGGGTACAGACTGGCTTGTCTTGTACCCTTGTCGTACTTTTAGACTATACGCATCATGCGCGCGAATGTTGCACGCCACATCAACCGATTGGGGGAATTTCGCCTAAAGCGGCGACGGCTTTTTCCACACTGTCTTTTGGGCTGATGCCGATCTGTTCATCGATGATGACGCCGTTTTCATCAATCACCCAGTGCGAGCGAATCGTGCCCGTGTATTCTTTGCCATACATCTTTTTCGTGCCATAGGCACTCCATGCCTGTAACACGTCGTGGCTTTCGTCGCTGAGCAGGTCGTACGTCAGGTTTTCTTTCACTTTCCACTTCAGGTTGTCTTTGGGCGGGTCATCGCTGATGCCCAGCACGACCGCGTTGGCGGTCTGAATTTGTGGAAATTGATCGCGGAAGCCGCACGCCTGCGTGGTGCAACCGCTGGTGTTCGCACGTGGATACGCGAACATGATGACTTTCTTGCCGCGAAAATCGCTCAGCCTGGTCATCTTGCCATCTTGATTGGGGAGTTCAAAATCGGGTGCAGTTTCTCCGATATGGGGCATGGGCGTACATCCTTTCATGACATTTTAGATATGATACCGCGACGGCATGAGAACAGGTTTAATTACCCGGTTTGGTATACTTGACGCATGAACACGATTTTTACGCAGCGCTTTCGGTTCAATCCTGTTGTAATCGGCTTGCTGGTGTTGGCGGCGCTGGCGATATTCGCTTACCTACCCACCCTGCAAACGATCATCAACGGTGCAGACCACTACACGATGATCGATGTGGGTGAAACACAAGTCGTCCTCAATGTGTGGGGGACGCTGCACGCGACGGGCTACCCGCATTATGTCATTCTGTCGAGCACGCTCACCGCGATCCTAAAACTTTTCGGCGCGTCGCCCGCCACCGCACCGTCGCTCACGTCGCTCGTGTATGGACTCGCCGCGCTTGGCGTGCTTTATGCGTTCATGTTCAAAATCAGCAGCGATGCGCTGATTGCGGGCGCGGTCGTGCTGGTGTTCGGGCTGACGCGCACGGTGTGGCTGCATCACTCGATTGCCGAAATCTATACATTTGGGCTGCTGATCCTGATCGTGCTGCTGGCGCTGGCAGTGTGGCGTGATTGGGGTACTGATTCTGCATCTGCTGCAAGCGGGGATGGCACAGCGTCACGTTTATTTATGCTGGCAGTGATCGGCGGGATTGGCATCGCCCATCATCGTGCGCTGGCGATGGCGATTCCAGCGCTTGTATACGCGATGCTGCCCGTTTTGCGCGCACAAGGGCGCAAACTGCCGCGCGTATTGATCACATGCCTGCTGCTCGGCATCGTCGGCTTTTTACCCTATGCTTATCTGATGATCCGCGCGCAAGCGGGCGCGGCGTGGGTGTACGGTGAACCCGGTACCCTGAGCGGTTTGTGGGATCAATTCATCGGGCGTGAGGCGGCACGTTTTATCGGCGGCGTATCATCGTTCGAAAGCCTCATCGCCAATTTTCAAGCGGTCACGGGCGTTTTATTCACCGATTTACACCCGATTGGCGTTATTGTCGGCGTATGCGGCTTGATCATTGGCGCGGCGCGCGTGCATCGACGGCGCGTGGCGATGACGGTGATTCTTAGCGGCATGGTTGCGTACTTATTTCATGTATTTTTTTACACCGATATTTTGTCCGCGTTGATTTTAGCTGTCGAACTGAGTCTGGCGTTTGGCTGGTTGTTCATCGCCGAAATCGCGTTCGCGCCGTTCGATTATGGTCATTTACCCGTGCTGCCGTCATGGGCGACGCTGCTTGGCGCGGCGGTACTGGCGGCTGTTGGTCTGTCATCGCTGCATTTCGATTTCATCAACGCGCTGACAACCGATCAAACTGGCGTCGAAAGCACGCACCTGCTGGATGACGCGCCGCCCAATTCAACGATCATGGTCGCATGGGGATCGCGCCATTTCGCCGTCGGGTTTGCGCATGATGTTTTGGGGCAGCGTCGGGATGTAACCTTGATCGACCACAAAGCGGATTTTCGCGCCGCGCTTGAACGCGGCATACTGGTCACACCCGATTACACGTTTTACAGCTTCTCGTTGGATTGGTGGGACGATCAGATTGGCGCACGCACATATGCGCGCGCTGCCGCAGCAAATTTGGTCGAAATCGATGACACACCAATCTTGAGCGACGTAGAGTCAGCCAAGCCGTTCATCGGTCTTGCGCGATTGGCTTGCGGTCGTGAACAACATCGGCTCGATGTGGATTGGATCGCACCGCGAACGCCAATGCGTGATTACAGCGTGTTTGTACATCTGGTCGATGCAGACGGGGTGCTGATAGCCCAAGCCGATCAACCAACGCCCGTATTCAATGTGTATCCGACCTCGCGTTGGAGTCCTCAAGAAATCGTACATGGCATTTATTATATCGACGCTGTGGACGGCGCAATCGCGCTTCGGTATGGATTGTACTATCAAGCCGACGACGGATCATTCATCAACGAAGTTGAGTCCGAAGAAATAGTGGAATGTCGAGTGAACGCCCCATGAAAAAGCTCATGCTTGTCGTGTGCTGGATTGTCCTCGCCGCGTGTACCACCCTTCCTGCTGCGCCGCTGCCCGATACACCGATCGCGACCTTCGCGCCTGATGAACTGGTGCTAAGGCTGGCTACAGTCGAAGTACCGCCGACGCTCGATCCGGCAATCAGCACTGCGACACAACGCGCCTCACTGCCGACTCTTACCTCACCACCGACGATCACGCTGACGCCGACGGCTTATATCGGCATTTTTCTCGGCGAGACGAGCGGCAGCGGCGAAGGCGTTCCTGTAGTAGATGCGGCGCAGTATGCCGGGACATTGGCGGCGGCAAACCCGATTGTTTTCCCTACTTTGGGGATCAATCCGTGCCTGATTTCTGCCGACCCGTTATATGGCGTGGCGTGGAATGCTGATGCGGGCGACCGTCTGGGGTGCGCGGGCGAACCTGTCACGTCGTATGTGGGCGCGGCGATGTTCTTTGAGCGTGGTGTCATGTACAGCCTGCCGACGGGTGATATTTACACGATTGTTCCCGGCGGCGGCGCGAACGGACGCTATTTCTTCGCGCCCATCCCACCACCCGCACAAACATGGGAGATTTTGCCGCCGCCCGGTTTGCTCGCGCCGACCGGCGTGTTCGGCGCGGTATGGCGAGCGGTCGATGGGGTCAGGTCAACGATCGGGTTCGCGCAAACGAGCGAACAGCCCGTCACGCTCTCATTGCAACGGTTTGAACGCGGCGCGCTTTTATTCGATGCCAGCGCGGGACAGGTTTTCGCCTTGGTCGGCGTGACGGGGAGTATTTCCGGTGAGGGCACAACGTATGGTCCTTATGGGGATGGTAATTAATCATTCACCTTACGCAAGCCCCTCGTTTTTAGCCCTCGCCCTGAGGGAGAAGGATTTAGGATGAGGGCAATCTGCGTAAGGTGAGTTGATTATTCGATTACTTTGACGTTCAACTCGGTCACCACTTCTGGGCGCGCGTTGCCCCAATCGACATCGGTCGCACTTTTCAAAAAATGAGCGCTTCTTCGAGTGTATCGAACGAACGCTGACGCACCTTCACAAACTGCCGCCCAATATTCGACAGCATTTTGAAAAAACTGTCTCGTTCGCCAACGGTGATGACCCAACCCGCGCGCGGATTCACTTTGTACTGCGTGATCACCTTGACCAATTCGACCAATGGAATGGTTTGTTGAACGCGCGAATAGTCGGTGATCACATGCACACTTGGATAGTCGCTCTTTTCGATCAGCCCATCCACCATGTGAATGAAGCTGATGATTTCATCACCAGTCATATCGCCACTGGCGAGCGAATACACCAGTTGATCGGGAATATACCAATCGGCTTTGTAGTCCATACGTCAACACCTTGCCACATTACATTATTGTAACAGTGGCACGTCGTGACGGAATTGTCATTCGCCAAAAGAGCCAATTTTCGTAAGATGTGTTTTCATTGCGGCACGAGCCAAATATCATCCAAGCCCGATCAATGCCAGCGCCTCGCCGCGTCGTTTCAGTGAGTCGCCAATGGCATCCAGCCGCGCCAACAACTTGTCTGTTATTGCCGACACGTTATAGTCCGAGCTTGCTTTCATAGAGCGTGCGATGCTTGACTGACTCGCCAAATATCGATAAGCCCGCGCTGAATACGCTCAGCCCAATCGAGCCGAATAAAATCCACCCTAGACCACGCTTGCGCCGCGCTTTCAGGATAGTTGCGTGTCCAATCATTGAAATGCCCGCGCCGATCATAAGTAGTCCGCGCGGCGCGAGTTCGCTCCATTGCTTGTAATGATGATCCATGTGTTCGTTATCCTTATAGATTTATGAGGTTAAGCGGGCATGTCACGCCCTGCCCGACACACTATGCTTTATGGTATCGGTTCTGCATCAGGTACAAAATCTGCCCAGGATGCCAGCGCGCGTAACTGCGGCGTCTTTTTCGTCTGATGTGCTTGCATCCGCGTTAGCACATCATCGAGCATGGTAACGGCTTCGGCAGCAAATTCGCCTTTGTTGAGCATAACGCATTCCGCGCGCACCGACATTGCCGCATCGGTCATCTCACCGCGACTCGGCGTGCCTTCTTTGACGAAACGTTCCAGCACTTGTGTCGCCCAGATGACCGGAACATGCGCAGATTCGCACAGCCACATGATTTGTTCCTGCATTTCGGCTGTACGCTCATACCCGACTTCGATGGCAAGATCGCCGCGGGCGATCATGACGCCGAACGGCTGCTTGCTCGCTGCTGATGCGATCAGCGCGGGCAGATTTTGGATGGCACGCGGGGTTTCGATTTTGGCGATGATGCCAATCTCGTTTGGATGATCGAGCCGCTTGGCGAGTTCATTTTGCAGCAAGCGCATATCGTCGGGTTCTTGCACGAACGAATACCCGATCAAATCGGCATGATGGGCGACAAAATCGAGTGCGTCGATGTCGTCGTCGGTAAGCGCGCGTAGATTCAGCGTCGTATTGGGAAAATTTAAGCCTTTTTCGGCTTTGATTTTTGCGCCGCCGACCGGGACATGGGTCACATTCAATACCACGCCTTGATCGATCTGCTTTTCGACAACGGTGCCGATTTTGCCGTCGTCGATCCACACCGAATGTCCGATTTCGAGCTGATCAATCACTTCTGGGATGGTGCAGCGTGCCGCGACTTTGTACATCTTGCCGTCGCTCTTTTTCGGCGCGGTTTTACTCAATAAGATGCGGTCACCTGGCATCACAATCTCTTTGCGCCCGATCACATCGATCGTGCGCGGTTTGGGACCGCCCAAATCCATATGGATCGTGACTTTCCGCCCAAACTCTGCGCCCGCGCGGCGAACGTGCTGCACCATACGATCCCATTGATCAGGCGTATCGTGCGCGCAGTTGATACGCGCCGCATCCATGCCGCGCTTGACGAGTTCGTAAATCATGCCGTAATCGTCGGCTGCTTCGCTCGGCAATGTCACCATGATGCGTACGCGCCGCGTTAACCCTTCGGGCAGCGCGCCAAACAATTCGACCGTGTTATGGTGCAGAACATGGTCGCCACGAAAAAACGCACGCAGCGGCGGATGCACAGGCGTGGCTCCGCCCGTCATCATGCCTAACGTAGCGATCACGGCGTCCAGGTTGGGCAGCACGCGCGATTCGGCGCGCCCCAACGTCGATAACCCAAACGGACGGAGTTTAATTTGTAAATCGCGCAAATCGCGCTTACGCAGCGCCAGATAATGCGCCAGATTGAGCGCACCGATGCAAAAGGCGCGGCGTTCGATGTTCGGCTGCCACACCCGAAACAGCGCACCGCCTTCATCACTCACCACCGCGCGAAGTTGACGCATTTCGTCCAGCAGCATGTTCAGCGTGCCCGGCGTCGCCGTTTGGCGCTTTTCCATGGTCATCACTCCGTTTTTGGTCAGGGTCACTTCAGTTCCAACATCCATTGTAGCGGACTTAATCCATCGCTGGATCACCCACCATGCGGGTATCTCGAATAACCGCGATCATATCGTCGATTCTGCTGAATTTGAGACGAGGGCGGTTGAGCGCTTCGCCACGTTCGATCTCAGCCTGATCCAGCCGCAGCCAATCGTCGTAGGTCACATATTCGATGGCACAGTCTTGCAAGTACTGTTCAATCGTGGCGGAGGTGGTTGGGTTATGTGTGCTGCCCGCGCGCAGATCGGTGAGCGCTGACTCGACCGTCGCCACCGAGTCGGGGCGATTGGTGCCGATGATTCCGCTGGGTCCTCGTTTGATCCACCCGACGACATATTCACCCGCCAGCGGCGTCTTGCTTACTGGATCGATGACACGTCCCTCTTGGTTGGGGATGATGCCATTTTTGGCATCGAACGGGATACCTGGCAGGGCGACGCCTTTATAACCGATGGAGCGGAACACCAGCCCAACCGGGATCGTTTCGTGTTCGTCGGTGGCACGCGGACGCAGTGAGCCGTCATCGCTTTGTGTGAGTTCGTTCTTGACGATCCGAATCGCTTCAACGTGATCGGTACCAATGAGTTCGACCGGGCTGACCAAAAAGCGGAAAATAATGCGGCGCGGTTTACCTGTGCCAGCATCGCCTTGCGCGGCATATTTCTCTAATATATTGACATTGGTGCGCGCAACTTTATCGCCGCTCATTGCGAGTGCGTTCTCGCTTAGCGGGTCGAGCGTCGCATCCGCGAGCGGTACGATGACATCGGCGTCAGTCAGCGCGCCAAGTTCCTTGATCTCTGGGTTCGTAAATGCCGCTTGCGCGGGTCCGCGCCGACCCAGTACGTAAATTTCTTTGACGCGGCTGTGCTTGAGCGCTTCGAGCGCGTAATCGGCGATATCCGTGCCGACGAGTTCATCATCGCTGCTGGCGAGGATGCGCGCCACATCCATGGCGACGTTGCCATTGCCGATTACGGCGACACGCTCTTGCGACAGATCAAACGTGAGATCGCGGAAATCGGGATGCGCGTTGTACCAACCGACGAACTCGGTCGCGGCATGGCTGCCGACTAAATCTTCACCAGGAATGCCCATTTGGCGATCAGTTTGCGCACCCGTCGCGTAGATGATCTGGTGATAATACGCCGTCAAATCGTCGTGGGTAATATCACGCCCAAATTCGACATTGCCAAAAAACCGAAAATTCGGGCGGGCGGCGATTTTGTCATATTGTTTGGTCACGGTCTTGATTTTAGCGTGGTCAGGGGCGACGCCGCCCCGCACCAACCCAAAAGGCGTCGGTAAGCGATCGAACATATCGATCATGACAACCAGATCAGGTTGTTTGAAGTAGGCATCGGCGGCGTAAAAGCCGCTTGGACCCGAACCAATAATGGCGACGCGAAGCGGAGAATCGGCGGTACCGAGCAAGGTCATGGATAGGCTCTCATGTGTTTGCGAACGACTTCACAATCACATCAGTATACCGCATCCTGAGCGCTGACCAGCGTAAATTTTGAATTGGAAATTCGGGTTATTCGTGTGCGGGCAGCGTAAAACCGACAACACTACCTTTGCCTATTTCGCTTTGCAGGTACACACTGCCATTGTGGCGGTCGATGATGCGTTTGACCATAAACAAGCCTAAGCCCGTGCCGTCGATATCGATGGTGTCTTTGGAACGCACGCGATAAAACGGACGCCATATCGACGCCTGATCATCATCCGTAATGCCAATACCGTTATCGACGATTTGAAAACGGAAATTTTTGCCCTCTTGATCCAGTCGCACACAAATTTTTCCACCAGGCGGCGTATATTTGACCGCGTTGCTGACCAGATTGCTCATGGCGTGCTGTAACTGGTTCAAATCACCGATCACATGCGCCGCTATGATAGCGATAGTGGCGCTTAAATCGATTTGCTTGGCGAGCGCGTCGTCTTCGTAATCGAACATCACCAATTGAACCAGAAACGTGAGGTCAATCGTTTCGTTCGGCGGCTGCGCCGCACTGATCTCGATATCTTCCGTCAATTGAATATCATCAATGATATGCTGCATCTTCTTCCCGGATAGTTCCATCATATTGAAATATGAGATATAGCGCTCACTAAGCTGATCGCGGTCGAGATTGAGCAGGGACAAATAGCCCATGATGATCGATAACGGATTGCGCAGATCGTGCGCGGCGTAGCGGATCATATCCGAACGCAGTTGCTCCAAAAACATCAACCGTTCATTCATCCTGTCGCGTTCTATCAATTGCGTACGCAGCATGATCTCGTTGTTGACCAGTTCAGATACATCCTGGAGCGCTGCGATCTCGTCCGGTGTCCACTGGCGCGGCTGTGTATCGATGGCGCATAACGTGCCGATCACTTCGCCTGTGGCGGCGCGTAAGGGAAAGCCCGCGTAGGCGACCACGTTGATATCGTCGATGGCAAGGTTGTCGATGGCAAGCGGCTGTGTACGCGCGTCATTGATGATCAACAGTTGTTCGTTCGTACCCACAGTCTGACAAAACGAATGACCAAGCAGCATCGTGCGATCAAACGACGGCGGCATACCGATGTAACTGATAACATGCTGCTCCGTATCAGTCACAAGCATAGCCACCGCTGTGGGGACTTTTAGCAATGCGACAAGCAGCCGCAGTATCCGATCCAGTTCATGAATCGATTCTTCTTCGAGATAGCCAAGATCGCGGATTGCTTGCCGACGTTGCGCGCGCTTGAGAAGATCGTGTACGGCATCGGGTTCAGACATCAGGCTTGAAAAGCTCATCATGGAGTCAATATTTACAGCATAGCGCTCAATTTACGCAACCACGCAACCACTTTTACTTAAGATTTTGAAGACTCGTACTTACCTCTTTATCCCATGTAATCATGCGCAATCAAGGTGACTTTTGTATCGTCATACACCTCTGAGCGGGAGCAGGATGTCTTTGCGGAAATCGGTCAGGCTGATCAATGTGCCGTTCGCATCCACATAAAACGTATCTTCAACACGCACGCCAAACCCTTGTTCGGGATAATACAAACCCGGTTCAAGCGTAATCACGTTGCCCACCGCCAGCGTATCTTTCGACAAATGACCGATCGACGGGCTTTCGTGGATTTCCAAGCCGACGCCATGACCCAACCCGTGAACATAACCGATAGTTGTGCCCGGATGACTGCGTCCGGTCGGGTGTCCATGACTTTCAAAATAACTTTGCACGGATTCTTGCACGATTTTCGCCGGAATATTCGGCTGAAATGTATCGATGGCGACATCGAGCGCATTCATGACCAGCTCGTAAGCGTTTTGTACTTCCGGTCTGACAACGTTGATCGACCATGTGCGCGTCACATCGTGATAATAGCCACCGCCAATTTCGCGCGGAAACAGATCGAACACAATCGGTTCTCCTACGCGCAGCGCCATATCGTCCTCGCCCCGACTGTGCGGAAAACCACCGTCACGTCCTTGAGCGAAGATCATATCGGTGTCTTCCAAATCGCGGTCGAGCAGCGCGCGGCGTACAAATCGCTTGACATCACCGATTGTCAGCGCTTTGCCTTCCGCATCGACGACAGTATCACCGTCGGTAAGGTGCGACGCGATATAATCCCATGTTTGTCCAAGTACCTCGTTGGTGCGCGCCGCCACCGACCGGATTCTCAGGAGTTCGTCGGCATCTTTGGTCTGAAATGCCTCATCGAAAATTGTCTTGCCGTCTTCACCGACAAATTGATAGGCGTGCAGCGCCTCGTTCAGGCGCGGGATCATGGCGATATACTGGTGGATCGCCCCTTCGCCATAGATGCCAATTTTGCCGCCATCCACGCCGAGCTTTTCGAGCATTCGCCCCCAAAACATCAATGATGCCTTGGTTTGATCGCCGTCAAAGGTGTTGAGCAGATCCGCCCAACCGAGATCGAAATAGGACAGCACGCGCAGCCCACTTTTGGCGGCTTCTTCGGTTTCCATGGCGTTCACGACCATCACCGCTGCCTCACCACGTTTTTTGACGATGTAGCCACCTGTCACATGCGCACCGTTGGAAAGATAGGCGCGCGGCACATTGACATGACTGCCGCCGACGACAATAATTGCCGCCAGTTCACGCTGCTGCATCAACTGATCGAGATCGTTTTTCATCCGATGTCTCCAATACCCCACAAGTAAATTGCGCCATTTGCATCAAACAAGAGCAGCGCGCGCCCGTCGTCCGTCCATTCCACCCCGAAAATAGTACTCGTGCCGATGGGAAGTTGGCTCGCGCGCGTACTGGTATCGCTTGGATTGCTCAAATCCCACAAACGCACCGTGCCGTCAAGCGCCGACGTTAACAAAAGCGTGCCATCCGGCGAAAAATCAGCATCGACTCGATCGCCCTGCGTGTTGGGTAGCGTGCCAACAAACGCGCTTCGATTCACATCCCATAATGCCAATCCATCATTCGATGTTCCGCTCAGCAGCCAGCGCCCATCTGCCGACCACCGAACAAGTGACGGACGACCGCCGCGCCCAGCGCTCAAGGGGATCGATGCGCTAGAATCACCGATTGTCCACAACAGGATGCCCGAATCGTTGACACCAGCGATCTGTGCGCCGTCTGACGCGACCAACAGCGCCGTCGTGATCAACTGGCGTGTGCCGAGTACCGCGTCGCGCTGCTCGGTGATCAGGTCGCCTGTTTCGGTATCCCACACGCGCCTCCATCCATCCTGGTCAGCGCTGACCACGCGCGTCGCATCGGGCGTGAACACCAACGCTGTGATCGTGGCATCAGCGGCGTCGATGGTGAGCCGCGACTCACGCGTGACCATATCCCACAGTTTGATCGTGCCATCGCTTCCGCCCAACGCGATCAAATCGAAATCGGGCGCGAATGCCGATACGCCTGCGTAGGCTGTATGACCAGACGCCTGATACAAATCGGCGCTGGTGCGCACATCCATACTGCGAATCGCGCCTGTCACATCGACCAGATAAATCGACTCTTTATCTGACGCGAACATGACGCGTACCGCATCGACGCGCGCGGTGGTGAAAATGCGTGCGCCGGTCAATAAATCCCACTGGATGATCTCCTGGTCGGTTAAGCCTACCAGATTCAAGCCATCCGGCGAAACCGTATAGGCGAACACGGTCGCCATGATGTCTGGTTGATCAAGCCGCCCAAGATAGGCGATCTGTGCCACGTTTGTCACATTGATCGGCACATCTGCGGATTGCCATGGCGGTGCGTTCATCGGCTCGATGACAGCCCGCGGCGGCGGGGTCGGCGTGGCGCTCGCACAGGCGGTGAGCAAAATGAGCAGTAAAATCAGCGCGGTCATTCGGATGCCGGGTAAATATCCAGATTAGCGACACTGACACCGAACTCGCTGATCTGCTGCAAGCCGCATTCGCCTTCGTAGGGTTCGACTGAGCCATTTTCATTGACATCAATCCCTTCGAGAATCGCCGCCGCCGCGCTGGTCGATGCGGGCAGCAAATCCTGCGCGGATTCAAGCGTTTCTGCAACCACGAACTGCGTTTCGTAGCCAATGACTTCATCCATCCACGACCGCGCGTTGGTGATGCACACGCGGATCAACTCAATCTGATTTTGTACAGGCAGTGTCGCATCGGCGGCAGCGTCGAGCAGCGTCGCATCGATACGATCCAGAAACACGCCGACGCCGTAGCCGCGTCCAGGATTTTCACCGCGTCCGTTGTTGTTCAGGTCTGCCTCGGTGCCGCGCAAAATATTGATCGTGTGTTCGGCGTGCGTATGCAGCCCGCCAACATTGGTCGCGCGTGACGCTAAGCCCGCATGTTGATTGGCGATCTCGGCTTCGGTCAGCGCGCCATCAAGCAAGCTGCTGCCCACGGGTGGAGGCGGTGGGTAATCCGACGTTAAATCGGGCGTCGGAGTCGCCCCTGCGATAATGCCATCGGGTGACTCGATTAAAATCTGATACAGCGCTTGCACGACGGCGGCTGGAATTTCACCAAAGAATACGGGTTCGCCTGTCGGCGTGTCGGTGTCGGTGCTCTCGCTGGTGATAAACGTGCGGTTGTACGCCGTCGCCAGACTCTTATCGTCGGTGTACGTCAAGACCCCGCTCCCGCGCGGATCGACCGTGAGCGTGCCAATACGGAGGGTCTCATCGTCGGTTGTATTGACCAGCCATGCCACATACTGCTGCCCAGACGGGGCGGGCGGCAGATCATTGACCGACAGCAAAATCGTGTCGCCAGGGAGTGTGGTCGTGGTATAGCTCAAGCTGCCGACTCTGCGCGGCTGGTTAACAGCGGCGACCTGTGTCGGCACGGCAACCGCTTCCAGGCTGGCTTGGGCTTGGGTGTCGGTTTCAATGACGATGCCTGCTTGCGCCGTCGCATTTTCAGCGATACGATCCGTCCGATCCTGTCGGCTTTCGTTGAGCAATATCAGCAGCACCACCATCAACAATGTGCCGATAATCGCAAAACCGCCAATTAAGATGAGCGGGTTCGATGGGCTGGTGGTCAGGGTTGGGTTGGGTACTGTCGTCGGGATCGGCGTCAGCGTGTAGCCGGGCGGCGGTGTTGCACCATAACCTGGCACTGGCGTATACGTATATCCCGGTGGCGGTGACGTTGCGGTGGGCGGAAACGGTGTCAGCGATGATGGTGCGGATGTCAGATTGCGCGCCATCATCGACATATTCGGGTCGATCACTGTACGCGCAGCGCTGAACGGCGCAAGTTCCTGCCCGTTGATCGCGCGTTTGAAATCTTCTGCAAATGCCGTCGCTGTTTGATAGCGATCATTGGCTTCTTTTGCCAGCGCCCGTCCGACTATCACATCGACCGAGGGCGGCGTGCCTTCTAAACTTTCTGAGACACGCGGCGGGGGCGCTGTCAGATGTTTCAGGATGGTCTGCATCGATGTATCCGACCGGAATGGCTGTACGCCCGTCAACATTTCGTATACGACGACGCCGAGCGAATAAATATCAGCACGTCCGTCGATCGTATTATTCTGGGCTTGTTCCGGGGCGATGTACGCGGGCGTACCAACCATGCCGCCCGTTGTCGTCATGCCAGTGGTTTCGACCAGTTTGGCAATGCCAAAGTCGCTCAAAATCGCGTAGCCTTCGCGATTGATCAAGATGTTATCCGGCTTGATGTCGCGGTGGATCACACCCTGCTTGTGCGCGAAATCGAGCGCCGACGCCATTTGCGATAGCAGCCGCTCGATATCGTTAAACGACATTTTGCCGCGCCGAACGCGATCCGCCAGCGAACCGCCGTCGATGTAGGGCATGACGAGATACAGAATATCGTCTTCATGTCCGTAATCGTATAAGGGCAAGATATGTGGATGAGAGAGCCGTGCAATCGTCCGCGCTTCCTGGCGAAAACGTTCGACGAAAGCAGCACTTTGACCCGGATGCGGGGGCAGTACCTTGACGGCGACGTTGCGGTCTACGTCATCCTGATACCCTTTGTAGACAGTCGCCATGCCACCATGACCGACCAATTCCACGATCTTATATTTGCCGAGCGTGCGCCCGATCAACGATGATGACACGGCGAATTACCCCTCTCTACATCTACAAATGATGGCGACGCAGATGACAGTGCGCCGACCAGCTTAAATCGCGTAAGCGGCGTCGAGTTCTTCTCGCAAACTCAGATAACTTTCATAACGTGTCCGCGTAATAGCATCTGTTTCGACAGCGTTACGCACCGCACAACCTGGTTCATCGTGGTGCGTGCAATCGCCAAAGCGACAATTTGGCACAAGCGGCGCAATCTCGCGGAAGTAAGCGTCCAGTTCTTCCGGTTCAATATCCCAGATCGTCAAATGGCGCAGTCCGGGCGTATCTGCCAGATAACCGCCGCCTTCGAACTTGATAAGCTCGCTGTAACGGGTCGTGTGCATTCCCAACTGGCTCGATTCGCTCACCGCTTTGACGGTGCGTCCCAAACCGGGTTGAATCGTATTGAGCAGGCTGGTTTTGCCGACACCCGATGCACCTGTGAAGACCGATAACTTGCCTTTCAAGCGTTCGCGGACTGCTTCGACGCCGATACCCAGCAGCGCGCTGGTATAAATCACGGGGTAGCCGATGCGCTCATAGGGTGCGAACAACTGACGAACAGAGTCGTCGAGATCAATTTTATTTACGATGATAACGAGCGTTTGGATGTTTGATTTTTCGCCTACGACGAGAAATCGATCCAGCGAGCGCGGCTGTGGCGCAGGTGACGCGGCGGCGAACACAAAAAATGCCTGCTCTGCATTGGCGATGATGACTTGTTCACGTTCAGCGCTGCCTGCGCCGCGTTTGCCTTCCGTACGTGCCGAGCGCGACAGCGTACTGACACGCGGTTCGACATCGGTGATCGTGCCTGTTTTTTCATCAAGCGGGTGCAAATGAACGCGGTCGCCAATCGCCGCAATATCGGTCGATTTGGCTTTTTCCATCAATTTGCCGCGCAAACGACAACGCAGCACGCGCCCTTCATCGGTTTCGACCCAAAAGAAACCACTTTGTTCTTTGATCACCAGCCCACTTGCTAACGAAGTCAAACGCACGCTCCCCGCAAAATAGAGTTCAAAATATTCCTAGCTTATTGTACCTGAAAATGAACATCCAGCACCTATCGCCAAACGCGATGCCTAGAGGCTGTGGTATCATCGGCAGCATCTATCGTACGTGTGTTAAGGATTGCCCAACGTGGAAAATCAGCAGCCCGTAGAGACCGTCTTGTCGCCCGCCCCCGCCCAACCTGCCGATGCGGGTATCATTACCTTTCAGCGCACCTCACTCAATTTAATCATCACTGCGGCTGTATTTCTGGTCATCGGTATGATCATCGGCGCGATCGCGTATGAACGTACCAGCGCCGCTGCAAATGAAGACCTGATCCGCCGCGTGGCAAATACGGTGATCGAAGCCAACCGTTCGCAGATGCAGTCGATGATCACCGCCGCTGTGAGTGGCGAGACGGCAGTTGATCCGAACCGCGTGTATGCCGTCACAACCGACGGACCCACGTTGGGCGCGGAGGACGCGCTCGTCACGATTGTCGCCTTTGAAGATTTTCAGTGCAGCTTTTGCAAGCGCTTTCGCGATACAACGCTGCCGCAGATCATGACCAATTATGGCGACCGCGTGCGCTTCGTCTTTCGCGATTTCCCGATTTTGGGACAACCGTCGGTGGATAGCGCTTTAGCGGGCGCGTGTGCTAACGACCAGGACAAATTCTGGGAATTTCACGATTATTTCTACGGCGATCAAACGTTGTTGACGCGCGATAACTTCATCGCCTACGCCGCCGAAGTAGGGATGGATGTTGAGATTTTCACGATGTGTTATGACACCCGTCAGCATGAACCCACGATCATCAGCGATTTGACCGAAGGGCAGCAGTTGGGCGTTTCGGGCACGCCGACATTTTTCATCAACGGCAAAATCTTGATCGGCGCACGCCCTTACACCGATTTCGTCGCGATGATTGAAACTGCACTGGTTGACGCGCAAACGAGCGACAGCGCGTCGTAGCGATTGTGCTAGATCATCTTGAAAAACAAACGTTTACGCGGTGGTTTTTTCTCAACGAGATAACTCGTTAGTGGTGGATAGGGTATGCCCTGTCCACCAAACCCTCGCCAGATCAGCCTAACGTCAAAAATGTCACACACGCTCGATGCTATCTAAATCAGTCACCTTACGCGCGCCCCTCGTTTTCAGCCATCACCCCCTGCCCCTCTCCCTCAGGGCGAGGGGTGAAAAACCATCGCCGTAGGGGAAGTCCTTCTCCCTCAGGGAGAAGGACTTAGGATCAGGGCAATCTGTGTAAGGTGAGTAAATCAGTCATATTTACTTGAATACGTAAGCGTGTTTGAACACTTTTTATAAAATACACTACTCTATAATGGGACGGGCAGGATTCGAACCTGCGACCAAACCGTTATGAGCGGTCCGCTCTACCGCTGAGCTACTGTCCCAGATTACTGACCACAAAGCGAGCAATGAGATTCGAACTCATACCTGGACCTTGGAAGGGTCTGATGCTACCGTTACACCATGCTCGCATGTCTCAAAACGATAGCACAGTTGTGCCCATTTGTAAACCACGTCCAAACCCCTACAATTCAAGGCAATTACAACCGCGATACATCATCCGCGAAACGGAGTGCGACATGGCATTTTTAGGACGCAATCGTCAGCAGCAAGATATCCCGCGCGTTGAAGCCTACGCCGGGACAGTCGAACAAATTCTGGCACAAATCGGCATCGACCCGACGCAAGCGCGCATGGCGATGAATGACGGCTTCGGCTGGTCGTTCAAACGCGGGTCGGCGTTGATCGAAATTTATGTCAACCAGAAAGAGACAGGCGGCTATCTGCAAGTGCTGTCACCCATCATCCAACTGCCCATGACCGGGCTGCTGCCATTTTATCGGCGGCTGCTGGAGATCAATTTGCAGTTGACCAACGCCGCGCTCGGCATTTATCTCGATACCGTGTTTTTATTCGTCGAACGTCCGCTCGATGGGCTTGATCCGGTCGAAACCGACCAGATCATCAACAATATTTCGTCGTATGCCGACGAACTCGACGACAAACTGGTGAGCGAGTTTGGCGGACGCTTGTATCAGCGTATTTCTTAACTCGCATTGGGCGACTTATCGAGTCGCCCCTACAAAATTCCTCGTGTCTTTGTGCCTCTGTGTTATGTTGTTCGCGTTTGCTGCGTTTTGCGGCGCATAATCTGCGTCACATACGCCCCCACACTGATCACCATCAGTGTAATGCCAAAGATCAACGCCGCGTTTTGCCCGTCCTGCACATATAAAAGCGGCGGGCGGTAATTCACCCACGCATCATAGATTGGGATGAACAACCCGACGACCAACAATAGTATGTTGATCAAGGGGGGTAAACGCAGCATGACCGGGATCGCCAGCGCGACCGCAGTGCCAACGCCAACCGCGATCACATTGTTTTCTGGCGGATACAGCAGATACAAATACGTGAACGCCGCCCAGCCGAACGTCGCCAGACTCAAGCCGAAAATCAGCGAGAGCAAGCCGCGCGCCCATGCATACCAGAATCCACGCAGCCGCATTGGAATTTCGGATGCGAACAAGACTTGAAACCCGAATATCACGCCAAACGATAAGCCGACCGAAAGCGTCAGCCCCAAACGTGCCGGGTCAAGAAACGGCAGCGCGGGCGTGACCAGCCAGATATAGGTTGCCATGCCAATCCAGCCGCCGAGCGTCGCCCATAAAAACCGCGCGACCAACCCAGACGGATGACTCGTGATCCGCCGCGCCGTATTCGTCAGCCACGCCGCAAAACGCGCACCAGTGGGGATCGTCGCGGGCAGCGATGCTGCTTCATCGCGGATCAATGCCAGCGCACGCCGCACCGCCCGATCTTCAGCCTGTGCCACCTGTAGCGCTGCTGTGCGCGATCGAATCGCGCCAATCGCGCGCGCCGCCAGCGCTGACCCGACCGGATCATCTGTTTTCGTGGCTAAATCGCCCAACTGACGATCCAGCACCGCCGAAAATACGGTCTCGCGCCAATTGGCGGCGCGCGCCGCGTCCGGGTTATCGAGTCGTGTCATCATGCCCGTCTGTGCTGCTGCATCCGTCGCTGTGCCGCGCAGCTTCAACGCGCGAATCGCGGCGTGCGTGACGTGTATATTGGTTTCTGCCGTCAGCAGTGCCGACATCGCATTCGGGATCAACGGCTGTGCGGCGTCGGGCAGCCCACACAGCCGATCCACGGCGCGCAACCGCGCTGTCGCGTTCTCACTTCGCAGCGCGTGCAGCGATACCCAGCGCCGACCTGTATCGTCGAGCGCAGCCCACCACTCGTCGATTTTGTAGTCATATTCGAGCGCGCCGCGCAGCATCATTTGTTTACCCACGTCGTCGATGTCGAGTTGGTAAGCCTCCGCGCGGCTGTAGTAATCATCCATGAGCATAAAAGGCGTGATGCCCAACAAAAACTTACCTTGCCCGCCCGCCCATGCGCGTCGGGCGCGCGTGTAAATCACCAGCGCTTCAGATCGAGCCGCCAGGTCGGTTCCGGGGGGCAGTAACTCCAGCGCGATATCTGGTAATTCCACGCCAATCGGCGCATCGGTTACGCTGTCGCTGATATTGATCGTGCCGGTGGCGTCCACGTCCGCCGCAATCGGCTCGGATGGGAGCGGCACCGTTGCCGGACGGTCATCACTGGTCGGACGTGGTTCATACGCCGCAACGTTCAAAGGACTGCTTTCAAAATCGGTGCGCGTTTTGGCGAAATCGGGTTCGCTGTCAGATACCCCACGCTTAAAAGGCTTCGTCCCCAACATATCGACATCGAGATCGGTCGTTAAATCACCCCGCTGCCGATCCATGATTTCAACGTTGAGCTGTGTCGTTCGCATCTCTGGCATGATGGTGCGTGTGCGCTGCGTGGTGCGGCTGACAACACCTGTCAGCGCGCTTTCCAGCCGTGTAAAAATATCCATGACCGATACCGCGCGTTTTTCGATATCCAGGCGCGTGCCGTGCCGTAAAATCTCGGTGATTGCGGGCGGCATGTCTGGCAAAAGTTCGCGAATATCCGGCAGATTTTCACTGGTTTGCAACTGCCTGATCGCCAGCGGGATCGCGCCGTCAAACGGGAGTTGTCCCGTCATCATGTGATAGATCATCACACAGTACGCGTACACATCGGCGCGCGAATCGAGCTTTTCGGAGGTCAGTTGTTCTGGTGCCATGTAAAGCAGCGTCCCCGAACCCGGGTTGATGGCGCGCCCTTCAGGTCCTATCACCGCGGCTAACCCAAAATCCGCCAGATACGGCGATTGGTAGCTGTCGAGCAGGATATTGCTTGGCTTCAAATCGAGATGCACGATTTGATTCGCGTGCGCGTAATCGAGTGCTTGTGCAATCAGCCGCGCCAGCCGCAGCATATCGTCGAGCGGCAAGCCACCATTTTGCAACAGCGCCTCCAGCGACCCGCCAGAGACATAGCGCATGACGATATATAACTGACCCTGATATTCACCAAACTCGTAAATTGGTAAGATGTGTGGGTGTTCCAGGCGCGCGATTGTCTTGGCTTCGCGCTCGAATAATTTGATCGGATCAATATCAGAGGACAGCGCCCGCGCGACCGTTTTGATCGCGACGGTGCGGCTCAGTCGTTTATCGCGCGCCGACCACACATCCGCCATGCCGCCGCGCCCAATCCGGTCGATGATGCGATACGCTCCAAATTCGACGCCAATATCCATGCACGCGCTCCTCGCGGTTTTGGTTCATTATAGACGTTTTGATAATTCGCACTTGAACCGTTCGGTGGAATTCGTGTTACTCTCGGTACATGATATTTAATGGATGAGGTTGATCATGCGGCGCTGGCGTTTATGGTGGGTGATAGGGTGGATGTTGTGTACAGCGCTGGTGGTCGGCGCGCAAGACGAAGCGCTGCCGCTCACGCTGCGTTACGGCGGCACATTTAGGTTGCCATCGCTGCCGCCTCCTGCCGAGTTATACGAGATCGGCGCGGTTGAGATGTTTTATGTCGCCAAAAAAGATGCCCCTGCCCCTGTGCAAATTCAAGCGCGGCTCGCCGCAATTTCACCATCGCTGTATTACTGGCTCGAAGATGGTATCGACTTTAACGAGGATGCGCTCGCGGAGTCGGCAGCGGTGACCGAAGGTTTGTATAATTTTTTTCGATCACGCGCTGTCTATACGGAGCGCCTGTATAACCCGATTGCCGATGACATGATGTTCGTCACCGACTTGCTGCCGATTCCCGATGTCGATAATTTTCCGATCACATTCGTCTTGTTCATCCGTGATGGCATTGGCGAAAATGCGGTCTATGTGCCTGCGCACAGCCAACCGCCCGAAAACGCACCCACGGGTATCACGCATCGCCACGAAACCATTCTGGTGAACACATCGGCGCTGGTCGATGTGCGGCTTGACGACACGGCGTATCAACGGCAGGTCATGAACGGCTTGTTCGATATGATTACCTTTCACAATAACCCGTCAGGTGCATCCTGGCGACGTGCAGCAGCATTCGACGATTTGATCCGCGCGGCGTCAGAGTCACCAATCCTGCAAGGCGAGATCGAGGCATTTTTGGCGAACCCGAATACGTCGCTGATCCAGCCCGCCACAGTGATAAATCGCAGCGCAGCCAGTGGACTCACGGCATTGTTTTCGGGGTATCTGCGCCAGCGCTATGGCGATACGTTTTACAGTGAGTTGGTTTTGCAGCCCGGTGCGGGCATGAGCGCACTCGACGATGCGTTTGCGCGCGAAGGTATTATCGATTTGACAGGTGTGCCATTGACCGGGCGCGCGTTCTTCACAGATTTTATGCTGGCGAATGTCATTAACCGCCGCACCGTCGGTGATGGGCGTTATCTGCATCGAGAAGTGCCACTCCCCGACAGATATACCATCGGAGCGGCTCAAGCGTCTTCTTCTAATGTCGTGTTCAACAATCAAACGGTTGCGCAGTTCGGTGCAGGTTATTTCGTTTACACATCGGTCGAGGGCGAAACAATTACCGTCAGTTTCGACGGTGATGACAACACGCCGCGCTTGATTGCGAATGAAAGTGCTGACAAGTCCTTTTTCTGGTCGGGAAATACCCAGGCGGCGCATCGCACCATGACCCGCGAGGTCGATTTACGCGATGCACAAACGGCGGCGCTGCAATTCGATATCTGGCACGATCTCGCGCCATATTGGAATTATGGCTATATCACGGTTTCGACCGACGGCGGCACTACCTGGCAAATCGTACCAGACGATTCGATGCGTGCCGAAGACCCCTATGGCAATGCTTATGGTCTTGGTTATACAGGTGCAAGTAATCCCGAAGGCGCGCGCCCGTTCCCACAAATTGGCGTGCGCTTCGATGTCGATGGCGTGACCGCCATCCATATCAATGAGGGCGGCGCGGCGGCACAAGCCGGGATGCAGGACGGAGATGTCGTGCTCCAAGTCGATGGGACGGCGTTTGAGCCGAGCATGTCGCTAATCGAGCTGCTGGAAGAGCGGCGTGTGGGCGAAACGCTCGACTTTGTCGTCGGGCGCGGCGATGAACAGGTCACGCTGTCGGTGGTCTTAAGCGCACATCCAGCACGGGTGATTCAAGCATCACCGATCTGGCAAAACGCGGTTGTCGATCTCAGCGCATATGTTGGGCAGGTGATTCAGGTCGGTTTCGAGACGGTTGGCTTGCCCGGTCACGAAGATCGTGGCATCGCGCTCGATAATCCTGTCATCGTCGTCGATGAAAGCGCGGTCATTGATTTGACCGATGCTGGCGGTTGGACACTCGATGGCTGGCAATCGGTCGGCACAGAAGTCGATCAAATGTGGATTGTATATCTGGTGCAAACAGGTAACGCTTCCAAGCCGCCGCGCGTGCTCCCTTTGATCGCGCCCGAAAGCACCGCTCACACCGCTTCACTGACGATTACGCTTGACCCGAATGAGAGCGTATTCATCGCAGTCACCGCCGCCAACGACGATACGGTCAATCCGTCAAACTTCTCGTTGCGTTTACAGGGCGAGAACGCTCCAAGTCGATCCGGGTCATAGCAGCGGACACAGGCACAGCAGACCTCACCCCGCAGTACACGGGCGGCACGCGCTAGCGTGCGGGGTGAGGTTTCTAGGATGTCGCTTGTGACATACTCCCCACGCCCAAAGGCGGGGGCTTCTACCCTCAGCGCGACTGCGAAGGCGAACCTTCGTCTTATCGTCGCTCCGGTAGCACAGCGATGCCCCGCTGTGTTTGACGTTAACTACGATATTGAGATATTACGGTATTATGATCGAGGTCGGATTTTTACGTTTCGTACCTCGCACATCAACCTCCGCCTATTATACGCTATTTCAGCAAAAAAAACACAAGACCGACGCCTTTATCCAAGGCAATCGCGTTCTAGCAATCCTTGACGGAAAATGAACTCTTCTAGCCCATTGTGACACACAAAACAATGTCAGTAATGGTCATTCTGGATTTTTAGAGCCGTATCGTTTTAGAACGCAATTGCCTTGCGCTATGTACCATTAACTGTTGAAGAACGCATGAAATTAGGTAAACTCAGTGAATCACGAAACCTTGTTTTTGCCCTCACCCTAAATCCCTCTCCCTCAGGGTGAGGGACTTCAAAAGCGCGCTTTTCTCCCCTTCTCCCTGAGGGAGAAGGGGTCGGGGGATGAGGGCTGGTGAACATTCGTGATTCACTGAAACTGCCTTCCGGCGCTATATCAAATGATCAAGTGGTGGTTGAAGATCGGGGTGAATGGTGAACCGATCACCTTCATCACCAGTGATGTACGGTTACAAACCGCCGCCCTTGCCGAAGGCTTTAGCATCGATGACCCCAACGCGCACTCGTAAACACACGAACGAACCACAATCTATACACCATAGGAGAACTTCATGCTCGACCTTAAACCCATACTGTTTGCTGCGCGCCAAGCCGCCACTCTCACGCGGCGCGTACAGCAACTTCATCTGAGCAGCAGCGCCAAAGGCGTCAATGACCCGGTGACGATTGCCGATTATGGCAGCCAGGCGTTGATCCTGCGCGCGATCAGCCAGGCGTACCCGAACGATGCGGTATTGGCGGAAGAACAAGCTGCACAGTTCGCGTCATTGGTGAGCGACGACCAGCGCGCGACGGTCGTCCAATTGGTGAGTGATGTAATTGGAGAACCGATCAGTGAAGCCCAGTTGATCGCGTGGCTCGATTGGGGGCACGGACGCGATGCCGACCGCACCTGGTTGATCGACCCCATCGACGGTACAAAAGGGTTTATCGCCGGACGACGCTACTCGATTGCGATCGCGCCGCTCGAAGGCGGAATGCCGATCGCGGGGGTGCTGGCATCCCCTGGCTACCCAACACAAGACGGACTCGGTTTGTTATTTTACGCGCAAACCAGCGCGGCATATGTCGAGCAGATGCGTGGGGGCAAAGCCAGCCGCATCGCTGTCAGCACGCGGACAAACCCGACGCAGTTTCAGGTCGTGGAAAGCGTCGAACGTGCGCACGCCCATCTGGAGCGTATGAAACAGGTGTATCAGGCGCTGGGCGTGCCAGAAAAACATGTCGAAGGCGTCGATTCGCAGGACAAATACGCGATGCTCGCGTGCGGCGATGCTGATTTATATCTGCGACTGCCACGCGAACTTATACCCAGTCATAAAGTGTGGGATCATGCGGCGGGCGCCGCGCTGATTCGTGCGGCGGGCGGCGTTGTCACCGATATTGATGGATCACATCTCGATTTTTCGGATGGCGATACGCTGAAAAATCTTGGTATGATCGTCAGCAATGGACAAGCTCATGATCGGATCGTCGAGATCGTACAAGCGGTGTTGACAGCCTATCCAATTGAATAACTCACCTTACGCAGATTGCCCTCATCCTAAATCCTTCTCCCTCAGGGCTGAGGGGAGGATATGTTAGTCAGGTAAAGCGTTTGTCAGGGATAAAGAGCAAATCCGGACAAGGCGCGTGTCGCTGAGCGATCTCGACGAGAGCATTAAGACCGTCTTTGAAAGCACTCCAATGTCTGCGCCAACCCCCTTTAGGATGGCGAT
>JBBRAA010000029.1:0-43603 GCA_038207205.1 Aggregatilineales bacterium
ACCAGCGCGGGCGACAAGGTCGAGAACCCATCGTTCTACCGCAAAGCGCAAGTCAAACTGCGCGTCTTGCAGCGTTCGCTTGGTCGCAAGAAGCAGGGTGGCGCGAACCGTCGCAAAGCACTCCGTCGTGTCCAGCGCTGGCACGGACATATTGCCAATCAACGGGGCGACGTGCTGCACAAGCTGAGTACGTCGCTCGTGCAGGAATACGACTTGATCGCGCTGGAAGATTTGCACGTTCGCAACATGGTGCGCAATCACCCTCTCAGCAAAAGCATTCTGGATAGTGGATGGGGTATATTCCGTCAATTCCTCACGTACAAGGCTGAAAGCGCCGGACGTGAGATTGCCTTTGTCAACCCCGCCTATACCTCCAAGATCTGCTCCAACTGTGGTGCGGTGTTTAGCGACTTTAACTTGTCTACATGATGGCTGGACTGTACCTGTGGTCGCAGTCGAGACTGAGACCACAATGCAGCCATCAATATTTTAGCAAAAGCCGGATGGGACACGTCCGCAAACGCTAACGTAGCGTGCGGTTATGCTCAAGCGTTGTTTGGAAGCCCCTGCCTTTAGGCATGGGGAGTGTCACTTTGCTCACCAGTATTGAAACCGCCTGTTCGCTCAAACATAACAGGTTGAAGCAAGACCTTCGCCAATTTTCCTGCACGTCTTACATGAACGTGTGCCGGAGGATAATCGGACGTAAAAATAATGAATTGATACCCGCTTACGTGAAGCACTGTAGACATCGATTACTCCGCTTTCAGCCATGCCCCAGTTGGCAGTTTCTCCCCCGCGCGGATCGCCACATCGAGGCGATTCTCGAACGGTGTGAGCGGACACGAGTAGCCGTCGCTGTACACACAGTACGGGTTATACGCCTCGTTGAAATCGACATGAAACGTGTTTTCCCCGACCGATTCCGGGTCGAGGTAGCGCCCACCCCCGTAGGTTTCGCGGTTAGCGTTCGCATCGACGAACGGTAGAAAAAACCCGTGTGGAGTCTCGTAGATCGTCAATTGTGTGGCTTGCCCATCGATGTCGAACGCAAACCGTCCGGCACGGCGGTAACGGCGCAAGTCACCCGATGTGGTTTCAATCGTGATTACATCGTCGTCGGGGTACGGTTCGACTGTCACGGTCATCGTCAGCGTCGAGTCGATATCGTAATAATCAAGCGCGGTAAAATGATCTTGTTGGGCAGGTGTCAGCGGTGATTGCGGATGCGTTTTGAAAAACGTGTTTTTCTCACGACGCATCGCCAAGAGGCGGTCGGAACTCATCGACAGTGTCCTTTTCATCGGTTTGTGGGGCGAAACCTTCCGCCAAAATATCAATAACCTGTTCCGGCGTTTCGACAAAGCGCGTCGATGTCCACTGTTCCATCGCGACATATTTGCTCATCAAAAAGTCGAACGCGACGCGCCGCCAAAATTCGCCGTAGCAGATGACCGGTTTGGGCGGCATATCGCCCACACGAATTACTTCCCAGACGTTGGCAAGTTCCGCCAACGTACCAATGCCGCCTGGCAGCACGACATAGGCATCAGCGTGTTGAATCAAATACATAAGCCGCTCGCGTGCGGTCGGCATCTTCATTTCTTCGCTGATATACGGATTAGCGCTGCGTCCTGCCGTATCGAACTGCGCCGTGGTGACACCGATGACATGTGCGTTGGCGTCACGCGCGCCCTGACTAACGCTTTCCATGACGCCGCCATAGCCACCTGTCATAACGATATAACCCGCCTTACCCAGCCGTCGCCCGATTTCACGCGCTGTGTAGTATTCGTCTTCATCGAGAGAGGCTTTGCCACCACCAAAGACCGCGATGGTCGTCACAGGCATATCCTTTGAATATGCAGTTTGATACGTACTAATGTAACAAAAAACGCGGCGCTTTGTCCACCGACACGCCGCGTTTTTTGTTCAATGATGGAGACGGAGAGGGAGGGATTCGAACCCTCGATACCCGCAAGGGTATACTCATTTTCGAGACGAGCCCATTCAACCGCTCTGGCACCTCTCCTGATTTAGCTAGATTATCATGCAATAACGCGTGTTTTACAACACTGGTTTTGCGCCGATTTACGGTCTCAGCGATTGGAAAAACGCGCGTAATTGCGCGCCGGCTTCATCTGCGAGCAAACCGCCCTGCACATCGACTCGGTGATTGAGTTTGTCATGCCGGCACACATCCATGATGCTGCCCGCCGCACCCGCTTTCGGGTCAACCGCTGCGTAGACCAAACGTGGCAAGCGTGCCAGGACCATTGCACCTGCGCACATCGCACACGGTTCAAGCGTGCAGTACAGCGTGACCTCTTCCAGCCGCCAGTGACCGAGATGCGCCGCCGCTTGGCGTATCGCCAATATTTCGGCGTGCGCGGTCGGGTCATGGTCGGCTTCGCGGCGGTTATACCCCGTACCGATGACACGCCGTTGATGCACCGCGACTGCGCCAATCGGCACATCGCGCGAACCCAGCGCTTTTTCCGCTTCGGTCAGCGCCAGCCGCATATAGTCGATGTCATTCAGACTTATAATTCCTTTCGCAAATAGACTAGCCCTACGGTAACAGCTGTATCAACCCAGTCCTTAAAACGCTGTTTAGTGTCGTCCTCATTATCCAGATAAGAAAATGTAAATGGACTTTGAGTTAGTGGTTCGATGCTAAAAGCATCCTTACTATCAGGATCATCTGTCAACAGTTTTTTATATGCACAAGCTGAACAAGCCATTTGTCCCCTAAATTCACGACCATATATATGAAACGATAGAAGGATTTCGACCCTAGAATCCTGCATAAAGATCGAAAGCTTACTCCAGCTTTTGTATGATTTTAGGTTTGCCCAATAATCAAGTTTTTTTGCTGTTTCAACAATCTGAATTTGATAGTATCCCGAAGTAGGATCATTGGATTGTGCAGAAGACAGTGCTACGCGATTGATAGTCGATGTCATTCATGGTTGCTGAATGCTGTCGAGTGCCACTCGCCCGAAGGAAACAACGGCTGAATCGCATTTTCCATTGCACGCCAGCGTCGCACTTGAAACGAGGTGTGCGCGGCAAGGACGACAATAAACGTCAGCGCCAATAATGCGCTCGATACGGTGGTGAGAAATATATTGGTGCGCCCAGCCGATTCAAAAATCGTCGCGCCGCGCGTGCTAGCCAGGCTCGAATGTTCCGCGATCATGAACTGCAAAATCTGATCCGAACTCGCCGACTCGTGCTGATTATTTTCGGTCGTCACCATATCGCGCTTCCTCGCTCAAAACATCGATAACTGCTTGACACCTGGATCGGCTGACGGCGGTTGATCGTCGTGCGCATCCTGATCGTGGTCAGTTTGATCGTGCCGCCCCGCCAGATGCGGGTCTTGCGCTGCAACATCCAGCGCGACTAGTTCGCCGCCACCGATTATGCCGCCGGGATTAGCTGCCGCTTCGTTGGCAGCCGCTGCCGCGCTCAATGCCGCAATCTGACTGATCAACGCCGGGTCGGGGATGTAATCCGCGCCAACATCATCGACATGCGCCGTCGCCATCACACGGAGTTCGGCAATCTCGTCCTCACGAAAACCAACTTCGATCAAGACGCCGCGCAGTGTGCGTTCAGTACGAATATCGTTTTGATGAATAACATAGGTGTAATGCGAGCGCAAACAATCGCGCCAATGATCCGAAAACGGAGATTTTCCTGGCATAGTACGTCTCTTTTACTCACGTCGTAAAGCGTTCAATAACACCTCTAATGCGTCAACCGCTTCATTCAATGCGCGCGGCGGGTCGTCGGCACGCGCGATCCATAAGGCAGCTTCATTCATCGCCCCTGATAGCAAATGGGTGATCGCCGTAAGCGGTATTGGGCGAAGCATGTCTTTTTCAGCCAGCGCGCTCAACGCTTCAGACAACGTTCGCATCGTATTGGCTTCATCGAGCGCGCGCCATGTGTCCCATCCTAGCACAGCCGGTGCATCGATCAAAGCGATGCGTTGAAACGCCGGGTCTAAACTCGCTTGTAAAAAAGCACGGCAGCCCGCGTGCAGTTGTTCCCAGTCATCGGCGTTGGCTTCCGCCGCCGCGTCGATCTTGTTGGCGTTTTCACGCAGTACGTCGTTCAAGACCGCTTTGAACAAGCCTTCTTTGTTTCCAAAGTGATGGTACAACGCGCCACGCGTCACGCCCGCCCGCCCGACGATTTCTTCAGTCGCTGTGTTGGCGTATCCATGCTGCACAAAAAATTCGCGCGCAATGGCGATGAGTTCGGCAATCGTGGTCTCGCGTTGTTCGCGTTTCGTCCGTGATTTTGAAGTTGGCATTGTCTCGCTCATTGACATACATACAGACTGTATGTAAAATACGTACAAGGTGTATGTATTTTACACCATCGATGAGATGAAAGGCGACACCCTATGAAATTGAACAGCTTTTACCCCGTCGTAATGACCGACCAATTGGCGGAAAGCCGCGATTTCTATGTTCGGCAGTTTGGCTTTGATTTGACCTTCGAGTCCGATTGGTATATCAGTTTGAAGCGCGGCGATGTCGAACTTGCCATCCTCACCCACAATCACACGACGATCCCCGAAAACTATCGTAAACCTGTACAAGGCTTGATCCTGAACTTTGAAGTCGAAGATGTCGATGCTGAATACGCGCGCTTGATCGAGACCGAGCACCTGCCGCTCGTTCAAGAACTTCGCAGCGAGGCATTCGGTCAGCGCCACTTCATCACACACGATCCAAGCGGAGTCCTGATCGATGTGATCACCGAAATTCCACCATCCGAAGCCTACGCCAGTCAATTCAGCCAAACATAAGCTGATCAGTGAGCAGTGGGTGGCGCTTGAATCACCCGTTGTTATTTCTTGAAGCGATTCAAGACCGCTAACAATTCTTCGCCATATACTTGCTGCCGCCATTCGCCCAAACCGGGGATATCGCGCATGGCATCCAGATTGAGCGGCATTTGCTCTGCCAGTGACCACAACGCTTCACGCGCGATGATGACATCGGCTTCGACACCGCGTGTTTCTGCACGTCCCTTGCGCCATTCACGCAGTGCCGTATACACCTCAACCACAAACGGGTCGGGGGGCGGTTCTTGTACAGGCTGCTTGGGCAGATCGGCTTGGTTGCCGCGTTGGACTGCCTTAAGCAGCGCATCGCCATAGCGGCGAACGAGCGCAGCGCTCAACCCTTCCGCTTTTGCCAGCGCATCGAGCGTTGTTGGCAGCATCGATGCGACCGCTACCAACGATTTATCCTGCACGATTTTGAATGGCGGTGTATTGGCGCGCTTGGCTTGTTCTTCGCGCCATAAATAGACTTCGCGCAGCACCGCCATTTGACGCGGCTTCAAACGCTGTGGCTTGCCCAGTCTCCAAAAACCATCAGGGTCAAACTGATGTACCGACGCAGGCAGATGAACCAGATCATTAAACGTCTCGTGCGCTTCTTTCCAGTAATCGAGTTCCGTCAAGCGTTCGACGAAATAGTCGCGCAGTCGGGGAAGATAATGCGTATCCGCTTGTGCATAGCGCAAACTGTTGGCAGAAAGCGGTCGCGCACCCCAGTTATCGCGCTGATGACTTTTATCCAGTTCAATGCCGACGACAAGACTGACCAGATTGTTCAAACCGATCAGCTTGACACCGCAAATACGCGCCGCGATTAACGTATCGAACAAGTTGACGAACGTGAAGCCGTAATCGCGCTTCATCGTCATCAGGTCATAAGTCGCCGCGTGAAAAACTTTTTCGATGCTGGGGGCAGCGAATATCGGCGCAAGCGGACTCATATCGCGGATTAAAAATGGATCGATAATCAGGTCTTGCGTCCGCGTACTGATTTGTATGAGACACACGCGCTCTTGATACGCATAGAGACTGTTTGATTCGGTATCGACGGCGATCAGTGTTTCTTTTGCCATCATCTCTACGGCGCGGCGCAATTGTTCGCCTGTGGCGATCAAACGCACGGGTGGAAGTGGTGGCGGAACGGTTGTCGGTTGTGAAGTTGTGGTCATAGCCACTTACGATAACGAAAATACAGCACCATGACAACTACAATGAAGACTAAACTGACCAGGATCAAGAGAAAAGCGTCCGGGTGTTCGGCGAATGGCAGCGCAATATTCATGCCATAGATGCTGCTCACTAACGTAAGTGGCAGCATGATCACCGAAAAAATCGTCAGTACACGGATCACTTCATTGATACGATGGCTGACTAGCGTATCCGCGGTTTCGCTCAAACCGCCGATGATTTCATAATCTTCGTCGATCATGTCGCGCGCCCGATAAATGTGGTCGAGGATATCGCTGAAATAATCTTCCATATCCTCTTGCATGACGGGATGCGTCAGCCGTTCCAGGTTTTCAATAATCGGTATTTGCTGGCGGATAATACGACGCAGCGAGATGATATCGCGGCGCAGCAGGGCGATATCACGAATCACCTGACGGGCGTCGCTCGTAAACACTGTTTCTTCAATTTGTCGAATGCTGATGTCGAGGCGATTCAAAATCGGAAGAATATAATCGACCAGCATATCCAAAATCGAATAAAACGCATGGCTCGCGCCGCCATCCAAAAATCTGTTCGTTGCCGTTTTGTCGATCAAACACTTATCGTACAGTTCTTCGAGCGGTTTCAAATTGCCTTCATGGATTGTCACCACATAACCGCGCCCGATCAAAAATTCGATCTCACTTTGCCGCGATAATCGCAGTTTCGGGTTCCAGACCGGAAAATGCATAACGACGAACACGTAATCGTCCTGCGTATCCAGTTTTGGACGTTCATTGGTGCTGAGAATATCCTCTAAGTTTAGCGGGTGGATGTACGGATAGATGCGATGAAGCGCCTCAACGTCCTGCGGCGTTGGGTGAACGATATTGATCCAGGTTATGCGTTTGCCACTCATCTGTTGAATGCTCATGTACCAATTATCACTCGCTGACTACGGTTATCGCAAGCATTTACAGATTGGCGAGATTTTTAGCGTTCGCTTACCGTCAAAAGCCACGAACCAAATGCACTTTAATATCGCCTATCGCCTGCACGCTACCCACGAAACGCCATTCGCTAAGCGTTTTCTTTTTGCATCTCCAAGTCGATTGTGATACATTTTACAAATGCGTTCAGACTGCACGATTGAATCTTAGTAATCCTCTACCTAAGATATACACAGCGTGCTATACTTGAACCAATAAAGTTCGTTTTGAGGCGAGTTTTAGGAGGTGTTTATGGCGACCGTCGTTTCGACAGAGACGCAAGCCAAAGTCACAGCAGCCCCCAAAGAGCGAATCGCACCCCGTGTTGAGGTGGCTGCACCCAACCGCCGTGAATTCCTCTATTACATCTGGGGTGCATCTATTGCCATGCTGCTCGGTGGTTCGGGCGTGGCGCTGATCTGGTTTGCACTGCCCCGTTTTGCCGAAGGCACATTTGGTGGCACTTTCACGCTCGATTCTTCACGCGTTCCGGTGCCAGGCGCAGCCCCCACCCAAGTGCCAGAAGGTCGTTTCTGGGTTTCCAACGTCGCCAACGAAGGCTTAGTGGTCTTATTTGGCGTTTGCACACATCTGGGCTGCCTGCCGAAATGGGTTTCGACCAACAACCGTTTTGAATGCCCATGTCATGGTTCGAAATTTGAACTGAATGGCAAATATATTGAAGGTCCTGCCCCACGCAGTTTGGATCGTTTTGCGACGACCATCACGTTTGCCGATGGCACCAGTGCCATCTCTGACGAAATTGGCGATCCGATCCCGATTGAAGGCAAAATTGTTGCCAGCGTGGCTATCAACACAGGGCGGCGTTTGCGTCGCACGGGTAAAAACTAAGTTTAGTCAGGTCACAATCAACATTCGCTAAGCAAGGAGTTTGCAGGAGCAAAACGGATGTCCGTTCTCCCATTCCCGTCCTTTTTGGACGACATTAAGGAAAAAGGCTTAAAAAGAGCCGTTTTTGATGGGGTAAACGAAGTTGTCGAGCGCATCACGGCGGGTATGAACCTGCAAGATATTCGTGAAGCGCTGCGCGGTGAAGCCCCCAGCCGTAAACCGAACCCACGCTTGCAGCCGCACGCGGACGGTTTCTGGTTGCATATGCGTCCCAGCTATTTCCATAAATCGGTAACGGGCGTTTATCCCGAATTCCGTTTAGGCTGGCTTTCAACCTATTTCGTCTTTTTTGAGACGATCACCGGTATCTTCCTGATGGTGTTCTACACGCCATCACCCGAAGTCGCCTACGCCAACATGCTCACCATCATGAGCAATGTGCCGCTCGGTCAGTTCATGCGCGACCTGCACCGCTTAGGAGCAGAGGCGATGGTGATCATCGTCACGCTGCACATGTTACGCACCTTTTTAACCGCCAGTTATAAAAAGCCCAGAGAGTTTACATGGGCAACCGGCATCATCCTCATCTTTCTGACGTACTTCCTGAGCTTCAGCGGCTATTTGCTGCCGTGGGATCAGTTGGCGTTGTGGGCGGTGACGATTGGCGCTTCGATGGTCGAAGCCGCACCGCCAGAAATTGTCGGCACGAACTTGAACCTGCTGCTGCGCGGCGGACCCGATATTGGTGCAAACGGCTTGCTCCGTTTCTATTTGCTGCACGTGTTGGCTGTGCCCGCACTGCTGTTCATGTTCACGGGTGTGCATTATTACAAGGTGATCATTCACGGTCACAGTTTGCCGCCAAAAGAAGAAAATATTGGAGAAGACACCGCTAAGCGCGTACCGCTCGATAAGCGTGTGTATTTCATCCCCGATGTTCTGACCAGCGAGATCATGTGGATCGCCGTCACAACGTTGATCCTGGTTGTTCTGGTGACGTGGTTCTTCCATGCGCCGCTCGAAAATCATGCCGATCCGCAAGTAACACCACTTGGTACGACCGCCCCCTGGTATTTCTTATGGGTGCAGGGCGCGCTCAAGTTGGGCGATAAAGTGCTGTGGGGCATCATCTTCCCGACAGTGCTGCTCGTGTTCTTCATCATTTGGCCATATATCGATACCGCACCGAGCCGTCGTTGGGCACACCGCCGCATTCAGTTGACAGTCGGTTTCGTTATCATGAGTATGCTGGTCATCTTCAGTTATATGGGCTTGGCAGAATTCGGCGTCGTCAATTCGGCGGATACTACTGTCATGCATCATCTGACGAAAGAGCCTGCTCACAATCAGGTCGGCACGCTGCGCCCAATTCCATTTGAAGAATTGCAAGCGGGTATTTATACGACGCGCCAGTTCGAAGCGCTTGATGAATCAGAACAAACGACTGTCGTCAACGCTTTCAACGCCGAACTTGAAATGGTCAACACAGACGGCGGTCGCGCGATTGCAGAAGACGTGTTAGCGTATCTTGGCACATCGCAAAACCTGCCATTGTCAAGTTTAGAGGTTGTACCAGTTTCCTCAAGTTCGCGCGAACTGCGTGAAGTCGTCGAAGGCTTTGCCCACGAACTCGAAATCAACGAAAATGAACTCCATAACGCCTGGGGACTCATTATCGTCACGGATGTACAAGACGATTTGAAACGGATTGACGTGGTGATTCGTTGGGAAGACGTGGAACTCGAAAACGGCAAGGTCGTATTCGATGAAGCGGGTGAACCTGTGCTGCGTTTGGACGAAAATGGGAATACCATCCCGCGTTTGAACAGCCAGCATATTTATATTCACCGCGATTCGCAGTATTTCGCAGCACCGGGAGCATAGTTCGTGAATCTTCAACGCTTGCTCATACAAAAGATGGAACATCGCATCATCGTCGGGACGGTTGCGTTCTTGGCGATGCTGGCGATTGTCGGGTGGATTGCCATCAACGAACCCGGTCGTATGGCGGCGTTCTCGCGCCAATACAGCGGGCGTTCGATTGAACGTGGCGCAATCCTGTTCTCGAATAACTGCTCGACGTGTCATGGTATCGATGGGCTGGGCGTGATCGGTCGCGCCCCTGCCCTCAACACGCCGTATCTATTTGGTCATGACTTCCTGGCGGACATCAGCCTGGAACTGCGCACGCTGGGCTTCGAATACGACGCCGAAGGCACAACCGACGTGCGTAAAGCCGAAATCGATGCGCGCCGCGCCGAATTGGAAGCTGAACAAGCGACCCGAGTTGCGCAAATGCAAACTGCTCTCGATGCACAAGGCGATTACGACCCGACTGCACCCGGTCGTTTGCAGAATTTGGGCTGGGGTGGCACAGTTCGTAACTATGTCTATACCACGCTGGTGCATGGACGCCCGAACAGCGCGACGTATTGGCCGCAGCCGATGGGGGCATGGGCGCAAATCGCTGGCGGACCCTTGCGTAACGACCAACTCGAAGACCTGACCAATTACATCTTGAATTGGGACAAGAGCGAGGAATGGACGATCGCTGACCTCAACCGTGTACGTCAATTTCCGCGCACACCAGTCGATGGCGCGCAGTTCGCGGGACTGACAGGAGAACCGACTGTTGGTACAGATGTCGCGGCGATCCTGACCGAAATTTCGACGCTGCAAGGCAATATCCAATCGGGCGAGACCCTTTACAGCACACTTGCATGTGCGGGTTGTCATAACGGTGGTGCGGTTGGGCCTGCCACCGAAGGCACATGGACGCGCGCGAGCGAACTCCGCTTGCAAGACCCTGCTGTGCAAGCACTGCTGCCCGAACTGACCGCGCAAGCCTATGTCGTTCACAGCATCGTGCTGCCGTATGAATATCTGGTAGCGCCTTACGGTCCTGTCATGCCAGCAACCTTTGGCACAACGCTGTCGTATCAGCAAATGGCGGACTTGCTCATATACCTGCAAAGCCAGGACCAGCCAATTCAATAATCGTGTCAGGGCGGGTTTCATACGCCCATGACAGCAATAAAACGAGCGTCTCTTAAACCAGAGACGCTCGTTTTATTTTATCAACTCACCTTACGCAGATTGTCCTCATCCTAAGTCTTTCTCCCTCAGGGAGAAGGGCAGGGGGTGAGGGCTGAAAACGAGGGGCTTGCGTAAGGTGAGTTATTTTATCACCTGCGCCGAACGCCCTACGTTTTTATGTCACCAATGCGGTACAATATGCACAATTCGGTCTTTATTGCACAACACCTCTGCACAGGAGTGCGCTCAACATGTTCACACAATCGCGCTTACGCTGGCTAACGCTCATCATACTGCTGTCTGGTCTGATCATGCCGATACTGTCAACCCTTGCACAGGAAGCGACTGCCGAACCGATGACCGCGCTGGGCGGGCAAATCAATATTCCAGCGTCCAGCGCCGCCGAAGTGACCGCTGAAGGCGAAAACATTGAAGCAGCGGAACTCGCCATCGACGAAGAAACCGTAAGTTCCGGTGGTACATCACTTGCCGTTTTGTTGTTCGGTTTTTTGGCAATTGTGGCGGTGGTCGGTGCCATGATGGCGCGTGAAGGCGTTTTTAAGAATTTGTTTAACCGGCGTACCTCTTAACCAGTTCGATAGATTGTGCTATTCATCACAAGATCAGGTATAATAAGCGAAATGTCGTTCGTGCAGGCGTCAAACCATGCCGCCCGTAAGTCATTTCGGAGACCTAGCAATGGCACAATCTACGCCGTGGCAAAAACCTGTCGCTGCGGGTATTCCCGCTAAGAAAGCCAACCGCATTCAATTTCTGATCGGCGGCTTTCTCATTCTCGCGGCAATTGGCTTTTTGATCATCTCCGGCACGATGTCGGGCGCACGCTTCTTCATCACCGTCGATGATCTGATGACCAGCAGCACGTATGTCGATCAAAGCGTGCGTATCAGCGGCGTCGTTCTGGGCGATACCATCGTTTATGACGCGCAAAACCTCACCCTCGAATTTACGATTGCCAATGTCCCGACCGAGTTCGATGATCTCGGCACGGCGCTGCATATCGCCGCCAACAACCCCGAAGCAACGCGCTTACAGGTACGTGTCGAAAATCAGGTCAAGCCCGATTTACTCCGACACGAAGCGCAAGCGATCTTGACTGGCGCACTCGGCACAGACGGTGTGTTTTACGCGAGCGAACTCAACTTGAAATGCCCGACGCGTTTTATTGAAGGAATGCCGGAAAATTTGCGTGACGACGGTACTTTAGAGCAAGGCGCGTAATCCCATGATTTCTGAAATAGGCACGATTTGTTTGATTCTCGCGTTTGGCGCGGCGATTTACGCGATCATCGCGTCGGTGATCGGTGTGCGGCGCGGTGATAATCGTTTGGTCGTCAGCGCACGTAACGCCGGATTATTGACGTTTCCGCTCTTGCTCACCGCCATGCTGCTTCTTTTGAGCGCGCTGCTCACTCAGCAATATCAAATCAGTTATGTTTGGCAAGTCACCGACCCCAACACGCCGACGATATTTCGCATCACCGCCCTGTGGGGGTCACAGCAAGGATCGCTGCTGTTCTGGTGCGTGCTGATGAGCGTGTTCGCGTTCGTCGCACTCGCCACCCAGTGGCGCGAACACCGCCGCTTGATGCCGTATGTCAACGCATTTACGATGGCGTCGCTGGCGTTCTTTGTCGGGCTGGTCTTGTTTCTCGAAAATCCGTTCACGCGCATCTGGGCGGACGCCGCCGGAAATCCGGTCGGGGGCGTCTTTCAACCGTCGGGCACGACCTTCGTGTCGGTCGATATCCTCGCGCAGAGCGCGCGCGGCTTAAATCCGCTGCTGCGGCATATCGGCATGATCATTCATCCGCCGATGTTGTATCTCGGCTTTGTCGGCTTTGTCATCCCATTCGCCTTTGCGATGGCGGCGTTGGCGAGCGGCGACCTTTCCTCCAACTGGATCAAGGCGACGCGGCGCTGGACGCTGGCATCGTGGTTGTTTCTCGGTCTCGGTTTGATCTTGGGCGGGCGCTGGGCATACGACGTACTCGGCTGGGGCGGGTATTGGGGCTGGGATCCGGTCGAAAACGCTGCGTTTCTGCCCTGGCTGATCGGCACTGCATTCTTGCACAGCGTCATGATTCAGGAAAAGCGCGGGATGCTGAAAACCTGGAATATGGCACTGATCATTCTGACATTCAGTGCGGTTATGTTCGGCACATTTGCGACGCGCAGCGGCTTGATCGAAAGCGTGCACAGCTTCGCTCAAAGCGAGATCGGCATCCCAATGTTTGTATTTTGGGCGGGCATAACATTGACCGGCGTCGTATTGATCGTATATCGTCGTCATCAAGGGCATCTCCGCGATGAACACGTTTTCGCGGGCATTGTCAGCCGCGAATCAATGTTCGTCCTCAACAATGTGATTTTTGTCGCACTCACTGGCGCGATTTTCTGGGGCAGTTTTGGGGCGCCGATCATCGCGGAACTGACGACCAATACCGACATCACGCTCGGCGCAGAATACTTTGAGATGGTGACACCGCCGCTCTTTATCGCCATGTATATTTTGATGGGCATCGCCCCGCTTTCGGCGTGGGGTGCGATGAGCATCGGTCGGCTTGGGCGCGCACTGATCGCGCCAATTGCGATTACCATACTGGTGTTGGTGGTTTTATTTCTGACCGGCACGACGCAAGCGGGCGCACTGCTGGGCTATGGCGTCGTTCTGTTGGCGGGTGTAGTCGCCGTGTATGAAACAGTGCGCGGCGCACAAGCGCGCAAACGCAAACACGACGAAAGCTGGTTAGCCGCGTTCGTCAATATTTTTGGACGCAACCGCCGCCGCTATGGTGGCTTCATCGTGCATCTGGGAATCACCGTGATTGGGATCGGCGTGATCGGCTCGACATTGTTCCAGCAAGAGACACAGCGCACGCTCGCTGTAGGTGACTCGCTCGAACTCGGCGGCTATACACTGCGCTTAGACACCGTCGATCTGGGGCAGATCGCAGATGACGGGCGCGTTATGGACATCGCCAATTTGACGCTGCTCCGCGATGGCAGCGAACTCGCCCGTATTCGCCCGCGCCTGGATTTTTATCCGCAGGCACAGGGCATGAACACTATGACCATCGCAGGCGCACATTCAACACTCGAAAACGACTTTTATGTCCTGCTTTCGGGCTACGAACAAACCAATCCAGGCGACTCCACCACGTTGAGCGCCACCTTTAAGGTGTATCTCAATCCATTGGTCAATCTGGTCTGGTGGGGTGGCATCATTTTGATCATCGGCACGGTGATTAGCACACTGCCCAACGAAACCGCACCCGCGCGCGCGCGCCGTCCGTTAGAAGCAAGGGCAAAAGCGACCGCATGAAACGGACATTTGGAATGATCAATCGCTTTCCGCCTGCGCGCCTGCGCGCCTGCGCGTTATGTTTTTGGCTGCTGCTCTGGCTCACGCTGCCAGCTTATGCTCAAACCGAGCCGATCACCGATGACGATGTGAACGTGCTCGCCAATCGCCTGTACTGTCCGGTGTGCCCCAACGAAACGCTTGATGCCTGCCGCACCGAAGCGTGCGCGCAATGGCGTGAAGATATTCGCGTCCAGTTGCAAGCGGGCGCGACCGAACAGCAGGTAATCGATACATTCGTCGCGCGTTTCGGTCAGCGCGTGGTGGGTAATCCGCAGGATCCAGCGCTGCGTGCGCTCGCGGTTGGCGCGCCGATCCTGCTTGCAGGATCGGCTGTCATCGTCGGCGTCCTCACGTTCGCGCGCTGGCGCGGGCGCAAGGGGATCGAAACGCCCACCCACGCGGCTTCATCGGTTGATGATCCGTACCGCACACAAATTGAACGCGATCTCGAATGACCGACAGCGACTTTCTCCAACAAATCGACCCCGCGCCCGAACCAATCCGACACGGCGGCTTGAGCGTTGGCAGCATCGTCTTGATCACAGGCGTTGTGCTGTTCGCCGCCGTGATCGGGATCGCGCTGCTCCGCCAGCAGCAAACACAGCCGACGAGCGGACAAGCGCCGGATTTTACGATCACGACCTTTGACGGTCAGCCATTCACCTTGAGCGAGCAGCGCGGCACAATCGTCGTCGTCAATTTTTGGGCGAGCTGGTGTGCGCCATGCCGCGAAGAAGCGCCCTTGCTTGAGGCGCTGTGGCGTGACTATCAGGATCGCGGCGTGATCGTGGTCGGCGTCGCATATGCCGATCTTGATAACGATTCGCGCGCCTTCATCGACGAGTTCGGGATCACGTATCCGAATGGCGCGGATATCGGCACGACGATCAGCAAAAATCGATATCACATTCTTGGTGTGCCAGAAACGTTTATCATCGACCAGAATGGAAATATCCGCCGCTTCTTCTTTCAACTGCTGCCTGATTCGGCGGGTGGCGACGATGATTTGTTTGTCAAAATTGCCAGTGTGCGCGCCACGCTTGATATATTGCTGGCAGAGGCAGAGACGTTATGAGCATCGAAGGCTTGATCGGTAGTGCGCTTGTCGTCACGCTGACACTGCTCATTATCGTGCTGCCGTTGCTGCGCCGTCCAGGCACGCAGATCGTCGATGAATTACAGATCGAAAAAGCGCGCGAACGCCTGAACATGTATTATCAACGGGTATTGCGAAACGTGCGCGATCTTGATGAAGACCACGATCTGGGCAAAATTCCCGGCGACGATTACGCCGCCGAACGCGAATTGTGGTTGAGTCGTGGTGTGCAAGCGCTCAAGGCGTTAGACGACGTCGAAGCACGCGCGCTCAGCTTTGACGCGACCGATGATAATCAGCTTGAGCGTGCTATTGACGATGCTATCGAATTGGCGATCCAAAAGGCTAAACTCGCTTGAGACTCAACCTGATCATCGCTGGACTATGGATTGTGCTGGCAGGGTGCACCGGCTTGGCAGGCGAACCGCGAATCGTGGCGACGATTCCGCCACCGACACTTGCACCCACCGAAGTCGGTCATCCCATTGCGCCGCCCGATATGGCGATAGGCGCGGCGTTGTTCGCGGCGAACTGCACCGCGTGTCATGGACTCAACGGCGCAGGTGACGGCGAACTTGTGCAAAGCGGGCAAGTACAAAATGCGGGTAACTTCACGCTGCCCGAAACGGTGATCTCACAGCGCCCGACAGCATGGCATGACACGATCACCAACGGGCGCATCGAAAATCTGATGCCACCGTGGCGCGACGCGCTTACCGAACAAGAGCGTTGGGATGTCGGCATGTATACTTACACACTGCACTATACGCACGAACAATTAGAACGCGGGCGCGCGCTGTTCGGCGAAAAATGCAGCGAATGTCACGGCGACTCTGGTGCGGGCGATGGGCGTCGAGCGGACGAGTTTGGCATTGGGGGCGTCAAAGATTTGACGTATCAACGCGGCATGGTCATGTTGAGCGACGACGCGATTTACAACATCATCAATGAAGGTATCGGCAACGAAGACGGAATGCCCGCTTTCGGCGCTGAACTGAGCGAGTCCGATATGCGCGCAGTTGCATCTTACGCGCGCACGCTTTCGCTGACGAACGCCAATATCATTGCCGCGCCCCCGTTACAAGCGACCGAAGAGCCTGTCGCCTCATTGGATGATGACGCACCAATCCTTGGGACGATTACCGGGGCGCTTCAAAACGGCACCGTAGGAGGCGTAACACCCGCAAATACCGACGTGACTTTGTTCGTGTTTTTGCCCGACGCTGATCCGCTTCAGTTGACCGTGACTGCCAACGAGAACGGCAGTTTTCGCTTTGACGGCGTGACGTTGCAAGCGGACGGACAGTATGTCTCCACGGTCTTATATCGCGATCGTGTCTTTACCAGCACGTTAACAGCGCCGCCGGTCGGCGCGGCGGCGCTCGATCTGCCGATCACCGTCTACGAATTGACCGAAGACCCATCAGTGATCGAGATCGCGGGCGTTGTCACGCAGGTGAGCGCGATTGGTTCATCGCTCGAAATTGTGCAGGTGTTCAGCTTTAGAAACACATCAGATCGCGCCTTTTCCACCAGTCAAATCGCGGAAAATGGTCGCCCGATTTCGGTTGTCATCAGTTTGCCACCCGGCGCGGTGATCACCGGTTTCAGCGATAGCGAGGCGCGCTATGTCGTGCTGCCCGAACAATTCCTGTTGGTCGATACAGCGCCCGTGATGCCCGGTGAAGAACACATCGTGCAGGTCATCTATATCGTCCAATACGCGCAGGACGCGATCATCGAACAGCCAATGCAGTATGCGCTCAACGGACCGGCGCGCTTGTTAATCCGCCCGACCAATTTGCGCGTAGCCAGCGCCCAGCTTGCGCCGCTCGGCATCGAAACACTTGGCACAACCGAGTTCGCCGCCTACGGCGCGGAACTTGCGCTCGAAGTGGGTGGCGTGCTGCGCTACGATGTGAGCGGCAGCACGCTTGATGTTAGCCAACGCGCCGAAAATCTGGTATCGAGCAGTAACCTGCCGACCATCATTGCAGCCGTCATCATCGGAGAAATCGCGTTGATCGGCGGCTTATATTTCTGGTATCGTCAGCGCGCTTCGAGCCGTAAGCGCCAGCAGCCCGATACACGGGCGATGCAGGATGCACTCGTCCGTCAAATCGCAGCACTCGACGCCGCGCACGACAAAGGCGAAATCGCGGACGATTATCATCAACGCCAGCGCGCCGCGTTGAAAACACAGCTTACCGAACTCATGAAAAATGCGTCGTAAATTAAGATCATGCCGCTTATCGAAACCATTAACCTGACCAAAGCGTACAGCTTGCAGCCGGTGCTGAAAAAACTCAACCTGAGCATCGACGCTGGCGAGTTTGTCGCGCTGCTCGGCGCGAACGGGAGCGGTAAAAGCACGCTGTTACGCATGTTGAGCGGTTTGAGCCGACCAACGGCGGGCGTGATCCGCATCGGCGGTTGGGAACTGCCGCGCGAAGTCGAGTCGGTGCGCGCGCAGATCGGCGTGGTTGGTCACAAACCGCTGCTGTACGAGACCTTGACCGCGCGTGAAAACCTGCGTTTTTTTGCGCGGCTTTATAACGTGCCGTTCGATGACGCGGTGTTACATGCCAGCCTGACCCGTGTCGGTTTGGCAAAGCGCGCGGATGACCTGGTACGTGGCTTTTCGCGCGGAATGCAGCAGCGCTTGAGCATCGCCCGCGCGCTCTTGCACAAACCCGACGTGCTGATCTTCGATGAACCGTATACTGGGCTGGATCAAAATGGATCGACGGCGCTGGACGACTTGCTGCGATCCGCGCACGCCGACGGACACACGATCATTATGGCAACGCACGATTTGGATCGGGCGGCGGGGTTGGCGTCACGCGCGGTGATTTTAGCCCGCGGAGTTTTAAGTAAAGATCAACCAATGGACGGTATCGACGGCGTGGCATTATCAGCGCTGTATCAGCACACGGCGGGGGCTTAAATATGCGAACACCATTTTTTGCTGCTGTCGTCGCCATCGTGCAAAAAGACCTGCGCGCTGAACTGCGCGGGCGTGATCTGGTCGGCGCGATGGGTATTTTCGCACTTTTGAGCGTGTTGATTTTCAGTTTCGCGCTCGAACTCGACCGCGTTGCGCGCGTCGAAGCGGTGAGCGGCGTACTGTGGGTGACGGTGGTCTTTGCCAGTATTTTGGGCTTGAACCGCAGTCTGGCACTCGAACGCGATCAAGGCAATTTAGACGCGCTCTTGCTCGCGCCAGTCCGACGCGGCGCGGTGTACGTTGGCAAACTTGTGGGCAATTTTCTGTTCACACTCGTCATCGCGCTGCTGCTGCTGCCGATCATGACCGTGCTGTATGGGATCACGCTGTTCATCCCAGCGCTGTTATTGACTGTACTGCTCGGCGTCGTGGGCTTCACAACCGTCGGCACGTTGTTGGCGACCATGACCATCCAGACGCGCGCGCGTGAGGCACTGCTGCCGATCGTTATGATGCCGGTCGCGCTGCCGCTGCTGCTGACCGCCGTGCGCGCTTCGACTGGGATTATGAATGCCGCAGCGCAAACCACATGGCTTCCGTGGCTAGGAATTCTGGTGGCACTCGATGTGATCTTCTTAACGATGTGCTTCTTGTTGTTCGATTATGTGGTGGAAGAATGAGAGTTTGTGAAATGACGCGCAAACCCTCGCAATTTTGGTAGATTTTTGTAGAATTATGTAGATTTTCGACAGATTGAGCATGAAGGGTAAAGCATGAGCACGGGTATGATGACCGCACTACCCAAAACTACGACCGAGCGTAAATCGGGCGTGCGCTTTCTCACCGTTTTGACTGTGATTACGGTCATCGCGGTCGCGGCAGGCACCTATATCGGCTTATTTTATGCTGGGCGTGATATCGAGCAAGGCGATGTGCAGCGCTTATTTTATCTGCATGTACCATCGTTCAGTGGTGCGTTCATCGCGTTTGCGGCGACAGTCGTCGGCGGCATCGCCTATTTACGCACGCGCAACCCCAAATGGGATACGCTGGGGCTGGCAGGCGTCGAAATCGGTTTGGCGCTGGCGCTGATCAATCTGGTCACAGGGTCGGTGTGGGCGCGCCCGATTTGGAATACCTGGTGGAATTGGGATCCGCGCCTGACATCCGACGCGATCATGATTTTGACCTACGCCGCCTACCTGATGCTGCGCAGCGGCATTGAAAATCCGGAACAGCGCCGCCGCTTCGCATCGGTGTACGGCATACTGGCATTCACAACGGTTCTGGTCACCTTCCTGATCATCCGCATCCGCCCCGACACTATTCATCCAGTCGTGTTTGGTCCCGTCCTGACTGATGCAAGTATGATGGCGACGCAAGGCGATTTTGAACTCGATGCGACAGCGGGGGTTGGCTTGGCAGTGGGGCTGAACACCGCGATCTGGTCGATGCTGGTGCCGTGGGTGCTGATGTGGCATCGCATTCGTTTAGAAAATATCGCGTCGCGGGTGAACGCGCTCCGCCTCAAGTTAATGGAAGAAACATGAGCCGTTTCTTTGTCTATGCGCCGCTGCGCCTGTACGTCTTTGCTTTAGGGTGTTTGTTTTTTGCGCTACCCGTCAGCGCGCAAGAAGCCGAATCCACGAGCGAACCCAACGTGCGCACTGAACTCAACATCTTTGATAATTTTTATAATCACGAGTCTGGCTGGCATGTCTTTATCCCTGAGGGATGGGTGAATGACAGCACCGACGAATACGCCCGCTTTTCGCGCGACTTTGGCGCTATTTTTGCCGTCAGCTATCCTGACGCACCCAACATCGAAACCGCTATCGATCAAGCGATAGCGGTCGCGCTGCCCGATTTCAATGGGACACAGGTCGATACCCGTGAACTCTCATTGATCAACGGCGTGTGGACTCAGCGTCTCTATCGTCAGAACGCCCGTTATGTAACGCTGCACGCGCAAGATTACGACGGGACGTTTTATGTGCTGGTGTATTCGGGCAGTGACGCGGCTGTACCGTTGATTGTGACCAGCGAAGATGCAAGTGCAGACACGACACTGGCACGCGTGGCGATCACTGACGCGGCGCGGTTGATCGAACCGTTATTGGGTGAACCGACCGATATCACGGCGCAAGCGGCGGGCGATATCCCCAATCTCAGCCTCTTGACGTATACCAATGCCGACGGCGGTGTGACGACGGCGTTGGGGCGCGTGCGTGGCAACGCGGTGTATGTCGTCGTCGGCACGGGCGGCATAACGACACTGAACGAAACATCGGTATACTTCACCTCGCTCAACGACTTTTTCATCACGCCCAACACGACGCCGTATCTGGTATTGGGCATCGGCTTATCAACGCTGATAGCAGCGATCCTGGTCATCAGCTTGATTTTGCGGCGGCAGAACTTGCTCAAAGACGAAGCGACTCTGCGCCAATTAGACTCCGAGAACGCGTAGATCGCCTTTTATCGACCCCGTTTGATCATCGCAACCACGGGGATGCGAAACAGCACATTTGGGATCGTCAGTTTGAGCCGCAGCGCAAGCGGAGTCTCGCGTGAGGAGATCACTTGATACCCGAATTTTTCGTAATACGGCTGCATCGTGTCGCGGCACGAGAGATACAGCGGACGTTTCGCTTTTGCTTCCAGCGCCGCGATCAATTGTCTGGCGATACCTTTGCCTCGGTGATCGTGCTGAACGACCAGACTACCCAGTTCGTGTATACCGCCATATTCTTTGATCTGCCCGACGCCGACGATTTGTCCATCCAATTCCGCGACCAAAAAATGACGCCAATTCAGTGTGGTCGGGTCAAGTCCTTCAACGTGGATCATCGCCTTGATTGTATCAGCTTCATTTTCGACGGCGGGGCGAATAGCAATCGACATGTTATAATTCTCGCTATGCTCAAGAAAACAGCCTTCATTTTAACCCTGCTTTTGCTCGTTACGGCGTGTCAATCCACTGAGATACGCCCCGCAGCGGCGACGATTCCACCCTTCCCGACGATGACGCCAGGACAGGTGATCCGCGCTGCCCTGCCGCCTTTCAACGCGATTCCCTTGGATGGTGGCAGCTTCGCCAATCCATCGACGTTGATCGCACAATCCGCACAGCCTGCTGCGACTCTCAATTTTCGCGCGTGTCCTGCCATCGATGAAAACGCAGTGCTCTCCGAGCCGCCGACCAACGCACGCAGCATGGAAATCGCCATCGAGTCCTTTATGATGGCGGGGGGCACCGCGGTAACGCTGGATCGGCAACTGCGCGAGAACTGGAATGTGTTGGGCGGATCGGGGTTTGTGCGCGGTGATATCGATGTGTCTGGCGAAGGCACGCCTGATATTGTCGTCTCGCTGACCACGCCCGACGCGGGCGGCACGCTTATCGTGCTCACGTGTATCGACGGGCGTTTTGTCACGGCGTACCGCGAATCGCTTGGCGGTGATGCGCCCACACTTGTACGCATCGAAGACATGAACGCCGATGGACGGACAGATTTGTTGTACGCGGCGCGCAATTGTCTTTCTGGCGCATGTCGTCAACTGACACAGCTCGCGGGGTGGAGCGCTGACCGCGCACGCGTGGTCAACTTACTCAGCACCGTGCTGGAAAGCGACGACGCAGTGCGCGTCGAAGATGTCGATCAAGACCGAGTCAGCGAAATCACAGTCGAGTTCCGTGATGACGGCGACACGCAAACGGGACCTCTCGAAACAGGTTTCACGGTATACGACTGGGACGGTTTCACCTATGTATCGGCGCTGACGCGGATTGATCCAGCCCGTTATCTGATTCAGGTGGTCTTTCAGGCGGATGACGCTTTTACACGCGGCAATTACAGCGAAGCCGCCGCGTTATATGTCGCCGCGCTCAGCAGTACCACCCTTGAACCGTGGCAGCCCGACGATCTCACCACGCTGCCGCCCTATGCGTTGTATCGCCTGCTGTTGGCATATGCTGCGCTTGAAGATACGCGCCGCGTCGATATTCAGACGGTGATCTTGACTAATTACCCTGACCCGGCGACGCAACCGGTGTACGCAGCGCTCGCGCTCTCGTTTTGGAACGCATTCCAAATTACTAATAATCTTGGTAGTGCGTGTATCGAAGTTCAGAGTATAATTTCGGCGCGACCGGAGGTTTTGACGCTGCTCAATCGCTATGGTGATCGTAGCCCGCGTTACGACGCCTCATCGATCTGTCCGTTTTAGGTCGCATTTATTTCAACGTGGTTCTTGTGTAGGGGAGCACAGCCGTGCGCTCCTACTGATATTTAGCCAACTAGAGGAAACCAATGTCCGATTTGTTGCAGTATTTTCAAGGTCAAAAGCAGGCGATGGTTGACCTGCTGACAGCGCTCGTCAATTTTGAAACGCCCACGCTCATAAAAGCACATGTTGACCGACTGGGTGCGTTCATGCACGACCAATTTACCGCGCTTGGTGCATCGTCGGTCACACGCATTCCCGTCACCGAAGTCGGGGATATGCTGTTGGCGAAATGGAACGAAAACACGCCCGGCAAACCGATCATGTTCTTAATCCACATCGATACGGTGTGGGGGCTTGGCACGCTGGCAGAACGTCCGGTTCGCATTGATGACGACGGGCGATTGTACGGACCCGGCGCGATTGATATGAAGGGTGGGATCACCGTCGTGCTATCCGCGCTGCGCGGCTTGAAAGAACGCGGCGAAATACCGAACCGTCCAATCTGGGTACTGATGACGACCGACGAAGAAGTTGGCAGCATTCACAGCAAAGCGACGATCCAAGAATGTGCGGCACAGTGTGGCTTGGTACTGGTCATGGAACCCGCCACGCAGGAAGAAGCCCTGAAGACGTTCCGCAAAGGCATCGCCACTTACCGGATGGATATTGAAGGCTTGCCATCACACGCGGGCAATGCGCCCGAAAAAGGCATCAATGCCATCATTGAATTCGCGCAGCAAGCGCTCAAGCTGAAAAATATGGGTGATCTCGCGCGTGGCACGTCGGTTTCGGTGACGATGGTCGAAGGTGGCAGCGCAACCAATGTGATCCCCGCGCATGTGACTGCGTTCATCGATACGCGCGTGGCGACCATGCAGGCATATCATGAAATAGAAGAAGCCATGGCGAATTTGATGCCTTTTATACCCGGTGCAAAAGTCACCGTACAGGCGACCAACGGTCACAGCCCGATGGAACGTAATGCGACCATGCAGCAGTCGTTCGCGCAGTGCGAGGCGATTGGAAAGCGCTATGGCTTGACGATTTACGAAGGCTCAAGCGGCGGCGCGAGCGACGGCAATACGGTCGCAGCGCTCGGTATTCCCTTGCTGGATGGTCTGGGTCCTGCGGGGGACGGGCTGCACGCATTGCACGAACACGTCGTGATCAACAGTATGCCACGCCGCGCGACATTGCTGGCGGGGATGATCAAGGACTGGCAGTTCGACGCTTAAAGATTTCAACCGCAGACGCAGAGAACGCAGAGCAGCAGACTTTTTCTCTGCGCTCATTGCTCCTCTGCGGTTAAGTGTTGCAGTTACCCGTTTTCTCGTCCTATAGCTTCAGCCGCTTGCAGCAATGCGTCGCGCGTCGTAATCGTCCGCATGGTGATGACCCACGCGTGAATCGAAGGACTGCCGTCTAAAAGCGTGCGCACAGCGGGACCAATCGGGTCTTGTCCACCGGCGCCCTGTGCATCGCTTTGGTAGCCGCCGTAAAACGCAAAATACGCTTGATTAAGCTTGCGGATCGCGTAGCCGTTTTCGACAAACAAGCGGCGGCGCATTTCCATGTAGGTTTCTGCTTCTTCGACAAGCCCTTCCGCCAATAAGCCATCCACCGTGATACGCGTTTCGTTCATCGCCGCGCCGGGATCAAACGGCGAATTATCAAAGCGGACATATTGATTTAGAAACCCGCACGTAGGGACAGGGCACGCCAAGTGCGTCTGAACGTCGTTTACCGACGCACTTGGCGCAAGTTCGGGGTAATAACGGCGCAGTACGAGTGGCGCAACGGCACGCCCGAACAAACTGGCGGTCGTCTCGTTGATGATGCGCGCTTCGTTTATAAAATCATAGTTCAACCCCAGCGGGAACGCGAATAAATAGTGATGCAGCCACTCGTGCGCGAAAGTTTCAGCCGCGAACGCCAGCGATGTCGTCTCCAGAATCATGGCTGGATATAACGCGATCCCGCCGAGCGGCACAATTAACGATGACACATCCTGATCGCGGTCGATTTCACTTTCGAGCGCGGCTTGTTGATCGACCGGAAGCGGATCGAGATTGATCGAAATATCGAAGCGTATTTGGTCACGCGGCGATACGATCAATAAATTTGGAACTTGTGTAAAGCGCATCGAAATCGGCGGTAAAAGCTGCCCCATACTGCCAAAACCGAGATCGATCAAGACCGCTGCGACTTGACCTTCCAGGATCGCTTCGACAAGCGTTTGCCGTGCCGCTACATCAGCGCGCAGCGTGTCACGCTCGATGATGATCGATGCTGCCTGTTCAGCACCCGATTGCTCGGATTCGGCTTCGGCGTATACGCGCTCGACTTGCGCTTCAAGGGCGCGTGCACGTTCGAGATCAGCGAAATACGTGCGCACAATGTCAGATCGATCGACTTCGGTCATGAACGGATGGACGCCCCATAACGCCGAGTCGATTTTTGCGCCCACCGCGCCGATTTCCCAGCCGACGTAATCGAATTGGTGTTCGCTGACGATCCACGCCACATCAGACCATTGATTGCCAACGGGGATCGTCGAGTATTGAAGCACGAACAGCATGAAGGCGATTAACAGGCACGCACGTATAACCGCCGTTATCCATCGAACACTCTGTTTTAGTAAACGCAGGGATGATGCCATCATTCAAATTTGAAGCGCTAAGCGCCAGTGATGAAAAAGAGGAGTATATAGAGTTAGGGATCAACCTGTGAAAAAGAGTGGATGAGCATTTGAAAAAGAAACGACGATAGAAGCCGCTTCGGGTTCCCAGAAGCAGTCTCTATCGTACTAGACAGTTTTTCTGGCGACCAAGCGCACTACACTTCGATGTAGCGTCTCCAACTTTCCATGCCGCTGCCGATCGCGACGACGAGATAGCTGGTGCGAGGAATCTTCGGTTCCCAGCGCATCCTCATCCCTGCTTCGTGCGGCAGGCGGTCGCCTTTACGATGATTGCAGGCGTAGCATGCGCACGCGGTGTTGCCCCAGTTATCCTTGCCGCCCCGCGACTTGGGAATAACGTGGTCAACGGTGAAATCGCTTTTGACCAACGTTTTGCCCCGCATCGAAGCGCCCGGCTGAACCGCGCAGTAGATACATGTATAGTTATCACGCATCAATACGCCACGCCGACTCCAATGAGCTTGACGGCGGGGGACATTGACATAAGTTCGCAGCGCGATCACCGAGGGGACGGGAAATTTATCCCGCACCGTGCGGAGAAACTGATCGGTTTGCTCGATGACGACCGCTTTTTCTGCCAGAAGCAAATTGATCGCTCGTGGAATTGTGATGATAGAAAGCGGTTCCCAATTTTGTCCGTTTAGAAGCAGGACTCTACTCTGCCCAACAAATGCGCCCGTCACAATGCGTCACCTCTCGCATGTTTCCAGTTTGTACGAACCATCACAAGTATACAGCAAATTTCGCACAAATGCTCTTGAATACGCCTTGTTTAAGCGGCGCTTAATGCTTTCTTGACCATTGATAAACAATGGGTAAAACAAAAGAGACAGGTCCTTGAACCTGTCCCTACGAGTCGGTATACATCGCTGCTAGTCTTGAAACCATCCCGTACAATTTGTCGTGCGTCGCTAACGATAAAGGTGTGAACCGTGTCTAAAAACCCGTGTGCGCTGGTTACAGTACGTCGTGTCCCAATGGTATTGCGTGCTTGATCGATCGGTTTCTGCCTGTTCGGTCGTGGTGCACCCCACGACCGCCGCGTTATCGATCCCCCTGTGCGTGCGCATGAGCGAACGAAGCGGAACAATGCAACGACGGGCGTCGGGCAATATGTGTCTTCAGTTGTTGAGGTGCGCTAAGGATGTGAGCGTCCGCGCCTTGCGGTTCGCTCGGATCATAATCCTCTACCATAAAGACGACCTTTCCCCGTCTATCGTTCCATCTTGTAACGCGCTCGCGTTACGGAGGATGATCCGCGAGAACGTGCTAGAAGAATAACGAGAAAAGACGATTGACGAGTTCGGAACGTGGCTCGGAATCGGCGCTGTTGTGTGCGCGTTGATCGCGGGCGGCTCGTTTTGCCAAACGGACAAGTTTGTCGTGTTCGGCTTGGCGTCTCAGTTCATTATGACGGTCTTGAAAGCGTGCCAACTGTTGTTCTTGATCACTCAGGTACATGAGTTTTTCCTTTGTGTTTTGTCTGTAGTGCTTCACTGCGCGATGATGTCAGCTTTGAACAGACGTTCGTCTGTCCCTCTTTCTATATGTCGATTACGACGATTTTCGTACCAGCGAAAGCTGCGGTGTTTCACCATATTCGCCTCCTTGATCTTCGATTTCGACCATCGTTTGTTCGGCGGTGTAAATAATTTCGCGCAGCCAACTCACCAAATCAGCTTTGCTCAAGTGTGAACGTTTCAGTAAGTCTCCGGCTGACGCGGCTTCATGCATCTCATCGAGCGCGTCCAACAGCCCTTCCAGGCGGGCATCCATCGCAGGTTCTTCGTACCGTTCGTCGTGACGTGCGTCCGCGCGCAGCTCGTTCTTGACGAGGTGCAGCGTATGAGAAGCAGTCATGTGGAATGTCGGTTCCATGTTATTCCTCATCGAGGTTCATGCTTAGAACACAAACAAAAAGGGCGTGAGCTTTGGTATCTGCTCACGCCCTTACGGGAACCGCTTGGGGTTAAAGAGTGGGTGTAACGGCTAGGGTATCCTACTCCGTGACACATCTCTTTCGTGAACTTCTACCGTCCGATTCGCGTCAACCGCGACCGCTCCATCGTTAAATCCGTCAGGCTGCGTCATCCATGCGCTGCCCAACCCACCGCCGACCGTACCGCCATCCGCGATTAGACGCGGTGCGATGAAGCACGAATACCCGCCTTCGATCCCACGATGGGAGGTTGGCAGAATCCGACTATCGCTAGGCAGCATGGCACCCCGAATGAGGGTGTTCAGCTTGGTGGTGCGCGCGAACGCGCTGACGGTTAAACGATCCATTAGGCACCCCGCTCCACAACGGTACTGGTGAGCATTAATAAAATGCTCTCGCCTGTGATGAACACACGACGCATCCCGTTGGGTTTGCTCACGCGCAAATGATCATTCTTGACCAGCCGTTTGAGCGTACTGAGGCTGATGCCAAGCGCTTCAGCGGCTTCTTGCCGACTGTAAACAGCGCCAGATTCAATTGTTGGTTTGGGAGTCGTCATCACAAGTTACCTACCTTTCACACTGTCAGAGAGCGTAACACGGGTTTGCACACGTGTCAAGCACTTGAGGGCGTTGTTAACAAAGTTTAATGGGTATAAGGGGTTGATGAGGGGTCAGACCGATGAATGATGAGTGCCGAATGCTGCGTAAAGAACCATACGGTCAAATCGTAATGGGCGATCTTGACAGCGTGTGAGAACGCTCGGCATAATAAAAAACAACAGCGATGATAAAGATAAGTATGCCGATTAGGGGACTAACAGGGAGCGTGCGCCGCCGATTGAGAGCGTTCGCAGGTCAACCCGGCAGAAATTCCCTTTATCGCGTCGGTCATCAACACACCGACACGCTGGCGGGTGAACAAAACGAGTTGAAAGATAAAAGTTAAGAGGTCAAAGTAAGCGCGCAAGCACTTACTTTCAACTTTTAACACGCTGTTTTCAACTGTTTTTGAGTAGTCCGTCCGCCCCACCGAGCGTAAAACGGGTTGAATGAAGGTGGCGGCGCGTGTGCGCGGCGCAAGCAGGGTGGTAACGCGGGAGATTTGACGCTCTCGTCCCTGAGGTATTGGGACGCGGGCGTTTTTGATTCACGGAGTCAGCTTTTAAGCGGTTGGCGATGAGCCACAAGCACCGTACGAAAAGCCGATCGCTGACCGGTATTTACTAGACAAGGAGCATACATGCAAGGCGAATTGGAGTCGTTGTATCAAGCGGCGTTGGCAGCACTCGCAGCGGTGGCGACCAGCGATGGGCTGCACGAGTGGGAAGTCATGTATATCGGCAAGAATGGCTCGGTGACGAAAATGCTGCGTGGAGTCGGCGCGGTAGCAAAAGAAGAACGCGCGGCGTTCGGCAAGCGCGCCAACGAAATCAAAGAGGCGCTGACAAACGCGTTTGCACAGCGTGATGACCTGGTAAAGGGTCAGGAACTGGCGCAAGACCTGGAAGGCGGCGACATCGATGTCACGCTGCCGGGACGCGCGCGCCCAATGGGTGGGCTGCACCCCAGTACGCAAACGCTGCGCGAGTTTTACGATATTTGGGCGGAGATGGGTTTTCAGGTCTATCGTTCGCGCGATATTGAAACCGACGATATGAACTTTACGCTGTTGAATATGCCGCCCGATCACCCAGCACGTGATATGCAGGATACGTTTTACACGACGACGCCAAACGTGATTTTGCGCACCCATACATCGCCGGGGCAAATCCGCGCTATGCACGAGTTTGGCGCGAACGGCAGCCAGCCGATCCGCATTATTCTGCCGGGGATGTGCTACCGCTTTGAGCAGATCACAGCGCGGAGTGAAATTCAGTTCAACCAGGTCGAAGGCTTGGCAGTTGGGCGCAACATTCGTATGAGCGATTTGAAAGGTACGGTCGCCGAGTTCGCCCGCAAAATGTTTGGGGAAAACGCCAAAGTTCGTTTCCGTGCGTCGTACTTTCCATTCACCGAGCCAAGTATGGAAGTCGATGTCGAATGTTTCTTATGCGGCGGCGAAGGCTGCAACGTGTGCAAGTATGCTGGTTGGTTGGAGATCGCCGGATCGGGAATGATTCATCCGACAGTGCTGCAAAACGGCGGTTATGACCCGAACGAATGGAGCGGTTTCGCGTTCGGTATGGGACCCGAACGCATTACCATGCTCAAACACGGCATCCGTGATATTCGCTATTTCTGGAGCAATGATCTGCGCTTTTTGGAGCAGTTCTGAGTGAGCAGCATAACCGCTAAAAACATAATGCAAAGGCGCCATGGCGCGAAGAACAGATATAACAACGGAAAGTGAACAGGGACATCAACCTATGAAAATTCCTCTCTCGTGGCTGCGAGAATTTGTCGAGATCGATATGCCCGTCGAATTACTGGCGGAAAAACTGACGGCGGCGGGCTTGGAAGTCGCGGCGCTGGAATACATCGGCGTGCCACAAGCGCGTGTCGAAGGGCTGCGTTATCCCACGTCCGATCATCTGGTGTGGGATCGGTCGAAGCTGCTGCTCGGCGCGATCCATGAAGTCAAGCCGCACCCGAACGCGGATCGGCTGGTGTTGGCGATGGTCGATTATGGCGCGGCAGAACTTGAACAGTGTGTGACGGGCGCGCCGAATTTATTCGAATTCAAGGGTCAAACGCTCGATAAACCGTTGTATACCGTGATCGCTTTAGAAGGCGCAGAAGTGTGGGATGGTCACAGCGAGACACCCATACGCATGGTTTTGAAAGAGAAACCACTGCGCGGCATCCCCAACCGGAGCATGGTATGTTCCGAGAAAGAATTGGGGATCGCGGAGGATCACGACGGCATTATCCTGATGCGCGACAATCCCGGTTTTCCCGCCGGAACGCCCGCCCAGGATGTGTTCGGCGACGTGATTTTGGAGATCGAACTGACGCCGAACCTGGCGCGCTGTTACAGCGTGTTAGGCGTCGCGCGCGAAATCGCCGCGTTACTGGATAAGCCGCTTAAGCAGCCGTCGTATCACGTCGTCATGGATGGCGCGCCTATCGACGGCACGGTACAAATCGACATCAAAGAATCGACCCTCAATCCGCGCTTTACGACAGCGCTGCTGCGTGAGGTGACGATTCAACCATCGCCAGAATGGCTACAGCGCAAACTGCGCGCGGTCGGGCAGCGCCCGATCAACAACATCGTCGATGTGACGAATTTCGTCATGTTCGAAATGGGTCAGCCGCTCCATGCGTTCGATTACGATCAACTAGTGACGCACGCCGACGGTGGCACGCCTAAACTCACCACACGGTTGGCGCGCGCGGGCGAAAAACTCAAGACACTCGATGGAAGTGAACGCGCGCTTGGGTTGAGCGACATCGTCATCACAGATAACCAGGATGTGCCGATCAGTTTGGCGGCGGTCATGGGCGGCTTTGACACCGAGATCAGCGCGAACACCAAAACCGTGCTGCTCGAAGCGGCAAGCTGGGACTTTATCAGTGTGCGCCGCACGACGCACGCGCAAAAGTTATTCAGCGAAGCCGGGACGCGCTTTTCTCGTGGCGTACATCCTAGCCAAACCATGCTCGGTGTGCAGCGCGGCATCGAATTGATGCGCCAGGCAAGCGGCGGTACGGTCGCCAAAAATTTTATGGATGTGTATCCAAACCCCGCACCTGTCATCACGGTCGAACTGCCTGTCAATCAAATTCAACGGTTGATGGGTATGACCTTCACGGCGGATCAAGCGGCGCGTTTGCTCAAACGTGGTGGCTTCGCCGTCGAAACGCAAAACGACGTGCTGACGGTGACCGTCCCCGATTTTCGGCTCGATATCGGGTCGGGTGTCGTCGGTCAGGCAGATTTGATCGAAGAGATCGCGCGCATCAACGGCTACGAACATATCCCGATCACGATTATCGCGGATGAGATGCCACCCCAGCGCCCGAACGTGGCGCTGACGCTGGAAGAAAAGACGCGCGACCTACTGGCGCAGCTAGGGCTGCACGAGCAGATCAGCTACCGCATGACGACGCCAGAACGCGAAGCGGCGCTTACCCCACCGGGCGCGGAGTCATCGCTGCCAAAGGTCGCGTATGTCGCGTTGGCGAACCCGATCACGCTCGACAAAACCGTAATGCGGCATACGCTGATGGTCGATTTGATTAGCACAGCGCTTGCTAACGCCCGTTACGCCAACCGTCAGCAAGTGTTCGAAATCGGCGCAGTTTATTTGCCGCGTGAAGGTCAAACCCTGCCCGACGAACCGCGCCGTTTGGCGATCTTGATGACGGGCGCGCGTCAAATCGGCGGCGGCTGGCAAGGCGCAGACGGTGACGCGGCGGTCGATTTCTACGACCTCAAGGGATTGATCGAGCAGTTGATGGTCGGGCTGCATATGCCGAACGTGATTTACACACGCGGCACGCATACCACGTTTCATCCAGGACGGTCGGCGCACCTCTTGATCGACGGGCAGCCCGTCGGCGCGTTCGGGGAACTACATCCGTTAGTCGCGCGCGTATCCGGTTGGGAAGGATCGCCGCTCTTGCTGGCAGAACTCGATTTGGACGCGATCCTGCGCGCCGCCGCACCCTTGTTCAATGTGCGTCCGCTGCCGGTGACGCCGCCCATACTGCAAGACATCGCCATCGTCGTCGATGCGACGGTCGAAGCGGCGGCGGTCGAGCGCGTGATCGTGACGACAGGCGGCGATTTGCTCAAACGGGCGACGTTGTTCGATGTGTACACGGGCGAACCGATCGCGGCGGGGCAAAAGAGCCTCGCGTACAGTCTTGTCTATCAGACCGACGAGCGCACGCTGACCGATAAAGAAGTCGCCAGTGTGCATAACCGCATCGTCAAGGCACTAGAACGCGCAGTCGGGGCGAAGCTGCGGGCATAGAAGATGAGTGAAGGGCGTCGAGTCGAGCTATAGCTCGACGCCTGTTTTTTTGACTCAAAAGTTTATAGGCAAATTGATGCGGAAGTAAAAATACTGCCAAATACTTCCTATTTTAGGGTTGTTGAAACGCAAATGGCTCACGTTGCGGCGTATCACAGTGTGGAAAGTCGGCGTTGGCACATTATTGGCTGGCGAGAGGATTGAGACGAAAAGTTAATTATTCCACGTGTCATTACCATTATCGTCACCGCCGTGATATAATGCGTGATCTCCGTGTATAATTTTACAGGAAAACTCTATATGAGCTACGGTATTAAAATCGTCACGGCGTCGCGCGTCACCGACGAAACCAAAGACCGTTTAATTGGCTTCAGCATGACGGAATATCAGCAGGTCAAGGACGACATCACCGTCGGCACGCGGATGCTGCTATACGAAACTGACACGCCGAAACCGGGCAGCACCAAAAAAGGTGAACAGGTCATTTTCTCCGAAGTTGAAGTCGTCAAAGAGTTTGCACAAGCCGAAACACCAGAACCCAAAAGCAAATCACCCATGATGCAGGTGCGCGTACGAATCTTGCGCCCACGCAGCACCGTGCAGGCAATCCCGCTTACATCGATTCGCAAATTGCTGCGTGACGAGAATTTTCCGGCGGCGGGTGGCACGTGGATTCCGCTGGAAGAAAAGCGCTATAACATCTTTTTGATGATGTGGAGCTAACGTTCAAGCGAGCGCAGCCGCCAAAAAAGCGATCAGCGCATCGGCTAACGCCGAATCGACTGCGATCAAACTCGCGCCGCGTTCTGAGCCTGCCGCCGCGTTGAACTGGATCACGTTAGGTGCAGACGCACGAAATCGATCCGCGACGGTGAATGCCGGGTCGTTTTGCCCCGCCGCCATCCACAGCGGACGCGGCAAATACGCATCGAGATAACCGACGCCGCGTTCGTCGGTCGGTGTGATCATCGCCAGCGCATCGCATAACCGATCGCCCGCGCACGCTACTAACGCCAAGTCCGCGCCGATCTCCGCGCCTACTACCCCAATCCGCGCCGGGTCAACCGTCCCTGCCGCCGCCATGCCTTGCACCATCGCAATTGCATCTCCCAAGGGCGCATTCGCACGCAGTTCCATCGATAAGACTGTGTAACCTCGCTCGCGTAACCGCAAGGGCAGATCACCCCACGCGCCGCGAGTCGGCGATATTAACAAAATGCCTGGCGTGCGTTCGCCCGTCAAACTTGGATACAAATCACCCGACAGCGGCGTCCCATCGCCCGCCGTCAATTGGATCGTCTGTACGTTGGCGGTCGAATCGAGAACGAGCGGCGGCAGTTCGGCATCACGCGGGAGCGCTGCCGCTGTTGGGTCGCTGACACCCGCGTTGAGCGGTTCGGGCGTCGGAAAATCGGGGTAAAATACGGCGCTCGCCTCGGTCGTCGGACCTGATAATACGCGCGTTGGGATGGGCGTCGGAATATCCGAGTCGCAAGCAGCGAGAAAAAGCGAAAAACATAACACGAAGGCACGAAGGCACAAAGGCACAAACGGGTTTAATTGATTTTCTCTGTGTCCTCTGTGGTTCAAATCTTTTGCGCTTGTCACTTTGCCAGCACGATCATGCGCGGCACGCCATCCATGAAGGGCACGAGATCAAAATCGCCATACACATCATCGATCTCGAAACCAGCGACTTTAAGAAGCAGTGTTATTTCAGTCAAAAAGAAATAGCGGATTACGACTGGAATGACGCTTCGGCGGATCACCCCTTCATCGTCGATTTCGTCGTACAGCCATGTCACATTCATGAGCTGCTCGGCACGATCCAAACTGCTGACCGACTGCTGCATGATCAAATGTCCGCTGTCGATATCCAGAAAAGTGCGTTCCAGTGTTATCGCCTCGTTGTCTTGCGCGGCATAAGCTTCGCTGGCGTTTGGCAAATCGATCAGCAATCCGCCGCCTGGCTCCACCCACTCACGCAGGCGTTTGAACAACGCAAGCTGCGACTCCATGCTGTGAAAGTGCATGAGCGTGTTATAGGGAATAATCGCCAGTTTGAACTGACCTTTCACTGGAACCTTGAGCGCATCGCCATGAATCAGCGTGATTTGCGCGTCGAGATGTGGGAAGAAGGCTTTTTTTCGCAGCGCACGTTCAATCATATTTTCTTCGGCTTCGATTCCCGTAACGGTGTGCCCTTCCTGCGCCAGTTGCAGCAGCACGCGTCCCGTCCCCGCACCAACGATCAAAATCGGATCACCGTATTCTGCGGCAATATCGCTGTACAGTGAAACATCATCGGTTTTATCAGCGTGTTCGCTGTCGTAGTAGCGCGCCAATGTCGCATAAAAGCTCATGTCGTTGCTGTTCCTTTGTCTAAAAACGCGCGGGTAGAAGCGATGCGCGAGTCGCCCGCCCACAAGGGCGGAAACAGATCGCGCTCCATCTGTAATGCCGCTTGATACGGTTGATTCAGCCCCGCACGCAGCAGCGATTTTATAGCACGAATCACCCCGAAATCGAGCGCGGCGATACGATCCGCCATTATCAATGCGCTTTCGAGCGCGCGACCGGATGGCGCAATCGGCACGGTAATCAAACCAAGTGCGTCGAGCGCGTCCGCATCGAGCGAGCGCGCCGTGTAGAGCAGTTCCATCGCTTTCGCATAACCGACGGCACGCAGCAAGCGCTGACCACCCCCCCAGCCGGGAATAACGCCACGCTTCGCATGTACGAAACCAAGCCGCACATTTTCATCGACCACCCGTAAATCGCACGCCAGCGCAACTTCCGCGCCACCGCCAAGCGCGTACCCATTGATCGCGCCGATGACAGGGACAGGCAGGTTTTCAAGCGCCAACAGCGCGTCGCCCATCGATGTGATCATCGCTGCGGCGTCATCCGCCGTCGGGCGCTCACTCATCTCGACTAAATCAGCGCCCGCACAAAACGCCGATTCGCCCGCGCCTGTCACAATCACGACGCGTAACCGCGAGTCATCGATAAGTGTCTGTACAGCACAGGCGAACAGGTGCATGGTGGCTGTATCGAGCGCGTTGCGCGATTCAGGTCGATTAAAGGTGAGAATCGCCACATCATTGGCGCGGCGTTCGCTGATTAAAGTCGTCATCGTCTTAGTGTACACCGCCATTTCAGGATGCTGTAGGGGTGACTGACCTCATCCCGTTTGGCTTCGCTCATCTTCCCCTCTCGACAGGCATCGCAGCAAACAAGCGCAGGTTGGTGGGCTAAGGTGGGGTGATTTGCGCGGTATGGCGCACGTCTGATACAATGCCGCTCGGTCGATTTGGGGTAAACAACGTGATTAAGATGCGTCGAATTTCTATGTTCTTCGCTTGTTTATGGGCGATTCTGATGCTGGTCGGCGGTGTTTCCGCACAATTTGCGGGCATCGATGCTACCACAGTGGATCGCGCGAATTTACGCAGTGGTCCCGGGACTGAATACCGGATTTTGACGACGATCATTGCCGGCATTCCGTTCCGCGTCGATGGCAAAGCGCCGTCGGGCGATTACTGGGTGCGCGGTATCATCGCAGATGGCACGGTTGGCTGGCTCGCTGCGCCCGCACTTGGATTAACTGCCGATCAACTGGCGGTGCTGCCATCGGTATGGACAGAGACACCGTTTACGCTTGCGCCGCCGGATGGTGGCGCGCCGCCCGCTGATCCAGCGACTGGGGCAGACCCCGCCGCCGTGCCAGCCGATGCACCCGTTGGTGAAGTCGCAGCCCCACCACCGCCCGTCGTCAACAGTCCGACGACGCGCGGATTCGCCTATGGCGGTCATGTTGCCGAATGGAGCGCCTTTGCGGGCGAACAAATGACGCGCGCAGGCATGACATGGGTCAAGAAGCAAGTGCGTTTTCAAACTGGACAAAATCCAGGTGACGTAGCGGGGATGATCAACGACGCACACGCACGCGGATTCCGTATTTTACTGGGGATCGTCGGCTCGCCCGATCAACTGTATCAAGACGGTTACTTCGATCAATATGCGGCGTTCGTCGGTGCTGTCGCGGCGCTTGGCGCCGACGGCATCGAAGTGTGGAACGAAATGAACATCGACCGCGAATGGCCCGCCGGACGCATCGACCCCGCCAGCTACGTCGATTTATTGGCGCGGTCGTATAATGCGATCAAGGCGGCGAATCCCGGCACGCTGGTGATCAGCGGCGCACCCGCTCCAACCGGATTTTTCGGTGGGTGCAGTGGCGCAGGCTGTGACGATAACCAGTATCTCGCAGGGATGGCGGCAGCGGGTGCAGCGCGCTATATGGATTGCGTAGGCGTGCATTATAATGAAGGTGTTTTAGCGCCGACCGCAACGAGCGGCGACCCGCGCGGCAACAGCGGCTACTATACGCGCTATTTCCGTCCAATGATGAGCGTGTATCGTCAGGCGTTTCGCAACGCGCGCCCATTATGCTTCACCGAACTCGGTTATCTGTCGAGTGAAGGTTACCCGCCGCTTCCTGGTGCGTTTGGGTGGGCAGAAAATGTTACGGTCGCCGATCAAGCCGCATGGCTCGATCAGGCGGTATCAATGGCAGCAGGGACAGGCTATGTACGGCTGCTGATTATCTGGAACATCGATTTCACCACTTATGACAGCGACCCACAAGCGGGCTACGGCATCATCCGTCCTGGCGGTGGCTGCCCTGCGTGCGATGCGTTGGGAAGTTAGGGTAAACTTTACGGGCGACCCAATGAGTCGCCCATCCTCTGACAAAAGAGTGCAGGTTATGTGCAATGACGAAAAAGCTTTTGAAAGAAGATACGCAACCAATCCACTTGGTTGAAGATTACGTCCGCCCCATCCCTCTAGAAGCAGATGCTGAAGATGCTTACGAAGCGTATGGCGAGAATATACCGCGTCGTTCGGGCTTGGGCTGCTGGATCACAGGGTTAGTGACGTTGATGACGGTGCTGGCGTTGATCGGTATTGGCTTGCTACTGCCGCCGTTCAATCTGCTCAATCGCATCGTCGGCACGCAGTACGCGATGTTGAGCGCCGAAGCGAACGCTGTTGCCGCTGACGGATTGACACTGATCGTCGATCCAGCGACACCGGGCGATAATTTCGGCGCGGTCTTGAGCAGCATCCCGATGGAGCAGTTCTTGAGCGGCGCGAGTACCTCCGGCGATTGGATTCCCGAAGCGTTTGCTGCGCAGCCGCCTGGCACAGCACTGCAAAGTGCGGTTTACGCGATTGAAACGACAGGCGATGCGCCCACGACCATGACATTGACAATCGATGCGCCCGCGTCTGCGGTCAGCGCCGATATTTTGGATGTATATGCGTGGGATGACGCGCGCGCTGAATGGGTGTTCATACCCTCACATTCTGGCGTAAACGGCAGTATCACCGCCGTCACCGACGAACTACCAGAACGGCTTGCCGTATTCCAGTCAGCGCCCATTGATCAGCCGCGCGTATTATCGGCGGTCGATGTCACGCAGTATCTATCGATGCAGGTTGGCGAACTTTCGACCATTGTCTCGCCAGCGGGGTTGCAGCCGACGCTCGAAGGCACACTGGCGGGGAGTCTTGCGCCAGGTTTTGAATTGAGCGCGGGTTATCTCGTCATGCCTGTGATCCGCAATTACAACGACCCACGCGCGATAGACCCGGCAACCGTGGCGGCGATTTTGAGTAACCGCGTACTGCGCGCATCTCATGCGGCGCAAATCGCTGGGTTCGCATCGAGCGGTTATAACGGCGTGTTGATCGATTACCGCGATCTGCCGATTGACCAGCGCGACAACTTCACCACGTTTATGCAGGAATTAGGACGTTTGACTGATTCAGCGGGCGTCTCGCTTGGCGTTATCGTACCCGGCGCGACAGTCGAAGCGGGCGCGTGGAACACAGGTGCGTATAACTGGCGCGCGCTCGGTCAGGCTGTCGATTTTGTCCAGATTAATTTGCCCATCGACCCAACCGCCTATTCACCTGGCGCAGATCGATGGGTCGAAGCGATGACGCGCTGGGCAGTCGGTGAAGTTCAACGCAGCAAAGTGCTGCTTGGTTTATCGGCACAAAGTGTCCGCCAAATTGAAGATACCTACACCACGATCAGCTTTGAAGGCGCGCTGGCAGCGCTGGGTGATGTTGAAGTCCGCGCCGATACCACGATGACTGGGACAGTCAACCCCGGTGATACCGTGTATGCGCGTTTGGACGGGTACGCGGCATCGTTTGGCAGCGACCCCACAACCGGACAAACCTACATCGATTATGCCGATGGACAAAACGCACCTGTCGCTCGCGTGTGGCTGCTAACGCCCGACGCATTACGCTACCGCATGGATCGTGGCACCGCGTTCGCTATCGGTGGTGTCGCGTTTGAAGATTTGTTGAGCGACGGTCTCGCGGATGGCGTGTATGAGTCGATTCTGAATTACAAACTGGGCGTCCCTGTTCAAGTTGGACCTCAGGCATTAGCGCTGCGGTGGACGGTCGATGGCGCAAGTGGCACGATTGCCGAAGCCTTTACCGGGCTGAATGACGAATTTGTCGCCACCATCGTAGCGCCTGACGGCAATTATGCGATTAATGTCGAAATCGTCAGCGATGATGGTGCGGGAGCGGCGCGGGGTGGCGCGGCAGTGGCAGTATTCGCGCCTACAGCGACGCCAACGCCCTTACCGACGGCAACCCCAACGCCAACTCCAGCGCCTACGAATACGCCGAATCGCGCGGCAGCGGTCGCTAATCCCAGTGGGAGCGGCAGCGCGGCAGCGGCGCAGGCGGTGCGTCCTGCTTCGGGCAGCATCGTCGCGGGTCAGTTTGAGTATGGTGGTCATGTCACCGGCACAGGCACGGGCGGTATCGGCGCCATGCAGCGGGCGGGTATGAACTGGATGAAAATTCAGCTCCGTTATGCACCGGGCATGGGTGCGGATGCGGCGGCAGGACCCATCGCGGAAGCGCACGGGCGCGGCTTTAAGATTTTGATTGGTGTCGTCGGCTACCCGAATGACCTGGCAGCAGGCGGTGCGGGTTATGTCCAGGGCTTCGCTAGTTTCCTGGGCGGCGTTGCTGGTCTGGGACCCGATGCCATCGAAGTATGGAACGAACCCAATATCGACCGTGAATGGCCGCGTGATCAAATTAGCGGCGCAGGATACGCAGACATGCTGCGACAGGCGTATGGCGCGATTAAAGGTGCCAATAGCAGCGTTATGGTGATTAGCGCCGGGACTGCTCCAACGGGTGCAGAAGGGGCGTTTCCCGGTCAAGTCGTCAATGATGATCGTTTTATACGCGATATGGTAGCGGCAGGCGCGGTGCAGTGGATGGATTGCTTAGGCGCGCACTACAACGAAGGCATCGTCGCACCAAGCGCGTATGGCGGCGACCCACGTGACAATTACTACACCCGCTATTTTTCTGGCATGTTGGATACCTATTGGAATGCCATCAATGGGCAGCGTCCAATTTGCTTCACCGAACTCGGCTACCTAACGCCCGAAGGCTATCCACCGCTCGACCCGTACTTTGGATGGGGCGCGAACACGACGGTCGCTCAGCAGGCGGCATGGCTGGCAGAAGCGGCGGCGCTGGCAAGTCAGAGCGGGCGCGTGCGCTTGATGATCGTATGGAATGTCGATTTTGAGAATTACGGCGCTGACCCGATGGCGGGATTTGCCATCATTCGTCCCGGCGGCGGCTGCCCTGCCTGTGATGCGCTTGCAGGCGCGAGATAGAGGCTGTTTATGGCACGGAATACCCGCGAAATCCGAATTCGCAAGCAGTTACGCGGCTTCGCGCTGCTGTGGACGGGGATCACATTTGCGATGGGCACGATCACGTTCATCGCCATTTATATCGGTTATAACTCGTTGGCGAACGATACGACGCTGCGCAGCAGTGCGACCGCACAAAGTGTCATCGCGGCGGCGAACCCGACGGTTCAAATCAACACGCCGACGTTATTTCCCACGCGCGATCCGGCGGCTTTTGCGGCGCAGCGCACCACCGCGCCGATACTGCCGAGCGTCACACCACTCCCAATTGAAATGCGGCGTTTTCAATTGGGGGTACAGGTGCAGGTCAGTTACGACATCATGGATCAATGGATCGACGTTGCTGCCAATCAGTTAAGCGTAAAATGGGTCAAGCAGCAGGTAAGATGGGAAGATATTCAGCCCGCACGCGATACCTATGATTGGGGGGCGCTCGATGTCTATCTGCCAGCAGCGCAGCGCCAAAATGTGCGCGTGCTGATCAGCGTCGTCACCGCGCCCGATTGGGCACGCGAAGAAGGCGCCAATCTCGAACGACATGGACCCCCCGCCGACCCACAAGACTATGCTGATTTCGTCACAGCGATTCTGGCGCGGTATCCGGGCATGGTTCACGCGCTCGAAGTGTGGAATGAGCAAAATCTTGATCGTGAATGGACATCGACACGCGGTTTGACAGCGTCAACCTATGTCGAACTGTTACGTACCACTTATCAAGCGGTCAAAGCGGTTGATCCTGGCGTGATCGTGATTAGTGGCGCGCTTTCGCCCACGGGTGTCAGCGACGGCGTGACGGCATGGGACGATTTCGTTTATTTTGATCAATTGATCGAAGCCGGAATGCTCAACTACGCCGACTGCATTGGCGCGCATCACAACGGCATTAACGTCAGCCCCGATGACACATGGGATAACGTGACCGACGACCCGACGGCGACCTATCGCGGACCGTACGATAATCCGCACCATAGCTGGAGTTTTAGAAGTACGCTGCAAACCTATGCGAGCAAAGTAGCGCTGGCGGGCGGCGATCAAAAGTTGTGTGTGACCGAGTTCGGTTGGGCAAGCGCCGATGGCTTGGACGGCTTGCCAGAAGGTTTCGGGTTCGCGGCGGATAACACACTCGATGAACAGCGTGATTACACGGTGCGTGCGCTCGATAACATGGTCGAATGGGACATCGTATGGTTGGCGGTGTTATGGAACCTGAATTACGGCGCGCAGGCGGGTTGGGAACCGACCAACGACAATGTGCCGTATGCGATCATCGGACCCAACTCGTTTTTCCGACCGGTGTTCGACGCGGTGCGCGACTGGAATCGCGCTTACGAAGCGCAGTTTCAGTAAATGCGCCGTCTATGGGCGATCATCGTGTGGGTCGCGGCGTGTGCAGGGTTGGTTTCGGTACCGCAATCGTCGCATGACCCGTTTCGTGCGTTCGCCGTCACCGATCCACCGTTTCCGTCGCTGACGTACAGCATACAGGCGTTCATGTGGTGGGGTGATTGGTGGGCGACGATTCACAGTCAGTGGATACAAACAATGGCGTTCACGCATGTCAAACAGACGTTCGCGTGGGTAGACATCGAACCTGCACGCGGCGATTTGCGGTTCGACCAGGCTGACGTGCTGCTCACGCTGCTCGAAAGTCGCGGCTTGCGTGTGATCGCCCGTTTAACCGACGCACCCGCGTGGTCACATCCAAGCATCATGAATGAACAAGCTGCGGGTTATGTGGACGCGCCGCCCGACAACGTGGACGATTATGCCAACTACTGTTTCGCTATCGCGTCGCGCTATCGGGGTCGGATCGCAGCCTATCAGATTTGGAACGAACCGAATTTGAGCCGTGAATGGGGTGGGCGCGAGCCAAATGCCGCAGCCTATACGCATCTGCTGCGGCAGTGCAGCGCGGCAATTCGGCGTGCCGATCGGAATGCGATCATCATTTCGGCGGGGCTTGCGCCAACGGGCACCTATGACGTGACCGCATACCCCGATGATGTGTATCTACAGCAGTTGTACGATGCGGGTTTTCAGAACTATATCGATGTCGTCGGGATGCACGCGCCGGGTTATTCTGAACCGTCGCTCAGCCCTGATCAGGTGCAGGCGGACGGCAGGCAGCGCTTTTTCACATTTCGCCGTGTCGAAGATTTGCGGCGGATCATGGTTGCCAACGGCGACGCGGCGCGCCAGGTGGCAATTCTGGAAATGGGTTGGACGACCGATCAAGTCAATCCATCGTATTCATGGTTCGCCGTCGATGAACCCACACAGGCGCAGTATCTGGTCGAAGCCTACGCGTATGCAGCGGCGCACTGGAATCCCTGGGTCGGCTTGGTCAGCACCATATACATTGCCAGCCCGACGTGGACAGCAGCGAATGAAGAAACATGGTGGTCGGTGACAACACCAGACGGACGCACACGCCCCGCCTATGTCGCGCTCGCAAACATGCCGAAATATTGCGGTGATGTGACGATCCCAGAGCGCGCAGGCGACAGCCCAGAGTCGCTCGGTCAAATCATTGCACCCAACTGCCTGACCTATAACAATCCGTCAGCGACCCCATAGCTAAAGCTAGGGGCTTGCAGTTATGGCGGGCGCGAAGCCCAAGACACACACCGCGTATGGCGGATTGACTGCCGCCCGACGACTAATGTTAATCGCCGCGTTCAGGTTAGCGTGGGCAGCGAAACCACACGCGACACAGAGAAAAACAGCTTGGTTTGGACGATTGAAGCGAGACGTGTGACCACAGCACGAACACATTTGCGAGGTATAGCGACTATCAACGGCTACTACAGAGACGCCAGCGTATTCGGCTTTGTAGCCGATGTACTCACGCAACTGTACAAACGACCAGCTATGCAACTCGTCTCGCTTCCGGCGCGGAAACCGTACCCGCGTGCGAATGTCCTTGAGGTTTTCAAGGGCAATCCCGCGCTGTGTGTCTTTCGCCGTTTTGACGATCTGCTTGCTGATACAGTGGTTCACGTCTTTGGCAAACCGTTGTTCTTTGCCCGACAGGTGTTTGAGCCGACGCTTTGCGGACTTCGTGCCTTTGCTTTGCAGTTTCTTGCGCAAGCGGCGGTGCCGGTGACGCACGTTGAGCAAAGGCTTGGCGCTGTAGATTGTGCCATCGCTGTCCGCGAGGATGTTCTTTACGCCCATGTCCGCGCCGAGAAACCCTTCGGGGTCAATCGGCGTTTCGTCGGGAATAGAACACGTCGCATACAAATAGAACGCGCCATTGCGATAGACCAGATCGCTCTCGCCCTGCTGAAACTTAAGCAGTTCCAGGTGACTATCACCCGCTTGGAAGGCGATCTCGGCGCGACCGCCAAGCGCCCAGATAGAAATCGTCCGCTGCTCAATGTGCCATGTGAGGATGCGATTATCGAAAGGAACTGCGCCATGTGGCTTGAAACAACGCTGCGCGTTCTTGTCCAATTTGTACGCATCACTCACCTTGCCGATGCAGCGCACCACCAATTGCGCCGTCAACACGAACTGCTCACGCACGGGATAGTAGACGACGTGGTGCAACGCAACGTTGTTGAACGTTTTCGTCTCCCACGCTTGCAGACTGATCCAATTGCACGCGGCATTGGCGCGTGCAATTGTTTCGAGCAAGGTTTGCCGTTGTTCGTCGGTCGGCAGCAGTTTCACAATCGCAGTCAGTTTCATAGCACAAGTGTAGC
>JBBRAA010000030.1:0-41471 GCA_038207205.1 Aggregatilineales bacterium
AACATTCTCAATCGTGCTTTAATGCAAAACGGATGGGACGCATCCGTGAACGATAACGTAGCGCCTCTGCCAACGCCGTAAGGCGACGGTAAGCGCAAGCGTCGTTCAGAAGCCCCTGCCTTTAGGCATGGGAGCGTCACCATCGCGTCTTAAAGTCGCTCAACCTACAGGAAATCATCATGCGCCAAACGTCTGTACTCTCTCATGCCGAAGCCGTGCGTATTCTCACCGTCATCCAAGCCGAACTCGATAAAGAAGGACGTGGGGCGGCGGTCGCAGTGACCGACCCACACGGCGAATTGATCGCGTTTTTACGCACCGATGGCTGCCCACTTGCCAGCATCAACAACGCGATCAACAAAGCCTTCACCGCCGCGCGCGAACGTCAGCCATCGAACGCGCTGGCGGCACGCGCCAAAGAAGAAGGATGGTCGCTGGCATATTTCGCCGACCCCCGTTATATCGGATGGGGCGGCGGGTATCCGGTGATCGTCGAAGGCGACGTGATTGGCGCGGTCGGTGTGAGCGGTTTGCCCGAACACGAAGATATCGTGCTGGCGCAGCTCGGCGCGAACGTGATTGCCCAGTCGGATAAACCGTAGCGGCGACTCGGTGGGTCGTCCATAATGCCGCCTGTGAAGAGCAGCGAAACCCATAACGCAAAGGCGCGAACTCACAAAGGCGCAAAAATAAATCAAAAGATAGCGCTGATGCTGCTAGGTCTCGTGATGCGGTCAGCATTGATCATCGCTGGCGTGCTGGTGATATGTGCTGGGGCAGCGCGCGCGATCGCGCTATTGCACCGCAATGGCGATGTCATCGCCTATACCGCGCTGCACGAAAATGGCGTGCCACGAGTCGCGCTGTACGACATCGGTCACCAGCGCCTTATGGGGATTACACGCGGCGCGCTCAGTGAGACGTTGTTAGGCTGGTCGAGGGACGGCGATCAATTGGCGGTCGCGCGTGATCAAACATCGCGCGGCGGGCAACCACGCAGCGTAATCATCGATCTCAGCACCGCATCGACGCACGAGTTTTACAACACGGGCGCGTATGCAGCCTTCTCACCCGATGGGCACTGGTTAGCGCTTAACCGCTTGATCGGCGCCAGCGAAGGCGCACTGATCAATGTCGATTTACAGACGGGCATCAGCCAACGGGTGACGCCACGCGACATGCAAACGAGCGGGTCGCCTGCATGGTCGCCAGATGGACAGCATGTGTTATTCGGCGGGCGCGTTGGCGCTGGCAGTTATCAGATTTATCGATACGAACTGACAACAGACGCAATCATACGCCTGACCGATTACGTCGGCAATAATGCCAGCCCGCGTCCATCGCCCGACGGACGTTATGTGCTGTTTCAGTCGCTCCAGCGCCGCTCGATGGCAGTTATGATCATCGACGCAGACGGTTCAATGCCGCGCTCGCTGACAGCGGGCGACGGCTTTTGCGAACTTCCCACATGGTCGCCAGATAGTACGCGCGTGGCGGTGATCTGCGAAGGCTTGTACGGCACGTTTGGCAAGGCGTTGTTTCTAGCGCATATCAACAGCCGCGATGTCGATTTTCTGGCGGCGACTGTGCGCGAAATCCACCCCCAGTGGATCGACAATGGCGACGCGATCTTGTTCGTCGGTGATGACGGCTATTTTTATCGGATCGCCGCGCCGTCTACGCCGCTCGAAGGCACGACGAGCGCACGACCACTTGCCGAGCGCATCTCAGAGCGGCAGTTTTTCGGACGCGAGACATATGTGGGGGTGAGCGTGCGCCCGTAAATTACGAATTCAACCAAACAGTTGTACAATCACAAAGAATGGACAGAGGATGATACGATGAGCGTGACAAAACGTGAACGTCTGCACGCATTGATTGATTTACTAGAGGATGATTATATCGATTTTCTAGTAGGATACGTGGAAAAACTTGTATTTTACGACCCGGCAAAAGACCCTATTTTGACGGGTGAAGCCTTGTTTGAAGGCACGGAATCGTCGGTTGAGAAAGAAACCTCAGCCAGAATGAAAGAGTGATTTCGATTTTGTCGATGCGACCATCGTCGCGGTCGCAGAACGGCTGAATATCCTAACCATGCAAAATTAAGCGTCGCCCGCCCGCCGCAGCGTGACCTCATGAACGACCAGCAAAATCACCGTACCGACGAACAACACGACACCGATCACTTCTAAGCCGAACGAGCGCGACAAAATCCCAGCGATGAACGGCAGTCCCGCCCCGCCGATGCCAACGATGCCGACTTGAATCCCAATCGCGTTCGGCGCGTGCCGTTCCCCGACGCGGCGCGGCGTGAGCGCGATCAATGTGGCGAACATCGGCGCGAACGAGAAGCCCATGACAGCGATCCCCAAAAAGCCGATCAACGGCACAGGGTTGAGCATAAGCATCGCACCGCCGATGACCGCGCCAATCATGCACGCACGTAAGATCACGTTCGGGTTAAACCGATCAGCGATGAAACCCATGATGATGCGCCCGACGGTGAAGCTCGCCCAATACAGGCTGATCCAGAAACTCGCGGTCTCTTGCGGTGCGCCGCGTCCTTCGACGAACAACGTATTGGCGAGATTGCCGACGCCGATTTCGACCGCGCCGTACATGAAGAAGATCGCCGCACCCAACAGCACGAGCGGCACGCCGAGACTTTCGCGCAGCGAGGCGGGCGGCGACGCCGCTTTTTCGGCGCTGGTCTGTGAGCGCAGCGTCCAGCCCGCCAGTGTGACGACGAACAACACGACGACGATCACCGCCGGAATGACCGCCAGCCAATAGCTGACGCGCCATGACTGCCCCGTCGTGACGATGACATAGGTCGCTACAACGGGACCCAGCGTGACGCCGACGCCATACGCGGCGTGCAGCCAGTTAAGTTGACCGGTCGTGTAGCCAGCACTGACGAACGTGTTCAGCCCGGCATCGAGCGCGCCTGCGCCCATCGCCGCGACGAACGCCGCCACAAGGAGGGTCACCCATGACGGCGAGAACGCATAGCCAGACAACCCAGCCATCATGAGCAGCACGCCGCCGATCAGGTAGCGCGCGATGCCAAACCGCCCGATCAATGACCCGCTCGTGAAGGCGGTGAGCAGGCGTCCGGTCATAGCGACGCCGAGCAGCACGCCAAGCGACTCCAGCGGGACGGTAAAATCGGTCTGCATATACGTCCACGCGATGTTGAGGATACCATCGGGGATGGCAATAGCGATGAAGGCGAAATAGGCAATAATCAGCAGCGAGAGTGGACGAGTGCGGGTGGCAGTGATCATGGCAGATGCAGACATCGAGCGAATCCCTTAGGGATGGGTTTATTGCACAGGATAGACAAGCTGAGGGACGTTTTGCTGTAATTTATTTCTGGCATGACGACTATTTATTAAGTAATAATTATACGCCGAGATTTTGAGATTGGATCATAGACACGGACTTTACCTGTCGTGAAGGAAAGCGTCAATCGTGCCAGCGCGTTGAATTGGATATAGTTAAGCTGTCTTTTACAAACTTATTGACGAGGAATTTAGTATGATTTTGGCTTCTTTCAGCGACCTAGACCCCCAAACCACCGCCAACATCGACGCGGCGCGCACGCTGCACGGTGTGCCATATACAGCCGCAAAAGTGCCGTACAAAAATATGCGTCACCTGCTCTCGCTGCACGCGACGGTGACGCCCGACAAAGACTTTTTGATCCATTACGACGGCGACGCTGTGCGCGAAACGCTGACGTATGCACAGTTCAACGCCAGCGTGCATCAGGCGGCAGGATTTTTGTACGACGATCTCGGCGTGCGGCGCGGCGATACAGTCGCTACGATCTGTTACAACCACAGCGACACAGTGATTATCTATTTCGCGTGCTGGATCATCGGGGCGCGCGTCGCGCCGCAAAATATCACCGAAGATGACGCGCGCATCGCCTTCATTTTACGCAACAGCGAAGCGGTAACGTGTTTAGTGCGCGCCGAGTATCTCGAACGCGCCGAACGGATTATCCATGGGACGGGCGATGGCTTGGGCGCGGATAATATCCGCGAGATTGTGCGGGTTGGTGGCGCGGCGGACGACGAATCGGTTTATGTGTCGTTCCATCAGGCGATCCAGAACAAGCCGGATACCTTCATCGCCACGCAAGAACGCCCAACGCTCGACGATGATGCGCTGCTGGTATACACGAGCGGGACGACAGGCGCGCCAAAAGGCGTGGTACTGACGCAGTACAATCTGCTTGTAGACGCACACGGGGTCGCTGGATGGAATGCGATCACAGGCAACCAACGCATGATGAATGTGCTGCCGATTCATCATGTCAACGGCATCGTCGCCACGTTGATCACGCCGCTGTATGTGGGCGGGTCAGTGGTGCTGAACCGCACGTTCAGTTCCAGCACGTTCTGGGAACGGATCGCGCGTGAAAGTGTGCAGGTCGTGTCGGTCGTGCCGACGCTGCTGCAATTCGCACTCGATTACGCCGCGTCACAGACGGCAAAAGGCGCATCGATATTTGGTGACGGCGTGGGCAAACACGATTTACGCCGTTTTCGTCATTTGATCTGCGGCGCGGGAACGTTAGCGATGAGCCTGGCGCGTCAGTTTGAAGACACGTTCGGGTTTCCAATTCTGCATGGCTACGGCTTGAGCGAGACAACGTGTTATTCGTGTTTTTTGCCCATTGACCTGAACTGGGATGAACATCGCGCGTGGCTGCACGATCATGGGTATCCGAGCATCGGCTGCGCTATCGAGCCGAACGAAATGGCGATCTTCGATGCGAGCGGCGACGGACGGCAGTTAAAGGCGGGCGAACGCGGCGAAATTTGTGTGCGTGGGCATAACGTGATGCGCGGGTACTTCAAACGCGCCGATGCCAACGCCGAAGCGTTCAAGTTCGGCTGGTTTCGCACGGGCGACGAGGGTTTTTACGCGGTCGATGCTGGCGGACGGCAGTTCTTCTTCATCACCGGGCGGCTGAAAGAACTGATCAATCGCGGCGGGGTCAAGTTCAGCCCGTTCGATATCGAAGAAGTGCTGCTGAGTTATGCGGGCGTCAAAGTTGCGCTGGCGGTCGCGTTCTCCAACGATTATTACGGTGAGGAAGTCGGCGCGTATGTCGTGCCTCATGATGGAATAAGGCTCGACGCCGATGCGCTGATCGCGCACTGCCGCCGCACCATGTCATTTGAGAAAGCGCCTAAAGTCGTCGTGTTCGGCACAGATATTCCGGTGACGACGACGGGCAAGTATCAACGGCTCAAGCTGCAAGGGTTGTTTGAGGCATGGGCGCACACACAGTTCAGACGTTAAAAGGCGCAAGGTTTTCCCACGCCGGACTGCTATAATTTGAGTGTCGATTCTGAGTACGGAGTCAAATGTAATGGCGATTCATCCACCCCCGCGGTTGTATCGGACGAAACGGACATGTTTACCGCCCGCGATCTGTGGCGCATGAGCGTAGACCAATATCACCAGATGATCGACGCGGGCATTTTGACGACCGACGACCGCGTAGAACTCATTGAAGGGTGGTTAGTCGAAACACTGCCGAAAAACCCGCCGCATACAGCGACTACCGACATGATCCGCTATTTTCTAGAAACCATGTTACCAGACGGTTGGATTGTCCGCTCTCAAGACTCCATCACCTTAAAAGATAGCGAGCAAGAGCCTGATATTGCGCTTGTAAAAGGAATCAGACGCGAATTTTTCGTTCGTCATCCGCACCCAGCAGAAATTGCGCTGCTTATCGAAGTAGCGGATAGCTCGCTCAAGTTCGATAAAGGGCGTAAAAAGCGCATGTACGCCACTGCGGGAATTCCGATTTATGGCGTATTGAGTTTAGCTGAGCGTCAGCTCTACGTGTACAGTAATCCTACCAACAGCGACTATCAGGAAACCGTCACTTACGGCGAAAATGACGAGATGCCGATTGTGATTGACGGTGAAGCACGCGGTAAACTTTCGCTCAAGTCGATTTTGCCATAAGGAGACTCTTCATGACCGAAAATAAAGGCTACACGCTGCGCTTGATTTGGCTGGAATGTATGCAGGTGCAGGAACTCGATGGCGACGAGATTTATCTGGCGTTGGGGGATCGGCTGGTGTGGAAAGCCGCGCCGCTCAAGCTGCACGACAAACCGCAAAATGCCACGCAAATCCGCGCGTTCGATTTTGAAAACGGGCGCCAGTTGACCCATGACGGGTGGCAAGCGATGGCGGCGTTTCAAGAATCGCAGTTCATGATCCCGATCATAAGTGGCGAGCATGTGCTGCGCTTATGGGAAGCAGATGTGCTGACAAGCGACGATTTACTGGGCGAAACGCCGATCTCAGTGCGCGACGATCATCACGGCGAGATCATGGTCATGTTCAACCGTGATGGCGCGCATTATCAACTGCGTTACCGCGTGGATGGGGCATGGGGATGACGATTAAGCGGTCCAATACGCGATCATCTCGTCGCGGGCGAACGCATACATCCCCGCTTCGACTGCCTGCACTTCGGCACGCGGCACATGCCGCCACAGATCGCGCTGCATTCGCGACTCGGAGTCAAGAATCGCGCGCAGCTTGAGCGCGCTCATATTCATGATGCGCGGCGCGAGAATTTGCAGTGTTTCGCTCAAGCCGCCCGGCTTGATTTGGCGATGAATCACCGCTCCCCACTCGCATAACGCATGATCCGACAGAAACGGCAGCCAGTGATCAGGGTTGGCAGCATATAATTGTTCCGCCATATCCGCGCGCGCTTCTGGCGGGTAGCTAATGCGGTCGTAATCGCGCTCGTCCATGTGAATCAACAGCACGTTGAGCATCAGGAAACGAAATCGCTGATCGCCCCACGACGACGCGCCGAAGTTCGGCGCTGCCATGTGCCGCGCCCAATACTCATCGACCGAGAGATGCGCGACATAACCCGCGACAAACGCACGCGCCGCCGGGTCGGTCAGCGACCGCAGCGATGCGTTCTCGTTCATCATCAAATGCCACAACTTCTCGTTGGGCATATGGGTATAGGTATAAAAATGCGTCTTTTCGCGCTTGACCGGTGGTTGTTCAAGCGCGTGACCATCGGCGGCGATCTGACCGAGATAAAATGCGCCGCGCGCCGTCAGTAAATCGGCGCGCATCGTGTCGGGAATCGACCGGTCGGTCAACATTTGACGTGAGAGGGCGAGATGGGTAAACGGAGTCGGCATCGGGCGCGCTCACGACGGGCTTGGCTCTAAGCACGTCGGCAGTTCGCCCGTCGTGCGTGGGAACGTTTCATTATAAAACGTCAGATATTCCGAGACGTGTGCCGTCCAGTACGCCTCGCTGTGATCGCCCGTCGGGTTGACGACTGACGTGTGTTCGATGCCGCGCGCTGTCAAACGGCTGCTCAACAATTGTATCTCGGCGCTGGCGGGGTCTTGCGCGCCAACATCGAGATACATACGCAGGTTGGCTTGTGCCAGAAACGACGCATTCAGCGCCAGTTCGAGCGGATTATTGGCGGGCGGCGCGTTATCTTCGCTGAACGCCGCACTGTGACCACCGATGATCCCGAATATATCGGGGTGGCGCAGCCCGATGCTGTATGCCCAGAAGCCGCCGCGCGAAATGCCACCGATGGCGCGCGTGGCACGGTTGTTCCAGGTGCAAAAATCGCGCTCGACCGCTGGAATCAGTTCATCCAGGATGACCGACTCATAAGAACGGTCAGGCGGGAACGTGCTGCGCGTGCCGACCACGCCGAAATACGGCATGACGATGATCATCGGACCGAGCACGCCGAGACGCATCCCTTGTTCGAGCGCTTCGTCAGCGCCGATTTCGTCCCACTGCGTTTCGGTATAACTCGCCCCATGCAGCAGGATCACATAGGGATAGCGCTTTTCGGTCTGGACATAACACGGCGGCACGTACACACGATAACGCAAATTCTCGCCAGCGATGCTGCTGCGTACATTATCGAACGGAATGATTTGTCCGGTTTCTTCGGTACACGGGAACGGCGTTTCCGTCGGCGTCTGCGAAGGTTCGGGCGCCATGGTGCGCGTCGCGGTCGGCGGACGGGTTTCGGTCGGCGCATTCGTCACGGTCGGCTGCGAGGTGACAATGATCACCTGCGGCGTTGGAGTCGGAAACGGCACAAGCGGATCACATGCCGTGAGCAGCGCGATCAAGGCAGCGGCACAAAAAAGAAAGAGGTGTGGTTGATATCTCGTTTTCATAGCTATGAATTATAGCCCATCTCGGTTAAGAATCATCACCCCTCCTTGCCTATCGCGCGAAACTGAAAAATGGTTACACTAGATGCTATAAGTACGCATCTTCACACGGGAGTTTCATCTCATGAAACGCATTTTTCTGGTCGTCTGTTTGATCATCATGCTGCCAACGTTGGTTTTCGCTCAAACCGTCGAACGGCTGCCTGGTGATGAGATCAACCGCATCGCCCAAAGCGTGGTCTTAGTGCTGGCGTTGGATAACGGCGAACCGTTCTCGCAGGGCTCTGGTACCATTATTGACCCGTCAGGTTATATCTTCACCAATGTTCACGTCATCGAAGGCGGCGACGATTTCGCTATTTTGCAGCCATCGGATATTGCCGAGCCGCCAGAACTGCGTTATTACGCATCGGTCGTCGCGCAGTACCCCGATCTCGATTTTGCCATTTTGCAGATTGACCGCGACGCCGACGGGCGCGGCATTGAACCCGAATCGCTCAATTTACCGTTCATCTCGCTTTCGGAAGAAAACGTGCAGTTGGGTGATTCGGTCTATGTGTTCGGCTTTCCGGGCATCGGCGATGGGTATCTCGTCTTCACGGGTGGGTCGATCACCAGCATTCGTAACGAAGATGTCGGCAATCAACGCGTACCATTCCTGTATTCGACCGACGCCGAAATTTCGCCGGGGAACAGCGGCGGCTTAGCTGTCAATTTGCAAGGCGAGTTGATCGGTATACCGACGGTCGTCGTCAGCGAAGAAGTGACGGGCGGGCGTTTGGGCGGCATTTATGCCCTTCCCGCACTGCGTACCGTCTTGAATTTAGATGAACAACCATCAGGCAACCAGACCAACCCGGAAAACCTCCCCGAAGTTGAAGATGTGGCGCCGACGGCTGTCCCCGATTTTTCGCAGTTGGATTACAACCTGGAAGCCAACTACGGGGGTATTCAGCTTGAAGCCGGCTTCCGCGATGACCCGCATCTCGTCGAAATGGTCAGCGGTGCGACCGAAGATGCCTTCGTCGATGTCGCCGCCACCGAAATTGGCGCCGATTGTGTCGGTTACTCGACACCATCGCCCGATTACAAGATTCAATGGACAGGCAGTTCGCAAGGGCTGCGTATTTTCTTCCTCTCCACACAGGAAGAAGGCGACACCACCTTGATCATCAACCTCCCCGATGGCTCGTGGATGTGCGCTGATGATTCGTCGGGCTTGAACCCGTTGATCGATATCGTTGACCCCGCCGAAGGGCAGTACGATATTTGGGTCGGCAGTTTTGCGCCGACCGAAAATTTCCCCGGTTATCTGGCGATCACCGAAAGTGCGGACGTGACGCCCGACGCGCTGGCACAGGCAATAGCGAACGAATAAGCAGACTTATCTAACTCACCTTACGCAGATTGCCCTCATCCTAAGTCCTTCTCCCTCAGGGAGAAGGACTTCCCCTACCGCGACGGTTTTTCGCCCCTCGCCCTGAGGGAGACAGGCAGGGGGTGAGGGCTGAAAACGGACCGCGCCCAAGCGCCTCACTGCTTTACAGGAAGGAACGTGACATGTCGCTTCAAATTCGCGCGTTGATCTTCGACCTCGATGGTGTGATTACTGATACGGCAGAACTTCATTATCAGGCATGGAAACGGATGGCGGACGAAGAAGGCTATCCGTTTACGCGTGAAGATAACGAAGCACTACGCGGTGTTTCGCGGCGAGAAAGCCTGACGCGCTTGCTTAAAGGGCGCGTAATTCCCGAAGAAAAAGCGCTCGACTTGATGGAACGCAAAAATACGTATTATGTCGAACTGCTCGATACGATCACACCCGCCTATTTGCTGCCCGGCGCGGCGGATTTTCTAAACGAGGGGCGTACTGCCGGATTCAAATTAGGCATTGGCAGCGCCAGCCGCAACGCGCGCACCGTGCTGACACGGCTCGGCGTGATCGATCTGTTCGATGCGCTCGGTGATGGTTACAGCGTCGTGAACAGCAAGCCCGCGCCCGATTTATTTTTGTGGACAGCCGGACGACTTGGCGTGTATCCACAAAACGCGGTCGTCTTTGAAGACGCCGAAGCCGGGGTTGACGCCGCAAAGCGCGGCGGCTTCTGGACGATTGGCATCAGCGGCGGCACGGACGCCGGACGCGAACGAGTCAACCAGGCGACGATGATCTTGCCCGATCTGGTTGATGTGACGGTGACGAGTGTTTTGGAGCAGCTTAGCACCGCCGCACAGGGGTGATTCGCGCATCTGAAATAAACGTGTAAGCTGTTATTCAAAGTCCGCATTGAAGGAGTTTAAATATCATGAAGCGCCTGGTTATATCGTTGATCATTTTGCTGCTTGTTTTCAGTATCAGTGCGACCGCGGTTTTCGCCGGGAGTGCAACCTTCACCGGGACGCTCGATCCAAGCGACCCCACGATGGAAGTCGTTTCCATCAGTACGCCCACTTGTTTAGCACAGGCTGGTATACAAGTTAGTTATGATGTATACGGCTTCACGGTTGATATCGATGGCGTTTATACATTCAACCTCACCAGTACAAGCCCACCTGGATTTGCATCGTACTACGTCTACGAGGGCGCTTTTGACCCATCAAACGGCGCTGCCAACTGCATCGCAGGCAATAACGACGCCGACCCCAAAACGCTTGACCTGACGTTAGCGGCGGGAACGCAGTACTTCCTGGTAGTGTTCGATGATCTTATCGCACAACCTGGCGGCACTTATTCCGCGACCATCAGTGGTGTTGGCAACATCAGTGATGGAACACCCGGAGACTGCCCGTTCCCACTGCCACTAGGGTCGGTGGTCTACAATGTTCCGGCGGGTGCACCCGCGTTCTTCGCCGCCGACTTGAGCACGCAGACCAACTTCACGTTGGCAGCGGGCACGTGGTATATCAGCGAATTTAGCGGCGACTTCGCCAAAGTATGGATCGCGTGCGAAGCGCGCCCGTTCTGGATTCCGACCAACGCGGTCGCGCGTTAATCAGATATGGAATAGCGTAGGGCGGGTCTAAAACCCGTCCTACTCATCCTCGCATAATGGCGTGGGCAACCCATCGATGCTGGTCTGATTCTTGTCTTTCCAGTATTTCGGGACGGCGTCCGCGCCTTTTTTATGCCAGTATTTATCGAGTGCCGGACGTTCTTTCTTGTACTCCATGTACGGCACGGCGTAGCCGCACGATGTTTGCACCTTATCGATATCCGCGACGATGATTTGACGGATCGCATTGTGATTCGTGTCGAAATGCGGGATCAGGTCGTTCCATTCGGGCGTATTTTGCAAGACGGTGCGCCCTTCCCCGAACAAACGCATGATGCGCGCCTCACCCTTAAAGGCGCAAAACATAAACGTAATCCGTCCGTTTTCGAGCACATGCGCGCTGGTCTCGTTGCCGCTCCCGGTCAAATCGAGATAACCGACGCGATGCGGCGACAGCACGCGGAAACAATCGTAGCCTTTGGGCGACAAATTGACGTGTCCATCGGCGCTGAGCGGCGCGGTGGCGACGAAAAACATCGGCTGTTCGTCGATCCATGCGCGAAGATCATCGGTGATCGAGTCGTAATATTTTGCCATGAATCCCTCTTGAACTCCGTTATTTAGTCGGTCGGCGGCGCGGCGATGGACGCACGCGGAATAAAACGCGGTGGCAGCAGACGATGTCGCTGGTCATCGAGCGGGGTCTTATTGAGCAAATCACACAGTAAGGCGATGACTTGGACGCCAATCGCTTCGAGCGGCTGTTCGAGCGTCGCCAACGGTGGGTGTAAATACTGCGTGAGCGGCGCGTTATCGAACCCGATCAGCGATACATCACGCCCAATCGTGACGCCGAGCTGCTCCGCTTCGTTGATCACCCCAACCGCGATCAGATCGCTGATCGCGCAAATCGCCGTGGGTCGTTGTTCAGGCGGCATCACAGTCCAGAAATGGCGCAGCGCGTCGTGTCCGCTTTGTTCCTGATTTTCACCACGCCAGATCAGGGTTTCATCGACGGGCAGCCCTGCCGCGCGCATCGCGTTCATATAACCGTCCGAGCGAAAATTGCCCGTCAGCGAGTGTTGATCCCACGCGATCAAGGCGATGCGTCGATGTCCCAGCTCGATCAATGCATCGACGGCTTGATGCACACCCGCTTCACCATCGACATCCACCCAGGGGAAATCCCATTCAGGATTGGCGCGCCCGAACGACACAAACGGAAATGCTTTATCGAGCAGATACCGCACACGCGGGTCATCCTCGTTGGTGCTGGCGATCACGAACGCATCGACTCGGCTGGTGCGAATCAGCTCGTCGTAGACCGGAATTGGGTCTTGATGCGGATACGTGAAGGTGAGGAGGTGATAACCGGCGTGTTCGGCGGCTTGTGCCAGCGAATACGTGAAATGATCCAGCACCGCGTTCATATAGCCATTGCGCGGGCGTTCATGCCACGCATAGCCGATCAAGCGGCTGCGGCTGCTGCGTAAATTGCGCGCAGTGACATTCGGCATATAGCCGATTTTTTCGACGGCGCGCCATACTTCGATGCGGGTTTCTTCGCTGACCGAGTTGGTTTTATTGTTCAGCACATACGAGACGGTCGCAATCGATACGCCCGCTTCTTTGGCTACATCTTTGATTGTGGGCATGTGCTATGTTCGTTCTGGGATTGACTGCTGGACAATAGCACAAACCTGATCAATATAGCGAAGAAATTCCCACACCGCGCGGGTTTTATCGTTTCCGCCGCGTACTGGAAAATCGAATATGGCGCCGTTGGCGATGTGTAAACGCAGTGTCTTGACGCTCGATTTGTCAAAGCCGCCGTATTTGACGACCGCTTCCGCGTGGATAATCTGGTGGTAAGCGACAAATTGCGTCGGCTCAGTCCGCCAAACTAATCCGTTGGTGGTCACAAGCAGTCTATCAACCGTGCTGCCCGGCTGATTTTCGGTTATGCCAATCACGTCGATGTCCGGCGAGACCCGCTTGACGTAACGAAAACTCGTCAATAATTGCAGCGTGCGATAGGCACGCAAACGAATGCGTTCATTCACATCACTCATGGTCATTCCAAAGAAATTACAATTTGATCGGTCGATCCCGATTTCGATGATGCCTCGCAGATCGTTATTTTACGACGAATAGGCGACGATATGCCAAGATTACTCATTTTTCGCGGCTCGTCCCATAAATGATCTCGTCATCGGCAGTGTGTGTCGCGTCGGACGGGCGGTCAAAGCCGACTTTCTGAATCCGATCCTGCACGGCGATATTGGCGGCGACCGCCATGAATGCGACCGTGAGCAGCAGCCATAGCGCGAACAAAACTGTACTCACCGACCAGATGACGAGCAAGAGAAGCGTCAACGTAAGCGTGAAGACCGGATTGAGCAGCACCATGATGACGGCGTTGCGAAACGCGCCCGACAGCGACGGCTGTTCCATCGCGTAATACAACGGATACAGATAAAACTGGATCGAAAACCACACCATCAAGACCAACAACCAGAACAGACGCAGTGCCCAATCGAGCGGTTCGCCGCCGCGATAACCGAGTAAGTTGGTCAGGTTGATGAACAGCACCAGCGCATTCAGGATCGCCATCAGCACGCCACGCGCCAAAAACTCGCGGAAACCACTGATCAAGTCGTCCCAATCGGCGTTGGGCTGGCGGATCGCGTTATAGCCTAATTTACACAACCCCGCCCATGCAGCAGGCATGGTGATAAGCGGCAGCGACGCCAGTATAAATGCCAGATTTGCCCACACATAAATATAGCCGTTGCCGGACACATGACGAAACGCGCGCCTGATCACCCGTAACGCTGACAGCATCCGATTTCCCAATCGCTAAGATTTAACCGCGTCATCATCTGAATCGAGTGTATTGTAGACTCGATATTCTGCTTCATGGAGGATGAAACAGCACGCCGACCCACGCTTACGGCGTCGTCAACGGGCAAGCAGTCCGGCGCGCACTCGACCCGATCTCGGATACCACACCGTACGATGAAACAATGTCTCGTTGGCGTGATTGTCCCTCTCCTGTTCGTGATGCTGTTAGCAGGGAATTTCGCGTTAAAGATGCTCGTCGCCGAGTCAGACTCGGTCGTTCTGCGTGCGGTCGTCTTAAGCACGCGATTCGAGGCGATGATCATCGGCGCGATCGGTGTATACATGCTTCACCCCATCGTTATTTTTCTTGCGTGGCTTGCCACCGATTCCCTTCGCCTTTCCGAGGCGGCGCGCCATCCGTTTCTTTTTGCATCGACGATCGTGTTCACGTTCTTGATCGCCGCCGCTTCGTACCGTTGGCTTGAGACGCCATTCTTGCGCCTCAAAGATCGGTTCGGCTATGCACAGTTATCTTCACCGAAAGGATTCTCGCCTGTGCCGTAGATCGTGATCGATTGAAAGACCACCAGCCCATCGCTGCCGCTCCCCTCGACACACTGCTGTCGTTGCGCAGTAGAATCTTGTCCAGCGTCGTGCTGCCCGTCCAGGTGAACAGCTTATATCTTCGTACACAATCATTGAAATGCCTGCGTACTGCCCAAAATCAATTTCAGCGACCAGCGTCAGATAGTCACTTTTGCTGCCATCGCGATTGGTGAACGGCAGTGTGCCGATCACGACTGGGCTGCCGAATTCCGGTTCAATCATTTGCGCGTCGAGCGATGCAGGATTATCGCCATCGAAAAGCAGATTGAAGGCGGTGTATACATCCTCTAATGTGCTATCGTCAGTGACGCCGTCCAGTTGACTCATGGTATCGGGTAAAAATATGAATCCAAAATTGCGCGATGCGGGATCGTCGAACATAAAGCTGCCGTCGTTTTCTTCCACCTGTTCATAATCAGAGGGCAGGTAAAAGCTGAACGTGCCGTCTTCGCTTAGATAGTCGGTATTCGAAGTCTTCGATAGTTTGCGCGCGTACAGTGACCACGCACCCTACACCCACGATCAGCATCAATAATAAGCGTCGCAGCATCGATATCGCTCCTTAAATGGAATTGGCGGGTGGCGAAGGCAGTTCGGGCACGCGCACAGGCTCGGCAAAAAATCCATAAAACTCATAGGCTAACAGCGCCAACAACGCGACCAGGACAATGGCTGTCAGCAAACGGCGCGACGGCATATACACGGGCTTACCGTCGTCATATTCGCTTTCGGGGTAGCCTTTAAGCCGGATGAGATCGCGGCGGTCGGGCAGCAGCGCCACCCATTCGGGCGAGTTCTCATCGAGATCGTCGTCCTCGACGACGGCGTATTCGTCATCGTCGTCGAGGATTAAGTCGAGGATCGGCGCAAACGCGCGCCATTCTTCGCGTCGGTCAAGATAGATCGCGTCGCCATAGCGTAAACGTGGCAATGCTGAAGGATTGGCGTCATGCATAAGGGGTCATTTCAACTTTTGGATGGGTCGTCATCGAAGGCACAGCACGCTGTACGCCTACAGGACAACAGAATGTGTCGCTTATTGCCGATCGCGTTTGATAGTATCGGGCAGTTCGTCTTTTTTGCTCGGCGTACGTGCGGTTTTACTGGAGTCGGTCGGGATGGCGTCAGCGGTGAAAATACGTTCATCGGCATATGATGAGGATGAACTGCCACCTTCTAAGTCAGCGGCGATCGTATCGGGAATTGAATCTTTCGCTTTGCGGGATTTGGAATCGAGCGGCATGAGAATTCCTCCATGTTCGACGTTGAGCATATCATAACGCGAATCACGCCGCTCGACTCAGGTATTGCATAAGCATTAACACACACTATCGTTACTGCGCCATATCCTTTTTTATCGTTTCGGTAATCGTTTGATCGTCGTCACCTTCACGATTGCCGAGCGGAATGGCGTGTGGCGTTTTGATGCGGCGCTCATCGGGCGTCGTCGGGCGTACCGGATCACTCGGATCAGGCATTTGGTTATCTTCCTGATCCTGCTGCACGGTGTCCGGGATCGTGTTCGGGTTGTCCTGTGGTTTGTGGGGTGCGTTCTGGGTCATGATCGATTCCTGTCTGAATACAGCAGTCATGAACAGTGTAGTGGGCAGGACGCAAGCCGTGATGTGCCATGTGACCCAACATAGACGAGGCAATACGGTGGGCGGGAATTCTCCCGCCCATACTGAATCAGGGTGATTTAAGAGAGACTCTGGCGCAGCAGCGTTTTCCAGCGCGCGACATTGAGCGACCAGCACACGGTCACGCTTTTTTCGCGCGCGGTGACCTCACCCCATGCGGGCGCGTTGCGTTCGTCGGGCGTGACGCCGAACCGATCGACGACGGTCATGCCGCGTGTGAGCTCGCTTTGCGTTTCGACATCGACATAACACAGGGTTTTATCGGGCGCGGCGGCGGGGTCGAGCGCAATCGTCATCGCCACCGGGTCGGGCAGTGATAACCCTGGTTCGCCGCTTTGTTCGGCGGCGGCGCGCATGGCTTGCGCGTTGCAATCGATGGCAAATTCTGCGAGCGGCGTGCCGATGGCGCGAATCTCGTCCATTTCGGCTTGGGGCAGCGTCGCCGTGTCGCGGCATAACTCCCAGCCGACCATTTCGATTCGCATCCCCGAACGAAAGACCATCTTGGCGGATTCGGGGCAGACCCAGATGTTGTATTCGGCAGCAGGGGTGACATTGCCGCTGGTGCAAGCCGCACCGCCCATCACGACACAGCGTTCGACGAGCGGAATAATTTCGGGCGCCTGCGCAATGGCGAGCGCGACATTGGTGAGCGGACCCAACGTGACGAGTGTGATGCCAGGATTCGCCTTGATCGTCTCGATCATAGCTTCGACCGCATGACCGGGGGTGGGGGTCGTGCGCGTGCGCGGCGCGAAGCCGCGATCCGATAAGCCGTCTTGTCCATGAAACCAGTACGCAAATACATGCGAGCGCACCAGCGGACGATCGGCGCCGCGATAAACTGGCACATCCGATCCGCACAATTCGGCGCACAAAAGCGCGTTTTGCACGCCTTGATCGACGGGCATATTGCCGTTGACGACTGTGATCGCTTTTACGTCGATGTCGATGCCCATTTTTGGCGCTTGCAGCGCCATGATCAAGGCGACGGCGTCATCGCTGGCGGTATCGGTGTCGATGATAAATGGACGGGTCATGGGTGAGGCTCTCCGAGGGTATGCGACAAGATGGAGAGAGTATAGAAGAGAAGAAGGCGAGTCCAAAAATACTGCGCAACGGGGTTATGTATGCAGCCATACACACATCAGTTCCCTGCCGCAGGTTAAAGCCGCAGGCGAATGCCTTAGCATCTGGCGGACAAGCAAGCCTCAGGGCGACCGACTGGGTCGCCCTGAGACAAGCGGCATTTATGCCGCCCCTACACAGCGTTCGTTTGATACGGCTGAACTAACGAGCGACCGCAACTTCGGTTGGCTCATTGCGTTTGCCGACCGTTGCGCCAACCAGTGCCGCGCCAGCCGAGACACCGAGCGCCAGCAGCGCCCACCATGCAGCTTGACCCGCGTCACGTCCGGCTTCTTCAATTTCCTGTGGCGTCACGTCTTCAAGCTGTTCTTGCGCGTCCGCGACCGCGCCCTGTGCTGCCGCTGCCGCATCATCAAGCGCGGCTTCCGCCGTCGCCGCCGCTTCGGGGTTGGCTTGCAATTCATCCGCCGCTTGCGCGCCGGCTTCTGCGATAATCGGTGCTGCCGCTTCTATGGCTGTGCCAGTCACGTTGCCAGCGATGCCGAGCAGCGTGCCGACTCCCGACCCGATGAAATTGACGATCAAGGCGATGGTCACGATCCAGACCATGCCGCCGTTCAGGATCGCATTACCGGTTCCGGCGACGGCGGCCGTGCGCGCCGCGATAAAACCGCCTAATGCGAACGACAACAGCGCGACGATAATCGTGTACACGCTGGCACCGAGCGCTAAACTGCGCGGGTCATTGGCGTCGAAGCTGGAGAGACCGAGTGCAATACCCAGGATGGTGAAGAAAATGATCGAGGCTAACACGGTGAAAATGCCGGCTAAGACGGCTGCCCAACGCACGCTGTCGATGGGAGAGACTAAATCGGTGCTATAGGTTGTATAACCGCGATCAGTCTCGACCGCCTTGACACGTTCCATTACGGGTTGTGACATGGTAAATTCCTTTTCAGTTGAAATTGCGTAAAAAACACTCTCTCATGATGCGATACGCGTCACGGTTCTAGAATGGCTGTATGGGGTATATTGCAATAGGGATTACGAAGGATAACGTGATGGTTATTTTTGCCAGATTAGACCATCGATATAACGAAGTGTTGAGAAATGTACAAAATGGTGAACGAAACAACGTAAATTAGTACCTTAGATTGATGCTTGCGGCGGATGATCATGTTGTAAGGTAAAGTATATAGGGATAGCGCGCTGGTTATGGTACGCTATCTATAGTACACAACAGGGATTTATTGCTGATGAACGTCACAGACCCGAACGTTAGAGTTCCCACACCAGCGCAGATCAACGCTAATGCTGCTACCCGTCATTTGACACTTCCTCCCGCGCTCGCGGGTGATCCGCCTGCGCGTCCGACGGCGCCGTTCGAAAAAGCGCTGCCGTGGGTTATCGAGTTTCGTATGGTCGGTACTTCGACGCTGCATCAGGCTCAGGTGCGCGAAACCATGCTCATTGGGCGTGCCGATGTCGAACGCGACATCAACCCAGAAATTGATCTGACTCCGTATAACGCGGGGGCGTTGGGTGTCAGCCGCCGCCATGCCATGATTGTCGTCCGCGAAACGGTGTTGATGATCAAGGATATGGGCAGCACCAATGGCACCCGCCTGAACAATGTGCTGCTCGAACCGCTCAAAGAGGTACGTCTGCATCATGGCGACGAACTCACGTTCGGCGGTTTACAAATTCAACTGCAATACGCGGTAATCCCAGCAGAAATGACGAAAAAACCGCAAACCGCGCCGCTCACCTATGACGCAACCATCCCGACTATCGGGCGTGGTCAGCGGGTACTGGTGATCGAAGACGATGAAAACGTCGGTGAAGTGTTTCAGACCGCGCTCGAAGTCGCGGGTTTCAAATGCACGCGCGTCAATTCGGTCACGCAGGGCTTGGGCGTGGTTTTTCAACAAATGCCCGACGCCATCATCCTGGATATGATGCTGTCGGATATGAACGCGCTTGATCTGGTGCGCTATGTCCGCAAGCAAAATGTGGATGCGCGGCGCATCCCTGTGCTGGTCGTGAGCAGCACCAATGGCGGCTTTTATAAGAGCCAAGCGTATCAGGCGGGCGCGGATGTGTTCATGGGTAAACCCATCGCTGTCGAAGAACTGGTGCGCGCGGTCGGCACGGCGATGGTCTGATTTATCGACTCACCTTACGCAGATTGCCCTCACCCTAAATTCCTACCGCGAAGGTTTTTCACCCCTCGCCCCGCACACGCGCGTATCCGCCCGTCTCTGTGGCAAGCGCGGCACTCGTTGAGCCGTTTACGGGGGCGACTCTATAATACGGCTGAGTTGAAAAAGCGCGCGATCTTTCCCTTGACGCGCTGGTTTTGTACTGCTACCATGCACATCACCATTTCGCAGCCTGTGTAACCACGATGTGGCAATGCCTTGCTGAACTGAACTATAGGTGGCGAAAGCGCTTCGTTACGACGAGGTTGCCCGCCATAAGTCAGAGCATGTGGGCGACTCTTGGTAGATTTCGAGTACGCCTTTTTGCGCGCTTATAGCCAGTGTGATTTATATTTGGAGACGTTTATGCCAACGATCAACCAGTTGGTGCGTAAGGGTCGGAAGTCGAAGAAAAGCAAGAGCAAGGCGCCAGCGCTTCAATACACGCTCAATGTTTTCGATCAACGCCGCACCCAGAAAAAGAACGGGTCGCCGCAGAAACGCGGTGTTTGTACCGTTGTGCGTACCATGACGCCGAAAAAACCGAACTCAGCGCTGCGCAAAATTGCGCGTGTGCGCTTGAGCAACCAAATTGAAGTGACCGCTTATATTCCAGGCGAAGGTCATGGTTTGCAGGAACACAGCGTCGTGCTGGTTCGTGGCGGACGTGTCAAAGACCTTCCCGGTGTTCGTTATCACATCGTGCGCGGCTCGCTCGATACCGACGGTGTTAAAGGACGGCAGCAGGGGCGCAGCAAGTACGGCGCGAAGCGTCCGAAACCGGGTCAACCAGTCGCAACGGGTAAGAAGAAATAAAGGATTTTTGAGGATCAACCATGCCAAGAAGAAAATCACCCCCCAAACGTCAGCCAGTGCCAGATAGCAAGTTTGGCAATGTGCATATCAGTATGTTAGTCAGCCGGATGATGCGCGGCGGCAAGAAAAGTGTGGCGCTGCGGATTATGTACGACGCGATGGATATCATCGAAGAAAAAGCCAAGCGCAACCCGGTCGAAGTGTTCGAACAAGGCTTGCGTAACGTATCACCCGCCATCGAAGTCAAACCGATGCGTGTCGGTGGTGCGACGTATCAGGTACCGGTCGAAGTCCCCGCACAGCGCGGATTGACACTGGCGATGCGCTGGATTTTGGAAAACGCGCGTAAACGCGGCGGTCGCGGGATGCCGGATAAACTGGCGAACGAACTGCTGGACGCGTCGAACAACCAGGGCGCATCGATTAAACGTAAAGATGACACCCACCGTATGGCGGATGCAAACAAAGCGTTTGCACATTTCCGCTAGACATTAGTTAAAAGTTAAAAGTCGAAGGTTAAAAATCATGTGGTCAAAGTGTATTCGACTTTTAACTTTCAACTTTTACCTTACGCTGTCTATGCGTAAGCAGAGGACTCAATAGCGAGAAAGCATGACAAAAAAACAAGTAACCGTTGACGACCTGAGTATGGTTCGCAATATCGGCATTATCGCCCACATCGACGCGGGTAAAACGACGACCACCGAGCGCATTCTGTATTACACAGGCATGGTGCATAAGATTGGTGAAGTCCACGACGGCGCGGCGACCACCGACTACATGGTGCAAGAACGCGAGCGCGGCATCACGATCACGGCGGCGGCGATCACCGCTTCATGGAACGGACACCAGATCAACGTCATCGACACCCCCGGACACGTAGACTTCACTGCCGAAGTGCAGCGCAGCCTGCGCGTGCTTGATGGTGGTGTGGTGGTGTTTGACGGCGTGGCGGGCGTGGAACCGCAAAGCGAAACCGTGTGGCGTCAGGCGAATACCTATAACGTGCCGCGTATGTGCTTCGTCAACAAGATGGATCGTACGGGCGCGAATTTCCAGCGCTGCATTGATATGATCGTGGATCGGCTGCGCGCGAACCCGGTACTGCTGCAATACCCGTATGGCGAAGGTTCGGAATTCAAAGGAATCTTCGACATTCTCAAGCAGGAACTGATCACGTACGGCGACGACAAGGGCGAAGACATCCGCCACGAACCGATCCCCGAAAGCCATCGCGAACAAATGGCGCAGCTTCGTTTAGATGCCATCGACAAAATTGTCGAAAACGACGATTTCCTGACGGAGAAGTATCTGTCGGGCGAAGAATTCAGCGAAGAAGAACTGCTCGGCGCGCTGCGCGCTGGCACGATTGCGGGCAAAATTCACCCGATTTTGTGCGGCTCGGCGCTCAAGAACAAGGGCGTCCAGTTGATGCTCGATAAAGTCGTTGAACTGCTGCCGTCACCGCTCGATATTCCGCCCGTGCATGGGACTCACCCCAAGACGGACGAACAACTGACGCGCGCGCCAGACATCAACGAACCGACGGCGGCGCTGGTCTTCAAGATCATCACCGACCCGTTTGTCGGTCGTCTCGCGTTCTTCCGCGTCTATTCGGGCGTCGTCAAGGCGGGCTCGATGATGCTGAACAGTACCAAGGGCAATCGTGAACGCGTCGGTCGTATCGTGCGTATGTTCGCCGATGACCGTGAGGACATTGAAGAAGTTCGCGCAGGCGACATCGCCGCGATTTTGGCACTGAAAGACACCTTCACGGGCGATACGTTGTGCGACGAGAACAAACCGATTGTTCTGGAGAAGATCAGCTTCCCCGAACCGGTGATCGAAGTCGCCATCGAACCGAACACGAAGGTTGACCAGGACAAGATGGGTAAGGCGCTGCGCTCGTTGGCAGAAGAAGACCCAACTTTCAAAATCGAAGTCGATGACAAACTCGGTCAAACCAAGATTCGCGGGATGGGCGAGCTGCATCTCGAAGTGTTGGTCGACCGCATGAAGCGCGAATTTGGCGTCGAAGCGACCGTCGGTCGTCCGCGCGTGGCGTATCGTGAAACGATCACCCGTGCCAACAAAGTCGATATGACGTTCAAGCGTCAAACGGGCGGTTCGGGTCAATATGCCCGCGTCGTCGTCGAATTTGAACCGATTGCCGACGAAGATGAAGATTTTGGGCTGCAAAAAGAAGGACTCGTCTTTGTCGATGCGACCAAGGGCGGCACTGTGCCGCGCGAATTCATCCGCCCGACCGAGAGCGGCATTCGTGATGCAGTGAGCGGCGGCGTGCTGGCAGGCTACCCCGTTGTGGGTATTCGTGCCAAGCTCGTTGACGGCGCGTATCATGATGTTGACTCGTCGGAAATGGCGTTCAAGATTGCGGGTTCGATGGCGCTGAAAGAAGGCGTCCAAAAAGGCAAGCCAGTCATCCTCGAACCGACCATGAAAGTCGAAGTGGTCGTGCCGGATGATTACACCGGGACAATCGTCGGCGACTTGTCATCCCGGCGCGGCATCATCATCGGCATGGAACCGCGTAACGGCGCGACAGGCATTCGTGCCAACGTCCCGCTCGGTGAAATGTTCGGGTATGCCACACAAGTTCGTAACATGACGCAGGGGCGCGGCAGCTTCACGATGGAATTCGACAAATACAGCGTTGCGCCGTCGAACATCGCAGATGAAGTGATCAAGGGCGGGTTGTAAGCCGTTCGCGGTCATTTCATAACAAACGGGATTTACGGGAAAGTGGGACGTATTTATAATAGTGCGCCCCACCGCCCGATAATTCGAATCGGTCATTTGGTCAACCACCTAACTGTGTTGGGAATAAGTCTACAGATCAAGGGAATAAGACATGTCGCAAGGGAAGTTTATCCGCAGCAAGCCGCACGTCAACATTGGCACGATTGGTCACGTTGACCACGGCAAAACCACTTTGACGGCGACCATCACCAAGGTGTTGGGGCTGAAGGGTGCGGCGCAAAAGATGAACTATGAGGACATCGACAACGCGCCGGAAGAAAAAGCTCGTGGTATCACCATCAACATTCGTCACGTTGAATACGAGACGGACGCCCGCCACTATGCTCACGTCGACTGCCCAGGTCACCGTGACTATATCAAGAACATGATCACCGGCGCGGCGCAGATGGACGGCGCAATTCTCGTCGTCAGCGCACCCGATGGTCCGATGCCGCAGACGCGCGAACACGTGCTGCTCGCCCGTCAGGTCGAAGTGCCAGCAATGGTCGTGTTTTTGAACAAGATCGACCAACTCGACGACCCGGAACTGCTCGAACTCGTCGAACTGGAACTGCACGAACTGCTGGGCAGCTACGGTTTCAGCGAAGACACGCCGATTATTCGCGGGTCAGCGCTGCAAGCCTACGAAAGCGCCAGCACCGATATTACCGCGCCAGAATACGCGCCGATTGTCCAGTTGATGCAAGCCGTTGACGACTGGATTCCGACGCCGATCCGCGAAACCGACAAGCCGTTTCTGATGCCTGTCGAAGACGTGTTCACGATCAAGGGTCGTGGTACGGTGGTAACGGGGCGTGTCGAACGTGGCTCGCTGAAGAAGGGCGAAGAAATTTCGATCATTGGTCTGCGCGACGAAGTTGTAAAGACCACCGTGACGGGCATCGAAATGTTCCACAAGGAACTCGATGCGGCGACAGCGGGCGACAACGCGGGCATTTTGCTGCGCGGCGTCGAACGCGACGACGTGGAACGCGGTATGGTGTTGGCGAAGCCCAACAGCATCACCCCGTACAAGAAGTTCATGAGCGAAGTGTACATTCTGAAGCGCGAAGAAGGCGGACGCCACAAAGCGTTCTTCACCGGCTATCGCCCTCAGTTCTACATCCGCACGATGGACGTGACCGGTACCGTCACGCTGCCCGAAGGCGTCGAGATGGTGATGCCCGGTGACAACGTCAACCTCGAAGTCGAGTTGATCGTCTCCGTCGCGCTGGAAAAAGGCTCAAAGTTTGCCATCCGCGAAGGTGGCTTGACAGTCGGCGCAGGCGTCATCACCGACGTAATGAAATAACGCACGCTAACACATTCCCATAACACGGGTATCGCAGGGGCGGGTCAAATCTGACCCGCCCCTACACATGGGCGCTCATGACCGAGACAACAAGCGCCGCTATCGAGGATTGATGAGTATGTTCAAAAGCAAAATTCGCATCCGCTTGAAGGCGTACGATCACCGCGTGCTCGACCAGAGCGCGCGGCGCATCGTCGAAACGGCGGAACGTACGGGGGCGCGCGTGGTAGGTCCTGTGCCTTTGCCGACCAAGATCGAACGCTTCACGGTTCGCCGTGGTCCGTTCATCGACAAAGACAGCCAGGAACATTTTGAAATTCGCACGCACAAACGTTTGATCGATGTGCTCGACCCAGATAGCAAGACGATTGACACGCTCATGCGTCTCAATTTGCCAGCGGGCGTGGATATCGAAATCAAGATTTAAGGCAAAAGGTTGTCAAACAAAAAGTGAGCAGTACCGAGTAGTGAGGGCTGAAAAAACTCAGCATTAGGAACTCGGTGCTTGAACGAAATTTGTTGACAAAAACGAGTTGCACTGTTTTTAGGGCGTATGCGGGCTGATGCCGCCCGCCAATGCGTGTGAGGAGTGGAATATGAAAGGCATTATTGGTCGTAAAGTGGGCATGACCCAGGTGTATGACGAAAAAGGGAACGCAGTTCCTGTCACCGTCATCGAAGCGGGTCCGTGCTATGTCACCCAAATTCGGACGGCGGATACCGATGGGTATATCGCTATTCAGCTTGGGTTCGGCGTGACCAAGACGACGCGCCTGACTCGTGGTCAGCTTGGACATTTGCAGCGTAACAACCTGCAAGCGCTGAAATATCTGCGTGAGTTCCGCGTGCGCGACAACAATGTCGATGTCAACGAGGGGCAAGAAATCAAGGTCGATGTGTTTGCCAAAGGCGAGCGCGTCGATGTGATCGGCAAGAGCAAGGGACGCGGTTTTGCAGGGACGATCAAGCGTCATAACTTCAATCGTCAACCGAAAACGCATGGTCAAAGCGACCGTGAACGCGCGCCGGGTTCTGTGGGCGGCACGACCTTTCCGGCGCACGTGTGGAAAGGCAAGAAAATGGCGGGACGCATGGGTAATGACCGCGTCACGTCGCAAAATCTCGAAGTGATCGTGGTCGATGCAAACCGCAATTTGCTCGCGGTACGGGGAAGTGTTCCCGGCGCGAACGGCGGCATCGTCATGGTCAAGCCCGCGCGTGTACGTCGCGGTTAGGGTATAACGCGATTGCTGCGTGAGGAGAAATGACGATGACACAATCGATACAAACCACACTTCAGGTTCCAGTTTTGGATGCCAACGGACAGCAGATCCGCACGCTCGATCTGCCCGCCGATATTTTCCAGGCGAACGTCAACACCGGCTTGATGCATCAGGCGTATGTGCGCCAGATGGCAAATGCCCGACTCGGCACGCACTCTGTGCAGCGCCGCGCCGAAGTCAGCTTGACGACAGCGAAGATGTACAAGCAAAAAGGCACGGGGCGCGCGCGTCACGGCAACCACACCGCCACACAATTCGTCGGCGGCGGTCGCCCGATGGGTCCTAAGCCACGCAGCTACCGGCAGGAGATGCCCAAAAATATGCGCCGCGCGGCAATTCGCAGCGCCTTGACCGCGCTGTTGCGCGATGGTCAGCTCATATTCGTCGATTCGATTAGCATGGACGCGCCGAAGACCAAAGAAATGAAGCGCATCATCCAGGCAATCGCGGGCAGCAGCAAGGCGTTGGTCTTAATCGGCGAACGCACGCCCAGTAACGATAACGTGCAGCGTAGTACGTGGAATTTGCCGGATGCGAAGCCTTTGCTCGCAAGTTACCTCAACATCCGTGACTTGCTTCAGTACGACAAAGTGATCGTCCCGATGGATGCGCTCGATATCATCGTGCGTATCTGGGGTAAAGCGAACAAGGGAGCGTAAAATCGTGGCAGAACTTCACATTTACAGCGTACTGCTGCGCCCGGTTGTCACCGAAAAGGCGACGATGCTGAACGAACAAGACAATAAATATGTCTTTGAAGTGGCGCAGGCAGCGAACAAGAAGCAGATTAAAGAAGCCGTCGAAGTCATCTTCGACCTTGCAGGTAAGGTCACGAAGGTGAATACACTCATCATCCCCGCCAAGCGGGGGACGCGCGGTCGGCGTCAGTATGTTCGCAGCCAGCAGTGGAAAAAAGCCATTGTCACGCTCGAAGCTGGCTCGACTATCGAATTATTCAACGTCTAGCACCGTCGAGGAACATCAATCGTGCCAATCAAGATTTACAAGCCCACCTCGGCGGGTCGTCGCGGAATGACTGGGCATAGTTTTGACGAGATCACCAAATCGACGCCACAACGTTCGCTGACCGAAGCCGTTCGCAAGAAGGGCGGTCGCAATAACACCGGTCGCCTGACCGTGCGTCATCGCGGCGGTGGTCATAAGCGGCGTTACCGCATCATCGATTTTAAGCGTGATAAGTTCGATGCCGTGGCGCAAGTCATCGGTGTCGAATATGACCCGAATCGGTCGGCACGCATCGCCCTGCTCGAATACGCGGATGGCGAGCGTCGCTACATCATTGCACCGTTGGGGTTGAAGGTTGGGGATCGCATCGCCAACGGGGAAGCAGCGGAAGTGCGCACGGGTAATGCCCTGTTCATCCGTGATATCCCGGTCGGTACGCAAATTCACAACGTCGAATTACTACCCGGTCAGGGTGGTCAATTGGCGCGGTCTGCGGGCGTAAGCGCGCAGTTACTCGCTAAAGAGGGCATCTACGCACAGGTGCGTCTGCCCAGTGGTGAAGTCCGGTTGGTACACGAGCGCTGCATGGCGACCATTGGTCAGGTGGGTAACACCGATCATGGCAATATCAAGCTCGGTAAAGCCGGTCGTAAACGCTGGATGGGCTGGCGTCCTGAAGTGCGCGGTATTGCGATGGACCCAAGCGGTCACCCTCATGGTGGTGGTGAAGGTCGTTCTGGTATCGGTTTGCCAGGACCCAAGACGCCGTGGGGCAAGCCCGCGTTGGGCTTTCGCACGCGCCGTAACAAGCGTACAGATGCGTTTATCATTCGTCGTCGCGGCAAACGTCGCGGTGGCTAATAAAGGTAACGGTTAGCGCGTCAAGACCGCCGGGTTCGTTGTAAACAGGCAATGCCTGCGTCAACGATGTGGGTCGCCCGCGAAACAACCAATCCGTCGGTCAAGATACGGCTAACGAAAAGGGATTATGCACAGATGAGTCGTTCAAGTAAAAAAGGCTATTTTATTAGCCCGAAGCTGCTCAAGAAGATCGAAAAGCTGAACGTGGAAAACAAGAAAACGGTCATCCGTACTTGGAGCCGCGCCAGCACGATCTTCCCGCAAATGATCGGACACACGATTGCGGTCCATGATGGTCGCCGCCACGTCCCGATCTATGTGACGGAGAACATGGTCGGTCATAAGTTGGGCGAATTCGCACCAACGCGGACTTATCGTGGTCATTTGGTCGAAAAGAAAAAGAAGTAAAGGGAGATCACGAGCATTATGGCGGACATTCGCGCAGAAGCACGTTACCTCCCGATCAGCTCGCAAAAGCTGCGCTTGGTCACCGATCAAGTCCGTGGCTTAAATGCAGAGCAGGCGTTGGTCGTGCTTCAATTCTTGCCCAAGAAGGGTGCTAAGTTCGTCCACAAGCTGTTAACCAGCGCGTTGGCGAACGCCGAGAACAATTTCGATTTGCGGCGCGAAGAAATGAAGGTCGCCACGATTATGGTCGGTGGCGGTCCGATGTTGAAGCGCTTCAAAGCGGGAGCGCGCGGTCGTTACAAACCGCGTCTGCGCCGTACATCGCATCTGACGATCATCCTGTCGGATGGTGGGGAGAACAACTAAATGGGTCGTAAAGTTCATGCCGTTGGCTTCCGTCTGGGGATCAACCGTGACTGGGACGCGCGCTGGTACGCGCAGGGGTCGCGCTATCGCGAACTGCTGCTCGAGGATTTCAAAATCCGCCAGTTCGTGAAGAAGGCAGGCGAAAAAGCCGGTGTATCACGCATCGAAATTGAGCGCTACCCGAACCAGTTGGAAGTGAAGATTCACACCGCGCGTCCTGGCATTTTGATCGGGCGCAAGGGTGATCAAATCAAGGAAATTCGTCTCGGCATCGAAAAATTGACGGGTAAAAAAGTCAAGGTCGATGCGGCGGAAATCGACAAGCCGGATACCGACGCGCAGTTGGTGGCGGAAAATATCGCGCAGCAGCTTGAGAAACGTATCGGTCACAGCCGTGCCATCAAGCGCGCTATTCAACAGGCGATGCGTCAAGGCGCGCAGGGCATCAAAATCGAATGCGCAGGACGTTTGGGTGGGTCAGACATGAGCCGTCGCGAAGGCGCCAGCGAAGGTCGCATCCCGCGCAATACCATCCGTTCGAGCATCGATTATGCCAAAGCCGAAGCGCTGACGACATTTGGACGTATCGGCGTGAAGGTGTGGATTTACAAAGGCGATGTGCTGCGCCTCGAACTGCCGAAGCCACCCGTCGAAAAAATCCAGACTGAATCGGCGAATTAGGCAGTACAGGAGAGTAAACACATGTTGACGCCAAAGCGTGTCAAATACCGTAAGCAAATGCGTGGGCGTATGAAGGGCTTGTCGCAGCGTGGCAATGTGGTTTCGTTTGGCGATTTCGGGCTGCAAGCGCTCGAACCGTACTGGCTCACCAGCCGCCAAATCGAAGCTGCCCGTCGCGCGATGGTGCGCTTCATTCGTCGTCGTGGCAAGATTTGGATTCGGGTGTTCCCCGATAAACCCTATACCCAGAAAGCTGCCGAAACGCGCATGGGTTCGGGTAAGGGTAACGTGGAATACTATGTCGCCGTCATCCGTCCCGGACGTATTCTGTTCGAGATGGGCGGCATCAGCGAGGAAGAAGCGTTAGAAGCGCTGCGTTTGGCGTCGTTCAAGCTGCCGATCAAGACGAAAGTCGTACGGCGCATCGACCCAATCAGCGGGGTTGAGGTGGGCATCAATGCCGGATAACTTGTACGCGCGTGAACTGCGCGAAAAGAACGAAAAAGAACTCCAGGATCTGCTGGAAGACCAGCGCGAAGCGATTTTCAATTTGCGCTTCCAAAAAGGCTTCGGACAGCTTGAAGATGAAAATGCGCTCAAGCGTACACAACGCGACATCGCACGGATTCTGATGGTGCTGCGCGAACGTCAGATCGTCGCGCTGGGCGAGAACCATGTGCCCAAGACCAAGGGCAAGCCCGCGCAGACGCATCTGGTCAAGCAGCCGAAGAAGGGCAAAGAACTCAAGAAGCGAGATACACTCCATGGCAAATAATCGCCGTCGTCTGGTGGGGCGGGTAGTGAGCAACAAGATGGATAAAACCGTCATCGTCGCCATCGAACGCCGCAAGACACATCCGATTTACAAGAAGGTCGTCAAGCTGACGAAAAAGGTCATGGCGCATGACGAAAGCGATGCCATCGAAATGGGCGCGCTCGTCCGCGTTGTGGAAAGCAAGCCGTTGAGCAAGAACAAACGGTGGGTCGTCGAAGCGGTGCTGCGTGAAATTGGCACGCCCGAACTCGTCCCCCTGGCGGATGAAGTGATGGTGACGGGCGGGGATGCACATGCCGACCCTGTCATCGCCGATGGGACGGACATTGCTGAACCGACCACGACCGAAATGACCGAAGCCGCTGAAACCGCCCAAGAAGCGGTCGATGCTGACGATGCAGCCGATGCGTCGGCGCAAGCGTAGGATGGGAGAAACCAACCATGATTCAAGTCGAGTCCCGTCTGAGAATTGCCGATAACACCGGCGCACAAGAAATTCTGGTCATTCGTATTCTCGGCGGTTCCTATCGTCGTTACGGCGGCATCGGCACGGTCATCGTCGCCACCGTCAAAAGCGCGACGCCGGGTGGTACGGTGAAGAAGAGCGATGTCGTCAAAGCGGTCATCGTGCGGGTGGCGAAAGAATATCGCCGCGCTGATGGCTCGTATATCAAGTTTGATGATAACGCGGCGGTCATCCTGAACGATGACATGCAAAACCCAAAAGGCACGCGCGTCTTTGGTCCCGTCGCTCGCGAACTTCGCGACAAGGGCTACCTGAAGATTGTCTCGCTCGCCCCAGAAACTCTGTAATCCACCCCGTTTTGGGGATGGAACGAGTAGGGGCGACCCGGTGGGTCGCCCGAAATAAAGGAACGGAAAGAAAAAATGCAACGAGTGAAGTCAGGTGATGAAGTCGAAATCACCGCCGGAAAAGATAAGGGGCAGCGCGGCGCAGTGCTGGCGGTGTACCCAAAAGCCAACCGTGTGACGGTGCAAAACCTGAACATGTTGAAGAAGCACGAGAAGGCACGTCAAGCGGGGAGCCGTCAGGTTCCGGCACAGATCGTGGATTTTGAAGGCAAAATGGACTTGAGCAATGTCATGCCCGTTTGCCCCAAGTGTGATAAAGCGGTGCGCGTCGGCTTCCGTGTGCGGGATGACGGATACAAAGTGCGTGTGTGCCGTAATTGTAATGCAGATATAGAGTAAGGCAGGGACGATACCCACATGGCTGAAAAGTACGGTATTCAAAAACGCTACATGGAACAGGTCGTCCCAGCGTTAATCAACGAATTCAGCTATCCCAACGTTATGATGGTGCCGCGACTCGAAAAAGTCGTGATCAACATCGGCGTTGGTGAAGCGGCAGAAAACGCTAAAGCGCTGGACGGAGCGGTGACTGATTTACGTCAGATCACCGGGCAGCAACCGATAGTGACACACGCCAAGAAGAGCATCGCGGCGTTCAAACTGCGTGAAGGACGCGCGATTGGCGTCAAGGTGACTCTACGCGGCGAACGGATGTGGGCACTGTTAGATCGGTTGATTAACGTGGCACTGCCGCGTATTCGAGACTTTCGCGGCGTCTCGCCCGATACCTTTGACGGGCGCGGCAATTACACGATTGGCTTGCGCGAACAGTTGGTCTTTCCAGAAATTCAATATGACAAGATCGACAAGGTACGTGGCATGGAAATCACCGTCGTGACGAGCGCCAAATCCGATGAGGAAGGTCGGCGGTTGCTGCGTTTGTTAGGGATGCCGTTCCGGGAGAGCTAAAAAAAAGATGTCCAAGCGTTCAATGGTGGCGCGCGAAACGCGCCGCAAATTTAAGGTTCGTGTCCGTAATCGCTGCGCGTTTATCGACCCCAGTTCGGGGAAGGTGTGCGGGCGTCCGCGCGGTTATATTCGTAAGTTTGGGCTGTGCCGGATTCACTTCCGTGAACAAGCTCTAGCGGGCAAAATTCCTGGTGTGACGAAAGCAAGCTGGTAGACGAAGGATATAACCGACTATGATGAGTGATCCAATTGCGGATATGCTGACCCGCATCCGTAATGCGCTAATGATTAGAAAAACCACTGTCGAAATTCCAGCGAGCAAGCTCAAGCTGGAAATCGCCCGCATTTTGAAGGAAGAAGGCTACGTTGAAGCTGTGACGTTGGTCGAACAGAAACCCTTCAATATCATCCAGATCGAACTCAAGTATTTCGGGTCGCGTCGTGAACGCACGCCCGTAATCCAGCACATCGAACGTGTCAGCAAACCGGGTCGCCGCGTGTATCGCAAGCGTACCGATCTGCCACGTGTGCGGAGTGGTATGGGAACCGCGATTGTCACAACGCCCAAAGGCGTGATGACAGCGGCGCAAGCACGACGTGAACAAGTCGGCGGCGAAATCCTGTGCATCGTGTGGTAAGGAGAAAACAACGATGTCGCGTATAGGCAAGCAGCCCATCAATATTCCCGCCAAAGTCGCTGTCACCGTCAAGGGGCAGCACGTGGCGGCAAAAGGTCCTAAGGGTGAACTGTTCGTTGATGTTCACCCCAAGATCACCGTCAAGCAAGAAGGCGATCAGATTGTCGTGACACGCAGCACCGACGAGCGTCAGGATCGTGCGCTGCACGGGCTGTCGCGCGCACTGGTGCAGAATATTGTCATCGGTGTGAGCGACGGGTATACCAAGAGCTTGACTATTGACGGCGTCGGTTATGCTGGCGAAGTCAAAGGCAAGAACCTGGTGATGAAACTCGGCTTTTCGCACGAGATCGTCGTCGAACCGCCGACCGATATCACCTTTGAAGTGCGCCGCGAAAACCCGACGCGCTTCCATATCAATGTGGTTGGCATCGATAAGCAGGTCGTCGGTCAGGTTGCATCAGAAATTCGCGGCTTGCGCCCGCCCGAACCGTATCTCGGTAAAGGCGTCCGCTATAGCAACGAGATCATCCGCCGCAAAGAAGGCAAGACCGGTAAGTAAGTTTTATCGCTCCCCCCGACTCCTCATCGATTTTGGCGAGGGGTCAGGCGTGAAGCGCACGGAGAGCGGTATTTTGTAGGGGCGGGACTTAGACCCGCCCATCGCCCGCCAGGCACAGCAGTTTGAATCGTTCAAGAACAAAGACAAGTAGAGATAATCGGACATGAATGCGAAAGACATAAAGAAGAAACGTGCATCACGTGCGCGCCGCCAAAAACGAGTGCGTGCGCGCGTGGTTGGTTCGGTCGAAAGACCGCGCCTGAACGTCTTCCGCAGTCTCGACAATATCTACGCCCAGGTGATCGATGACACGAGCGGACGAACGCTTGTATCAGCATCGACCATCGACCGTGAGATTGCGAGCGAGATGGAAGGCAAGACGAAAATCGAGTGCGCCAAACACGTCGGCATGAAGTTGGCAGAACGCGCGAAGAATGTCGGGATCAACAAAATCGTATTTGATCGCGGCGGCTACCGTTATCATGGTCGCATCGCGGCGCTTGCAGAAGGCGCACGCGAAGGCGGTCTGGAATTCTAAGGCGAGAGTGAAACATCATGGCGAACGAAAATAAGAACGTACCAGCTCCCGGCGCACCCGGCGCTGACGCGGCAGGCGGCAATAAACGCCGTCGTCGTGGCGGTGATAATAAGAGCGAAGGCGGCGGTGGTGACCGTGAACGTCGCAATCGTGGTGGCGATAACGAAGAGCGTGAAGAGCTTGACGAACGCCCCGTAGATATTACCCGTGTGGCGAAGGTCATCAAGGGCGGACGCCGTTTCGCGTTCCGCACCGTCGTCGTCGTCGGTGACAACAAAGGTCGCATCGGCATCGGCATTGGCAAGGCGCGCGCCGTCCCCGACAGCATTCGCAAAGGCACAGACCGTGCCAAACGCGTGATGGTGCATGTGGCGATGAGCGGCACGACTATTCCGCACGAAATCATCGGCGTGTACGGCGGCGCGAAAGTCATGCTCCGACCGGCATCCCCCGGTACTGGCATCATCGCCGGTGGTGGTGTGCGTGCGGTGCTCGAAGCAACGGGCTACAAAGACGTGCTCACCAAGAGTCAGGGCAGCAACAACCTGCTCAACGTGTGCATGGCGACCTGGTCAGCCCTGCAAGAACTGCGTACCCCCGAACAAATGGCAGCGATGCGCGGTAAAAGCGTCGAATCCATGCGTCCGTTCTGGGAACGTGCCGCCCGCGCCACGCAAGTGACGGAGGTGAAGGGTGAGTAGCCCCAAGAAGCTCAAAATCACGCTGGTACGCAGTTGGATTGGCTACCGCAAAGATCAGGAAGCCGCCGCTAAAGCGCTCGGCTTGAAACATTTGAATCAAACCGTCGAAAAAGACGATACCCCGACCAATCGCGGGTTGATCTTCAAGATCAGCCACCTGCTCAAGGTCGAGGAGGAATAAGGCTCATGGTCAAATTACACGATTTGGTGCCTGATAAAGGCAGCAAAAAGCGCAAGCAGCGCGTCGGTCGCGGTATTTCGGCGGGTCAGGGCAAGACCGCTGGTCGCGGTACTAAGGGCGCGGGGGCGCGTGGTCGTCACGCGCGCAAAGGCGCATACTTTGAAGGCGGTCAGCTCCCGCTCGTGCGGCGTCTGCCGTTCAAGCGCGGGTTCACCAACATCTTCCGTATCGATTATCAGGAAGCCAACATCGGCGATATCGCCGCGTTGGAACTGGCAGCGGGGACGTTGATCAATGGTGAACTGCTGGCAGAGTTCGGCATTATTCGCGATGCGGATAAACCGTTGGTCATTCTCGGTGATGGCGAACTGACGATCAAATTGAACTTCAAGGCGCATCGCTTCACCAAATCTGCCGAAGAAAAAATCACGGCGGCGGGTGGCACGGTTGAAAAACTGGCGCTCAAGGTGAAGGGTGCACGTGCGACCGTCAAACTATTGAGCAAAGCGCAGTTGGCTGAACTCGACGCGAAAAACGCGGCAGAATAAGTAAACATGATTGTGTAGGGGCGAGTGGATGCACTTTAACCCCCACCCCTAACCCGTTCCCCGAAATCTAAGGGAGCGGGTTAGGATCGTGGGCAATTGATGCTTATCTTGACGGTTAAAGGTCGCAGACCCGCCCCTATTTTTGTCTGTGCAATACGATACAATCTGCACACTGTGCGAACTTTTTAGGACGTTACACTATGATTGAGGCACTTCGTAACGCGCTCCGCTTGCCGGATTTGCGTAATAAAATCCTGTTCACGCTGCTCGTGCTGGTGGTCTACCAGTTTGCGGCACATGTCCCAGTCGTGGGCGTGGATCGCGGCGCGCTGCAAGCGCTCCTGGCGCAAGGATCGGGCATCGTCGGCGTTTTGAATCTGTTGAGCGGCGGCGCGCTCGCCAACTTCAGCGTCATCGCCACTGGTGTGTATCCGTATATTACCGCGTCGATCATTTTGCAGGTCTTGATCCCGGTCATCCCGCGCCTTGAAGCCATTCAAAAGGAACCGGGTGGTCGTGAAAAGCTGGAAACCTACACCTATTATCTGGCGATACCGATGAGTCTCGTTCAGGTGATCAGCCAGATTCAGATTTTCAACTCGATCATCGGGCAGCCGATCATTCCGGGCTTCGGCACGGATATTTTGCTCACCGTCACCGTGATCGTCACCATGACGGCTGGCACGTTCTTCGCCGTGTGGCTGGGTAAGCTGATCACCGAACAGGGGATTGGCAATGGGCTATCGATCATTATCTTCGGCGGTATCGTGGCGCGCGCGCCGCAAAATCTGGCGCAGTTGCTCACCAACAGCACACAGCCCATCTGGAATCTGGTGTTGTTCGTGGTGATTACGCTGGTGAGTGTGGTGATCATCGTCACCATTCAAGAAGGCGTGCGCCGTATTCCTGTACAGTATGGCAAGCGCGTACGTGGACGAAAACAAATGGGCGGCGGCAGCACGCATATCCCGCTTAAAGTCAACGGGGTCGGCATGATCCCGCTGATCTTCGCCCAGTCCATCATCACGTTTCCGGCGTTGATCATCAACCTGTTCCCCGATGGAGCGCTCAAGACCAGCGTCAACGCGACGTTCGGGCAGCAGCAGGGTGGTCTGTACTGGTTGTTCTTCTTCATTCTGGTGGTTGGCTTTACGTTTATCTACTCCGATATTCAAGTCGGCAACCAAAAGCTGAGCGAGAACCTTCAGCGCAATGGCGGGTTTATTCCTGGCATTCGTCCTGGTCAGCGCACACAGCAGTATATTGTGCGTGTGACGCGGCGCATCACCTTGGTTGGCGCGCTGTTCCTGGGACTCATCGCCGTCGTACCGGGTTTCGTCGATTCCCTCAACCGTACGTTGTTTCCCACCGAACAGGTGGGCGGTTTGAACGCCGCGACGGTGCTGGCGGGTTCTGGCTTGATCATCGTCGTCGGTGTCGTCATCGATACACTGCGCCAGCTTGAAGCACAGTTGGTCATGCGAAACTACGATAAGTTCATTCGCTAAAAAGACAGGTGAAAGTTAAAAGGTGAAAGAGTAGTTGCCATCGATTCAACTTGTCGCTGTAGTGCGACTGTTATCAGTATTGGCAACCACTCTTTAATTTTTAACTTTCACCCTTTAATTTTCAATTAGCCTTTCCTGCGACTTATACTTTTTAGGGGCAAAAAATGGGCTTATACTTGATTTTGATGGGTGTGCAGGGTGCAGGCAAAGGCGAACAAGCGAAATTTATTGCCAGCGAATATGGTATACCGCATGTTTCGACGGGCGATTTATTCCGTGCCATGTTCAAACGCAGCGACTCTTTTGCCGAGCGTATCAAAGGTATTTTGAACGCGGGTAACCTGGTCGATGATGACACGACCAACGAAGTTGTACGCGAACGCTTGAGCCAGCCCGACGCCGCCAATGGGGTGATCCTGGATGGCTACCCGCGCACGACGGCACAAGCACAGTGGTTAGACCAGTATTTGGGTGAACAAAATCAAAAAATTGCGTCGGTTTTATTGTTCAAGCTCGATTATTATGTGGCGTTCAAGCGCGCGTTTGGGCGCGTCAGCGACAGCACCGGCAAAACCTACAATATTTATTACAATGAAGGTGGAATCAAAGACGTGCAGCAAGAAGCGGACGCGACCAAGAAGTATCCGCCGCGTGTCAAAGTCATGCTCGATAATGGCGAAGAAGCGATCCGCCGTGCCGATGATGCCGACGCCGCCGCTGTGATCAAGCGGATTGACACGTACATCCGCGAGACCGAGCCGTTGATCGCGCATTTCCGCGCCAACGGGCTGCTGCGCGAAATCGACGCCGACCGCTCGATTATCGCGGTGAGCACGCACGTAAAAGCCGTTATCGATGTAGCTAAAGGATAGTAATGCACGTTGAAAGTTAACAGTTAAAAGGAGAAAATCTGGTTGGCATTTCTTTTAACTTTTACTCTTTAACTTTTACCCAAAACCATGACCCAGACCCGTACCGAAGACCGCACGATTCATCTGAAGACGCCCGCCGAACTCGCCATGATGCGCGAAGCAGGTAAGATCGTCCGTGAAGCGCTGGAGGCGATGCGCGCCGCCGCGCAGCCCGGCGTCACCACCAAAGCGCTCGATCGTATTGCGGAACAAATCATCCGCGATCACGGTGCGACGCCCGTCTTTTTGAATTATCCCAAGACGAATGCGCCCAATTTTCCGGCGACGATTACGGCGTCGGTCAATAATGAACTCGTGCATGGTATTCCAAGCGATTCGCGCTTTTTGAAAGAGGGCGACATTATCAGCCTGGATGTCGGCTGCACGTATAAAGGCTATGTGGGGGATGCGGCGATCACCGTCCCGATCGGGCAAATCGCGCGTCCTATACAGCGACTCATCGACGCGACACAGCACGCGCTCGATACCGGCATTGCGGCGTCGCGTGTCGGCAACGATATTCGCGGCGTGGCGATGGCGATCCAGAAAGTTGCCGAAAGTTATGGCTACAGTTTGGCGCGTGAGTATACGGGTCACGGCGTCGGGCATACCATGCACGAACCGCCAGAAGTGCCGAATTGGTGGCCGCGTAACGAACGGCGTTCAAAGTTCAAGTTTCAGAATGTCGAACTGCGTGCGGGGATGACCTACGCCATCGAGCCGATGGTGATCGCGGGGCGCAACGACCTGCGCGAACTAGCGGATCAGTGGACGGTCGTGACGGTCGATCATTCGTGGTGCGCCCATATAGAACATACGGTCGCCATCACCGATGGCGATCCCATTGTGCTGACGGCGTAGCTATTTTGCGGCGCGCTTATTCGGTTTTGAATAAATCTGCGAGCGCAATGGAGAAGCTGGGCAGCACATCGCCGCCTGTCAGCGTGTCTGTGCCGCTCAACGTTATAAGATGATCGCCATAATAGAGATTGGTCGTTTGCGTGTCTGGGTCGATCACCCAGATCAAACGCACGCCATCAGACAGATAGTGATTGACTTTTTTCTGTACGTCGGTAAAACGGTCGTTCGCAGACACGATTTCCACAACCAGATCAGGCACCATGATAAACGGCTTGTGCTGCCAATCGTTCATCGTCTCCGTGTAATGCTTCCAACGCACGGCGGCGAAAAATAACAGATCAGGCACGCGCGACCCCTTGACCCAATCCGATGACTCGGTAAGTACGAACGGAAGTTCTGTGAATACTTCACCACGTTGATGTGTCGTGCAAAATTTATTGGCGGTATTAGGTATTTAATCTCCCCATCGTAGACTTCAAATGCACCCTCGCGCGCATAACGTTCGACATATTCTTCAATCGTCATCAAACGTGTCGCTTCTATCATCGTTACGTCCTCGTACCTGCTATGCGCCTCATTATAACGCCGTAACGGGCGCTATGATTGCCACGCCTATCAGCGACGTATCACAACGGCTTGAGTTCCGCCAAAATTGTCGGTAAAAATTCACCGATGGTGGGATGAATGGGCAGCGCGTTTTGCATGACGCGATAACTCGCGCCTGTGTGCATGAAATAGCTGATGATCTGGATCACGTCATCGCCCTGAAAACCGTAGACGGTCGCGCCGAGAAACTGCTCGGTATCAGCATCGACCACCAGCTTGATCAAACCGTCGGTTTCGCCCTGTTCTTTCGCACGCGACACATATTTCATCGGGTAGGTGGCTTGCAGGATATTTTTGCCACTTTCGCGCGCCTGCTTTTCGCTCATGCCCACGCGCCCCAACGGCGGATCGATGAACATGGCATACGTCGGAATGCGCTGCTTGAGCGAGCGTGTGCCGCCGTTCAGGTTATCGAGCGCGATTTCGTAATCCTGATACGAGGTGTGTGTGAATGCGCCGCGCCCGTTGACATCGCCCAGCGCGTAAATGCCGTCGATGTTGGTTTTCAGGTGATCATCGACGGTGATGTAGCCCTTGTCGTCGGTTTTAACGCCGACCGCGCCCAGATTGAGCTTGTCGCTGTTCGGCATGCGCCCGATGGCAACCAATAAATGTGATCCGCTGATAGTTGAACGTGCGCCGTCCTTAGCTTCGAGCGTGACCATGACGCCATCATCGGCGGGATCGACATGCACGATTTTGACGCTTGTACGAATCGTCAAGCCGCTCTTTTTCAGCGTCGCTGTCACCGCTTCGATGATGTCGTCGTCCTCGCGCCCGATAATGTTCGGGTGTGATTCGATAATCGTGACCTCGCTGCCTAAATGCGAAAATGCCTGACCGAGTTCGAGACTGATATAACCGCCGCCCAATGCGATCAGGCGCTCCGGCAGGGCGGTCAGGTCGAAGACATTTTCGTTGTGCAAATACGGGACTTTATCGAGCCCGTCGATTTTGGGCACGGTCGCTCGTGCGCCGACATTGAGATAGACCAACTTGGATTCGATCACGTCGTCACCGACGCGCATACGATGAACGCCGTCTTTCGACTCTTCAAATTGGGCGTAAGCGCGGTAAAGATCGATGTTGTCGAGCTTGGCGAGACTTTTTTCCAGCCCATCGCGCGACGCATCGACGCGCTCGTGGACGCGCGCCATCACCGTCGCAAAATCGATGCTAATGGCGCCTGTGATTACGCCGTAACGCGCGCCATCTTTGGCGATCCGCGCTGCGTGAGCGCTTGCGATCAGGGTTTTCGACGGTGTGCAGCCGTAATTGACGCATGATCCGCCGAGTGTGTGTCCTTCTGCGATGGCGATGCGCTTACCCTGTTTCGCCAATGCCCGTGCCATCGATGGTCCGGCTTGTCCTGCGCCAACGATAATCGCGTCGTATGATTTCATGTGTTCACCCCTTAGTCATGGCAAATATGTCGCAAATACGAATGAATGCGCGCCGTTACAGCGTGCCTCATCAGTCTCATTCACCATCATGAACGAAGTCTTACGCGCCGCCATCCGCCAATTGTCGGGTTTGCACGAAGTTCGGTAATGTGACCCATGTCATACTACGTCGATGCAGTATCCTCTAGAAAAACCTATAGGAGTCATCGTCAATGGCAATCAAAGTGGGCATCAACGGATTGGGTCGTATTGGTCGGGCGGCGTTCAAGGTCATCCTGGATACGCCAGAACTCGAATTGGTCGGCGTCAACGACATCGCCGAGCTGGAGAATATGGCGTACTTGCTCAAGTACGACACGGTGTACGGGCGCTATGAACGCAAGGTCGAAATGCGCGACAAGAAATTGGTCGTCGATGGGCGCGAGATCGCGTACTTGAGCGAACGCGACCCCGCCGCGCTGCCATGGGGCGCGATGGGCGTCGAACTCGTGTTTGAATGCACGGGGATTTTTACCAAGCGCGAAGATGCGGGCAAACATATTCAAGCGGGTTCAAAATATGTCATCATTTCGGGACCGACGAGCAGCAACGATGTGCCGACGGTCGTGCATGGGGTCAACCGTCCCGGTCAAGACGCCTTCGTGCTGTCGTGCGCGAGCTGTACGACCAACAACATCACGCCGATCATGGAGATCATGCAGCGCCGTTATGGCATCGAAAAAGCGATCATGACGACCGTTCATGCGTACACGGCGACGCAACTGCTCGTCGATGGACCCAGCGGCAAGAAAGATATGCGGCGCGGACGCGCGGCGGCGCAAAACTGGGTGCCGAGCAGCACAGGCGCGGCGACGGCGGCGGCGAAAGCGCTGCCCGAACTCGCAGGTAAATTCGATGGTGTCGCCGTGCGCGGACCCGTCCCGGTCGGCTCGCTGGCGGATATCGTGCTGTTGACCACGCAAAACGTGACCGCCGAACAGGTCAACGACGCGCTGCGCGAAGAAGCCGCCAGCCCGCGTTATCTCAATATTCTCGGCGTCACCGAAGAAGAACTGGTATCGTCGGACATCATCAAAGACCCGCGCGCTTCGATTGTGCAGTTGGACATGACGCGCGTCGTCGATGGCAACCTGGTCAAGGTGATGACGTGGTACGACAACGAATGGGGTTACACCAATCAGATGGTCAAGACCGCGCTGCACTCGCTCGGTCTGCGTGAGTACGCCTACTAGATCGTGACGCTCCCATGCCTAAAGGCAGGGGCTTCTGAACGACGCTTGCGCTTACCGTCGCCTTACGGCGTTGGCAGAGGCGCTACGTTATCGTTCACGGATGCGTCCCATCCGTTTTGCATTAAAGCACGATTGAGAATGTTAATCGCCGCGTTGTGATCGCGGTCT
>JBBRAA010000031.1:0-38147 GCA_038207205.1 Aggregatilineales bacterium
CCAGCGCTGGACACGACGGAGTGCTTTGCGACGGTTCGCGCCACCCTGCTTCTTGCGACCAAGCGAACGCTGCAAGACGCGCAGTTTGACTTGCGCTTTGCGGTAGAACGATGGGTTCTCGACCTTGTCGCCCGCGCTGGTGGTGACGAGTGCGTCAATGCCCCTGATCGGGCATGATTTCAAGTTGAAATATTTCACACCCAAACTCGGTCATCACCTCATGAATGATCTCGTTCAGCCGAGTATACACAAAGTCGACCAACACCTTGCGTCGATACTTCGGGCAAAATACGATGTGGTCTTTGCACGAGTAGACAATGTTGTGATTGCTTTAGAAAGGCGTCAATTGATTGTTAAAAGACCAGATACGGGTAAGCAAAAACTCTATAGCTGTGGTATAATTTACACTTTCCCTCGCGTTCTCGCAGTACCATAGAGGTTTTTCTGAATGATGGAGTCGCCCAATAACCCCATGCGCCATGAAGTCATGACGTGGTCGGATGTCGATAAACTGATCGATATTTTGATCCCACAACTGTTATCGGTGGGTCCGTTCAGCGGCATCATCATGATCACACGCGGTGGTGTCATTCCAGGTGGAATGCTGGCAGAGGCACTCGACGTGCAAAATGTACTGACGGCGGCGGTCGATTTCCCGGCGAAAGCGGCGGCGGGCTTGATGGCATGGCCCACATTCTTACAGTTTCCCGATTCGTCTTTGGTCATCAACCGTAAGACGTTGGTCGTCGATGATGTGTGGGGCAGCGGACGTACCAGCATCGCCGTGCGCGAACGGCTGGTGGCAACAGGTGCGACGCCTTTCACGTGTGTGATGCATTTCAATCCGTATCGCTCGTTGTTCAAGAATGAGAAGCCGGATTTTTACGGTGCGACGACGGATGCGTACGTGATTTATCCATGGGAGATGGATCGCGGGATGCGCAATATGGGGATGTTAGCACCGGACATGAATTAGCGATTCAAGAATGTTTGCAATTTTCTTGTACAGCCGATGTTATACTGATCCCAACATTTCAGTAAGATTCTCCCTCTAGAATTTGGATCGTCAAGCTGCGTCTCGCGCAGGTCATCTGTTTTCCCGATGAGCAACGTCTATGAGTCATTCGTCGGTTCGCATTTTAGTGGGCATAACCAATCTTTCGTAAGGGTGGTTCGTTCAAATGGATATGGAAAAGCAAGTTATTGATAATTATGGGGAGGAATTTCGTGAACTGCTCGAATCGACGTTCACATATAAACCCCCAATGCGCGGCGAAATTCGCAACGCGATTATCTTGCAAATCGATGACCGTGAAGTCATCGTGGATATGGGCGCAAAACGAGATGGCATCGTTCCGGTAGAGGATTTAACCCGCCTTAATCCAGAAGTCCGCTCTGGTCTGCGCGTCGGCGCGGAAGTGCCAGTGTATGTGATGAACCCGCGCGACCAAGATGATAACTTGATCGTGTCGATTAACATGGGTTTGCAGCAGTATGACTGGGAAAAAGCCAAGAAACTGCTCGAATCAGAAGAAGTCGTCGAAGTTTTTGTCAAAGACAATAACAAGGGCGGTATCCTCGTCCAGTGGAATCGTCTCGAAGGCTTCATCCCCAGTTCGCACCTCGTCTCGATGGGATCGAGCGGTGGGCGTGATAGCTGGAACGAATTGATGGGCAAGACGCTCGCAGTCAAGGTCATCGAAGTTGACCAAACGCGCCGCCGCTTGATTTTCAGCGAACGCGAAGCGCAGCGTGAATGGCGTGCACAGCAAAAAGCACGCTTGCTGGCGGAGCTTAAAGAAGGCGATATTGTCAAAGGCACGGTCACGGGTTTGCGCGATTTCGGCGCGTTTGTCAACCTGGGTGGCGCCGATGGCTTGATCCATGTCAGCGAATTAGCCTGGCATCGTGTCGATCATCCGCGTGATGTGCTGCGTGTCGGTGAAGAGATCAAGGTTCATGTCTTAAGCCTCGACCGCGAAAACAATCGTATCGCGCTCAGCCGCAAACGGCTGCTCAGTGACCCGTGGGAAGCCGCCGCGACCAAATATCATGAAGGTCAATTGGTCGAAGGTATTGTCACCAATGTCGTCGATTTCGGTGCTTTTGTTGCGCTCGATGATGGCTTGGAAGGCTTGCTGCATTTGAGCGAGATGGGCGACGGCACCTTAAAAGAGCCGCACAGCTATGTCAAGAAGAGCGACCGCTTGAATTTACGCATTAGCCATCTTGAGCCAGAAAAGCGCCGCGTTGGTTTCACGCAGCGTTGGGGCACGGACGCCAATGCGCCGATGGGTGAAAATGGTGTGCCGCTTCCAACCGTCGAAGCCAGCCCGAACGGTGTGACCGCGGAAGTCGATGCACCGCCCGCAGCAGATACCGTCGATGATGTGCCGCCCGCGTCGGATAATTTCGACGATGCGCCGCCCGCATCCGACGAACCTGAAATGGAAACAACGGCTGCTGTCGAAGCCGAAGCCGAAGTTGAAGTACCAGCGAACGACAACAGTATCTAGCATTTGATGGATGATAGATAATCCGTGAGGGCATGGCTCACCCATGCCCTTTTTATTTTCTCCCCTTTAGCTACAATCTTTAGCGTAAGCCGACCCCACATAGGACATTCTTGATATGCCCACGCACGGACACCGAGACTTTTTGTTTCGCGGCGACATCGCGGAACTCGACCCGGACATTGCCGAATTGATCCGCCATGAAACTGCGCGGCAAGAACGTTATTTGATCCTGATCCCCAGCGAAAGCACCGTCCCCCACGCCGTGCGCGAAGCACTGGCGTCGTCGTTTCACAATTTATATGCAGAAGGCTATCCGCTCGACGAAACGCGCACGATGACGCAAGCCGAGATTTTGGATTACAACGCGCGTCTGCCCGAATATCGCCGCCAGGCAGATAAACGCTATTACAAAGGCACGGAGTACGCCGATATTGTCGAAGCATTGGCACGCCGCCGCGCCGCCGAGCTGTTTTGTCCGCCGCATCTCAAACCGGAGCAACTGTTTGTCAACGTGCAGGCGCTTTCTGGCGCGCCAGCTAACAACGCGATTTTTAGCGCGCTCTTGAACATCGGTGATACGTTTATGGGGCTTAACCTGCTGCACGGTGGACATTTGACGCATGGCAGCCCGGTCAATCGGAGTGGTAAATACTACAAAGCCGTGAGTTATGGCGTTGATCCTGTGACCGAGAAGCTCGATTACGACGTAATCCGCTCGCTGGCGCTCGAAACGCGCCCCCGCTTGATCGTCGCCGGATTTACCAGTTACCCGTATGCCCCCGATTGGAAAGCGTTTCGCGCGATCGCCGATGAAGTCGGGGCATATCTGATGGCGGATGTCGCGCACGTCGCGGGGATGATCATCGGCGGCGTCTACCCTAATCCTGTTGGGATTGCGGATGTCGTCAGCTTTACGACGCACAAAACGCTGACGGGTCCGCGCGGTGCGGTCATCATCACGCATCGCAGCGATTTATCGAGCAAAATCGACCGCACCGTGTTTCCTGGTGAACAAGGTGGACCGCATGTCAACAGTATCGCCGCGCTCGCGGTCTCGCTGCGCCTGGCTTACACCAGTCAGTTTGCCGAGTTGCAAAAGCGCATGGTTGATAATGCCGTCCGTTTTGCCGACCGCTTGAGCGCGCGCGGCTTGCGCGTCGCGTATGGCGGCACGAATACGCATATGCTGCTCGTCGATTGCAAGACTATCGTCGGCGCAGACGGCACGCCGTTGAGTGGCGATATGGCGGCACGTATTCTCGATTTGGTCGGCGTGGTATGCAACCGCAACACGATTCCCGGCGACCCATCAGCACTGCGTGCGTCTGGTATTCGACTCGGTACGCCGTGGATCAGCCAGCGTGGATTTGGCGACGCCGAAATCGACGCGCTCGCGGACATCATCGCTGATGTGCTGCTTGCGTGTGTGCCCTTCAGCTACACGGGCAAAAAACGCGCCGAACCGCGCGCTAAAATCGACTTTGATGTGCTGCAAACTGCGAAACAGCGCGTACGCGATTTAGCGGCGAGCGTCGGCATCGATACTGACGCGGGTGACGAAGAATATCCGCATTTCTTCTACGCCGACCAGACGCTCGACGGATGGACGACGCTGGCAATTCGCCAGATCAGCGATGTGATGCCCGAAACATTTTTGCAAAGCGTTTTGACCAGCGATGTGAGTGCGCTGGGACACAACGGCGATCAACAGGCGACGCGCCTGTTGGAACGCAACGGCTCGGTCATGGCGCGCGGCGTATTGGAAAAAAGTGCCGACGGTTTCTTACTGCATGTCGAAAATAACGCGGCACGGGTGACGGCATGGCTGCGCTCGTTATCTGATGGGTTTGTACTGTTTGACGATTCCGATCCGTTTGCAAAAGTGCCGGGTCCCGTCGATGTCGCGGTTATTGGCGCCGCTGACCCCGCTCACTTGAAGGTCAGCGTACAATCTGAGACCGCGATCAACCCGCACAAAGGCACGTTTATCGGCATGAATGCTGCACACTTTGCGGGCGCTGAACCGAGTTCGCTTGCGGTATTTGCGTGGAATGAACGCGAAACCGACCTGCTCAACATCACGCCGCTTCATCCGATTCACCTCAGCCATAACGCGAAAATGGGCGTATTTGCGGGCTACGATATGCCGCTCTGGTACAGCAGCGTCAGCGATGAACATCGGGCAGTACGCACGAGCGCAGGTGTGTTCGATGTAACGCACATGGGCGTGTTTGAGGCGCGCGGCGCGGGCGCGGAAACCTTCCTGGATGCGGTGACGACCAACGACGTGCGTACACTTGCGGTCGGTGATTCGCACTACACATATTTCCTGGATGTAGACGGCGTGCCGCTGGACGACCTGATGATTTATCGCCTGGCGGTGGATCATTTCCTGATCGTGGTCAATGCTTCGAACAACGATAAAAATTGGGCGTGGCTGACGGCGGTCAAGCACGGGGCGATACAGATCGACCCGCGCAACCCAAGTATGACTGTGCGCGGCGATGATTTCGTGCTGTACGATCTGCGTCATTCATCGAGCGGTGCGGATCAGCGTGTCGATATTGCGCTGCAAGGTAAAGCGAGCAAAGACATTTTGTTGTCGCTTGGGGGCTCGGACGCCGATAAAGCCAAAATCAGCAAAATGGCATGGGCGAACGTAACGCATGTCACGCTTGGTGGCTACGACTTGATCGTGTCGCGCACAGGCTATACAGGCGAACGAACTGCCTATGAATTGTTCGTACATCCCGACCGCGCAGCGGATTTGTACGAAGCGTTGATCGCCGCTGGCGCGACGCCATGCGGTTTAGCGGCGCGCGATAGTTTGCGTACCGAAGCGGGCTTGCCACTTTATGGACACGAATTGGCGGGCGAATTGAACCTGAACCCGGCGGATGCAGGCTTTAGCAGCTACGTAAAGTTGTACAAGCCGTTCTTTGTTGGCAAAGCTGCCTTTGTCACGCGCGAACACATGCGCGATGCTGAAATCGCGCGCTTTAAGCTGATTAATCGCGGCGCGCGCCCACCGCACGGCGGTGATCCAATGATCGATCCGCGCGGGCGCGTCGTTGGCATTGTGACGAGTTGTTCGATTGACGCTGAAGGCTATCAGGTCGGGCAGGCGTATCTCAAAGATGGCAGCAGCGATGAGGGGACGGAACTCGCGGTCTATTGCAGCGCCGACCGAACCACGATGAAGAAAGGGTTTGGCGAACTCACGTTTGGCGACCGCGCGCCCGTGCCAGAACCGGCGCTAGTGTTGAGCCGTTTCCCGAAGAAAAGCTAAAAATTTAACGCAAAGACCCGAAGAAAAGCGAAAGAAAGACGCAAGGTGTACGGGCATGGCGAAGACTGTTTACGGTCGTCGCCATGCCCTCGATGATGAACGACAAACAGACAAACATGACATCATCACGACTGCCAGTGATCTTGGCTGCCTAATCATTAGCACGATTGTCTCGTCAGTTGTGATCACCACCATGTTATTGGTGGGGTCGTTTGTCCTCAGTCTGTTTCAGAAAAGACTAAGTAGACCGCCGCGCCCGCGCGCTTAAGGCTGTAATTTGTGTGTGTGTTGCGAAAATGATCACGGTGTCTCCGGCTTGTACGCGGACGTTGCCATCGGGATGAACGACGGGCGAGCCGTTTTGTGCGTGCAGCACGATGTCCATATCGTATTGATTTTGCAGGTCTTCTATCGTGCCGCCATCGAGAAACGTCCGCGCTTCGACCTGAATGCGTACCATGCTGTAATCTTCGTTGGCGACATGCAGCGAGGGCGCTATTTCCAAGCCCGCCGCTGCGCCCGCGAATACAGGTGCGGCAATATCCGAGACGCTGAACACACTGTCTACGAATTGTTCGAGATGCTGCGCAAACTGCGAATCCCACTGGCGCACGACGATCCGCAGGTCTTTTCGCATTCCGCGCGCGCGCATCGCCACCTCAAAATTGATTTGATCGTTGGATGTGCAAATGACGATGGATTCAGCTCGGTCGATGCCAGCGCTTTCAAGCGTTTCACTCACGCGCGCATCCGCGTTGACTACCGGGACGCCAAGATTTCGTAACTCGCTGCCGCGTTCTGACACGACTTTGACATCGACTCCGACGACATCGTAATTGAGCGCGATCAGTTGGCGCGTCACGCGCAACCCGACGTGTCCACCGATGCCGACCACGATTATATGCTTGCGATAGGTTGATGCCACTGCTTCCTCCCATGCCGCCTGATTTTCACCGAGGTTGAAAAATAGGCGGACAAAATCCGCCGCGCCGCGCCCGATCAATACAAGAAAAATCACGGGCATGATGTACCAGAAAATCACCAGTCCGAATTCGGGCGGCACCCGTTCCTCTGCGACGCCTTGCAGCGTCATCAACTGAACCATCATGTACGGCGCATCGATCATTGGAATCGCGACACCGCGCGTCTGACGGTGGATTTCACTATACAAGTAGCCGCCGCCAATCGTCACGACCAAAAAGCCGATGATCGAAAACTTAAATTCCTTCCACAGTGTAACCGTGTAGCGCCACAACGCTGTAATTAAGCGCGACAACAAGGTGCGACGGTTGCGGGCGCGTGGGATAACCAGCCGATTAGTAGGCATTCAATCCTCGTCAGATGGTAACGGGTTGGACAATGATGAATCGGGCAGTTCCATTGTCGTACGGTAAAACGCGATTGTGAATCCATGATAATGCGTATCTGGCGTCGTCGGCGGCTGGTCGAGCGCGGCGACATCGAGCAAAAAGGCGCGCAATTTTTCGTGAAACTGCATCGCGCTTTCATCGCTCAGGTTATACACGCCGCGCCGCAGTACCATCGCGGTCGGGTCGGGTGGGTATTTGCTCGTGTCGATGGCGTCACGGCTGACACTGTGCGTGATATCGGCTTTGGTAAAATCCAGCACGGTCGAAAGCAGCAGCGCTAAGCCTGCGTCGCCTTCTGGCGTGCCGACGGTGAGTAACGCGCGGTCGATGACGAATAAATGCGCGGTCGCACGGTAATATTTTTCTTCCGCCGCGCCCGACAGCGAGCGAATTTCAACGATGCGAATTAAATTGTGTTTTTCAAGCAAATTGATGTGATAGTACAGGCGCGTAAATGGCACATTCAGATAGCTCGCTAATTCAGTTACGCTGCACGGACGGACACCTACCGCTTTCATGATGCGTAAGCGCGTCGTATCGAAATAAACCTTGAGCGTGTCAAGGTCGCTGATAATGCGTTCGGGCGCGGGCTGAAAAGGCGTATCGATCATATAGGGAGTATAACGCAGAAAAGGCACACAAAAAGGGCGACCGTGGGTCGCCCTTACAACAATGTATGAGGCTAATCGCCTGATGGGGCGGCAGCTTTTTCGCGCGCTTCGTCCCAATCCGGGATTGGGATGCAGCACAAGACCAACTGTTTTGCCGCGCGCACTTCGTCCAAGCGGCGCACAGGTGTGACATGCGGCGCACTTGTCAGCAGTTCCGGCGAGTCGTGCGCTTCTTTGGCTATTGCGCGCATGGCATCGATAAAGCTGTCGAGCGTGGCTTTATCTTCGGTCTCGGTCGGCTCGATCAAGAGCGCTTCGCGTACGATCAACGGGAAGTAATTCGTGGGCGGATGAAAACCGTAATCCATCAAGCGCTTGCTGATGTCGAGCGCGTGAACGCTTTCAACGCCGTCAAAATGCCCTTCCAAGACGAACTCATGCGCGCAAATGCGGTTATACGGCACATGATACACATCTGCCAGCCGCACACGGATGTAATTGGCGTTCAACACGGCATGACGGCTGACATCGCGCAAGCCTTCGCCCCCATACGTGCGGATGTAGGTATAGGCGCGAACGTGCATTCCGAAATTGCCATGGAACGCCTTGAGTCGCCCAATGGAGTCTTTCGGCATTTCGAGCGCGTAAAATGGAGCGTCGTCTGCTGTCTCGCGCTCGACGACAATTGGACCTGGCAGAAAATCGACCAGTTTCTCGTTGACGCCGACCGCGCCGCAGCCTGGTCCGCCGCCGCCGTGCGGCGTGCTGAAGGTTTTATGTAAGTTGTAGTGCATCACGTCAAAACCGAGTTCACCCGGCTTGACGATGCCCATCAGCGAGTTCATATTCGCGCCGTCCATATACATCAAGCCGCCGCATTCATGCACGGCGGCAATCGCTTCGACGATATGATTGTCGAACAGACCAAGCGTACTTGGCACGGTGATCATCATGCCCGCGACAGTCTCATCGCACGCCGCACGCACTGCTGCTAAATCGACGTTGCCATTTTCATCTGATGGCAGTTCGACGGCGGTCAAGCCCGCCATTGTCACGGTTGCGGGGTTGGTGCCGTGCGCGCTGTTGGGGACGAGAATTTTGGTACGTTTGGTGTCACCGCGCATCTGATGATATTTGCGGATCATCAAAATACCCGCGAATTCGCCTTGCGCGCCAGCGGCGGGTTGCAGCGATACGCCTTTGAAGCCGCTGATCTCCGCAAGCCACACTTGTAATTGATGCATCAACGCCAGCGCGCCCTGCGATCCCTCGTCGTCGGTGAGCGGGTGCAAATGTGCGAAACCGGGCAAACGCGCCGTATCTTCGTTGATTTTTGGGTTGTATTTCATCGTGCAAGAGCCGAGTGGATAAAAGCCCTTGTCAATCGCATAGTTTTGCTGGCTCAGATTGACAAAGTGGCGCACGACTTGCAGTTCGCTCACTTCGGGCAGGTCTAAATCAGCACGCATCAATTCCGTCGGGAGTTCGCTCATCGGTACGTCGGGGGTGGGCAGCATCGCGCCGGTGCGCCCTGCCACACCGATCTCGTAAATCAGAGGTTCGGGTGCTTGTCTCAACATATTATTGCCCTGCTTCTTTCAACACATCGACGAAAGCGTCGATCTCGGCTTTACGATTCATTTCGGTCACGCATACCAGCATTGTATCGGTGTGATACAGATAATCTTTGCCCAAATCATACCCGCCGATGATACCGCGCAGAATCAACTTTTCATTGATCTCGCTGACCGGACGCGAGCATTTGACTGCGAATTCATTGAAGAACGGACGCGAACGATCTACCATGTAGCCGGGCAGCGCCGCGATTCGATCGGCTGCGTAATGCGCGTTGTGATAGCATAATTCGGCGGCTTTTCGCAGTCCTTGCTTGCCCATCACGGCGAGATAAACCGTCGCCGCCAGCGCCATCAAACCTTGATTGGTGCAGATATTGCTGCTGGCTTTATCGCGCTTGATGTCTTGTTCACGCGGGCGCAGCGTCATCACATAGGCGCGGCGTCCTTCTTCATCGACAGTTTCACCGACGATACGCCCCGCGATTTTGCGGACGTATTCTTCACGGATGGCGAAAAAACCGACGTACGGACCGCCGTAACTCAAAGGAATACCCAACGGCTGTCCTTCACCGACAACGATGTCTGCGCCCAGTTCGCCGGGCGATTTGAACAGCGCCAGCGCCATCGGGTTGGCGACCACGCACAAAAGCGCGCCCGCGTTATGAACGGCTTCGGCAAGTCGGGTGAAGTCCTCGATTTGACCGAGAAAATTTGGGTAGGCAATCGCCAGCATCGCTGTGTTGTCATCCAGCATCGCGATCAGGTCATCGACGGTTGCTGGTCCTTCGTCACCAATAAAATGAGTATCACCCCATTGATGATAAGTGCGCGTAACCGCGCGATACTGCGGATGAATATATGGACTTAAAATGACTTTGCTGCGCTTGCGGCGACTAACATCGAGCGCGACGGTGACGGCTTCGGCAAGGCTGGTCGCGCCGTCGTAGTGGCTGGCGTTGGCGGCATCCATGCCCGTCAGCGCGCAAATCATCGATTGATATTCAAAGACCGCTTGCAGTGTCCCCTGGCTCATTTCGGGTTGATACGGCGTATACGCGGTGTAAAATTCGCCGCGCAGCATCATATGGTTGACGACCGACGGGGTGAAGTGATGATACGCACCCGCGCCGCGAAAAATAGCGAAGTCGCTCGCATGGTCGTTGGCTTCTGCCAGCGCGTTCATCTCCGCCAGAATTTCCATTTCGCTGACACCAGTCGGTAAATCGAGCGCTGGGAAACGATGGGCAGCAGGGACGGCTTCAAACAGGTCTTCGATGGTGGGGACGCCGATTGCAGACAACATTTGCTGCCGTTCGGCGTCGGTGTGCGGGATGTAGCTCATACCGTTGATCCTCGTTCAAATAAAGCGATTAACAATAAGCAGTTGGCTAAAAAGCCAACGGTTAAGCGCCAATGACTATCGATTGTTGCAAAACTCGGCGTAATCCGCGGCAGACAACAATGAATCGGCTTCGCTCGCATCGGTGAACTTAATCTTGAGCATCCACCCCTTGCCGAACGGATCCGCATTGATCGTTTCGGGCGATGATTCCAATGTCTTGTTGACTTCCGTAACCGTGCCGCCGATGGGCATCATCAAATCAGACGCCGCCTTAACCGATTCAACCGAACCAAAGGTCGTGCCTTTTGCCAGCGCCGCTCCCACACTGGGTAATTCCAGGTACACAATATCGTTGAGCGCGTCCTGCGCGTAATCGGTAATACCGATCGTGGCGGTATCCTCTTCAATCCGCACCCATTCGTCGGTCTTTTGATATTTCATATCGTCGGGGGTTTGAAACGTCGCCATCCGTAATCTCCTGTTCTCTCATCTAGAGCGGGTTGAAACCGCCATTGACACCAGACAAATAAAAAGAGCGCACAACAAATGGCTGTGCGCTCTGTTCGTCAACCGTTCAGAGCTAAAGGTGTGAGCGCGTCCTTGTACCTGAGAGTTTCACCGCCGCGACCAGCACAATCGGACGATTTGCCCCTTCGGCGTCGCCTCGCGGCGATCTCTCCGCGCGCACACTAAAGTTGAGAATATTCTAGCGGCATCATGCGTGCAGCGCAACCGTTTAAGCCGAAATGGGGTTCAATGCGCTGGTTCGCTCTGATGACAAGGGTCAACGCCGCGCAATCGTCATGCTTTCGGCGCGACGTCAAGCCATTCGAAGAATGCAGCACGCATTTCGGACGCCAGTTGAAAATTGAACGTGAAATAACCAGTCGCATCGGTCAGAATTGTCGGGCGGACAATGAGCGCCCCATCTTTTCGTAATCCAAGCGCCAGATAAGATTGTGACGACCCGATTTGACGTGAGGTTTGCAGCCCATCAATCGCCTGAATGTGCGAAAGCGTCCATTTGAGTTCGTCCAAACGCGGGCGCAGTGCGATCTCCATGGGTCCATAACTGGCGGAGATTGCGATATAGTCACCTTCGGTCTTGAGCGCCAGACGCGGTGCATTCTCGCTGCTTTCGTCCATATCGAAGATCAGAGTGCCGTTTTGTGAATCGTGCGTTACTTGCGAAAGCGTGACGTATTGTCGCATCAGATGATGCTCCGGTAAGCGATGGCTAAATAGGTTCAAAACTTTAGCGTAAACTGACGCACGCGAAAAGCGGCAACATGAACCAATTTCGCGCGGTTGTTTTGTCAATAGACGCTCGTCCTTGATGGATTAGTTGAGTATGCTACAATTTTCACAAATGATGTGTGATGTAAGGATAATGCCGTGAATAATACGACTACGCCGCGCCAGCCGATCGCGATGATCGTGCTGTCGCTGATTTTGCTCAGTGGGTTAATTGTAATCAGCATCGTGTTGATCAGCAGTTTTGGCAGCGCCGCGCCCGCACCGACCGAGATGCCGAGCCCGACGAATACGCCTGATATGGGGTCAGGTGCGGAGATCATCCCAATTAACCCGCCGCAAGCACTGACGAACTTCGTGGCTGCCGATGCGAACGGTGACACGATCAGCCTGAGCGATTTACGCGGCAAATGGGCGCTGCTGTATTTTGGTTACATCAACTGCCCAGATTTTTGCCCGCTGACGATGACGGAATTCGTGCAGGTCAAAAGCATGTTGGGCGAGCGTGCGGATCAGTTTAATTTTGTGCTGGTCAGCATCGACCCCGAACGCGATACGCCAGAAGCACTACAGACCTATCTCGCGAACTTTGATCCCGCATTTATCGGGATGCTGGGCGATTTGGATACTTTACGCCCACTCGAAGCCGAATATGGCTTGTCGATTTTATTCCCAGACGCGGGCACGCCTGCCGGAAATAGTATGCCGGGCATGGATGGAATGCCAATGACAGCGATTGACGGCGGCTACATCGTCGATCACACCACCTATTCCTATTTGATCGACCCCGACGGCAATTTGCGCGCGATTTTCTCGTTCAATACGTCCGCTGAGGCGATGATCGCAGAATTTGAACGGGTGTCAGCGAGTTAAGCGTATCGCTTTATTTGTGTAAGGGGGCAGGTCTAAAACCTGCCCTGCACGGCTTCTAAGGCGACTTCTGCGCCAGCCAATACCTTGCCGTTGACCTGAATCTCGATGCGATGTATGCCCGCATGATGCGCGCGGATCGATACGTCTCGAAAGACATGCTTCTTTTCAATCGTCAGCGTATCGCCCGGATTGAGATGCGTTGTCGTCCACTTGAAAACTTTTGGGCTGATTTTGCCCGTTGCCTTGACATAATGAACCACATAATCGATCACTGCATTATGTGCCTCGTCGCCTTGAAGAGTCAGTATCGCTCGCAAAAGTATGCTTTCGCCGATGCGCGCGCTTGTTTTATCGAGCGAAAACGCACTTACAGAAATGTCATGGTCTGCGTTATAGCCCAATACCGCCAATGCCGCTGGGTCACCCAATTTGACCTGGTGGCGCAGCGCGTGGCGAATGATATAGCGCGTGCCATCGCTCGCGCCGTCGTTCCAGCGTGCCAATGTTTCGACGACGTGTGCCGGATGATCTTTGGCGATGTCGTTCAAATTGTTGGCAACCGAGCGGCGCACGTAGAGCGCAGGATCATCTTTAAGCAGTTCAAGCAGGTCAAACACGGGCGTTGGGTCATCGATGAACATCGGTAAACGCATCGCCCAAGGCAAGCGCGTGCGTGTGCCTTCGCTTACTAAACGGCGGACGTGCATACTGGGGTCGCGTGTCCATGCGTGCAGTGTGGGTAGCAGGCGGTCTGCATGGCGCACAAGATACGGTCGAATCGCTTCTTCGGATGAAAACCGTTTGGTGATTTCGTACAGCCCACGCACCGACTCGTCGTAATAATCCAAGCCGTAATGCTGCACGAATGCTGCAATCGGCATCACCCAGTACCCTTGATTGAACATGCCGCCATGTTCGTGCGTAGGGTCGAGTTCGTCACCCAATGTGGCGAGTAGTATGTCGAGCTGTGCCGGGTAAAACAAGGGCAGATGATCGTGCAGCGCGTCACGAATTACATGCACGCGCGCCTTGAGTTCGAGCGGCGCGACACGGGCGGCGACGTATTGCACGAACGAGTCCGCCGCAAACGTCGGATACACCGCCCCGATCTTGTCCGCCAGCAGTTCGGCTAAGTTGACACCATAAAAATTCTTGAACGGCTGTGAGTCCGTCATGTATTACCTCCTGGGGATGCGCGCCAGCACACTGGTGACGACTTCGTAATTGCTTGTCCCCAAACGTGCGGCGATTTCGTCAGCCGTGATCACGCCGCCGCCTTGTTGTCCGATCAGCACCACTTCATCTCCAATACGCACATCGGGGATATCTGTCACATCGACGACCGTTTTTTCCATGCTGATACGTCCGCGAATGGGCGCGGCTTTACCATGAATCAGCACATGCCCCCAATTCGCTGGCGCGCGTCTAAAGCCGTCGGCAAAACCCACCGGGATCACCGCGACCCGTTCTTCAGCCTGTGTAATGTACGTGTTGCCATAACCAATCGGATGCCCTTGTGGGAGCGTTTTAACCTGCGCGACGACACTCTTCCATGACAGGATCGGCTTAAAATGTGAAGGTACAGGGATTTGTTCAGAAGGGGATAAACCGTACATCGCCAACCCGACCCGCACCGCATTAAAATGCGCGGCTTTACCTGCGAGTGTCGCGGCACTGTTGGCAGCATGAACATATTTGAACGCAAATCCGGCAGCGCGAAGCGGCATCAGGACGCCTTTGAAGCGCTTGATTTGTTCGGTCATGTAATCGGCATCTTCGTCGGCGGTGGAAAAATGCGTGTATACACCCTCGATTTCAAGTTGGCTAAGACCCATTAAGCTGCGAAAGAACGCCACTGCTTCGCTCGTTAAAACGCCGAGCCGCCCCATGCCGGTATCGAGTTTGACATGAACTTTAAGCCGCGCACCCGCTTCACGTGCCGATCGATCGAATGCTGCTGCGAGTTCGAGATCGTAGACAGTGATGGTGATGTTCTGCCGCACCGCCGCGCGAATTGCCTGTACAGGTGTATAGCTCATGACCAAAATCGGCGCTTCAATGCCCGCATCGCGCAGTTCTAACGCCTCGTTGACCGACGCCACCGCCAGATGATCCGCACCATTGTTCAAGGCGGTGCGTGCGGTCGCGACCGCACCGTGACCATAGGCATCCGCTTTGACGACGGCAAACAGTGCAACTTCATCACCAATCATCCGTTTAAGCGCGCGTACGTTGCCCGCCAACGCATCAAGATCGATTTCGACCCATGTCGGGCGCGTGGTACGCAGGAGTTGATCGCCATCGGTCAGCCTATCCGCGCGTGGCAGTTGAACAACATCATCGGGATTTGCCAGCAGCGCGCGTGTCACTAATTCCATACGCGCTGAGGATCCCCCTTTGATTAGGACGACATCGTTTGCACCCAATACCTGGTCTTCTCTTAGACTCGTGACGGTTTCGAGAATGCCGTGCGTGATGCTGACATGTTTGACATCCATACCTTGATCGAGCGCGGCGCGTCCGGCAATCGCCGCTTCTTTACCCTCAGCGATGAACTGATCGACGAACTCTGCCGCACGCTGCCCGACAATGCGGTGTCCGCGCTGGCTGAGCGCGCCAAGATTGTCCATATCGCCCAGCACGAATACAGCACGATGCTCATGATCGGTGACGGCACGCAGCCAATCGAGTGCCGATAGCGTAGATGGGGGGTCGGCATCATAGCTGGCGTCGATGATCAACGAACCGTTGACTCCAGCGAGCGGATTCATGCGACCAGGAAGTGGCTGCAATTCGGTCAACGCGCGCAGTCCATCATTAATCGACACATCAGCGGTCATGCCAACTGCCAGCGCGGATAACACGCTGTATAGATAATGTTTGCCTAAAAGTGGTGTCCAGCGCCCAACAAAACGCTGCTCATTGATGCGTAAATCGAAGCCTGTACGCGTAATATCTGGCACGATGTTGTAGGCGATCAAATCTGCACCGAAGCCCTCGACGGCAACGGTGATCGTGCGGGCGTTTGTGTGCGTCGCCATTTCGCGTACACGATCATCATCGTAATTCAGCACTGCCAGCCCGTCTTTGGGCAAACCATCGACCAAAAGCGCATTTTCTTGCGCCAATTTTTCCAGTGTCTCGAAGCGTTCCGCATGGGCGTAGCCGATGTGTGTGACAATGCCGATGCTCGGTTGGGTTGCTTCTAATACTTCTGCCATTTCGCCCGGCTGCGTGGCGTTCATTTCCAACACGATATAGCGGTGTTCGGGCGTCATTTTTGCCAACGTCGTGGCAAGATTGAGCCGCCCATCGTAACCGCCCGTCATTTTGATCACACCGTGCTGAGTCGCCAGAACATGGCGGATCGCTTCAGTCGTCACAGATTTACCGGATGACCCTGCCACGCCGATCACGATTGGATTTTGCCGCTTGAGGACATATCGTGACCAACGCATCAGCGCGCTTAATACATCTTTGACCAGAATGATCGAACAGCCATGCGTGTCGAACTCCGGCGGGCGGGCGCACAATACGCCGACCGCGCCGCGTTCGATTGCTTCTTGCACGGCGGTCGGATGATCGCCCGCCATGCCATTCATGCCAGTGCGATCGGTCTTGAGCGCGGCATAAAGCTGTCCTTCGGCGGCATAGCGCGGTTCAAAACAAAAATCGGTGAACAATTGAGGTCCGGGTTCACCGAAAAGCTGACCATTCGCTGCTTCTAATATATCGTATAGGTTAATCATCAGATTCCGCGTATATAATGAACGGCTGTGGTGATAATAACGAGTTCACATTTACATGTCATTCTATTTTGAGCTGCTAAAAACGCAAGGACGCGCGCGCGTCGGCGTTCTGCATACACCACATGGCGATATTCCCACGCCTGTATTCGCGCCGGTTGGCACACAGGCAACTGTTAAAGCTGTGCCGCCGCGCGATTTGTACGAATTAGGCGCGTCGCTGGTCTTGTCGAATACGTATCACCTGTATCTGCGACCCGGTGATGAACTCGTACGCGAAATGGGTGGGTTACACCGCTTTATGGCATGGGATAACCCGATCCTGACCGATTCTGGCGGCTTTCAAGTCTTTAGTCTAGCTCAGATCAACAAAATAGACGATGAAGGCGTGACCTTTCGTAGTCATATCGATGGCAGCGCGCATCGATTGACGCCAGAAAAATCGATGCAAATCCAGAAAAATCTCGGCGCAGATATTATCATGTGTTTCGACCAATGTCCGACGCCGAAGGATCGCGCGGTTGTCGAGACTGCTGTTGAACGTACCAACCGATGGGCGGCGCGTTGTCGGGAACATCATCACGATGACAGCGTTCAGGCGTTGTTCGGCATTCAGCAGGGCGGCATCTTTGAAGATCAGCGTGCCAAATCGAGTGCATTTTTGACCGAACTCGATTTTCCAGGTTACGCCATAGGCGGGTTGGCGGTGGGCGAGAGCAAAGCCGAAATGGTGGCGATGCTTGATACGTGCGTGCCGATGCTCCCCGCGCACAAACCCCGTTACTTAATGGGTGTTGGCGCGCCCGACGATCTGGCGAACGCGGTCATGCGTGGGATCGATATGTTCGACTGCGTGCTGCCGACCCGTATTGCCCGACACGGCACTGTGTTCACGCCGGATGGCACGATGAACCTGCGAAATCTGGCACATGCGCGCGATCAACGCCCTATCGAAGAGGGGTGTGACTGCTACTGCTGTACGCATTTTACGCGCGCGTATCTGCGTCATCTCACCAAAGCAGAAGAATTATTGGGACATTATCTTCTGAGCGTGCATAATATCCGCTTCTTGATACGGCTTATGCAATCGATGCGTGCCGCCATTTTGGAAGATCGTCTTGAAGAAGTCGTTACGCCATTTCTTGAGCGCTACTTACATACCCCATAAAGATATAGGCATGTGAGGCGTATGCGGCGTATCCGGCGCATTTTGATCATCGCAGCATTTACATTGGTAGGGTGCAGCGCGCCCATCGTGCCGGCGGTTACGCCCTCCACGAATGAGCCCCTGCGCCTGTATGCGACGACGCCGACGATCCCGCTCATCAACAGCCTGACCGCAGCGTATGCACGGCTGAACCCGGCGGTCACGTTCGAGATTGTCACTGGAAACTTCGAATCGGTCTACGCGCGTGTGCAAAATGACCGCACGGCGTATTTCATCACCAATCATCTGCCGACGGATCCGTTATGGGCAGCGCCGATTGGTCAAGATGGTATCGCTGTCATCACGCATCCATCCAACCCGGTGCGCCGCTTGACCAGCGATCAGCTCCGCGATAGCTTTCGCGGACGTTTCGCTAATTGGCAGCAAATCGGCGGCGACTCACGTGAACTCGTCGTATTCACGCGCGAAAATAATGCTGGGACGCGCCTGGAATTTGAAGCCTTGTTGATGGGCAGCCGTCCGACCACGCCGCTGGCACAAATCGCGCCTTCCAGCTACGCCATGATCGACGCGGTTGCGCGGACGCAAGGCGCGATCGGTTACGTGTCGATGAGCTATGTGGATAATAGTGTGCGGGCTTTGAGCATCGATGGCATCGCGCCGATGCTCGATCAAGTCTACGAAAACCGGTATCCATTCCGCGCGTTTTTGTACGTTGCCGGATTTCAAGAACCCGAATCGCATATGCGCGCGTTCATTTATTGGATTCAGTCGCCTGCTGGACAAGCGCTAATTGCCCGCCGCTATGCACCGCTTCTACGCCCGTGATTTATGGTGCAGGCGGTGTCGCCACCGATATGTACGTCAGCATGACAGCCATCAGAATCAACATGATGATCGTCCAAAACAGCAGCACCGAGACATCGCGCCATAAGCGCAGACGCGCTTGTCGGCGCTGCATTTGCAGATCAGGGATGCGGATGCGATATAACGCGCCCGCCGCTTCATAATTGGCAGGGTTGACGCGCAGAACATTTTCCAGCGAGAGCGAACTTTGATCGAGCGAATCGACGGCGACGCTCATCCACAACCACGCTTCTTCAAAATTGTTGTCTTCGCGAATCAGGTCGCGCAAGATCGCACTCGCCTCTTCCCGACGATCCGCTTTGACCAAATCGATAGCGTCGAGCAAACGGTCGATGCGTTCACTTCGGTCGGCATGGCTTTTCGCCCGCGTATCGCGTTCGCTGCTCATAACGCGCGCGTCACCGACCGTTCCAGCGTATTTACGCCTGCGAACAGGTCGTATTCATCGACACGACTCGCCGCCGGCGCGGGGTAAACCCGTGTGAAACCCTGAAACGGCGTCAAAACACGGCGTACTGCTATGGGAAAGCTGAGACCGCCGCCACCCAACTGACTTTTATGGCATTGGCTGGCAGCGTCCCATGCCCCGAAATATCGTCGAATATCGATCAGGGTGTGAACGCGTTCTGCATTCTCGACAATGGCTTGCAAATCGATATCTTTATTCTTGCCCATTTGACGCGGGTTTGTGCCGCGCATCCTCATAATGCTCATCGCCAGTTGTAGCTGGCGCTTCGGGATATTCGAGTAATATAATTTTTGAGACTGATACGGCGCTAGTCCATCCGTGATGTATGCAGGATCGCTCGCCAATGCGAACGCTTCTGTGGTGGCGCGTTGAATGGCGATATGATCGGGGTGTCCATAGCCGCCATATTTATTGAACGTGATCACAACCTGCGGTTGTAAATCGCGCATTATTTCCACGACGCGGCGCGTAACAACTGCTTGGGGTGCTTGCCATAAACAGGTTGGGTCTTCGCTGGTGAGCGACCCGACCATGCCGCTGTCTTTGAAGCCGAGTTTGTAGACATGGGTGAGTTTGAGCAGTTTAGCAGCGGCATCAAGTTCAGCGAGCCGTAAATCGGAAATCGAGTCGTAGCCGTTCAACATTTCGGGCGCGACCGTGCCGACATCGCCATTGGTCGCACAAATCAACGACACTTCGACGCCTTCCGATACATAACGAGCGATCAAGCCGCCCAAACCGAAACTTTCATCGTCTGGGTGTGCATACGAAATCAGCAGACGCCGCGCGCTCATTGTGTCCTCGAATCATTGGTTAGTCGTGGGGTGGAGGGTTGTTTGTGCATTCTTCAAGTATAGTACACTTGTCCCGCGACGAGATAGCCCCTGTGCAAATGATAGCGGCGGGTCGTATACTTTTTTCTGTGTTCTATGTCTTTCAGTACCGATGTGAAGGCGCGTGCTTTCGCATTTGGTTATGCCATGAATCCTAGATTTGAGGGACGTTTATGCGTCAATTCACGCGTTCTTTCGTGCTGACATTCGCCGCTTTGTGCCTGATCATCGGCGCGGCGGTAGTCGGTCAAGCATCACCTGCCTTACAAGAAGACCCATTCGCTACCAATACGCTGCGCCCGAATCTGCAACCCGAAGACCAGGTCGATCCATTCGCCACCAACACGCTTGCCGTCACGCTGACGCCGAGTCGGACTTTGGCGCCGTCCGCGACGCCGACGGCGACGTTTACGCTGACGCCGACATTCACACCAACCTTAACGCCAACGCGCACGCCGACTCCAACCCTAACGCCAACACCGACGCCCACGCCGAATGGTCCTTTTGAGTACCCTGAAGGCGTCAGTCCACTCACTGGTTTAGCATATCCCAATCAACAGGCGCGCGAACGCCGCAATCTGATTGTCAAAATATCGAATTATCCTGCGGTCGTGCGTCCACAAAGCGGAATGAACGCCGCCGATGTTGTGTGGGAGTACGAAGTTGAAGGCGGAGTCACGCGCTTCGCCGCAATCTTCCGCAGTCAATCGCCTGACCATGTCGGACCGGTTCGCAGCGGTCGTTTGATGGACTTGCAGCTTGTGCCGATGTATCAAGCATTGTTCTCTTACAGTGGCGCGAGCGCCCCCGTACAAAGTTTGCTGCTTGACGCGCCGTGGGCGCTGCAAATTGTCTCGCCCGCCGTAGGCGATAACTGCGAAGAAGCCGGGTTCTGCCGCTTTCCACAAGATGGTCTGGCATTCGAGCATACGCTGTATGTCGATACAAATCTGGTGTGGGACCGCGCGACCGCGCGCGGCGTCAACACGGGGTATCGTGCGCGCGGCTTTGCGTTTGGCGAAACTCCCGACGATGGCGGCACGCCCGCGACCGATGTATTCATCGATTGGTATGGTCAAACCGACGCGCGCTGGCAGTGGGATGCCGCCGCCGAACGTTACGTGCGCTTCACCGATGGCGTCGCACATTTTGATGCTGCCGCCGATGAACAATTGTGGACGGATAATATCGTGATCGTCGAAGCCGTTCACGAAGAACGCCCAGACTTGTTTGAAGAAGAAAGCCGATCTGCGTCGCAGCAGATTAATATGTGGGGTAATGGACGCGCGTATGTGTTCCGCGATGGTCAGTATTACGCGGGTTTCTGGGAACGCCGCTGCCGCGATGTGCCACCCGATATTACGCCGACGCCAACGCCCGCGCCGAATATTACATCGCCGTGTTACACAGAACCCGGCGATGCATTGCGCATCTACTACGGCGATAACCAGTCGATTTTGATGAAGCCGGGTCGCACCTATGTCGAAGTTACGCGCTGGCTAGGCAATGTCACGGTCGGCACGACGCAAGCCGATATGTCGGGCACAATGACGGTGCTTGCACAAAGCGCGACGCCAACGAATACGATGACGCCCACCGCCGCCCCTTAAGGTTTGAAACAATCCACGCAACTGATGAGGGCGGATTGATGCCGCCCCAAAAGCGATATAATTAGCGTTGGATCGGGAGAGCGAAGAAGATTGCCAGCCCAAACGTGATCAAAATCGCGAGCGTCGGGCTAATGAACGCGATAATGAAGGTCACAGCATAAGCGACCAAGCCGACGTTGTAATTGCGCCAAACTGCATTGGTGATGTTTCGGTCTGGAGACGACCCCAAAAGCCGATCTTTGTACGACGCATAGCGCCATAACAAGTTGAAGGCAATCGCCGTCACCAAAAATGTCCCCGTATAGAAGATCGTCGCGTTTTGAAATTGATCGGTCAGTAAATATTCGCCCAACACCGCTGTTGGAAAATTGATGAATGTGACCATGAGCAGCAGCAGCGCGTTCAAGACCAACGCTGTTTGATCGACATGACGAATCACACGAAACAAATTGTGATGATTGATCCACATTACGCCAATCGTGGTGAAGCTGATCACGAACGCGGCGATATTCGGCAAAATTTGTTCGAGTCCGTTCCATAAACTGCCGCCCTCTTCAACTTCAGGGACATGTAATTCTATGATCAACAGCGTGATGGCGATGGCGATCACCCCATCGCTGAACGCTTCGAGGCGCGCGGGCGTGATCAGGTTACGCTGCGTTGACGCATCTGACATAAGAAACCTTCCATTGATAAAAGCACATGGTTAAAGCGCTTATTATGCCGCAGACTTGCCACGTCACATCTCCACGTTATGTTAGGGCAATTTAACATGAGCGTAGGTTGCAACCCATTCATTTGGGTGGGATAATAGAACAAGTATTCTGTTACGACGAAAGCTGTCACGCCATGATTGTCAAAGTAGGTACCGTATCAATCTTCGTCAGCGACCAACAACGTGCGAAAAAGTTTTACACCGAAATGCTTGGTATGGAAATCCGCAAAGAAGCGCCGTTGTTTCCTGGCTCGGATGTGATGTGGCTCGAAGTCGCGCCAGAAGGGGCTGCCACGTCGGTTGTGCTGTATCCCATCGATGAAAATTGGGAGCATTATCGCGGCGTTGTTGGCAAATCACAGGCGGTCACGCTCGATGTCACCGATTTTCAAGCGTTGGTTGACGATTTACGCGCCAAAGGTGTCGAATTCGCCACCGAACCAGCCCTGAATCCGTGGGGATCGAACGCTTTTATCCACGACAGCGAAGGCAACGAAATTTTGTTGGTCGAAGTCTCAAAAATGGCGTAAGCGCACCAAATAAAGCACAACGGGCGGCGTGTGCGCCGCCCAAACAAATTTTTACAATCCTCTATCGTCACACCTCAGCAAGTGTTCATCATCAAGCAGTACGATCCATCTGTTTTGATGCATCAATAGATCGTATAATCGAACACTTGTACATCCTCTGAGTGCGGACAAACATAACGCATGACTGCTGATAAGATCATCGTGCGCGGTGCGCGCGAACACAATCTCAAGAATATCAACGTGGAAATTCCGCGCAATCAACTTGTCATCATTACGGGTCTGTCCGGGTCGGGCAAATCATCGTTGGCATTCGACACGATTTTTGCCGAAGGTCAGCGCCGCTATGTCGAAAGTCTGAGCGCGTATGCACGCCAGTTCTTGGGACTGATGGAAAAACCGGATGTCGATCAGATCGAAGGTTTAAGTCCGGCTGTCAGCATCGATCAAAGAGGCGGCAGCCATAACCCGCGCTCGACCGTCGGCACGGTGACAGAAATTTATGACTATATGCGCCTTTTGTATGCGCGCGTCGGCGTGCCACACTGCCCAGTTTGCGGCGCAGAAGTCGTCGCGCAAAGCGCGCAGCAAATCGTCGATGAGATTAAGGCGCTGGCAAACGGATTGCCAGAAGCACAGGGTGTGCGCGTGCAAATCCTCGCGCCTATCGTGCGTCGTCGTAAAGGGACACACGAAAAAGTCCTCGAAGAAGTGCGTAAATCTGGCTTTCAGCGCGTCCGCATCGATGGTGATGTGCGCGATCTCGATGATGACATCAAGATGACCCGCTATGGAATACATGATATCGAAATTGTGGTTGACCGTCTGGTCATCCGCGAATATGCCGATAAAACGAGCGAGGACGCGCAAAGTGCCGATACGCGCTTGACCGATGCCGTCGAGCAGGCGCTCAAAATGGGCGATGGATTGCTCATCCTCAACAATGTGAACGACAACATCGATACGCTGTTCAGCGAGCATCTGGCGTGCATCAATGGTCATGGCAGCTTGCCAGAGATTGAACCTGCGACGTTTAGCTTCAACACGCCGCGCGGCGCGTGCCCCGATTGTCAGGGTTTGGGCTTTCGTATGGAGTTCGATCGCGAATTGATCGTCCCCAATGGCGAACTAACCGTTCGACAAGGCGCGATCAAGGCGAACGGCTGGAATTTTGATGATAACGATAGCTGGGCGTGGAATATGTCACGCGCGCTCGAAGAAACATTCGGCGCGCCGCTTGATATACCATGGAAAGATATGACGCGTGAGCAGCAGGATTTGTTCATGCTCGGTACCAACGGGCGCAAGATACGGATGCGTTACGTCAATAATCAAGGGCAGTCGCGTGAATATATGACCGCTTTTGAGGGCATCGTCAATAATTTGTCGCGCCGCTACCGCGAGACCGAAAGCGACGGGATGCGCGATGTCATTCAGGAAGTCATGGCGCAAGTGCCCTGTACGACTTGCGGCGGTAAACGGCTGCGCCCCGAAGCATTGGCGGTCACAGTCATCGAACGCAGCATCTGGGATATTTGTGAACTTCCGGTCTCGCAGTTAGATGGGTGGGTCAAATCGCTGCGCGGACGCGGTGGACAGCCAGCGCTCTTGAACGACCGTGATCAACAAATTGGTGTGCAAATTCTCAATGAGATCGAATCGCGCGTCAACTTTTTGTACAACGTCGGTTTGGGGTACTTGACTCTGGCACGATCCGCGACGACCTTGAGCGGTGGTGAAGCACAGCGCATTCGTTTGGCGACGCAAATCGGCAGTCGCTTAACCGGCGTGCTCTATGTGCTGGACGAGCCATCGATTGGACTGCATCAGCGCGACAATGCCAAGCTGATTCGTACCCTGATGGATCTGCGCGATCTGGGCAATACCGTGTTGGTTGTCGAACACGACGAAGAGACCATGCGTACCGCTGATTATCTGATCGACCTGGGTCCTGGCGCTGGCGAACACGGCGGATATGTCATCGCCGCTGGCACGCCAGAAGAAGTGATGCTGGTTGAAGAAAGTTTGACGGGCGCATATTTGAGCGGGCGTTTGCGGATCGAAATACCCGATCATCGTCGAGCGGGCAACGGTAAAATGATCACTGTGCGCGGCGCGCGCGAGAACAATTTACGCAATGTCGATGTCGATTTTCCGCTTGGCAAACTGGTGTGTATCACAGGGGTGAGTGGAAGCGGCAAATCGTCGTTGATGATCGATGTCCTTTACAAACGTCTTGCACAAGTCGTCAACGGCGCCCGTGAACGCGCTGGACGGCACGCGATCATTGAAGGCATTGAAAATATCGATAAGGTCATCAATATCGATCAAAGCCCGATTGGACGCACCCCACGCAGCAATCCCGGCACGTATACCAAGATGTTCGATGCCATCCGTACGTTGTTCTCAGAACTGCCCGAAAGCAAAATGCGTGGGTACACAGCAGGACGCTACAGCTTCAATGTGAAGGGCGGGCGCTGCGAAAAATGCGAAGGTCAAGGCGTGCTGCAAATCGAAATGCAATTCTTGCCCGATGTCTATGTGCCGTGTGATGTCTGTCACGGTGCGCGTTACAACCGCGAAACGCTGCAAGTCAAGTACAAGGGCAAGAGCATCGCAGAAGTCCTCAATATGACCATCAGCGAAGGCTTAGCGTTCTTCACCAACATCCCATCGATCAATACGAAACTGAAAACGCTCAATGAAGTCGGCTTGAGTTATATCCGCATCGGACAGCCTGCGAACACATTGAGTGGCGGTGAAGCACAGCGCATTAAATTGAGCAAGGAACTTTCGCGCCGTGCCACCGGTCAGACGTTGTACATTTTGGATGAACCTTCAACTGGGCTGCACGCGGCGGATGTCAAGCGTTTGATCGCTGTGCTGCAAACCCTGGTCGATCAAGGCAATACGGTGCTGGTCATCGAACATAACCTCGATATCATCAAAGTGTCTGATTGGTTGATCGATATGGGACCCGAAGGCGGCGACGGCGGCGGGCAGGTGATCGCCACAGGCACACCCGAACAGGTCGCTTGTGTGCCAGAAAGCTTCACCGGACAGTTCCTCAAGCCCTATTTTTCCACGAACGGCAAACACTAAACAGCCATTCTTCAGTATGGGTGGCAATAGGCTACATATACTGATTTCATTCTAGTGGGTCAAGTGGCATGAGCAGCGCCATTATTTAAGCGCCTCGCCACCGGGTGTCTTGTGCAAGCGCCAGAACTACCCAGCCGATGCAGACGGCGTTGCCGTGCTGACCGCCGCCGCTGGGAGCATTTGCCACTCCAGATGAACGGGGTCGGGCAGATATTCCAACCGCGGGCGGTGGCTTCTAACCAGTCGATGATCGTCGCCACAGCCTGAGGGTAGTGCCCATCCAGCGCTCGCCGCTTGAGGATGCGTTGTACGGATTCCGCCATATTCAGCCAGCTACCAGCCACGCCGGGTTTTTGTGTCCGACCAAGATTATCCTAACCGCGATTTTTTCGGTGGGGACAAACTGCTGACGACCAACTTGTTACCTGGTTTTTTGGTGAAAGTCAGCGATTTGTTTAATGGAATTTAACCCCTACGATTCGATACACATTGATCCAGATCGATCAGATCAATTCCCAAACGCTATATCCCAAATTTGGGATAAAACGATCAAGATCACCACTAGGGCAGGGGGCTATCTTGATCGTTCCTTGATCGATCCACAATGATCATGACTCGCTCAAACTGATCTGAAACCACTCGCAAATGATGCGGCAGGGGAGTCGGTTTTTATCCCAAACGAACCTGGCTCGATTTGGGATAAAAGTGTGGAGATCGCGTGCCGCCGTCGATTTAACATCGCCTTAATGAGTCGATCCGCAATATCCAGAAGCGGGCAGCATTGATACGTAGGCGTGACCCGCCGCGTCGCCCATCGCTATCCCGACTAAACCATCTCGTCTTGCACGACAGTCGTGAACGTCAACCCATTGCCTTCGGCGCTGACATCCGCGACGATCACATCGCCATCGACGATTTCACCCGCCAGCAGCCGCACTGCCAGCGCATCACCCAGTTCACGCTGGATCGCGCGCTTGAGGGGGCGCGCACCGTACACCGGGTCATAGCCCTTTTCCGCCAGATACAGCTTGGCATCGGCAGTCAGTTGCAGCGTCAAACGACGTGCCGCCAACAGTTTTTCCAGCCGCTTCATCTGCACGCTGACAATCCGCATGATGTCGTCGCGCGTCAGGTTTTGGAAGATGATGATGTCATCGAGCCGATTCAAAAACTCTGGTCGCAGATAGTTATCCAGTTCATCGATCACCGCCTCGCGCACCGCCTTGATATCCGCCCCCGCTCCCATGCTCTTGATGTGCTGGCTGCCGATGTTGCTCGTCATAATGATAATCGTGTTGGTAAAATCGACCGTGCGCCCCTGACCATCCGTCAGGCGTCCATCATCGAACACCTGTAAGAAGATATTGAACACATCAACATGCGCCTTTTCGATCTCGTCGAGCAGCACCACGCAGTACGGGCGGCGGCGCACCGCTTCGGTCAGTTGACCGCCTTCGTCATAGCCGACATAGCCGGGCGGCGCACCGATCAAGCGAGCGACCGTGTGGCGTTCGCTGAACTCGCTCATGTCGATGCGGATCATGGCATTGTCGTCGTCGAACAAAAAGTCCGCCAATGATCGCGCCAGTTCCGTTTTGCCGACGCCCGTCGGACCCAAAAACAGGAATACCCCGACAGGACGATTGGGGTCTTGCAACCCCGCGCGGCTGCGACGAACCGCAGCGCTGACCGCGCTCACCGCATCTTCCTGACCGATCACGCGCTCATGCAGCCGATCTTCCATGCGCAGTAATTTCTCAACTTCGCCTTCGAGCAGCCGCGAGACCGGCACGCCCGTCCAACGCGAGACAACGTCGGCGATGCCATCGGCGTCCACTTCTTCGCGCAGCATCGCCCCTTCGCGCTGAATTTCCTGCACGGTGATTTCGCTGGCTTGGAGCGCACGTTCCAATTCGGGCAGTTCGCCATAACGCAGCCGCGCCGCACCTTCTAAATCCGCGCGTCGTTCAGCCTGATCAAGTTTGATGCGCGTGTCATCGATTTGTGCTTTGATGGTGCGGATCGCCTCGATAGCATCTTTTTCACGCCGCCACCGCAGAGTCATACCGCCGAGTTCTTCATTGAGCTGTGCCAGTTCATGTTCGAGCGTATCCAACCGTTCGAGCGACGCGCGGTCACGTTCTTTTCTCAACGCCTCGCGTTCGATCTCCAACTGCATGATCTGGCGTTCGACGTTTTCCAGCACGGCAGGTTTGCTGTCGATCTCCATCTTCAAGCGCGCCGCCGATTCGTCGATCAGGTCGATGGCTTTATCCGGCAGCCGTCGATCCGGCAGATAGCGGTCGCTCAACGTCGCCGCCGCGATCACAGCGCTGTCCTGAATGCGTACCCCATGATGCACTTCGTAGCGTTCTTTCAAGCCGCGCAGAATACTGATCGTATCTTCGACGCTTGGTTCTTCGACCAACACTGGTTGAAAACGCCGCTCCAACGCCGCGTCTTTTTCGATGTACTTGCGATATTCATCCAACGTGGTCGCGCCGATACAGCGCAGTTCGCCGCGTGCCAGCATCGGCTTGAGCATATTGCTCGCATCGACCGCACCTTCTGCCGCGCCCGCACCGACGATCGTATGCAGTTCGTCCAAAAACAAAATCACGCGCCCGTTGCTATCAACGACTTCTTTGAGCACGGCTTTCAGACGCTCTTCAAATTCACCGCGAAATTTCGCGCCCGCCAGCAGCGACCCCATATCGAGCGAGATCACCTGTTTATCGCGCAAGCCTTCCGGCACATCACCGTTGACAATGCGCTGCGCCAACCCTTCGACAATCGCTGTCTTGCCGACGCCCGCTTCACCGATCAAGACCGGGTTGTTTTTGGTGCGGCGGCTGATCACCTGAATCACACGGCGCACTTCTTCGTCGCGCCCGATTACAGGGTCAAGCTTGCCACGCCGCGCGGCGGCGGTCAGGTCGCGTCCATATTTCTCCAAACTCTTGAACGTGCCCTCCGGGTCTTGACTGGTCACGCGCTGACCGCCCCGAATCGATGTGAGTGCGGTCAAAATCGCGTCGCGCGTTACCCCATGTTTTGCGAGAAATTCGCTCGTCTCGCGCGTACGCGTATCCGCCAGTGCGATCAACATATGCTCGGTGCTGACATATTCGTCCGTCATCGTCTCAGCTTCGGTTTCAGCGCGCGTCAACGCCTCGACCGATGAACGGCTCAGATTGGCTTTGGCATTGCTGCCAAAACTGCGCGGACGATTTTTCAGCATGGTATCCAATTCAGTCAGCACCTGCGCCGGACGCGCGCCGATCTTGGCGATCACTTCTGGCACAACACCATCTTTTTGCCCGATTAACGCGGTCAGCACATGAATCGGCTCAATCGCCGTATGACCATATTCGTTTGCGGTCGTCTGCGCTTTGAGGATCGCGTCTTGTGCTTTATTGGTATAACGATCTAAGTTGAATGCCATGTGTTCGTATTGCCCCCATCAACGTCGGTGCGACCCGGTGGGTCGCCCTTATCGATTACCATCGTTTTGGTTGTGATCAACTTAAACGTTATCATCAGACGATAAAAAGCGCATCAGAAAAAGAGAGGATTTTCATATGCCCGTCTTTACACCCGAACGTGCGATTATGTATTTGAAAAAAACGCCGACGATTCTCGCCGCGATTCTGAATGGAGTCAATCAAACGCGTGCGACCGCCACCCGCGATGGAGTCGATGGTTGGAACGTGCTGCAAATCATCGCCCATTTGAACGACTACGAAGAAATTTTTGGGCAGCGCATGACCGCCGTTTTGAACGAGCAAAACCCGGCATTCGCAGCCTACAATCCGGATCAGCTTGCCGTCGAAAACAAATATGAAGATAAGGATTTCGTGGCGGTATTTGCAGAATGGAATACGCGTCGTCAAGAACACATCGCCCGTGTCAGCGCGCTCAGCCCCGATGACTGGAACAGAACGGGTGTTCACCCAACGTCTGGCATGACATCAGTCTTGGAAATCTGGCTCAACGCTGCCCTGCACGATGTTAACCACACCGAGCAGATCATTCGCGTGTTAGGGATGAACGCCTAAAACGGTCAACCAACGTGACGACTGTCAGCACGCACAAAAGCGCCAACATCGGTTCGAGCATGGATCGTTCTCGCGTATCCATGCCCGCGCTTTTGACGATCAATGTCCCGGCGGTGTAATAGGCGATGGGTAAAACTGTCGCCCAGAACAAACGCCATGCGCGCTGCTGAAGCGCCAGTCCCGCGCCGATCACCGCCATGAGCGTGAACAGCGCGTTGAAAACGATCAGTGCGGCGCTGATCGGCGTCACCCTATCAGGAAACAACCCGTACATACGCGCGAAACCGATCGGAAATGTTGCCAGCGTAATCAAGGGATTCGCCGTGAAAATCTCGATTGCGACGCGGTTAAGTGCTGCTTGTACATCGGGCGTCGCGGCGAGAAAGCCGTGCCGTGTGCCTTCGTCGATGACATCGATTTGCAATCCGGCATATTCAACGACACGCCGATTGATCGATACATATACGTCTTCAATCGGTTGTTCAGTCGCGATTCGTTCGACCGATGCGGCGTGGTAATACACCATCGTATACGGCGCGACCGTCGAAAAACTTGGCGTATTAAACACGCGCGCATTGTGCGCCGTCCATGCCGCGACGCCGATCACGCTCAACACGGCGAAAACCAATATGGCTCGCCATTGGCGGCGGCTGATAACCCACCAGATCATGAGCGGTATCCAGAACAGATACGTCGATGGGCGCGTATATGCCGATGCCATCAACGCCAGTCCCGCCACCGCGCTCCATGACACGCTGTTTGTTGTCATCGCGCGCAATAAGGCGATGATGCCGATGAGCAGCAGCAGATTCGCCAGCGGTTCGGGGCCCAAAAATGCCGTAAACTGCACGCCTGTCGGGTCGAGCGCGAGCAGCACGCCGACACCCATAATCACGCGTCGATCTGTCACCAAGTGGCGCGCGAAGATCATGCCCAACGGCGCGATCAACGCACCGAACACAATGTTGGCGATCAATACCAACGCGCTTTGAGCCCCCAATAGCCCGATCCATAACGAAAACAAGGGCGGGCGCACCAAAAACAGGCTGTTGCTAAAATCACCGTACTGCGCGATATGTTCCGCACCGATGCGATACAGGATGTAATCGCCGCTTTCATACGATAGAAAATCGGGCGTATAGATGACAAGCGCGTAGGCGATGCGAGCGAACAGCGCCAGCATAAAAACGCTCACAAGCACACGCTGCTGTTTAGAAGAATCAATCATGGATGAGTCAAAATATACGTTACACAGGTTTACTACACGAAAAATGCGACGACATCAGCGTGAACTGTTCACACATTCGAACCGCTTCAGTTCAAGCTAATTGCAGGGGATTGTAACATGATTGACCGTATTTATTGGCATGTACCCGGTCGCATCCTCGTCGCGGTGTACACAGGGCACATCACGCCGACCGAGAGGTGGCATCGCTATTATCCGAGCCAACGACGACCGGTATAAACCGATTCTCATCTGAACCCTATTGACCCATCAGAAAAGCGTGCTACACTTCTTTTTATCGTCTACATAACCAAAGAGGAGGTGATTTGTGGGTAGTCGCAGTCTTATGGGGGTGAACCTCCTTTAAGGTCCCCGCACCTTCGGTGAGTGTTCCTTCAGGTTCACTCCCCTATGAAGACCGCTTTGAATTGACCGTCGCTTGTCTCTACAAGCGGCGGTCTCTTTTTACGTGCACCCCGTCTGCATCATGCGTCAAGGAGCAGTTCGCCATGCCGACGATTGCTATCCATCGCCTTTACAGCCATCAACTTGAACAACCGCTTTATCATGCGCCTGCCGACATCGTCGCTCATCTCGGCGCAGTACAGGCACAGGAATACGACGTGACCAAATGGTCGCTGGCACTGCGTTCGCACGGTTTGACCGACGACGCCATCGAAGCCGCGATGACCGACGGCTCGATTATCCGCACCCATCTTTTGCGCCCGACATGGCATTTTGTCGCCGCCACCGATATTCGATGGATGCTGGCACTAACCGCCCCACGTGTCGATGCAATCAACGGGACGATGTACCGTAAGCTCGAACTTGACGATGCATTATTTGCGCGCGCCAATGCAGTGATCGAAGCCGCGTTACAAGGTGGCGTTCAGCTCACCCGCGAAGCACTAGGCGCGGCGCTCAAGCTAAACGGCATCAGCGCCGATGGAATGCGCCTCAGTTACATCGTCATGCGCGCCGAACTCGACGCCGTTGTGTGCAGCGGTGCGCGGCACGGCAAACACTTCACTTATGCACTGCTCGAAACACGCGCGCCACAGGGTACACCGATCAGCCGCGATGAAGCATTGGCGACCTTGACCCTGCGCTATTTCACCAGTCATGGTCCTGCCACCGTTCATGATTATGCGGGCTGGTCAGGCTTGACGATTGCCGACTGTACCTTGGGCATCGAAATGAACAAGTCTCAGCTTGAACACACCGACAGCGACGAGAAAACTTACTGGTGGAATCCCGCGCAAGTCGTTCCAGACTCACCACCGCGTCGGGCGTATTTGCTGCCTGTTTACGATGAATATTTACTCGCGTATCGGGATCGGCGTGCATCGCTCGACCCGGCTTACGCTGATTATTGGATGCGATTCGGTGAGATGTTCACCTCGACGATCGTGATCGCGGGGCGCGTGGTCGGCTTGTGGCGGCGAGACCTCAAAGGGCGCTCAGTCGTCGTCATCACCCTCAAACGATTTACCTCGTTCACCGATGAAGAGCAAATACTAGTCAATGACGCCGCGCAGCGTTTCGCGGACTTTTTGAACTTGAAGCTGATGCTGACGTGGGCGGATTAATGCTTAGCTGAAAAGCGCGTCGAGCGACTGTGCCCCTTCATCCAACAGCGCCAAATTGCCACTCGCGCCGTTCTCCATCACGTATAACTGCCGCCCCTGTTCCAACGCACGCCGCCCCGCGTGCATCGCCCCACCGGATAGGCTGGTTTCTATGACGATCACCGCATCGGACATGCCGCTTAATAAGCGGTTGCGTGCGACCAGATACGGCGGCTTCGGGCTTGCTGTCGGTGCGTTCTCCGAAATCAGCGCGCCGCGATTGCGTACCGCCTGCGCCAGCCTGCGGTTGGCAGGCGGATAAATATTGAGCACCCCGCCGCCCAACACCGCCATCGTCACCCCATCCGGCGTCGCCAGTGTGCCGATATGCGCCGCCGCGTCGATTCCCAACGCCAGCCCGCTCACGATCACCCAGCCCGCCGCCGCTAATTGAAACGCCAGCGTTTGCGCCATCTCGGATGACTGCGGCGTCGGCTGACGTGTGCCAACAATTGCCGCGTGCCGTCGTTGATCGAGATCGATAAGGCGCATCGTGCCGACCATGAACAATGTCGGTGGTGCGTCGTGGATCAGTTTGAGCCGTGATGGATACGCGGCATCATTCCATGTTAAGACGCTGACATCTTGTGTGTACCATGCCGCGAGATCAGCGCGCGTTTTGGCAAGATCGATGCGCTGAATCGATTCTGCCAGCACCGCCCCAATGCCGTGTACACGCTTGAGCGTTGCCACATCGGCGCGCAAAATCGCATCGATATCGCCGCCAAAATAATCGAGCAGCGCGCGAAAACGCACACCACCCAATTGATCGACCACGCTTAACGCGACCCATTCGGGCGCAGGGCTCATCGGTTAGTCCACTTCATAAAATTCGATGATCGACAGCAGCATCGCGTTGATAAAGGTATTGACCTGTCGCAGCAGCGTCGCCCATTCGTTGGCGCTGTGCGGCGGCGTGATCTCTGACCACGTCAGCACTGCATTGCTGACAAAATCGCTGAAATACAAAAAGCCGCGCACCGCTTGCGGCAGCGTCAGCCCGTCCTCGTCCAACAGCGCCGCGTATTCCTGTCCAAGCCGGATGGCGTTGGTCAGCCGTTCGTCCGGCGCACCCTGTCCCAAATACTCGCGCAGAGCTTCTAATACGGATCGCCCTTTCGAGCGCAATGTCTCGCGGGTGCTTTCGCGCATCGACGAATACCACGCTTGATCCGCCAACGTGCCGCCACCGACCTGCATCCGCGTTTGACCGAGCGCATTCTGAATGATCACCTGCACTTCAATCGGTTCCAGTGCGCCCTGTTTTTCGGCATATTGCAGCAGGTCGCTCTTGCGAAACCGTCGATGCCCGCCCGCTGTCCGGCGTGACTTGATCACGCCTTCATCAGCCCAGTTGCGTACCGTCGCTGGGTGCACACCCAGCAAATCCGCCGCCTGGCGTAAACTCACCCATTCTGATTGATTGTCCGTCATCGCTCATCCCCCTCGTCGCGTTGAACGCTCACATTATAATGCGCGCCGCGCGCCGCAGAACAGCGAATCAAAAAAGGCATGATTTCTCATGCCCTTTACCCTCTTACGCCTAATGTGAACTAGGCGATTGCCCTACGATTGAGGATGGTTAGCGATTGTGGCGATAAAAAGGGGTGTGTCTGAGGTTACATTCCTACGGATTATCAGGCACAGGTGACAGACGGCTCAAGACCTGCCCCACCCTATAAGCGCGGGTTTGGTATAATGCGAGTGCTTGTGAAAAAAGATGAGTGCTAACAATCGATTGAAGAATCGTCGTTTTGGTCTGTGGGTGGTGTACGCGCTGGTGATGGCGCTGTGTGTGCCGTCGGTTGCGGCGCAGGATGAAGTCTCCGACTTGATCGGTCGCATCAATGCGCTGCGGTCGTCAGTCGGGCGCGCGGGTTATGCACTCAATGGTGCGTTGAGCGCCGCGGCGCAATCACAGGCGCAGTGGATGGTCGATGCGGGGACGATTGCGCACGCGCGTCCTGATGGTTCAAATCCGCGTTCGCGCGCGATGAACGCTGGTTATTCGTCGGCGATGGTGAGCGAGAATATCTACGGCGGCACGAACGCAAACGCGGGCGTGGCATGGAGTTTCTGGATCAATTCGGCAATCCATTATGCGGGGTTGACCAGCCCGAACTACAGTGAGGTCGGCATCGGCATCGCCGGCAGTGGATGGGGGCGGGGGTACGTGCTGGTGTTTGGCAATCCGGGTGGCAGCTATCCAGCGGCAGCAGCAGCCAGCAGCGGCGGCGGATCAAGCAGTCAGCGCGCCGAACCGCAGCGGATTTATGCGATTGGCATCGACGCGGCGGGCAATATTCAGCATTTGATCGCAACAGGGGATACGTTGGGCGACATCGCCTTGATCTACGGCTACACGTGGGATGATATTCCCGGCATGATGAACCTGAACAGTATGAGTGACCCGCGCGTGCTGCTGCCGGGTGAAATTTTCCTGGTGCCGTCGCAATCAGGGACGTATACACCGACGCCCGGCGGTCCAACCGAGACACCAATCCCGACTGCAACGGGATTGCCAGCGACGATCACGCCGTTTGTGGCGGCAACCGTGACAGCGATGATCCCGACGGCGAATGTTCCGGCGGTGGCGACGGTGGGCGGCGCGGGTGATATCTCTGAATCGATGTTGGCGACGATGCGGGTGAGCGAACTGCCTGTCATGCCTACGGTATCGCCAATATTGGAAAGCACGCCGACGAATACGCCGGGCGCGCTGGCGATTGCAGCGGTCAGTACGCCGATCACGAGTGCCCCAATCGCAGCGTCATCGGCGGTTGCGCCGCGCAGCAATACATCGATGTGGATCGGCGTTGCATTGGTCGTGCAAATCGGCATTGTCGCGTTAGCGGGCTTCGAGTTCACACGGCGCAAACTGAGTCAACGTGCCAGCCGCGAAATTGGACACCCGATCAAGCGGGGGCGCAAATAAATGAACATCGGTCGCGTGCTGCGCGCGTTTGTCACGGCGGTTCGTATGACAGTACGCGGCGAGAAAATTCCGTCCGCCGATGCACAAATCGCAGCGCATTACCCCAAACTAGATGCGTGGCGGCGCGAAACACTGGTACTGGTCGATCAAATCGAGGCGGCGGCGGCGCGTGAGCTGCTCGATTTAACGACGGTGATACTGACGGTCGATAAGCGCGCTGTCAGCGCCAAAACGATTGTAGAGACCGTGCGTTATCATGCGGCGCAGGAGTATGCGTTTTTGCTGCGTCAAGCGTCGCCGCATACGCTGTTAGGCATCTTCGCCACGAACCTGAACGATCAACATCTGATCGCACAGTGGCAAACGATAGCGCCAACTTTATCGGACATGTTGACGGCGTTGGCGACCCATTTGCGAAATATTCCGCAAGAAAAGCGTTCGCAAAGCGATTAACTACCAATAATGAAGAATTTTTCACAAAACCTTTACGCTTTAGATGTTGTGTCGGCATAAATCTATGTTATTGTGATGGTGGTAGATTGATATCTACCCTTTGTAAAGCGTGTTCATTTGTGGAGAAGTCATCATGATTTATATGCCCCGTGAAGAAGGTCAAGGTCTCGTCGAATATGCGTTGATCCTCGTCCTCGTCGCTGTCGTCGTCATCGTCATCTTGGCGCTGCTCGGCCCGGCGATCGGTAACATCTTCTCGAACATCGTCAACACGCTCTAATTGGTTTGGTCTCCAAGCCCGAAACGCCTCGCATTTGCGAGGCGTTTTGATTTTTAGCCTCTGAACGCATTGCGATACCCGCTATTAGCGCTATACTCGAATAGAATCTGAGCCTCATTTATCCATTTAAGGCGGGCGTGATGGACATTTTCATCTGTTATCGTCGTGCGGATACGCAGCATATATCACGTCTGATCGCTGAACGCCTTGAGAATGCTTTTGGAGCGGACAGTGTTTTCATCGACTATAAAATTCCTGCGGGTGAAGATTTTGTCGAGTTTATCGACAACCGGCTGAAATCGACGGATATTTTCATCGTCGTAATCGGTGCGAAATGGCTCGATATTGTCGATAAGCACGGCAACTTGCGGTTGTACAATGCGGGCGATCATGTTCGCAAAGAAGTTGCTACTGCCCTCAGTCGCGAAGGGGTGCGGGTTGTGCCAGTCCGCGTGGACGGGGCGCAGCATCCATCACAAGAACAACTGCCGCAAGATTTAGAGAAATTGGCGACGCGCAATTCGCTGGAACTGTTGGACGATAATTACTTCGATATATCGATTCAGACCTTGATCGATGGGCTGAATAAGTGGAAAACCAAAGTTGAAGGCTCGACAACGCCTGCTCAACCGGATCGGCTGCCCGGTTCACCGAATATGACGCCATATGTGGCGCCCCTTGATGGAGCTGCACCCCCCAGCGTAAGTCGTGAAAATCCCGGATCGCGACGCGAAAGACGCGAGCGGTCGACCAGCATCGCGGCGCTGGTGGTCACTTTGGTACTCATCGTGGCGATTATCGGGTTTAGCCCGCAAATTTTTTCCGCATTCGGGGTTGGAGCAACGCCGACCCCCACCTCAACACCGACCAGTACGCCGACGCCAACAGCAACTTTTTCGCCCGTGCCGACTGAGACAGCGACGGCTACACCTGAATCGAGTGTGACGCCGACCACAACTGAAACTGCGACAAGTACAGCGAGCGCGACGGTGACGCCGACGCGCACAACAGCCCCATTTATTCCACAGGTACCGACTGTAATTCCGACGACGGCAACGGCAGTTTCGACTCCGTTCCCGTGTGCGATGAACGACGGGGTATGTAATTCGTTATGCAGTGTAGACAGCACAAGTGTAGAAAACAGCTTTGATTGTGGGTAACGGCGGTGGCGGGTCAAGACCCGCCCGTACAGCTATTAAGGCGAACCGAAAAGGTGTCGTTTTACCGCTTGTGTAGATGAAGCGTCCATTAAACGACCTAATCGAGACACAAAGAAATCGTCGGTCTGCCGACGTCGTCCGTACTGCCGACGTCGTCCGTACCCGGCGGATAGACGCGGAGTAGTTTCTCTGTCTCTATATCGAAATTGTCGTCCGCTACCCCTTGAAATTCTTCTACCGAGTCGGTACTGAACCACATATTTTCCAGCATAATCGGGTTGGTAGTGGGAGGCTGTTGGTTTAGAATGATCGAAAAAACAAGTTTTCCAGGAGTACTGACTGACAATTTGCGTGCAAAGTGATGGAGTTCTGGCTCGGCAACCAGGAACTGATCCGGTACATAGCGGATAGCGACATCCTGCACGTTGTACCCGAAAAAACGATGGGTGATGCCGGGTTGAATTTGTGCGACTTTATGCGGACACGGTTTTGCTGCGTTTGGGTCTGGGCAGGGATTGCCTAAGCACGTGGTGATGGCT
>JBBRAA010000032.1:0-37374 GCA_038207205.1 Aggregatilineales bacterium
CACGATTATGATCGAGGTCGGATTTTTACGTCTCGTACCTTAACCTCCTTTCATCATACCCTATTTCAGCAGAAAAAACATAAGACCGACGCCTTATATCCCATGCCTGAAGGCAGGGGTTTTACGGCGCTTTCCAGATAAGGCAGGCTGCAAAGGGCGAGCCGATGGTTCGCCCTTTTTGGTAACTGAGCAGTTACGTGGGCGCAGATGGCCCTCATCCTAAATTCTTCTCCCTCAGGGAGAAGGACTTCGCCTACCGCGACGGTTTTTCACCCCTCGCCTTGAGGGTCTGAGGGGAAGACATGTTGTGAGGAGAGGTTGAAAAGAAGGGGCTTGCGTAAGGTGAGTGAATAATTCTGGCATATTGCCAGGCGTAATCGTCGGTGCGAACGCTGGATGCACGCCCATGATCTGTTCTGGCGTGATCCACCGATAATCGAGAACTTTGCCGTCGTCGTCGTCATCGCTGACGGTGATATACAGCCACGACTCCGGCAGACCGGGCGGCGCGATTACGACAAAATCGTGCCGCTCGACATTGTAGTCGTACTGTGCTTTATTTTCGGTATAGTTGGTCACATCATGTCGAAACGGATCACGCTTACCTATGTCATCAGAACTCAAGTGGATTTTGCTTGCCCATGTCGGCGCGACAGTGTTTCTGGCAGGGCTGATATGGACTATTCAACTCGTACATTATCCGCTCTTTCGTTATGTCGGTGCGGATGCGTTCATCGGGTATCAGACCCAGCACATGAACGCGATCACATTGTTGGTCGGTCCGGTCATGTTGATCGAATTGCTGACCGGATTCTTGCTGATCGGCGTGGTGAGCGCAGGTGGAAACGTGCCTTTTTCGCCGCTTTTAGCGTGGATCGGCATGGGCTTGATCGGCGTGATCTGGCTGTCAACGGCGTTTATCAATGTGCCCCAGCACAGCCAACTCATGGGCGGCTTCGATGACGCCGTACATCGCGCGCTGGTCGCGTCGAATTGGATTCGCACCATAACATGGACGGCGCGCGGCGGATTGGTGCTGTGGATGCTCGCGAGTGGTATTCGCTGAACCAACGCGGTGTAAGAATGCGTATAATCATGTATCGAAATTTCTTTGAAGGGGTATGCGTTGTGAGTACCGGGCGCGGATTTATTGGATTGATAGCGGGTTATGCATTTTTGATGGCGGCGTGTTCGAGCGAAAGCACTGTTACCATCAGCAAAGGCGATGAACTCGCCAACTTTAATTTCAGCGAGCCGAACTCGTTCGAACAAGGCGCGTATGGTGACGCAACGCTGCGCGTGATCGATGGCGTCTTTCGCATCGACGTACCAGAAGGCGACGCGACGTTGTGGTGGGGTCAGTGGGGCGATACCTACAGCGATACCGTTGTCGAAGTCGATGTTGAGCAGATCACCGAACGCAATGAGAGCGCGTTTGGCGTCATGTGTCGTGTGCGCGGCAGCATTGGGCAGCCCGTCGAGCCAGATGCGACGTTACGCGCTATCGTCGAGGCGACATCCGAAGTGATGCCCGATTCAACCAGCGAAGCTGAGCCAGAAGCGACCAGCGAAAGTACGCCAGAAGCGACCAGCGAAGCCGCTGACGCCGAACCAACCAGCGAAGCCACCGTTGAGGCGACCAGCGAGAACACACCCGAAGCCAGCGACGAATTGACCATTGACCCACGCTTAAATCTGGAAGGTGACGGCTATCTCTTCCTGATACAAGGCACGGGCGCGGGCGCGATTTTCCGGTCGCGTGGGCGCGATCTGCAAGCGTTGGCAGATTGGCGTGCGAACGACGCGATTGCGATTGGCGCGAGTGAAAATCGCTTGCGCGCGGTGTGTGCAGGGACGACACTGGCGTTTTATGTCAACGATGTGTTAATCGCGCAAGTCGAGGACGACGCGTATGCACAGGGACAGGTCGGTTTGGTCGCGGGCGCTTCCAATCGACTCGGCGTGCGCGTTCATTTCGATAATTTGCAAATCAGCGCGGTCGGCGGGAACTAATCTGTTGACCAACCAACATCAGCCGCCAGAGTCAAATGCGGCGCTGCTCCCGCACGAACTTCTGGGTGATGTCATCGGCAATCATCCAAGCGACCGTTTGCGACCCTTGATCATCGCGGGCATTTTCATTGGCGGCGGCGGGCTGTTGGTCAGCTTTACAATCGGGCGGATTCCCGCCGATTGGAGTCCGCTGCTGGCGATGGCAGTTATGGCGCTTATCACAGGCATTGTCGGCTGGTTCGCGCTGCATCGTTGGAACCGCGAGATCATCCTGTACGAACTCGGTTTTACCTACCGCGAAGGCTCGACCTTCGTCGATTTGATGTACAACGAAATCGAATCGCTGCGACTGCGCGCCGAACGGGTGAGTTACTTCAGTGGATTGGTAAGCCGTTCGATTACGCGCATCACCGTGACGACGATTCGCGGTGAGCAGTTCGTCATCACCAACTTGTATCGGCGCGCGGCAGATTTAGGCGCGCGCTTGCAACAAGGCGTCTACCGCGAACTGCGTCCGAAAATCGCCAGGCTGCTGGTGACAGGCGACATCATCCGTTTCAGCGATACCTTACGCCTGAGCGAGCGCGGTTTACACGAAAGTGGGCGCGATTTGTCATGGGCAGATTACAGCGGCTACCGTGTCGGGTCGCGCCAGTTGGCACTGCTCGATCAAACAGGCGCGGCATGGTACAGCGAGCCGTTGTGGGAATATGACAATTTACCGATCCTGATCGATATTCTTAAATCGCAGCAAGGGGATGAAAGGCGATTAGCGATGAGCAGTTAGCGCAGCTAAAAGCCAACCGCTCATCGCTAAATGCTCACATGATGAACTACACCATCCACTTATATGTCCCCAAGACCGGATATTTGACCCCGCTCATGGTCGAATGGCTGTACACACACGGCAGCGACCCGGCAATGCTCGAAGCCTACAACCCTGTACGCAAACTCGCGCCGATTTCATTGGCACGTGTTTTGCTGCGCTTTGATTCGACCTTGATCGCCCAGCCAGCCGATGGCGGCGATATCGAACTGCTGTACCCGATGGAGCAGCTCGGTTTACGGCTGTATTGTCACCAGCGCGGGTGTATTGTGGTGTTTCCGTATATGGGTGGCAGCCTGGCACGGATCACGCTGGGCATCGCCTATACCTACATTCGCTTCTTGTATGACGGTGCAGGGTTTTGGAGTTTTGACCCCCAGTTGAATGTGATCAGCTACGCCGATGATTATCAGTCTATCGATGATGCCGCCGCGATGATGGATGAACTGATGCCAAAGCTGCTGGAAGGGTGATGCTTGCCTGAATGCCGTTAATTTTCGTGACTTCGACGATATACACCTGACGGTCGATGCCGCTCGGACCATATGCCGATAGACCGCGTTCCCGTATACATTTCGGAAAGCTTGTTGATATGCGCACATGCGCCATCGGCTTCGTCACGAATTTCGCCGACATAGCCTTGAATTTCGATCCAGTGAAACGCACTTTGGGTATCGATGATCAGGATTGAAAGTTTGGCGTTCACGTCTATAGACGCAGAAAATATCCGTCAGACGGAGTGTAAGGAGAGAACAATGGGACGCTACAAAAAATTCACGCATGAGTTCAAGCGGGATGTGCTGGCGATGATGGCGGAAGGCACACGGAGCATCGCCAAAATCGAGCGGGATTTGCATCTGACACCGGGGCTGATTTACAAATGGCAGCAGCGCTGTCATGGTCGGATCAGCAGCACGCCCAGACCCTTCAGAGATGGCAAATTGTGTCATTTTAACCTCCGGTACAACTGTCTTTAATCTTATGAATAGATCTCCCGGTTGGATTAATGACTCACCTTACGCAAGCCTCTCGTTTTCAGCCCTCACCCCCTGCCCCTCTCCTGACAGGGGTAGGTAATCAACACTGCAAAATTTCGAGGGAAGGAGGAGGGGGAAAGGATTGAGGCGGGAGGGGATGAGTGAAAAGCGGGCGCTATAAGAGAAGAGCGGCAAGTTGGGATAAGGAAGGCGCGACGGAAGAGACTGAGTCGGGCAGGGAGAGGAGGAAAGACAGGGGCATCTTCGGGTGTGGGGGAGAGGATGGCGAGACGGAGGCAGGACAGCGCCATCACCAACCAGAGGCGTTCAGCGCGGGCGGGGTCGACCATGCGGGTACGCTCCCAATGAAAGCCAGCAGTTTTGAGCGCCTTGAAGCCGGTCTCAATCCACCAACGGAGGGCGTACCAGGTTGGACTGACCTCAGCGGGTGCCAAATCGGTGACCAGCATCCAAACGGCTTGCTGTCGATTGTCGTATAACACCAGCAAGGTACAGCGTAAGCGCGTGGCACCGCTGAAGCACAGCGCCTTCCCCACGCCACCACTTTCGCGCTCGGCGTTACCTGCTCGAAACCATTAAATCGCTGCCCTTTTCCCCCGATGATGATTTGTTTTCACGCCTTTGGCTCCGTTTCATCCGTTTAGGCGGCATTTGCACTCGTCACCCTGACCAACTGACCGCATAATTGGCACAGGTATTGGGTGATAAGAGGTCGTTTTGTTTTCATACCCAAACGACAAACGATTGATGGCTCGCTGACATGCTCGATATCGCAAGATTATGCCGACGTTTTCAATTGGTACGATTGGCGCTGACCGACTTAACATCATAATGTAGAACAAAGCGCGTAAGGCGCGGCGGCGCGAACGCGTCTACATCATTAATTTCAACCACTCATCATCTATTAATCGAGAGAAACTGATGCGCGAACCGATTGTACTGACCGATGCGACGCTCGACAGCGTATTGAATACCACCGACCCGATTTTAGTTCTATTCACCAATGGCGATGGCTTGCGTGGTGATTTCCGCGTCGCCTTTGAAAAAGCGGCGGATGAAGCCGCCAATCGTCATATCACGTTTGCGCGACTCGACCCGTCGAAGAACCCAGTCGCGGCGGCACGCTTCGGCATCGGCGAAAAACCTTTGCTCATTGGCTTGTACTGCGGCGAAGAAATTGCGCGGCGCGCGCGTCCGTGGGGGAGCGATCTGCCGTTCGCCATCGAAACCGTGCAAAAAGCCTATAGTGCTGCGCAGTCGCCTGTATCGAGCGCGCCCGCAGATGTATCGAGTGTGCCCGTCGTCGCCGATGATTTGAAGCCCGTGACGACGCCCATCAAGTATGACAAACCGGTGCACGTGACCGACGCTACGTTCGAAATGGAAGTGCTGAACAGCGATTTGCCTGTCATGGTGGATTTCTGGGCGGCGTGGTGCGGTCCGTGTCGTCAAATTGCGCCCGCGCTGGAGAAATTGGCGGCGGAATTCGCCGGACAAATCAAGATCGCCAAGGTCAACATCGATGAAAATCAGGGTTTGGCGCAGGCATTCCAGATCACCAGCATCCCAAACATGATGATCGTCAAGAACAAAACCATGATCTTCAATCAGCCGGGTGCGCTGCCCGAAAATGCGCTGCGGGATTTGATCAAGCAGGCGATTACGATCAATGTACCGCCGCCGCCCGCGCCCGATATAGTGCAGGGAAAAACCGCGACCAGGAAAGTGGACTGACCGCAACCGAAAACTCGCGCGCATCGTAATAGAATGTACGGTGTTTCACAATGTGTAATTAACAACCGTCCACCCTGTATTTGGAGAATATCTTCAGCGTGAGTACCGAAGCATTGGTCAATCCAGTTCCTACGCCCGACGCTAAAGCGCCAACGTGGCAGAAAGCCGTCAAGCCGTACCAGCACGCCGACTTACGGCGCAGTTTATGGCAGATGCTCAACAGCATCGCTCCGTATTTCATTTTCTCGTATCTGGCGTATCGCGCGCTGGAAGTATCATATTTGCTGACGCTGGTGTTCGTTGTCCTCGCGGCAGGTTTCGTTGTGCGCTGTTTCATCATCTTCCATGACTGCGGTCATGGGTCGTTCTTCAAATCGCGCAAGGCGAACGATTTTGTCGGGACGCTGATGGGCTTCATCACGTACACGCCGTATTTCGCGTGGCGTCACGCGCACGCCATCCACCATTCCACATCGGGCGACCTCGATCATCGCGGCATTGGCGATGTGTGGACGCTGACGTATGAGGAATATCAGAAGATGGGGCTGCTCGGTAAAATCGGCTACCGCGTCTATCGTAACCCGCTCATGACGTTCTTCGTCGGTCCGACGCTGGAATTCGTGTTCATCAATCGGCTGCCGAACGTGAACACGTCGGATAAGGCGCGTGATAAAAACAGCGTGCATTGGACGAGCCTCGTCGTCTTTCTGAACATGGTCGTGATCGGTTGGGCGATTGGGCTGGATAATTACCTCAAGGTTCAAATTCCGATCATCGCGATCACATCGTCGATTGGCGTGTGGCTGTTCTACGTGCAGCATCAGTTCGAAAACACGTATTGGGAACGGCACGAAAACTGGGATTTTGCCGACGCCGCCATGCAAGGCAGTTCGTATTACAAACTGCCGAAAATTTTTCAGTGGTTCTCTGGCAATATCGGTTTTCATCACATTCATCACCTCAGCCCGCGCATTCCCAACTACAAATTAGAAGAATGCCACACCGAAAACGAAATCTTCCAAGAGGTGGTGGTGCTGACATGGGCGACCAGCCTTAAATCGCTGCGTTTGCGGTTGTGGGACGAAAATCATGGCAAGATGATTGGGTATCACCACGACCATGAACATGCACACGACGACAAAGAAGAAATGGAAATCACGAGTATGAGCAGCGCCGCAGTGTAATTGCTGGTCAATCGAGCAATAAATGATGGGCTAAAGTGGGCGATCCCCGTTGGGATCGCCCACTTTTCATAAAAAACGTATAGATGACATATAATAATATGAGTTTTATTCATGCGAATGGGGATTCATCATGGCGCAAGGCGAAGGCACGAAAGAAAGTCCATGTATCATGTGATGGGCGTGACTTCTTAACGTCAGGCTCGCTATAATCAGTGGCATTCAACCCTGATCCGACGTAATGAACCCAAGCATTGGATGTCAAACATGATCAAGCGGCTGGCACATATCAATGTGATCTCGAATGATTTGGCGCAAAGTGAATATTTCTACTGTGAAGTCCTCGGCTTAAAAAAAGCCTTCAACTTTTATAAAGACGATCAACTGTTCGGGTTTTATCTGGCGGTGGGTGAGACCACGTTCATTGAAGTCTTTATCGATTCGCAGCCCGCGAGCCAGCAAAATCCGCTAATCCGTCATTTGTGTCTGGAAATCGACGACATCGACGCAGTGATTGCCAGCGTGCGCGCCAAAGGCTGGATGATTACGGATAAAAAGCTCGGCACGGATCACGCATGGCAGGCATGGATCACCGATCCGAGCGGCGTGAGCATCGAAGTCATGCAATATACCGAGCAAAGTTCACAGTACACGGGCGCTGACTGCCGCGTTGATTGGTGAACGTGACTGCGTGAGTCAATCACTCAACGCCGCGAAAAACGCACGCGCGAACGCGGTGGGGTCATGCTGTGCGACGAAGGCGGCACGCTGGTCGGCGGGCGATAATACCGACTCCGGCGCATCCAAAAGCCGTTCTAGCGCTGTGACAACCTGATCGATGTTTTCGACATCGGCGGTGATGCCCAACCCATGTTCACGCACCAGATAGCCCATCAAGCCTTGACTCGTGCTGAGAATCGGACGTGCTGCCGCCGCTGCCAGCAGCACAAAGTTGCTCGGTCCCCAGTGGCGTCGATACAAGGCACAGCACACATCTGCCATATGAAAGAACGCGGGGATATCGGCGTCCGCGATATAGTGATCATGACGGATGATTTGTACAGGCGTATGCGTGGTGAGCGTCTGCACAAGCGTGTCGATGATCGCCCGATAGTCCGGGTCGATTTTGCCTGCGACGACCAGACAGACCGCTTGAGCAGCCCGCGACGGCAATCGCAGCAGCGCCTCGACGAGCGTGTCTATGCCTTTTCGCTTGTTCACGCTGCCGAACACGAGCAGGACTTTGCGGGGTGGCTCGATGCCGAGTTGATGGCGAAGCGCCGTGACCGCGCCAGGCGACGGCGTTTCCATGATGACGGGTTCGGGTAGAAAGACCGCTTTTTCACCGTGTTCAAAACCGCGCAGTGCGTCAACGACATACGGATCGATATACAACAGTCGTTTGAGGTTGGGATTTCGAAGTACGCGCGCGACCGCAAATTTTTGCTGCAACGCCGCCGATAAATCATAGGCGGCAGTACCGGTTCCGAATCGCGCCGCGTGGTGAAAAACGGGCATTAAGTGAAGCGCGGCAGTGAAAGGCGGCAGCGGCGCGCCCGACACGATCAAAGGCAGTTCATCATCGATATAGGTGTGTAGATTGATATCCGCACCGATTTGCGCCGCATAACGGTTGAACAAATCAAGCACGGTTTTATGTCGATTTCGGGGATCAAAATCGTATGATGTACGCAGCAAATCGGAGAAGCGGATGTCGTCGGGCGACGATTGGGCGGTTAAGCGCTTAAGATGGTCGCGCTCTGCCTGTGTCGGCATCATAAACGTGATGTTGGCGCGCGGCATGGTCTCGGCAAGCCGAACAAGATCAGGTTGTGTTCGCATGAATGCGCGCGTGACAAGCAGTGTCATGTGACCGCGCATATCGTTCGAGCGCCATTCGTTCAGCCAGCAGCGCAAAAACATGGGGAAGTGTACATGGTTGTAGAGTTCAAAGATGAAAATGTGTTGGTTCATCACTTTTTCTGGCTGACAAGGACGGCGATGCGCTCACGCGCTTCCAATCTGATTGAATTATCGTAGCGATCAACCGCTGTCAACACAAATTCGATTATCGATTGAGACTGGACAGGCACATGTCTATGAATAAGCAGCCGCAAAAACCAGCCGAAGGACAAGAATCCGTCTGGGATTATCCGCGTCCGCCGCGCGTTGAAGCGACGACGAAACGCATCCGTGTGATCTTCAACGGCGTCGTCATCGCCGACACAACGCGCGCGATCCGCGTCTTGGAAACCAGTCATCCGCCAAGCTATTACATCCCACAGGACGACATCAAAATGGAGTATTTTGCGGCGACCAAGGCGCGCTCGTTTTGCGAGTTCAAAGGTGGCGCGAGTTACTGGACGATCACAGTCGCGGGTCAAACCAGCGACGATGCCGCATGGAGCTACGCCCGCCCCAACAAGGACTACGAGGCGATCACGGATCATCTGGCGTTTTACATATCGCGCGTCGATGAAGCCTATGTAGACGACGAAAAGGTCATTCCGCAAGCGGGCGACTTTTATGGCGGCTGGATCACACGCGACATTGTGGGTCCTTTCAAGGGCGGCACGGGTACGCAAGGGTGGTAGAAAAACGGGTTAAAGGTTAAAAGTTAAAAGGAAAGCTGTATTTTCTGTCGGTATCCTTTTAACTCACTTTACGCAAGCCGCTCGTTTTCAGCCCTCACCCCCTGCCTCTCTCCCTCAGGGCGAGGGGTGAAAAACCAGCGCGGTAGGGAAGTCCTTCTCCCTTAGGGAGAAGGATTTAGGATGAGGGCAATCTGCATAGGGTATCCTTTTAACTTTTGGCTATCACCTACAATCATGAGACTGCTTCTGTTTGACATTGACGGGACGTTGGTTTGGACGCGCGGCGCGGGGCGAGCGGCGATGCAAGACGCGCTCGTCTCGCTGTTTGAAGCGGATATTACCCTGCGTGAACGCTTGAAAACGCGGGTGGAAAAACATGTATTCGGCGGTAAAACCGATTGGCTGACGCTGACCGAACTGTTGGCGGACGACGGTTTTTCGCACGACGATATTATGCATATCATGCCAGTCTTCACACGGGCGATGGGCGCGAGCATGGAGACAGCCGTGCAAGCCTATGATGTCCAGCCATGTCCGTCGGCGCTGGAGGTAATCGCGGGGCTGCGGAGTCGCAGTGACATACGGCTCGGTTTGGTGACGGGTAATGTATCCAGCAGCGCGCCGTTCAAATTGGTGGCTGCGGGCTTCGATCCACATGACTTTGGCATTGGGGCGTATGGAGATGACGCGCTGCACCGCGATGATTTGCCCTTGATCGCGATGCGCCGCGCCAGCCAGCATTTTCGACATGAATTTACGGCGGATGATACGATCATCATTGGCGACACGCTTGCGGACATTCAGTGTGCGCGGGCGTGTGGAATGCGTGTCGCTGCCGTGTGTACGGGGTTCGGGGGGCGCGACGAACTTTCCGCCGCGCAACCCGATTGGTTGATCGATGACTTGAGCGGGTTTATCGACTCTGTGCTTTTCGAGATTTGAAACGCACACGAAGCATGAGCGCTCTGTTTTTTTAAGCACAAATGTAACTACTCAGATACCCCTCATCCCCCGACTTCTTCTCCCGTTTGTGGGAGAAGGGGAGAAACGCGGTAGAAAGTACTTCTCCCCTTGTGGGAGCAGGATTTAGGGTGAGGGCTGAGCAGTTACGATTTGGGAAGGTGTGCTGTGTAAACAGGGAAAAGTTGCGACTTGAGCAGACGACACATTATACTTCCGTCGTATAGCCGTAACACACGGCTAATGTAAAGTTGACATTCTCTTTAAGGAGCCGCTGGTGATGAAAAATTTTCGTTTCCTGCCGATCATGCTGATGGTCGTGCTGGCACTCGGTCTCGCTATCCCCGCGACAATGGCGCAGGAGATGGCGTTTCCTGAAACGCCGAATTTGACGACGACGGAAGATGGTTTGATGACCTACGCCGCCGAAAGCTGTGAATACGGTGGCAGCATCCTGTCGATTACGGCAGTTGATGCGCGTACGGTCGAGTTCGTCTTGTGCGAACCGGACGGCGCGTTCCCGCAAAAGGTCGCGTTCTCGTCGGTTGGCATTCAGCCGATCGAACACCTCGTGGCGACGGGCGGCGGCGGCGAAGCGCTGTTCCGTAACCCGGTCGGCACAGGTCCTTACTCACTCGATAACTGGAATCTGGGCAGCGAAATCGTGTTGTCGCGTTTCGATGGTTATTGGGGTGATGCCGCAGGCGAAGCCACCGCGATTTTCCGTTGGACGAGCGAAGCGGCATCGCGCCTGGTCGAACTACAGGCAGGCACGGTCGATGCGATTGACAATCCGGGCGCGGGCGATTTTGAAGTCATTGCCGCCGACTCGAATCTGCAATTGTTCGAACGTGAAGGCTTGAATATTTTCTATCTGGGCATGAACAATCTGTTCGCGCCGTTCGATAATGAACTCGTGCGTCAGGCAGTATCGTATGCCATCGACAAACAACGCATTGTCGATAACTATTACCCGCCGGGTTCGACCGTGGCGACGCAGTTCATGCCGCCCGCGATTTTCGGCTTCACCGCGTCGGTTGAACCGTTGGCGTATGACCCGGAACGCGCGCGTGCATTGCTGGCAGAAGCCGGCGTCGAACTGCCGGTCGAAATTACGTTGAACTATCGTGACGTCGTGCGCGGCTACCTGCCGCAGCCGGGCATCGTCGCGCAGGATATCCAGTCGCAGTTGGCAGAAGTCGGCATCAACGTGACCATCGAAGTGATGGAATCGGGCGCGTTCCTGGATGCGTCGGATCGCGGCGAACTGCAATTCTATTTGCTCGGTTGGGGCGCAGACTACCCAGATGCGACGAACTTCCTCGATGTGCACTTCGGTCAAGGGTCGTCGCTGCAATTTGGTGAACGCAACAGCGCGATCATCGACTTGCTCAACGAAGCTGGACGTACCGCTGAGCCAGAAACACGTTTGGAACTGTATCGCCAGGCGAACGAACTGCTCCGCGATTTCGCGCCGATGCTCCCAATCGCGCACGGCGGTTCGGGTGTCGCGTATGAAGCCAATATCGAAGGCGCGCATGTCAGCCCGTTGGGCAACGAATCGCTGTCGGTCTTGGTTGACCCCAGCGACGACGACATCGTCTTCCTGCAGAACGGCGAACCCTCTGGTCTGTATTGCGCCGACGAAACCGACGGCGAAGCGCTGCGCGTGTGCGAACAAATCACCGAGCCGATTTTGGCGTACGAAGTCGGCGGTACGGCAGTCGTGCCGTCACTGGCGATCGATTACGTCGTCAGCGAAGATGGTTTGACGTGGACGTTCAACCTGCGCGAAGCCATGTTCCATGATGGTTCAGAATTCGACGCCAACGACGTTGTGGCGACGTATGCTGTCCAATGGGATGCGGCGCACCCGCTCCATATTGGTCGTGACGGTGGTTTCACGTACTGGACCTATCTGTTCAAGGCATTTTTGAACCCACCCGCAGCATAACAAGCATTTCGCAGGTGCAGTAACCGCGTTCAGCACTTGAAACGGGATGATTATGTGGGCGACCTATCAGGTCGCCCCTGTGTCTATACCGATGATTTTTCTGGATGCGCTCGGTTTTACCTCTTGGATGATCTTGCCCCCTAACCCATATAGGTGCGACCCAGTGGGTTGCCCGTGTGAGGGGGCAGATTTATTTTTTGGACACTATCAGGTTGATCGCATGGGTGCTTTTATTTTACGCCGCTTGGTCAGTTCGATCCCGGTTTTACTTGGTATTTTGGCGGTAACATTTATCGTCGCGCGCGTTATTCCGGGTGACCCGTGTACTGCGATTTATGCTGAACGGGCGACGCCGGAATTGTGCCAGCAGTTCAACATGCGTTACGGCATCGATCTGCCGCTTCCTCAGCAGTTCGTGACGTATGTAACGCAGTTCGTATCGGGTGATCTCGGCGATTCGATCCTCTATTCGCTGCCGATCACGCGGTTGATCGCAGAACGTTTGCCCGTCACGATTGAACTGGGGTTGCTCGCGCTCACATTCGCCACCCTGATCGGCATCCCATTGGGGATTATTTCGGCATATCGGCGCAATTCGCTCATCGATGTCGGCACGATGTTGGTCGCCAATATTGGTGTGAGTATGCCCGTGTTCTGGCTTGGCTTGATGCTGGCGTATATCTTTAGCGTGGGCTTGCGCGGCACGATTTTTCAACTGCCGCCGAGCGGTGAACTGCCCGCTGGGTATCGCTACACGCCGTTTTATATGGTGTGGGGGCTGTTGAGTGAACCGGAACAGGCGTCGCCGCTGTTGATCTTTTTTGGAAATCTAAAAATCTTAAATGCTGTTTTGACGCTCAACGGCGATTTGCTGCTGAATTCGCTCAAATATATGATCTTACCCGCCGTCGCCGTCGGCACGATTCCGATGTCGATCATCGCGCGCATGACGCGCTCGGCGGTGCTGGAAACGCTCGGTCAGGATTATGTTCGCACCGCGCGATCCAAAGGCTTACGAGAATTTGTCGTCGTCGTCAGGCACGCGGTACGTAACGCGCTGCTGCCCGTCGTGACGATCATCGGCTTGAACTTTGGCTTGCTGGTGAGTGGGGCGGTGCTGACCGAAACCATCTTCGGCTTGACGGGCGTCGGAACTACGCTGGTCGATGGCATCACGTCGCGCGATTATCCGTTGGTGCAGGGTTTCACGCTGTTCATCGCGGTCGCGTTCGTCGTGATCAACCTGATCGTCGATGTTTTATATGGCTATCTCGACCCACGCATTCGGGTCAGTTGAGGTTTTATTATGACCCGTCGTGATACGCGCGGCACGCAGCTTATCCCCAAACTTTCTACCCAGGTCGCTTTTCCCGTTGAACGGCAGGCGGGCAGCAGCTTATGGCTCGAAGCCGTGCGGAACTTGTTTCGCAACCGCTCCGCCATCATCGGCATGAGCATCATCACGGCGCTGATCCTGATCGCGGTTTTCGCTCCGCTCATCGCACCCTACAACCCAAGAACGCAGTTGTTCAACGACGAAGCGCATCGCGGTTTAGGGCGTTTGCCCGCTCGTCCACCGTGCATCTACGCGCTCGGCTGCGCGACGGATCAACCTCAGCACTTCATGGGCTTGGATTTGAACGCGCGCGATATGTTCAGCCGCGTATTGTACGGGTCGCAGATTTCGCTGGTGGTCGGGTTCGTGAGCGTGATCGTATCGATCATTTCTGGCTCGCTGCTCGGTATGATCGCGGGATACGCAGGGGGTGCAATCGATAATGTGATCATGCGCTTCATGGATGTTTTACTGGCGTTTCCATCGCTCTTGTTAGCGATTGCGATTGTGACGGTGTTGGGTCCCGGCTTGCAAAACGCGCTGCTGGCGATCAGCATCGTCTCGATTCCGGCATACGCACGGTTGGCGCGTGCCAGCGTCTTACAGATCAAAGAACTCGAATATATCACGGCTGTGCGCACGCTCGGCGCGCCGGATATACGAATATTGTTCGTACACGTGCTGCCGAACGCGCTGACACCGCTCATCGTACAGGGGACATTGGGCATTGGCACGGCAGTGCTGGATGCCGCCGCGCTTTCGTTTCTTGGTTTAGGGGCGCAGCCGCCCGACCCGGAATGGGGCGCGATTTTGAGCGAAGGGCGCAATCGCGTTTTCACCGCGCCGCATCTGGTGTTCTTTCCCGGTTTTGCGATCATGCTGACGGTATTAGGGTTCAACCTGTTAGGCGACGGGATGCGCGACGCGCTCGATCCACGACTCAATCGCAATTAGCCCACAAGTGCCGCTACGCATATTTTCACAACATTTGCAACTTCGTGGTTGTCATCTGCGTTCTCATGAGTATGATGTCATGTATGACATCAGTTAAGAGAAGGCGTAAGATGAACATGCCAAAAATGACTTTGCGTGTGGTTATGCCCACGGCAGCGCTGTGCCTTATTGCACTATTTTGCATTATGAGTATCGCCCCTGCGTTGTTCGTCAATCCTACCCATGTGATGGCGCATCCTGGTACGCCGGAGCCAGACCAGGATGGCGATGGCATTTCCAACGATCTCGATGGCTGCCCGACGACACCCGGACCCGCATACACGGGCGGTTGTCCTGATCCATTCTACGAACAGAATGTTGCGGCGACCGCCGCCGCGAGTCAACAGCAAGCCGCGCCGCCCGCACAGCCCACGCCGATTCCACCGACCGCCGCGCCAAACCCGATCACAGCGCGTATTTTCCCTGTACAGGATGCCGACGTGATTCGTGCTGCGCTGGAGACGGGCGCGGTCAGCTTCGAAGACACGATTACGTTGACGAGCGCGGCTGGCACAGGCATTGAAATTATCCGCGAATTACAAACGCTGGAAGAAATTCCGTTGGGCGGCGTTCTGCGACTCGAACTGCCGTTTATGTTTCTGAGCGGGCGCGGCGACTTATTTTTGGGCTTAGCCTCAAATTCGCCCTCACAAAATCTGGTCATGGGCGCCGACATCAGCTTCACGGCAAATCCAATGGATGATCAAACGTTGGAAATATGCAGTCTGGGCGCGCGTGTCGAACGTGACAGCAACCGCAACGCGATCGCGCTGCTCGAAATAGCCGTGCTCAACAATGGCGGCATCGCGGTGATTGATCGGGCTGTCTCGTCGGTGACGCCAGTCGTCAACGCGGTGAATATGCGCGTCGATACGACGACGCCGCAGCGTTTGATCGCCGTCATTCAAGACAATCTGGTCGATGTCTATGTGAATCAGCAGCGGGTGATGAATGATGTCGAAGTCAGCGCACGCGCTGGTACGTATGGATTATCGCTGGTGGGGCGCGGCACCACAGTGTCACCACGCTGCGAAGCGAGTAATTTTTGGTTGTATACGTATGAGTGAGTCACCTTATGCAAGCCCCTCATTTTCAGCCCTCATCCCCCGACCCCTCTACCCTTATGGCTGAGGGGGAGAAAAACGCGCTTTTGAAGTCCCTCACCCTGCGGGAGAAGGATTTAGGGTGAGGGCAAAAACAAGGTTTCGTGATTCACTGAAATTGGCTTGACGATGTGGGCGGCATTTACGCCGCCCCCTCAACGTTGATTTATCAGCAGCTACTATGATTATGATCCGGGCGTCGCGGTTGGCTCGGTGAATCCGCCTTGTGGTGCTTCGACGGTCGGCATCGGCTCGGTGAATCCGCCGGAAACAGGCGGCTCGACAAAGCCGCCTTGCGGCGCTTCAAGCGCTGCCGTCGGTTCAATGAGCGCGCCCTCCGGCGCCGGGTTGACAACCAGAAAATCGACCAAGCCGCCCATCCCAATCCTGAAATTGTTGGTCGTATGGTGCGGGATATGACATTGAATCATCCACGCGCCAACCTGATCTGCCACCAGTTCAATATCGAAGCGCTGACCAGGCGCAACCTGAATCGTATCCATCCATTGACGCGCGGCTTGGGGTACGGGTGAGCCATCGATGGCGACGACTTGAAAACGATAGCCATGAATATGCATCGGGTGAATGAACTGCCCGGTGCCGATCAAGCGCAGGCGCACACGCTGACCCTGCGTGACATAAATCGGCGGCGTGGATGGGAACGCTTTGCCGTTGATGGTGAAATAATTCGGCTCCATGCCCATCATCGGCATCGCGGCGAAGGTTTCTCCGCCCATGATGCGCCGTTCGCCGAGCATCAAAATCGCATCCACATCCGGCACGGGTTCAGTCTGCACCAACGGATCGACGATGAAGGGTGCGTATAATCCCAACATGACCTGAAAATCTTCGTGATAATGCGAGTGATACCAGAATGTCCCCGAAGGACTCGCCGTGAATTCATAGGTATGGGTTTCGCCAGGTTGAATCAATGGCTGCGAAATACCCGGCACGCCGTCCTGCTGAATCGGCAGGGTTTGCCCGTGAAAATGGATCGTCGTCGGTTCGGGCAGTTCGTTGCGTAAAACCACGCGCACGCGGTCGCCTTCTGTGACGCGGATAAGCGGACCTGGCAGTTGTCCGTTGTACGCCCAGATCACGGTTTGCACATCGGGCAGGATATTCCATAAATGAGGACGCGCAGTCAGTTCAAAAACTTTGATGTCGCCATCAAGCGTATAATCGAGCGGCTGCGCGCCCTGCGTTTCTGATGACATCACCAGATTTTCGCGGCTGACGGGCTGCATGTGCGAGTTCATCAACGCCATGTCTTCGTCGCTCATGTAGGTCATGCCGATCATATCGGAGACCATATCGCCGCCCATATCCATGCCTGCCATGCTTTGATTCGCTGCTTCGACCGCGCTCGCCGTGAGCGTCGCATCGACTTCGGCGCTGCCATGATTCATCTGGGTGTTCGGGTCGATTGTCGCGTCGGGTTCGGCGGTCATGTCCATTTGCATAGCACTGTGATCTACCGTTGCGGTCGGCTCACCTTGCGCGACCACCGCAGTGCTGGTATCGGCGGGGCGAAAAAATGTATTCAAGGCGAAGACGCTGCCGACAATCAACGCGACGATCAGGCTCAAACCAATTAATCTCTGGGTCATTACGGCGGACTCCTAAAACTAAATGTTAATGCGGGCGTTGTGCACGCCTTATCAGCCGTAGATTTCAACCCACCGCTGGCAATGACGCGCAATCACCCGTTCTAAATGCTTCTTCATACATCTATTGTACGCAAATTACTCAACCGTGCTGACCGCCGGATTGGTCGCTGTCGTGTAATGATCTGCAAACCTATGGCGTTGAACCGCGTCGCTGAACTTTTGTTCGACGTTTTCGCGCGCATCATCCGCCAGTAAATCGAGCCGCATATCGTAGGCGTCTTCGCCATTGTTGTGGTAATAGCGCTTTTTGATGCCGTGTGTGACGAAGCCATGTTTAAGGTAGAGATTTTGCGCGGTCGTATTGCTGATGCGGACTTCGAGCACGACATACGCCGCGCCCAGAGACAGCGATTTTCGAACCATGCCGAGCAGCGCGATTTCGCCCCAACCGCGCCCGCGAAAATCGGGGTGGGTGGCGACCGTACTGATATGCGCTTCATCGACAACCTTCCACAAGCCGCCGTAGGCGACAATCTGCGGGTCGATGGGCACGCCGCCGCTCAAATTTTGCATCAGCCGCTTCCAGGGGTTGGTCGGGCGTTCGGCGTCAGGGATCGACTCCAGCACCATCATGTGACTGTAGGTCGATTCGGTGATCTCGTAAGCATACGAGCGCGCTGACCAGGGCGGATCGAACGCGACACGGTCGATGCTGACGACCTGTTGAATATCGGGTACGCTCATGTAACGTAAAGTCAGGCTCATAAGGGTTTTCAAATCGATTTGATATAAATCGGCACGAGCGCCGCCGGAAGAAACTGCGATCGCGCGTCAGCGCTGGCGCGCAACTGCACCAATGCTTCGCTCGCCAAATAACCCGCACGCCGCAGCCGTGAACCGGTATCGACCAACGTAATCGGCGCGTTCGCTGCTGCGATCGCATGTTCGGCGTCGGCGTCGATTTCGCCTGTCACCCATGTCGGCGTCGCCCGCTGCTCGATCGCTGCGATCAGCGCTGCCCATTCCCAGTTTTGCATCAATTCGGCGCGCGTCCAGCGGTTGATCACGGCATTCCAGGTGTAACGCGCCGCGATCACACGCCCGCGCCCGGCTTGTGCGGTCGGGATTAATTCACCCGGATAACGATGCTGCGACGCGCTGAGAATATCGAGCGTGGTCATGCCGATCAACGGCAGTTCGCGCGCCGCCGCCACCGCTTTGGCGAACGAGACGCCAATACGAAGTGCGCTGTACGAGCCGGGACCAATAGCGACGGCGAGCGCGGTCAGCGCATCGATAGCGATGCCCGCCCGTACGAGCATGGCGTGCACCGCTGGCGCGAGTTCGACGGTGTGATTATTAGGCGATACCCAGGTTGATTCTGCAATTACGCGCTGATCGTCGTGCAGCGCCAGGCTCATATAAGCGGTGGCAGTATCGATGGCTAAAAGCATGATAGCAAGGTACTTGTAAACGGTGAAAAGGTAACGTGCAAGACCAGATGACTCATTGACAAACCTGTTGGTTGATGTATCGAGTAAAGGCACTTTGAAACCGCAGGCAGGCGAATAAACGATAAATCGAGCTGCCTGGCTGCGCGGTTCGGTTTATGCCTTTCACCCTTAACCTCATCTTTTTCAGCTTACGATGTCTGCGATGTTTGTCCAATATAGTCGTTGAGCAGGACGCGATAATGCTCACCGTGTGTGATGAAGCTCATAATACGGCGCGTGGGTTCGGTAACGCGCAGTTCGATCCACAGATGCTGTTTGGGCAGTGCCGCTAAAATCAGTTCCGGCCATTCCAGAATGACCACGCCGCGCGCGTTCAAAATGTCGTCGAACCCGATTGTTTCAACCTCGTCGGCATTTTTGAGCCGATAACAGTCGATATGAAACAACTTTTGATCGTCGCGTTCGCGGCGGTGTTCATGAACGAGATTGAATGTCGGGCTGGTTAACGCTTCGACCGCGCCCCAACCGACGCCGATTCCTGCCGAAAACACGGTTTTTCCCGCGCCCATATCTCCCGATAGGCAGATCACATCGCCCGCGCGCAGCAGGGTTCCAAAACGCACGCCAAGCCTGTACGTTTGTTCGGCGCTGTGCGTGATCAGGTTGATTTCGCCTTCTTTCAGGATGGGCACGCACTGAACTCCTTTAGCAATAGTGGTGCAGGTGACCGGGTCGCCCCTGCGTTAAACCGAAATGACGTTGCACGGGTTGACCAACGTGCCAATGTTCTGAATCGTGATTTCGACGACATCGGCGTGACCAAGCAGTGCGGGCGGGTTGCGCGCTATGCCAACACCGGCGGGCGTTCCAGTCAAAATCACGTCGCCGGGTTCGAGTGTGAAATGCTTGCTCAGATACGAAATGAGCGCCGGCACTTTGAAAATCAATTCGCTGGTGCTGCTATCCTGGCGTGTTTCACCGTTGACGGTGGTTTTGATCGACAGGATATGTGGGTCTGCGATCTCGTCTTTGGTGACGATGACGGGTCCCAACGGGCAAAATGTATCCAAGCCTTTGGCGCGCGTCCACTGACCTTCCTGTAAATCGCGGGCGCTCACATCATTGGCGATGGTGTAGCCGAACACGAATTTGAGCGCGTCGTCTTCGCTGATATTTTTGGCGCGCGCGCCGATGATGACCGCGAGTTCGCCTTCGTAATCGACTTTATTGGTCACGTCGGTGTGCCATGTGATGGGCTGGTTCATGCCGATCACGCTGTTGATCATCTTTGGAAAGACGAGCGGTTCGGACGGTGCTTCTTTGCCTGTTTCTTTGGCATGGTCGGCGTAGTTCAGCCCGATGCCGAACATTTTGCCGGGGCGGAGCGGTGTATCGATGGTGATATCGCTGAGTGCGTAGTGTTCATAAGTACGGCTCGGCATCATGCCGCGCCGGATCAACTGCGTCATCGAATCCGCCCACGCCATCGTGTACACGGTTTCCCCGACGATTTCCCCGATGCGCGAGCGCCCTAAATACGTGAATGTGACCAGCTTCATCAAATCGGCGCGAGATACCCCTGCTTTTAGGCATGGGGAGGGATAGCGCCTTGTCCTTTCTTATAGGTGTAACCGTCTGAGTGGTGTATCCCCGCAGGGAGACCGTTTTTTAAGTTACCTATGGAAAACGGTCAAACCTGCTCCGCTTGCGCGGGGTAAAGTTCAGCTCGACAACGTTATGCAGTAGTTTAGTGTGAACGACACTGTTTGCTCCCAAGCATTCTGTTTAATCGTTCACCGCAGCGTTCGGAACTAGTGAGGCATTCCGAAGTGCCTGTGTATTTACCGCTAACGTAGCCCTTGCGGGCTGAGTCTGGTAAGCATTAGGGCTAAAAGCCCCCGCCTTTAGGCGTGGGGATGCTTACCGTGTAGGGGCAAATCGTTTAACTCGCCCACCCTTCGCATTAGTGTGCCACAACCCGCGCCGCGTGTGTAGGGACACGCCTACGCATTATGGAGTCGTCAACGTCCATGTCTCCATGATCGTGTAGAGCGCGGTCAATCCGGCTTCGTGCGCGGCTTGAGTCGTGCTGCTGGAGACTTGAAACACCGGGTATAAATCGCCCTCGATATCAAAGACGCTGTGATAAATCGGTTGTTGAGCTGTATCGACCGATGTAACGCGCCAACCGCCGTTAGCGCCGAGCACGATGCGCGCGAAATTACCATAAAACTCACCTTGATCCGCACCCGCCAGCGTGAGTGCCATCAAATCATCGGATAATCCCGCGCGTCCGGTCAGCGTCGCGGAGTCGCCCAGGCGGATCGTGATGGTGTATGCATCGTCGGGCGGCGTGATCACGAGTTGATCCGGCGCGGCATCATCGATCTGGCTGATCCAGTCATCGGGCACGCGCACGCTGTAGGTGCTGTTGGGCGGCGTCACGGTCGTCGTGTACGCCGTCAGGTCGATTTCGGCTTCGGCGCTGGCGAGCAGCACGGCGGTTGGTTCATCCAAAATCGCGTTGAACTGAAGCAGTTGCAGCGCTTCCAGCACGCGCAGATCGGTGGCGGCGAGCACGGGGCGTTCGGTATCGAGATAGGCGATGCCGCGCCAGTAATATCCGTTAGCATCCTCTGGCGTAAGCAGCAGTCCACGATTGAGGTCATTGAATGCATCGTCATATTGAGCGACGCGCACGCGCAGACCGCCGCGATTGATCCACCCGCCTGCATAATACGGGTCAATATCGATCGCGCGGTTATGCGCTACCACCGCCGACTCCGAGTCGCCGTTACGGTCGTAGGCGATGCCCAAATTGCTATGGATGATTGGGTCAAACGGGTCGAGTGTGCGCGCGCATAGATACAGCGGGATCGCACCCGCCGCGTCGCCATTGAGCAGCAGTTCGCTGCCCGGTTCGACGAACGTGCTGAACGCGGCATTTTTTGGGTCAACGTTGATAAACTGCTGCCCGCATGCCTCGCGCGCATCGGGGATCGGTCGGTTGGTCAGCGATTCGACTTCGGCGATCAAGTCCTGCAAGAACTGACTCAAGACTGCGCGACCGCCGACCGCCGATGTCAGCATATTGAAGGCGTCCCATGCCTCGTCGTAACGTCCTTCGAGCAGCATCGCGTAACCCGCGTAGCCCAGTCCGTCGAGTGTCTCGGTCGTGGTTTGCTCGCTGGCATGATACGTGCGCAGCAGATACGGAATCGCTTCGCCGTAGCGTTCGAGCGAATATAATGCACGCCCCGCGCCGAAAAATGCGCCGTTCGTCCGCGACGGATCGATACGAATTGCCAACAGATAATTATTGTACGCGCCGACAAAATTTTGCTGGGCAAATTGCAGACCCGCCAGGTTCAGGCGCGGCAAAATCGAGTACGGATTAAGACCGAGCGCGCGCGCAAAATCTTGTCCGGCGGCGTCGATGTCGCCCAACTGCTGGTAGATGAAGCCGCGATCATTGTAGATGAGCGGGTTATTCGGGTCGATTTGCAGCGCACACGAGAGTAAATCGAGCGCTGCTGTCGCGTCGCCCGCCTCGATAGCGCCGCCGACTTGTTCAAGCACAACGCTGACATCCGTCTGTAACGGGTTGCACACGACGAGCGGGACGGCGGGTGTGCTGATGTCTTGCGCGGACGTTGGAACGACGGCGATCAACATGCACACGCCGATCAATACGATTACCAGGTTGAGTCGCAAAAAATTGCCTTTCTTACAGCCGCATCCGCCGGATAAAATCCCACACCGCGCCGCCGCCGTCGCTGGCGATGAGGACGCCGCTCACTTTATTGATCGTGAGATCACCCAACGCAGCGATCACACGGTTGGCTTGCTCGCGCATGACGAGCATCACGTCATCCCAATACACGCCGCGCGGCAGCACGGGTTCACGCAGCGAACGGGTGCTATCCATGTAGGCGATCAATGGATCAGCGTGCGGAAACACCAATGCCGACGTGAGATCGTGTCGGATCACCGTCAAAAAATGACGAGCGAGCAAGCGTGTGCCGCTTTCGAGCGAAAATGCGTTGTGTAAGGGGGTAATTGTCCCCGCGCCGCCCGATTGACTGAGCAGCACCATGGCGCGTTGAAACAAAAAATTGAGTTCGGGCATCGTACCGACGCTGTTGGTCGCCGCGATCAAAACGCCGTTTGGCTTCAAAACGCGCATCATTTCGTACACGGCTTTGTCGATATCCGCGATATGATGCAGCACATAATTCGCCAGCACCACATCAAAGCTGTGATCGGGAAACGGAATCGCGGTCGCATCCGCCACGACCGCGTGCGCACGCGCTGGATGTGACTCCAACATGCCAATCGATTGATCGAAGGCGTGATACTGTCCGCTGGGGATGAGCAGGCTGACTGCGTCGGCAAATATCCCGGTGCCAGTGCCGACATCCAGTATCGACTCGTCGCCGCGCCACGGGTGGCGGCTGAGTATCCATTCTGGAAAATTGAGTTTTGGCACGCTGTAGCGGTCGTGGGTATCCTGCCGCATACGCAGCTTTATATCCGTGCTGTATTGATCGATCAGCGCCTCTGATCTCTGAGATGGAATCATTTACGGTTGCACCGTTCGATTAATGCGTTACTTTCGATTATAGCTAATTTATCGCATCCTGGCGTGGGTTTGTATCATGGACATCGTAAAGAATTTATCTGCACTGCCTTTACAGGTTTCTGATGTCGCTGCTGCCCGTGCGCGGATTTTGGCGCATGTGCCGCCTTCGCCGATCGACTCTGCGTTGTCGCTCGGTCCGCATGTGTGGCTGAAACTCGATTGCTTGCTGCCGACGCATTCCTTCAAAGTACGCGGCGCGCTCAATGCGATGTTGTCGCTCGACGACGACGCGAAAGCGCGCGGGGTGATCGCCGCATCGACGGGCAACCACGCACAAGGAATCGCGTATGCGGCACGTTTATCAGGCGTGAGCGCGCGGATCGTCATGCCGACCAACGCCGCCAGGCGCAAAATCGCCGGAGTCGAGCATTATGGTGGGCAGCCGATCTTGTTCGGCGCGAGCTACGACGACGCCGAAACCGAAGCGCGGCGTATCGAGCGCGACGAGGGCTTGACGTATCTATCGCCGTACAACGATGTGCGCGTGGCGGCGGGTCAAGGGGTATGCGGGCTGGAATTGATCGAGCAAGTACCGACGGTCGAGCGTGTGATTGTGCCTATTGGCGGCGGCGGCTTGATCAGTGGGATCGCGGTCGCGCTCAAATCAGTTCGCTCGGATATCGAGATCATCGGCGTCAACGCGGCAGTCTCGCCGGAAATGTACAACTTTTTCTACGCTCAAGACCGCCCATGCAGCGCCGATACGCTGGCGGACGCGCTGCCTGGTATGATCGAAGCCGGATCGATCACGCTGGAAATCACGCGCGCGCTGGTCGATCAAATTGTGCTGGTCAGCGAACGCCAGATCAGCGACGCGATGCGCTGGCTCAAAACGCATCACGACATCATTGGTGAGGGCGGCGGCGTGGTCGGGATTGCGGCGGTACTGGGCGGGGTGATTCCGCTCGATAAACAGACGGTGATCGTGGTAAGCGGCGGCAATGTCGATGAGGATGTTTTGGCGCGCGTGCTTACGACGTGAACGATGGCAGCATCGCACGGTCAAACCGACGCGCTTTAAGGTCATCACGGCGCATAATCGGCGCCGTTCATGTTGTGCGGATTGACGCCGAGCAGTCGTTTGATAAAACCGCGCGGGTACTGTGGTATGTTGTCGGCTGAAGCGAACTGCATATCGTCGAAATCCTGCCAGGTTTTGCCTTGTGGGTCTTTCATACGCGGCATCGATTTCAGGGATATTAATTTCTGGCATGAACGTCAACGCGCATGGTGAGTAGCATTCGTTGTCATTCCACCTGTCCTCTAGGATGACATCGTCGGGAAATGCTTTGCGTTCCAACGTATCCACATTGCCTTGATCGTACAAGACGACGCCCGCATTCCAATCGAACGGTTCTGCAAAAAGATATAACCGTCCGCTCGGCGGCAGCCAGTCTTCTTCAGCATAAATTTTTACATCGCTGAGGTCGATTTGCGCGCCCAACGGCAGTTCGTTTTCATCGATGACGGGCTGCGTTTGCACGCGCTCTCGTCATCGTCCTTTCGGAAACGCCGGATCATCGAAATCCCAATCGTCGGGCGTGCCTGTGCGTGGTCGAGGTGGTGTTTGCGCCTGTGAGCCAAACGGACGCGGCGGCTGTGCGGCGGGCGGCGGCGGCTGATCGTAGCTCGGTGGGACTTGTGGGGGCGGCGCTTGCGGTGGCTGTGGCTGCGCATACCCCGATGGCGGTTGTGCGGGCGGTTGATAACCATACGGCGCGTTTTGCGCGCTGACATCGTTGAAGCCGAGTGTGGGCGGGTTATTTTGCGCGATCCGGCGCTCAAAATCAGCATCGAGTTCGGCGCGCTGCTGCTGTACCACATAGCGGACTTCGGTCACTTTTTGGACTTTGACCTGTTCGCGGCGGCGCTGTCCGTTGACCTGCAAAAACTGCTCCAGGAAGATCGTCGTCAACGTGATGATCACCGACGCGACCATGGCGTTCAAGAAAGTTTCGATCATCAGCCGCCCGCCCGTCAGGCTGATCAACTGATTGCCCAGGAACGCGGTCAGATAGAGCAGCCCGACGTTGATGAAAAATCCGATCAAGCCGAGCGTCAGCACGATGAACGGACATGTCAGCAGGACGAGGATTGGCTTGATAATCACGTTGACCACCGTGAAGATCACCGTCAGCGCGATCCACGTCGTCGGGATATTGCCTTCGATACGGATGCCGGGCACGACGCCGGATGTGACGACGGCGATGACAATCGCGCTGATGATGATGCGGATGATTAAGCTGCGCATGGTACGAATCCTTTTTCAGACACACCTGGTAATATAACACAAGTAGGGGTGGGGCAAGACTCGCGTCTATCCTGTCAGTTGGCGGCGCAGGGCGTCGGCGGTCGCTGTTCGCAAATACCCGCGATAGGCGGCGGTTTCGGCAAGCCGTGCGCGCAGCACAAACACCACAGTATTGGTTTCGGCACGGCTGTAAGCGAGCGCCGAACCCACTTGCAGCACATAGTGATCGCCGTCAAGCTGCGCGTCTACGATGCCTTGATGCGCGAGCCATCTCATGCCGAGCATGACGGTCGTATGGGGTTGCCCAGTGGCGGCGGACAGTTGATCGACTGCTGCCACGCCGCCGCGCTGTGCAATTGCATATTTCGCTAACCCCGCCAGCCGCTTGACGAACGGATCAAATGCGTCCATCGCGGCATCGTGGAAAAAGGCGACCACATGCCCCGCGTTGGTGTGTTCGATCAACGCACGCAGCATGGCGCGCGACGATGGCGCTGTCCATAAAATCAGCGTTGTCACTGGCTCGGCATGATCGCGCCCGATGATACGCACGTGTTCCGGCTTATCGACTTCGGCATAGACCGCCAAATCGGGATAGCGCGCTTGTAAATCACGCAAAACCGCTGCCGCGTCCGCGACGCCGCGCTGATCGATGAGTTCGATTTCGCGCTGTGTAATGATCGGTGCGCTTTCGACCAGCCGCGTATCGATCCATTCCAGATATACATCGCGCTTGTCACGGTAATTATCCAGGCGGGCGACAAAAGCGAGATCGTAAATGCCGCCTTCGCTGATCGCGTCCGCCAGCGCGCCGCCGCGCCACCAGATCGCCGTTCGTTTATCGCCGCGCACATCGCTGAGCGTAAAACGGACATGCGCGCCGCCGCGTCCCATGCCACGCTTGCTTTCGATGCGAACATTTTTGGTTGCGAGTATCAACGGCGGGTTGCCGGGCCCAAACGGCGCGAGCGCTGCGACTGCTTCGACCGTGTCGCGGGTGATGGCGGCGAAATCGACATACGCGGCGATTTGCACGGTGGCAGGTGGGGCGGCGGTGATTCCGAGTGCGCGCATGGCGTGGTTGATCGCGTAGCGAAATTCGGTCAGGCGATCCGCGTCGATGCTCATGCCCGCCGCCATCGTGTGACCGCCAAACGCATGGATCAGACCGGGTTGATCGGCATCGGCTTTGGTCAGCGCCGCCGTGATATCGATCCCAGCCGTAGAGCGGGCGGAGCCTTTTAGGAGTGCGACCGCTCCCCCTTGCCCGCTCCCCGATTTCGGAGCGGGGGCAGTGTCGTCATCACGCGAGGCGGATGCGCCGAATAAAATCACGGGGCGGTTGACCTGTTCGACGACGCGATTGGCGACGATGCCGACAATGCCAGGAATCCATGCCGCGCTGCCCAAGACCAGCACGGGCGCATCGAGCAAATCGCGGTCGCGCTCGATCTGGCTCATGGCGGCGGCGAAAATCTGGTCGCTCATCATGCGCCGATACGCGTTCAACTGTTCGACGTTGACGGCGCGCTGACGGGCGTCGTCGATATCGTCGTTGAGCAGCAGTTCGACGCCTTGCGCGGCGTCGCTCAAGCGACCGAGCGCGTTCAGGCGCGGCGCGATTTGAAAGCCGATTTGTTCTTCGCTGAATTGCTCGCTTTCGTCCAGGCGGGCGAGTTCGATTAAAGCCGCGATTCCCGGTCGTGCGTCGGCGCGGATCGCCGCGATGCCCCGCTGAAGCAGATAGCGCGCGTCGCCTTGTTGCAGCGCCACGTCTGCGACCACGCCGAGCGCGACGAGATCAACGTAGGGTTGTAGATCAACAGGCGGCATATTTTCCGCCCTTAGATGGTGTGATAAAGCGGCGATCAACTGATACGCGACGCCGACGCCGGGCAGCGTGCCGAGCGGATGACGATCTGGGTCGGGCAAACGACGCGGGTTGACGACGGCGTAAGCAGGCGGGAGTTGTGACGGCAGTGAGTGGTGGTCGGTGACGATGACATCGACGCGGTGCGCGTTGGCGAGCGCAATCGCGTCGTGGGCAGTGACTCCGGTGTCACAGGTGAGGAGTAAGCCCACCCCCGACCCCTGCCCGAATTCAGCGAGGGGAGAAACGCGGTCGGCGCTTTCAGCAGCAGCCAAGTAGCCCGCCAATACTGCTACATTGATGCCATGACCTTCTTTGTCGCGGTCGGGGATGTGATAAAGTACCTGCGCGCCGAACGCGCGCAGCGCCGATACCAGCAGCGCTGTCGAGGTTTGCCCGTCCACGTCGAAATCACCCCACACGAGAATCGACTCGCCGCCGCGAATTGCGCGCGCCAACCGTTCGACGGCACGATCCATATCGGGCAGCGTGAACGGATCGCTCGGCGTGTACTGTGCTGGATCAAGAAACGCGCGTGCGCTGTCTGCGCGCGTGATTCCACGCCGGATCAGCGTCTCCGCGACGAGTGGATGCAGATTTAGCGCGGCGATCTGCGGCGGGATGATGATCGGGGTCGGGTCAAGCCATTGACGGGACATACAAAACCTTTGAATTAAAACTGTTCATGAGTATAGCGCGTCCATTTTTGTATAATGTACTCGTTTTACCAACTCAGGACGGACTTTTTGCATGTACATTCTTGGAATCAACGCCTATCACGGCGGCGCGAGCGCGTGTTTGATCCACAACGGACACCTGATCGCCGCCGCCGAAGAAGAACGCTTCAACCGGACGAAATACTGGGCAGGCTTTCCGGTGCAAGCAATCCACTACGTGCTGAGCGCCGCCGGAATTACGGCGCACGAGGTCGATCATATCGGTATCAGCCGCGACCCGAAAGCCAATCTGATGGAAGCCGCGCTGTATTTTTTCGCGCGCCGCCCATCGCTCAACATGGTGCGCGACCGCCTGAACAACAGTATGAAAGTCGGCTCGCTTAAAACCGAGTTCGCTAAACATATGGGGTTCACCGATACGCTCAAGGCGCAGTATCACAACGTCGAACATCATCGCGCGCATATGGCGAGCGCATTTTTCGTCAGTCCGTATGACGACGGCGCGATTTTGAGCGTCGATGGCGCGGGCGATTTTGTCACGACGATGTGGGGGACGGGCAGCGGTAATCAGATCACCGTACAAGACGAGATTAAGTTTCCGCACTCGCTCGGTATTTTTTACAACGCGGTCACACAGTGGCTTGGTTTCCCTAAGTATGGCGACGAAGGCAAGATTATGGGGCTTGCGCCGTATGGTCAGCCGCGCTATCTCGACGCGATGCGGAAGCTGGTGCGGATTCAGCGTGACGGTACGTTTGAACTCGACCTCGATTATTTCGTGCATCATGCCGAAGGCGCGAATATGAGTTGGGAGGGCGGCGAGCCGACAATTGGCACGCTGTATTCGCCACTGTTGGTCAGCCTGTTGGGCGCACCGCGCGTCCCGCGCAGCGAGATCACGCAGCAGCACATGGATGTCGCCTTCAGTTTGCAGGCGATGCTGGAAGAAGCCGAATTCGCGCTGGTGCGCCGCGTGCAAAGCCAAACCGGATCGAAAACGCTGGCGATGGCGGGCGGCGTCGCGCTCAACAGCGCGTTCAACGGCAAAATTCTGCCGAACACGCCGTTCGAGGATATTTTCATTCATCCGGCGGCGGGTGATGCGGGGACAGCGCTCGGCGTGTGTTATTACATTCATCATCAGGTGCTGAATATGCCGCGCGACCCGAAAAAGGGCGTCGGTTATGTGATGACGAACGCCTATACAGGACCTGGCTATGACGACGCCGTGATCAAAGCCGAACTCGATAAACACGGGTTGATGGCGCACGAGGTGAACGACGATCAGTTGTCGGCGCAGGCAGCCGAACTCATCGCAGGTGGCTACGTTGTCGGCTGGTTTCAAGGGCGCATGGAATGGGGTCCGCGTGCGCTTGGCAACCGCAGCATTCTGGCGGATCCGCGTCGCGACGACATGAAAGATATTCTGAACGCGCGCATTAAACACCGCGAAAAGTTTCGCCCGTTCGCGCCGAGCATTTTGATCGAGCGCACGGGTGAATACTTCGATCAGCATTATCCCGATCCGTTCATGATCAAGGTGTATAACGTGCTGCCCGAAAAACGCGGCGAAATTCCAGCGGTGACACATGTCGATGGCACAGGACGGCTGCAAACGGTCGATCAAACTGCCGCGCCGCGTTACTGGTCATTGATCAAGGCGTTCGATGATTTGACCGGAACGCCGATCGTACTGAACACGTCGTTCAACGAAAACGAGCCGATCGTGTGCACACCCGCCGAGGCAATCGACTGTTTTATGCGTACCAAAATGGACGCGCTGGCCATTGGACATTTCATCGTAACGAAAAGTTGAATACCCAATGCAAGTGCGAAAAACATAACACGAAGGCATAAAGAAATGTCGCACGGGAGGGGCGTACACCCTCCCATATTATTTACCGTTTGCCGGGGCGCATATGAGAAGATGGGAATAACGGCGCTGTTAATCGGGATCATCAAATCGGCGCAAGATACCCCTGTCTTTAGACATGGGGAGGGATAGCGCCTTTTTCCTTTCTGTTGTAAAATCAGAATAGTCGATAAGGCACTCTGCTCAGGCAGAGAAACGGTTTCTTCTGGCTCAACACCAGACCGACAACGGAACGGGAGTTCCAGAACGCGGCTCGTGTAATTGCGAGCCGGGCGGCAGTCAATCCGCCATACGCGGTGCGTGTCTTGGGCTTCGCGCCCGCCATAACTGCAAGCCCCTGGCTTTAGCTATGGGGTCGTTGACTGATGTGGTTAGATCGTCTGTACAACAGACACAGCAAAGGGTAAGCATCCCCATGCCTAAAGGCGGGGCTTTTAGCTCTTAATGCTTACCAGACTCAGCCCGCAAGGGCTGCGTTAGCGGTAAATACATAGGCACTTCGGAATGCCTCACCAGTTCCGAACGCTGCGGTGAACGATTAAACAGAATGCTTGGGAGCAACAGTGTCGTTCACACTAAACTACCGCATAACATTGTCGAGGTGAACTTTACCCCGCGCAAGCGGAGCAGGTTTGACCCTTTTCCATAGGTAACTTAAAAAAACGGTCTCCCTTCGGGGATACACCACTCAGACGGTTACACCTATTAAGAAAGGACAAGGCGCTATCCCTCCCCATGCCTAAAGGCAGGGGTATCTCGCGCCGATTTGATGAACCGCTATGGCTTCTGAGACAAAACAAAACACGACTATTCAACCCAACATCGGTTTGGACGACGAACAGCGCGACAGCGTGGTGCGACTGCTTAACCAGCACGTCGCGAATTTACACGTGTTGTATGTCAAAACGCGCAATTATCACTGGAATTTGACGGGTCCTCGTTTTCACACGCTGCATGTGTTCTTTGAAGAACAATATGACGCGCTTGCAGAGAGCATCGACGAAATCGCCGAGCGCGTGCGTCAGTTGGATGGCATTGCATTCGGGACGATGCGCGAATTTATCAAAAATGCCACATTGCAGGAAGACCCAGGCGTCATTCCCGATGCGAATACGATGATTCACAACCTGTTGAACGACCACGAGGCGATCATTCAACTGCTGCGCGTCGATGTCGATAACACGGAAGCATTGAACGATAAAGGGACGAGCGACTTCCTGACCGGCAAAATGGAAGACCACGAGAAAATGGCGTGGATGCTGCGCGCGCACTTATCAGGCGAGAACTAAAACATCAGCCCCCAAAACAGTTAAAAGGTAACTGCTCAGATACCCCTCCATCCCTAGTCCCCTTCTCCCGTTTGTGGGAGAAGGGGAGAAACGCCGTAGAAAGTCCCTCAGCCCCTTGTGGGAGAGGGATTTAAGGGTGAGGGCTGAGCAGTTCCCTTTTAGCTTTCCCTACCGCCGTGGCTGGCGGCGCCCCGTCAAAATCAGATAGATCACCACCAGCAAAATCAACAATATTCCAAACCCGACCAGGATCAACGGCAGATTGTCTGGGCTGAACAAGTCGTTTTGCGGAATTTCGACGAGTGCCAGTGTCGGCGTGATCGTCGGCGTGGTCTCGGTCGCGGCTTGTGCGACGGCGGTAAACACCGCCGCTTCGGTCGGTGTGACCGTTGGCGTGGCGGCGACCTGCGTCTCCGTCTCGGCTGCGTCAAGGGTCGGCGTCTCAATTTCCGGCGTGACAGCGGCTTGACTGGTTTGTGTTTGCGCGGCGATCTCGGTGTCTGCGGTTGTCGTACCAACCGCGTCAGCCGTTACTTGTTCGGTTAGTGCGGCGGCGGCGGCTTGCGTACGAACAGCGGCGGCGGCGGTGCGTGCCGCGACGGTTCCTGTCACAATCGCGTTCGAGGTTGCGGTACGGGCGTCGTCCATTTCCTGACGAACGGCGGTGCTTTCGGCGGCGGCAGTGTTGGTCGCCTGACGCGCCAGGATCGTGCCTTGCACGGCGGTACGTGTCGCCTGATTTTCGGCAGTAGCGGCGATACTGGTTTCGGTCGCGCCAGCAACGGCTTGTGCTGCGGCAGTGGCGGCATCGCTGGTCGCGTTTGCCCGTGTGGCAGCTTCAGCCTGGATCGCGGTGGCGGCGTCGCTGGTCGCGTTTGCACGTGCATCGAGCGTATTTTGTGTATTGGTGGTGGTTTCGGCTCTTTGTGTGCTGCGGGCGGACACTTCGGTACTTTGCACGGCATCCTGTGTATTTTGCACATCCGTCAAGACAGCGCCCGCGGTTGCCTGGTCTACGTTTAGCGTGTCGATTGCGCGTTGTGTCGTCTGTGCATCCGTCGTGCTTTGCACGTTCGCGGCATTGACCGCGCTGGTCGTCGAATCGGCGATTTGTGTTTGTGTCGCATCTTGTTGAGCGACGAATGTTTGGCTGGCATCGGCAATCGCGGTGCCACTTTCGGCGGCTTGCTGCGTCCCGATCACTGATGCAGCTTGATCGGTGGCGGCGATGGCAGTTCGCGCCGCATTGGTGATCTCGGCGAGCGCGGTTGATTGAATGACGGTCGCTGTCAGGCGTGTGTTGGCGGCTTGCGTGGATGCCGCCTGTGCGGTTGCGCTTGCGGCTGGCGCGCCGCCGACCGAGAACGGAATTTCGCGGGTCGCACTTTGTCCGCTCGTCGTGTTCGCGGTGATTTGCAACACATGATCGCCCGGATCGTAATTCAATACTTCAAGCGTAAACGTGAACGGCTCGGTTGTTTCGACCGCCGCTTCAACGCCGTCGATGGTGAAGGTGATATCGGTGGCGGCTGTTTGCCCATTCAATGTGACGGTAATATCACGGTCGCTGTCTAATTCGTCGCCGTCCTGCAAGCCATCGACAATGATCTCTGGCAGCAGTGCGACGATGATGATATCGACTGATTGTTCGTCGGCGCGTTCATTTTCCAAGATCGCCGTCGCCGAGAACGTCCATTGACCGGGCGCAAACTGGAGCGGGTCGATTTGGAAGATCGGCACCTCTGGCGATGCGGGGATGAGTTCGATGCTTTCACCGGGGCGCGTCATGAATGCTGTCACCGCCATGAGCGAAACTTGTCCCTGTGCATCGATCACGACATCGGTTGGCAACTCGATTTGCTGTCCATCGGTCAAACCGACGATAGTGACGCGCGGCGCGAGTGCGGCGACCTGGAACGGGAACTCGGTGGTGCTGGTGATGCCGCCTTCGTTCGTGACTTCGATGCTGAGTAAATTTTCGCCAGGAATGAAGTTTTGCGGGTCGAGCCGGAAGATTAACCCTGCATCCTGGACGAAAGCTTCGGGTGGGAGCGGTGTGCCGTTATAGAACACTGTAAAGTCAGCGAGCGGCGTTTGTCCTTCCACCGTCGCCATGATACTTTGTGGGTCGGTGATGTCACCGAGCGTCGTAATATCCGGCTCGATGCTGACGCGCGACGGCAGCGCCGCAATTGTGATTGTCGCTGTAATCGTGCCAGAATCGCCGGTTTCGTCGGTCGCCGTCACGATGAGCGGGATATCGCCGGGCGGCAGCGTTTCGGGGTCAATTGTCAGCGTGTAAGGTGCTTCGGTGAGCGGGATCGTGTCCACGTCACCGAGTTGGTAGGCGACTGCCGCAATCGCATCGTCGGCGCGCACATCGGCAAGAATCGTCGTCGGTTCTGTGATGGGGTCAGTCGGTAAATCGGGCAGCGTGACAATCGGCACGGGGATCGGCGCGCGTAAGCTGCTGCTGATGAGTGCTTCTCCGTCGGGTGTGGTCACAACCAGATCGAACGGATATTCGGTGCCATCGAGCGCGACGGGGATATTGAGCGTGATCACATACTGACTGCGTAAAGCAGTTGCCAGATTATCGAAAATTGCCACCAATTGATCGGGTCCCGGCGCGAGATAAAACTCGGCGTTGGTCGCGTTCGCCAGATTCTGCATATAGGCTTGATCGACCGAGCCGAACCCGACCGTGAACACCGAGACGCCCAGAACAGCGGCTTCTTCGGCGGCGGTCGAACGCAGCGCCGACTCGCTGCCACGATCTTCTTGTCCGTCGCTTAACAGCACGACGACACGGCGCGATGTCGGCGCGGTGGCGGCGAGCCGAATAGCTTCGGTGCTGGCGTCGTAAAGCGCGGTCGTGCCAGTTTCGGTCAAGCCATCAATCGCCGCTAACAGAGCGGCTTTATCGGTGGTGAAATCACTGACGACGCGCACATCACTGTTAAATTCAATCAACGCAATCGGGTCGGTATCGCGCAAATTTTCGACGAACACGGTTGCGGCTTCTTTGGCGCGCATGAGCGGCGTCCCTGACATGCTCGAACTGGTATCGATGACCAGTACGACCGAGAACGGAATACTATCATCACTCAGATTTTGCACATCGACGATCGTGCCAACATCCGCCAGCGCACCGCGCAGCGCGAAGTTGTCGGCGGTCAAGCCGGAAAACGGCGTCCGCAGTCGGTCGAACACGTTGGCGGTGACCACCGCGAGTGGAAGTTGAGTCGCGTCTACACCGGTGATTTCAACGGTGAGCGGAATAGAGTCCTGTGCGATCAGCGGTGCGATGATCACAAACGCGATCATGATGACGCTGATCACGACGGCAAACGGGCGAACGATGGACAAACGGTTCACAATCAGTCCCTCTGGAGGTGAAAAAACGTAAATAATTTAGCGGATGTGCCGCCATCTTACGCGGAATCGAGGGCGCGTGCAATAAATCCTTCATCTCTTAACTATTTCGGCGCGCGTTTTGTGATGTTATAATACGGTTAGCCTGTAATGCCGATGGGTGTGCTGCTTAACGCATTGAAGGATATAGTGTGAATCTTTCCCACGATGAAGTCCGCAAAATCGCGGAACTTGCCAAACTCGATTTAACCAACGACGAAGTGACCTTGTACGCAGCGCAATTGAGCAATATCCTCAATTATTTTCGGGAACTGCAAGCGGTCGATACGAGCGATATTGCGCCGACCGCGAGTGTGCTGCCGCTCAAAAACGTGTTCCGTGAGGATGTAGCGGGGGCGACATTGACGCCAGAAGAATCGCTGCGAAACGCATACGATTCACTAGGAAACCAATTCAAAGTCAGTGCAGTTCTCGACGACTAGGCGTGCAGGCGGCATAATGAAGAAACGACTGCTGATTATCGAAGACGATTACGATGTCGCTGAAATGCTCCTTATGTACTTCGGCGATCACCATTATGAAGTGCTGCACGCTGAAAACGGGCGTCTGGGCATCGACCTGGCGCGGATCAAGTTCCCGCATTTAATCTTGCTCGATGTCATGCTGCCCGATATGGATGGGTACGGCATTTTTCATACGCTGCGCGAAACCGCATTCACGCGCTATATCCCGATCATTTTCCTGACACAGCGCGACGAAGCGATTTATCGGCTGCACGGCTTGGAGATGGGTGCGGATGATTATGTGACCAAGCCTTTCGACATTGAAGAATTACGCTTGCGTGTGCAGGGTTCGATTATGCGCGCGACGCGCCAGGCACTACACGAGCCGCGCACCGGACTGCCGACCGGACACCTGATCGACGAAGAAGCAGTACGGCGGCGCTACGAGCGCAGTTCGTATCTGTCGCTTGGCTTCGCGCTCGAAGGCTATGATACGTTTCGGGATGTGTACGGCTTCATCGCTGCCAATCAGGTCTTTGAATTCGCGGCACGCATCATCCACGATAACGTAGCGACTCGCGGGACGCCGGACGATTTTGTCGGCATCGATGGCGAACGTTTCATCGTGTTCACGCATACGCACGATCCGCGCCCGCTGCTAGGCGATATTCAGGCAGCATTTACCGATGGTGTGCGCGCGTTCTACTCGTTTCAGGATGCAGAGCGCGGCGGTATTTTGGTGCGCAGCGTTGGACATGAACGTTTGGTGCCCTTGTTGTCGCTTTCGGGGACTCGGCTGTAACGCGCGCCTATAGACTAAAGTCCGTTGGCACGATCTTTCAAATTAGGTTATCAATAGGGCGTTCACCGTGTGTGAATGCCTTTTTTATTCCCGAAAATCATGCTCAGTGGGAACGTGATTATGGATGGTGCACCGCTCCCTTCCGAAAAAAGCAGGCTTATTTTTCAACGTGACATCAAGCGCGGGCGCTCGGTTCGTCGCTTTTTTCGCCAGGTGTTAGGTTTTGCCGCCACGCTTGGCGCATATTTTGCGATTAGCGAAGGGGCGGCGCGCGGGTTGATCGACGGTCTGGCGCTGGATGTTGGGCGGCTGGCGGCGATTTTGCTCGGCGCGTTGTTCGTTGTACGCGCGGTCGTGTATCTGTTTTATGCGCTGACGCGGCGCAGCGAAGAACTGCGTTTTTATACCAAAGGCTTTGTCTGGGTGCGCGGCGACGAGTCGTTCAAGTACCCGTACCCCGAAGTAATCCGTTACCGAGAAGGGGGGCGCGGCGTTTATATCGGGATGCGCCCGCTGTTGCAGTGGGGCGCGCATACGCTGGAGATGCGCGACGGGACAATCTTCAAGGTCAAGCCGTATCATGGCAGTTTGAAACGCTTCGCCGACCGCGTGCGCCCGCATACCGCGTATGTCACGGCGATCCAGATCGGGCAAACGCTGCGGTCGGGTCAGCCGGTGCAGTTACACCCCGATTTGACGGTGTATCCGGGTGGCGTACAAATCGGCAAGCGTGAGGTTCGTTGGATTGAGATGGCGGTGATCATGCGGCGTCAGTCGCTGATCATTAAAAGCTACAACCCGAAGCGCAAAAAATTTCAGCGCGTCAAGCGCTACTGGATTCCACGTGTGGATAATGTCGGCGGATTTTATGATCTGGCGCAAGGCACGATTCGCAATCACCGCGAACGGAAAGTCGCGCCCGCGCAAAGACCAGCGGTACAGAAGATTTAATCATTGCAAAAGTGGCACATTACATATTGCGTAGTTTAGCGATCAATTTTTGGATCAGCGTGCGATCGCCTTTGATCAGGGTTTGGCGCTGCGACATATCGCGTAAGCGCGAGATTTCTTCGATGAGGGTGCCGCGATGCACGGTTTCGCCGTTGACATAATACCAGTGGTTGCCCATGTAACGCACCATCGGGTCGCGTTTATGTACGCCGTGATATGCCTTACGGAAGTGTTCGACAATATAGCGCGGGGGTAGTGTTGGGTCGTCTGCCACCATCATCATGTTTGTGCTCCGCACCAGCTTGAGTCTCTATGGGTAAGCGATAGTATAATCAGGATGTGCAGGTTCAACCGTAAGACTTTAGACCTATAGTTGATTATGGCG
>JBBRAA010000033.1:0-36091 GCA_038207205.1 Aggregatilineales bacterium
CACATCTGGCGCGACCGCTTCGTGGTAAAGCGCAAACATTGCCAATCGTGCTGCGTTTTCGTGATTGCCTTGCTCAAAGTGGACGCGCGCGACGCCGACCATGATTTCCAACTGTAAGGGTAGTACGCCAATTTCTGATGCGTGCCGCATGGCTTCGGCGAAGCGTGTCATCGCCTGTACATAGTCACCATTTTCGGTATGGACCGCGCCCAGATTTGCCAACGTATTCGCAATTCCCCACACATTTTGCAATTCGAGGCTGATTTCCAAACTCTCCTCGAAATAACCTTGTGCCTGAGAAAAGCGCTTCGACATGACAGACACAAAGCCCATGTTGTTCAAAGCAGCCGCAATCGCATCACGATTGCCCATTTCTCTAAAGTAATTCAGGCTATCGCCGAACTGTTTCAACGATTCTTCAATATCGCCGCGAAATCCTGCCAAAATACCGAGTTGCATCAAAGCACCTGCGACGATATAGCGATTGCCAAGCTGTTGATTGAGCGCCAAACTTTCGCGCAGGTACTTTTCGGCATCCGCGAATTTTTGCTGGTGTGCGAGTAAAGCTGCCAGTACGCCCAGCGCACTAGCGATAGCGCGCGTGTCTTTCAGGCTGCGCGACAAAATCAGGCTGGCGATTAAATGATCTTCGGCAAGTGCGGTTTCGCCTTGAAAAATGGCGATCTCACCTAAATACATGCGCGAATTGGCAATGCCGACTTGATCGTTCAACGTCCTAAATGACTCCAAACTCTGCTGGAGATAGACTTTCGCCTCATCATAGTCACTTTGAAGCAGCGCATTGCGCCCTAAATAAGTTTCGGCTTCGGCAGCAAGTGGAGTCAATTTTTGGTCTTGTGCGACGAGCAGTACGACATTGAGGAGACGCGTAGAATCGGCATAGTTGCCCAGATGGGTGAGCGCTTTCGCCATGCGTATTTGCACAATCGATTCCATCATGCGTTCGGGTGATGAAGATGCCGACTCCGCTTGTTGACGCACACGGGTCAAATAGCGCTCATAAGCATCGATTGCCGCGCGATTATCGCCCAGTTCGTAACTGTATTGACCAGATTGGAGCAGGTAATCAAGTTCTTTTGAAGTAAATCCAGCACCGCCCCAATGCAGCGCTAATATCGCCGCATAGCGCGCCTCATGCCCGTATACCTGTTCAATCGCCTGCGCAATCGTGTGATGGATGTCGCGGCGTTCATCGTCGGATAGCGCCTGTTCAATCGATGCACGCAGTTTGTCATGGGTGAAACGCCAGCGTTCTTCGCGTACCTCCAGAATCGAGGCTTCTGCACATGTGAATAACCACTGTTCCATATCGATCGTCGGCGCAGTCGCGGTCAAAATTTTCAGGTCTGGTTCGCGTCCCAACAGCGCCGCCGTTTGCAGTAGCGGATACGCATGGCGGGGCACACGCTCCAGACGTCGCCGCAGAATGCGCTCGACGCCACCTGTCAGAATATTCGCGGGCAGCGTGACCAACCCGATTTGATCGAGCTGTCCGGCTTCTTCTGCTAAGGCACGAATGATTTCAATCAGGAAGAAGACATTGCCTTCGGTTTCGCGCATGAGCAGCGATGAAATTTTCGGTGCGCGCGCAATATCTCCCAGAATAGATTCACTTAACGCAAAGATTTCTTCGTTATTCAACCGATGTAATTTGAGTTTTGGCGCGTCGACGAAACGCGTCAAATCATCGTTTTCTTCATCATCGCGGTAATTGCCTAAGATCAATAATGGCAAATGTTCGCTCAACGCTCGTATTTTTTCTAACAAGCGCAAACTATCGCCACGTGCCGCGTGCAAATCTTCGAGGATTAAAACAAGCGGGCGATTTTGGCGATGAAACAGACTGCTGACCACGCTCATCAGGCGGGTTTCAGCTTCGCCCGATTCTACAGGGGGCGGGTCGGGAATGTTGCGTGCTAATAACTCTGCGATGTCGGGGACGATTGTCTTTAGAATACCAGCGTCGGCATCGTTCAATTCCAGGTTTAAGCTGAGTCGGCGCAAGGGTTCGCCCCATAATTGATAGGCAGTGCCGCTGTTCTCGGCTTGACCACGCACGACCAGCGCCCCTTTAACCAACGCCTGTATTCGTATCTCGTCGAATAAACGCGATTTACCGACGCCGCTTTCGCCCGAAACCAACCACAACGATCCTTGATTGTTGATGGCGGCTTCTAAAGCGCCTGTTAAAGCGTCCATCTCGCGTTCACGTCCGACAAAACGCGCCGCTTGCAGAAAACTTTCGCGTGCTTCGGCGGTCTCATGTGCTGTTTGATTGCCAATGGCAATGTTCAAATCGCGCACTACGTCGCTGGCACGCTGATATCGCTGTTCGGGCGCGTTGGTGATCAAACGCTGCATAATGATTTTCAAAGTCGGCGGCACAGCGGCATGTTCTTGCGTCAACGCTTCTGACGATTCACGACGATTTGAGATCGATTTCGCAAGTGGCTCAAACCGTTTCGTGGGGGGCGGCATCGAATCGATTTTTATCGTATGGTCATTGACAATCGTCACGTTGGGGTCAATAGGCGTCACAGCATCAGAGACCGACGGCAGACGATCTTCCAGCGAATCGAACACACTAAAATCGGGGTCAGGTGCCTTGATACGCGAAACTACGGACTGCACTTGTCCCAGCGTGGTCTCAAACGGATAGTGCCCTGTCAACAATTCATAGGCGATGACGCCAATGGCATACAAATCGGAGACAGGTGTATACGCGTGTCCCGCCAACACTTCGGGTGCCATATACGCAATCGTGCCGACGAATTCACCTTCGAGCGCGTGTTCCACTGCCAGCCCGAAATCGAGGACTTTAACGATTCCATCACAGACGAGAATGTTGGCGGGCTTTAAGTCTCGGTGCATAATGCCGCGCCGATGTAAATAGACGAGCGCTTGCAGCGTTTGAATCAGTAAATCGATGCGTTCGCGGAGCGGCAAGGCGCGTCCCGCTTCAAGAATGGTCTTGGTGTTTTCCAGCAAGTCCATTGTGAAGTAGGGCTGTTGATTCTGGTCGAAACCATAATCGAGAACGCTGATAATATGCGGATGTCGCAGTGAGGCGAGCGTTTGAAATTCACGTGCCAGCACCACCCGCATAAAATCCTGCATTGGATGATCGAACCCGCCTCGTCCACTCATCAACACCCGTTTAAGCGCGACCGAATGTTGAGTCAAGCGATCAACCGCCTGGTATACAATGCCCATGCCGCCGCTGCCTAAAGGAAGCAGCAATTGATACCGTTCACCCACATCCTGTGTTGAAAGTAGCGGTGTCATGACTACCTCATAGCTATATTCGTTCAATTGAAATTTGTTCCGCAACGAGACATAGCTGCATCGGTATTGTGAACCAGATTTCCTTAGCGGATCGACTCTATACGGCTAGTGGAGCGTATCACCCTTGAGTGGGTCTGCGATCGTGCGCCCAAGTTGCAGCGAACGCAGTACTTCTTCCCAGATGGGCACACACTCCGCTTCATCGTCCACCCAATAACTGAAAGTCATCAACACGGTGACATCGAAACCGCGCCCCATTGCAATCCGCGAAAGCGCATCGCGTTTTTCAATCGGGTCGATAAAGCGTTGTTCCAGCCACACCATTTCTATATCGGTACGATTAGATGTGTAGACCTCGCTGGTCGTGAGGATACGAATATCGCCACGTTCTTCTTGTGTACTTTGAAGCAGCATTGGTGCGAGCGGCAGCCCTGTCCAATCGATGCCCGCCGCGAACTTCCAATACGAGACTTGCAACCCTGCCTTATCATCTGGCGGCTGTTTATCGCGGATCGTGAAGGGTTCAGAATCCGTCACTTGCCATGTTTGTGGCATGTTAAAACTGACCGCACCACGATCCAGCACCACGACGAAAAAACCAGGAGGGGCTTTCCAGGAATGGTTATCTTTAAGCCGCCGTGTCTGCTTGCTGTATTTGTTTTTATTCGGTTTTTTCATACGACTGCTCCAAACGTCGAGCGTCAATGCCAACGATCATAAAGAGATTATTGCATGGTGGCATGACACATGTCACCTATTTAGCCATAGCGCTTGCCGAGATGTCTTCGTGCGTACATCACATCGACAAACGATTCGTTGCCGCCCACGAAACAAAACGGCAGAATCGTTCAAGTGAGTATCCGGCAACCCATGCATTGTCCATACTGTAAGGGTATAAAATGATGTTTTTATCCATGATTGCTTATTTGTGACCTTGATTGAATGATGATAAAACCCATTTCGGATATTGGTATTGTCGGTTACGGAACCTATTTACCACGCCACATACAAACCGCCGCCGATCTTGTGCCGCTCACGGCGATTCCTGAAACCGTGCTGCGCGAAAAGATGGGCATTCGTCAACGCCATATCGCGGACGCCGACGAAACCGTGACGATGATGGCATCCGCCGCCGCGCAGCGCGCGATTGAGCAAGCCGGCATCGACCCGGCGCAAATCGGTCTGGTTATTTCGCACGGCAGTGAACATAAAGATCACCTTGTTTGGAATGCCGCCGCTGGAGTCATGCAAAAAATCGGCGCGGTTAACGCCTATGCCTTCGAAATGTATGCCTTATGTGCGGGTGCGCCGATTGCACTCAATATGGCGCGCGCACTCATGCAGACTGATTCGCGCCTTGAGTATGTCGTGGTGGCGGCGGGAAGCCGCGAAAACGACCTGATCAACCTCAAAAATGAACGGTCGCGCTTCATGTTCAATTTTGGCGCGGGCGGCGGCGCGTTTGTGCTGCAACGCAGCGCACAAAAGAATTTGATTCTGGGATCAAGCGCGATCACCGACGCGACACTTTCAGAAGCCGTCATTTTGACCGAAGCTGCCATCGGTCAGGAAAATCCGATTGTAGGCGACTTGCGCGGACGACTCGATGTGACCGCCCCAGACTATATGGCGGCACGACTGGGCGAAGTCTCGCTGCCTAACTTCACACGCGTAATTACGGAAGCGGTTGCGGAAAGCGGCGCCGCGCTCAAAGAGGTGCGCTTTTTAGGCATCACCCATATGAAGCGCTCGTTTTATCTGCAAATTCTAGAGTCTGTCGGGCTGACGCCAGAACAATCGATTTACCTGCAAGATTACGGGCATATTCAGAGCGTCGATCAAGTGTTGGCGCTCGAACTTGGTCTACAACAAGGCAAAATTCAGCCCGGCGACTTGATCGTACTGGCGGGTGCTGGCACGGGGTATACATGGAGCGCGATCGCGCTGCGTTGGGGTGAAGCATGATGCCAATCCTCGCCAGCGATTGGATCGCCTTCCACGCGGATCGTACGCCAGAAAAACTCGCGCTGATTGACCAAGCGAGCGAACGACGCTTTACATACGACCAGTTCAATGAGCGCGCAGCACGACTGGCGCATTATTTACGCGAACAGTGGGGCGTCGTCAAAGGCGACCGTATAGCGATTTTGGCACGCAATTCAAGTGATTATTTTGAAGTTGAGTGCGCCTGTATCAAGTTGGGTGCGCTCATGCTGCCTTTGAATTGGCGACTCGCTGCATCCGAACTACGATTTATCTTGAACGATGCCGAACCTATCGGCTTGATTTATGACGCTGCGTTCGATGACATCATCGATACGCTGACAGACACGCCTATACAATACACTTTACGCTTGCGCTTAGACGGCGCGTTGGAAACTAATCAACCGGACTACGAAAACGCGATACAACAGAAGACTCATCGTGTCGAGATAGACCCGTATACCACGCACGACGATGCGCTGACGATCATGTATACGGCTGGCACAACAGGCCACCCTAAAGGGGTCTTGATTACGCACGGCATGACGTTTTGGAACGCGGTCAACATCACGACGCCAACCGGGTTGAACTGCGACAGTGTGTTTTATGGGGTACTGCCGACGTTTCATACGGGTGGGCTCAATTTGTACGCCAATCCGATTTTTCATCTCGGTGGGACAAATATCATCGCGCGACAGTTCGATGCTGCGCTTACTTTAAGGACGTTGAGCGACCCTGATATCGGCGTGACGCATTTTTTCGGCGTGCCGTCGATCTACTTGTTTATGAGTCAGCACCCCGATTTTGCGACGACCGACCTGACACAGATACGCTCATGGGGCTGCGGCGGCGCGCCAATGCCTGTTACGTTGCTGGAACAATACGCGCGGCGCGGAATCATCATCCAACTCGGTTTTGGTATGACTGAAACCAGCCCAACGGTCTTCTTGATCGATAAACGACGCGCCCTGGAAAAACCAGCGTCGGTCGGCAAGCCACTTCAACATACGCGCGTGCGCATCGTCGATGATGATTTTCACGAGGCAGCACCGGGCATCGTCGGTGAAGTCGTAATCGCGGGTCCCAATATCACGCCCGGTTACTGGCGGCGACCAGACGCCGACGCAAGCAGCTTCACGACGGACGCACAGGGTCAGCGCTGGCTGCATTCGGGCGACGCGGGTATGACCGACGATGAAGGCTGTATCTATATCGTCGATCGGTACAAGGACATGTATATCAGCGGCGGCGAAAACGTGTATCCCGCCGAAGTCGAACAGGTATTATTTCAGCTCCCCAGTGTGGCGGACGCAGCGGTGATCGGCGTGCCCGATGCACGTTGGGGCGAAAGCGGTATGGCGATTTTAGTCGTAAAACTGGGACACACGCTCGATGCTAGTAGGGTGATCGCGCACTGTCAGCAGCATCTCGCTAAATTCAAAGTACCGAAAAGCGTGGCGTTTATGGAGGTACTCCCGCGCAACGCTGCCGGAAAAGTGTTGAAACGCGACCTGCGCGCGACTTTTTTACAAAATGACCGTTCACAATAGAAAAGGAATCCCTTGATGACGTACAGCCCTATCCCGACACTGCCTCAAGTCCGCGCCGAAACAATCACCAGCGCACGGTTGACAACGCGTGTGCTTTTCACAGGTGCAGATGACGCAATGCCAGTGTTGTTCATTCATGGCAATGCATCGTCCTCGACCTATTGGGAAGAAACGATGCTCGCGCTCCCGGCGGCATATCGCGGTATTGCGCCGGATCAACGTGGCTATGGCGGCGCTGACCTTGAAGTCAAAATCGACGCAACACGCGGCATGGGCGATTTTGCCGATGATGCGTTCGCCCTACTCGATGCCCTGCACATCGAACGGGCACATGTAATCGGGCATTCGCTGGGCGGTGCCGTCATCTGGCGCATGATGATGAGTCAACCGCAGCGCATTTTGAGCGTAACCGTTGCCGCGCCCGGTTCGCCGTATGGTTTTGGTGGCTCAAAAGGAGTCGATGGTGAAATGTGCGCGCCGGACGGCGCAGGAAGCGGCGGCGGCATCGTCAATCAAGCGTTTACACAAGCGATGGCGGCAGGCGATCGCAGCAGCGAAGGACAAGGCGCGCCGCGCACAGTCATGAATTCGTTTTACTGGAAACCGCCGTTCAAGCCCGCGCGCGAAGAAGAACTGCTGTCGTCGTTGATGAGCGAGCATATTGGCGCACAGGAATACCCTGGTGATTTTGTCGCGTCGCCGCATTATCCGTTCGTCGCGCCCGGCAAGCTGGGACCCGCCAATGCGCTCTCGCCGTTGTACGCAGGTGACGTGACAGCGCTGTACCGTATCGACCCTAAACCGCCGATCTTATGGATTCGCGGGGCGGATGATCAAATCGTCGGGGATAACTCGTTGTTCGATATGGGCACGCTTGGTGTCTTAGGCGTCATCCCAAATTATCCGGGCGCGGATGTGTATCCACCGCAGCCGATGGTCGGGCAAACGCGCGCCGTGCTGGATCAGTATCGCGCGCACGGCGGACAGTATGAAGAAGTCGTGTTTGAAAATACCGGGCACACGCCGTACATTGAGCAGCCGGAGGCGTTCAACCGCGCCTTTCACGCGCTGCTTGAACGGATAACGACGATTGCATGAACAAAACGCTGTTCGATGGCGGGTTCGATCAACTGGATCGTGCCATTCTAGAAGAATTACAAGTGAACGGGCGCATCAGCGTGGCAGATTTAGCGCGCAAGATTTTTCTATCGCCGCCCGCCGTTTATCAGCGTATCAAACGGCTGGAGCGCGCAGGTGTCATTAAAGAATACGTCGCACTGACAGACCGCGAGCAAGTCGGTTATGACCTGCTGTGTTTCATTCGTATCAGCTTGCAGCCACACACGCGCGAAGCACTCGATAATTTGCAAGCGGCGCTGTGCGAACTGCCGACGGTACAGGAATGTTATCACACGGCGGGCAGTCACGATGTTTTGATCAAGGTGATCGCGGAAGATCACCGCGCGCTCGAAAATTTCATCAGCGATCAGTTGATGTCGCTGCCCAACATCGAAAAGATCGACACGAGCGTCGTTTTGAACACGATGAAAACGACGACCGCGATCCCGTTGAAGTAGAGGATACAGGTTACGGCATGTACGTTGGCGATTATAGTGGGCGACGGGCGTTGTATACGCCAGATGAATTAGCGGTCGTGGACGCGGGTAAAGTGCCACATCGTTCGTTCACATATCGTGAATTGAATCATCGCGCGGATCGGCTGGCGAACTGGTTGTACGACGGCGCGGGCGTGCGTAAAGGCGACCGGGTGGCGATTCTGGCACACAACGGAGTCGAATTTCTCGATGCGTTCTTTGCATGTGGCAAACTGGGCGCGATTTTAGTGCCCTTTAATTGGCGTTTGCACTGGCGCGAAATCGCCGATCTTATCGAGCAGACAGCGCCGCGCGTGCTGATTTATTCTGACGAATTTAAGACAGTGACAGAGCAGATTGCCGGATCAACACACGTCGTCGAATACTGGCTGCACATCGAAGGATCGGGCATCGCCAAAAGCCGCACCTACGAAAAAATCCTCAGTGATTCGGTGCTGCGTCCGGTGACGACAGAAAATATCACCGAAGATGATATTGTGTGCCTGATCTTCACAGGCGGCACGACCGGACTGCCAAAAGCTGCGCAGATCAGTCACCGTATGATTGCCTGGAACACGCTCAACACAATCATTCACGATTTGCAGCACGGCGATATCACAGTGAATACGTTCCCGTTGTTTCATACAGGCGGGCTGCTGGTTTACACCATCCCCCTGCTTGTATTAGGCGGCACCGTCGTGCTGACGCGCAAGTTCGATGCCGAGCAGGTGCTTGACCTGCTGCAAGACTATGCCGCAACGGTCTATGCGGGCGTGCCAACCACGTATCAAATGATGATGAACGCGCCCAATTGGGCGGACGCCGATTTAACCCATTTGCGCTTTTGCACGAGCGGCGGCGCGCCGCTTCCAATCGCGTTGGTAGAGGCGTTCCAGCGTGACAAAGGCATTTTGTTCAAACAAGGGTTTGGCATGTCTGAATTTGGACCGGGTGTGTTCGCGCTTGCGCCCGAAGACGCTGTCCGCAAGGCAGGCAGCATCGGCAGACCGAACTTTTTTGTCGATGCGCGCGTAGTCGATGATGCCAATCGCCCGCTGCCACACGGACAAATTGGCGAACTTGTACTCCGCGGTCCCTCGCGGAGTTCTGGCTATTTCAATGATCGCATCGCGACCGCGCAAGCTGTCGATGATGAAGGTTATTTCCACACGGGCGATCTCGCGATGACCGACGAACAAGGCTACTACTTCATCGTTGACCGCAAGAAGGACATGTATATCAGCGGCGGCGAAAATATCTACCCGACAGAGATCGAACAGGTGCTTTATCGTCACCCGGCGGTCGAACTGTGCGCGGTCGTTGGCGTCGCGGATGCGCGGTGGGGCGAAGTCGGCAAAGCGGTCGTGGTCGTGCGTCCTAATCATACGCTGACAGCAGATGAACTGCGCGCGTTCTTGCAGCATCAGCTCGCAGGCTACAAAGTGCCACGCCTGTTCGAATTTCGGGATCAACTGCCGATTTCGGCGGCGGGCAAAATTCTCAAGCGTGAATTGGTCGATGCCGATGAGCGGCAGACCACGCCGAATGAATCATGAGTGATATGCGGCGCTTGAGTCACACGTAAGTGATCGGCGGTGATGAATAGATCACCCCGTTTTCGCTTGAAAGACAATTTTCTTTTGTTTTTTTGTTGGAGGAACGATGTTAAAAAGAACGGTATTCATGTTGGTCGCCGCGCTGCTCATTTTAGGGGTAGTCGGTGTCGGCGCACAGGCAGAAGTGTTGCGCATTGGGTTGTTGACAGACCAATCGGGCGCACTCGCCATTTATGGTTTTGAACTGGAACAAGGCTTCAAGCTTGGCTTGTTGTACGCCGCCGGCGTAGAACCGTCAGAATACGACAGCATCGACGATGCGCTGGCAGCCGTCGAAATTGCGGGTCGCCCGGTCGAAGTGATCGTGCGTGACAATGGCAGCAACGCCGATACCGCCGCCAGCCAGGCGCGCGAACTCATCGAGCAAGAAGGCGTTGAAATTCTGGTCGGCGCGCCTTCGAGCGGTGTCATGACGGGCGTACAGCAGGTCGCGTTGGATTCGGACGTGGTATTGTTCGCCGCGCCCGCCGCATCACCCGCCATTACAGGCGCGAACTTCAATGTGAACACGTTCCGCGTGTGCCGCAACACGTTCCAGGACTTCCTGGCGTTTGCGCCCTACGCGACGGCAGAACTTGGCACGAATTTCGTGATTTTGGCAATTGATAACGACTTCGGGCGGGCGAGCGCAGGCGCGGCCGGCGTACTTGCCAGCGCTGGCATCAGCTTTGTCAGCGAGCCGATTTTCGCGCCGCTCGAAACGACCGACTTCACGCCGTATCTTCAGCAAGTGCTGGAAAGTGGCGCGGATGCCATGCTGCCAATCTGGGCGGGTGACGGGTCGGTGACGCTGTTCCAGCAGATCGCGGAACTGGGCGTACAAGATCAAATGGCAGTCGTCGCAGCGTTCAACAGCAACGATATTGTGGCGGTCAGTGACCCCAGCACCATCGGGAATATCTCGTGGATTGTGTATCACTACACGTTCCCACAAAACGAGATCAACGACTGGATGGTCGAAAATCATCAGGCAATTTATAACGATGTGCCCGACCTGTTCACCGAATGCAGCTTCGCCACCGCGCAGGCACTCGTACAGGCAGTCACCGCAACCGACGGCGATACCCTGCCAGAGTCGTTGATCCCGGTGCTGGAAGGCGCAACATTCGAGGGACCGAAAGGCACATATGCCATTCGTCCGTCAGATCATCAAGCGCTGGTGCCGATGTATATTGCTCAGTTGACCAATCTCGACGATGCTGACCAGGACTACTATGATTTGCTGGCGGAAGTCCCAGCGTTCCAAATCGTCCCACCAATTTTGTTGGCGGCAGAAGTGGCGGCGGAACGTACGCCGTTAGACGAAGACTTCAACGCCATGATCGCTGAAATGAGCATGGGCGAGTAACGCATTAACCTTTGTACGGGCGGGTCTAAGAGGGTCGTAGAAACACACCCCACCCTGCTTGCGAAGCAAGCAGGGTGGGGTAACGCCTTTATGTCCATTTCAACTGCATTTGAGCGAAAAATGACTGATATTCTTTTACAAACACGCGGTTTAAGAAAAGTATTTGGCGGTTTGGTCGCCGTCGATGAGGTCACGCTGGCGGTTGAACGGGGCACTACGCACTCGATCATCGGACCAAACGGCGCGGGCAAAACGACGCTGTTTAATCTGCTGACAGGGCGTTACAAGCCGACTCGTGGCATCGTAATCTACGCCGGACGCGACATCAGCGCGCTGCCGACGTATCAGCGCGTGCGCCTCGGCATCGGGCGGTCGTTTCAGATCACGAATATTTTTCCAAATTTGACGGTATTCGAGAATGCGCGTTTAGCGGCGCAAGCGCTCGGCAGCGATAACTATCGTTTTTTGCGCCGCGCGGACTCGCTATCAGCGTATGCAAAACGGGCGTATGAAGTCCTGGAATTGACCGGACTGCGCGATGCGGCGGCACTGCCCGCCAATACCCTGCCATATGGCGGTAAGCGCAAACTCGAACTGGCGATGATTTTAGCCAGCGACCCGGAACTGCTGCTTCTGGATGAGCCGACGGCAGGTATGGCAAGCGAACAAGTGCCGGAACTGCTCGGCGTGATCGAACGCATCCGCGCAGAAGGCGGCAAGACGATCATCATGGTTGAACACAATATGAGTGTCGTGATGGGCATTTCGCAGCGCATCACGGTCATGCATCAAGGGCGTGTGCTGGCGGAAGGTGATCCGCGCCAGATCGCCGCAAACCCGACGGTACAAGCGGTGTATTTGGGCGACCTGTACGATTTACCGAAAGACGCCGTTTGATGAGCAATATTCTGGAAGTGTGTGATATTCACACGTTTATCGGTCAGTTTCATATCCTGGAAGGCGTGAGCGTCAGTGTACCGACCAACGGAATCACTGTTTTACTAGGACGCAACGGCGCGGGCAAAACCACGACATTACGCAGCATTATGGGCTTGACGCCACCTGCGCGCGGCACGGTCACCTTTGATGGAGTGATGCTGAATGGAAAAAGTCCGCACGCCATCGCGCGGATGGGCATTGGTTTTGTGCCCGAACACCGTGCGATCTTCAAAGGTTTGAGTGTGCGTGAAAACTTACAGCTCGCGGAACATCGCGGTGGCGATTTCGCACGTAAAAGCGATTTCATCTTCGATTTATTTCCTGATCTCAAGCGGTTGATCGAATTACCGGGTGGCAATTTAAGCGGCGGTCAGCAGCAGATGCTGGCAGTAGCGCGCGCGCTCGTGCCGGATAACCGCCTTTTGTTGATCGACGAGCCGAGTGAAGGACTCGCGCCCGTGATCATTGAGCAAATGATCGCGGCGATCCAGCGACTGGCGACCGGAAGTTCAGTTTTATTGGTCGAACAAAATTTTCGTGTGGCAGCGAAGCTGGCACAACAGTATGTGATTATCGACGAGGGACGCAGCGCAATAAACGGCGATATTTCGGCATTGGTACAAGATAAAGCACTGGTTCAGCAGTATTTAGGGATCGGAACATCGTGAGCATGATGATAAATCGACGAACATCCGCAATTGCCGCGCTGCTCATTTTTGTCGGGCTGATCAGCGTCGCACTTCTCAACGCGGGCAGTCTGGGAAATTTTGGCATTACGATTTTGTCCGGCTTGTTTCAAGGGATGCTGCTGTTTTTGGTCGCGTCGGGCTTATCGATCATCTTCGGCTTGATGGACGTGTTGAATCTGGCACAGGGCAGCTACTTCATGATTGGCGCGTATGTCGCCTATGATGCACAGCACGTCGGCGGCTTGGTTGACCTGACGAGTACAATCCCCGACCCAAATGTACGCTTCATCGTCGCTGTGATCGCGGCGATCATCGTGGGCGGCACACTCGGTTTCATCCTGGAGCGCGGCTTACTGCGCTTATTGTATTCACGTCCGGTATTTCAACTGGTGCTGACATTCGGCGTCTCGCTGGTCGTGTTGGAGGTGATCAAGTTTATCTGGTCAACCACACCGTACAGTTGGACGGAAGTTTTCGGCGTGCGCGAGAGTTTTTTCCAGTTGTTCGATCAACGATTTAGCACGTATCGCCTGTTCGTGATTGGCGTCGGCATCTTTTTAATCGTGGCGATTGCGATCTTATTACGCCGCTCGAAAATCGGCATCATCATCCGCGCAGGCGTCGAAGACGGCGAAATGGTACAGGCGTTGGGCATCAACGTGCGTGCAGTCTTCACGCTGGTGTTTACGTTCGGGTGTGCGGTCGCGGCATTCGGCGGTGCGATTGCCGCGCCGTTCTTGGGTGCATCGACCTCGTTGGGAAGCGCGTTTTTGCTGCAAGGAATCGCCGTCGTCGTCTTGGGCGGCATGGGCAGTTACGAAGGCACGGCAATCGGCAGTATTTTGGTCGGCATGGCGATTGCGGTCGCGCAGGATGCAGCGATTGGCACGTCGTTCGCCGCGCTGCCAAGCATCACGCCGATGCTGCTGTTGGTACTGGTGCTGCTGCTGCGTCCGAGCGGATTGTTTGGGAGCGCACGATAATGACAGCGACGACCTCCATCCCAAACACACCTACGCAAAAGGTATCGCGTTTTTTCCGCCGCGATGGTCTGTATGCGATTTTGCTCGTCTTTTTGATCGCGTTCCCGTTCATCGTCGGCGCAATCACTGAAAGCAGTCCGTTCGGCATAGCGCGCGGCGACCGGATGATCATGCGTGGTGAAAGCGTACGTTGGCAGTCGGTGTTGATAGAAGTGTATATCTTCGCCATTTTAGCGATGAGCTACAACGTACTGTTCGGCTTTACTGGGGTGATCTCGTTTGGTCATGCGCTGTTTTTTGGGACGGCAGGGTATGTATTCGGGCTCATGCTGGAGTTCACTGCGCTGGATGACAGCGTGGCGTTACTGCTTGGTGTAATCGCCGCGATAGTCTCGTGCGGCTTACTTGGCTTGATTATCGGCTTGGTCACGCTCAGGCTAAAAGGTGTGTATTTCGCTATTTTCACGCTGGCGATAGCCGAAATGTTCTTTATCTTTTTCGGGCGCTGGCAGGTCACACGCGCCGAAGATGGATTCGCCGTGACCGCGCTGCCTCTGTGGATCGACCCGGCGCAAAATCGCCTGAACTTTTACTATGTCGCACTGGCGCTGTTTGTGTTTACGTTCGTATTTATCCGCCGCTTGATTGCATCGCCGACGGGCGCGGTATTCAAGGCGATCCGCGAAAACGAAGATCGGGCACTATCGATTGGCTATAACACGCTCAATTACAAGCTGTTTTCAATCACGGCGGCGGCGATTCTGGCGGGATTGGCGGGTATTTTGCAAGTCTTACTCAACAAAAAAGTAGGACCCGAACTGCTCAGCGTCACCTATACCGTCGAGCCGTTGTTGATGACGGTGATCGGCGGCGTTGGCACGCTGACAGGTCCGGTGATCGGTGCAAGCGGGCTGCATTTGCTCGATATTTTTGCGCGCGACGCGGTGATCACGTTGGGTGATACGGTGATCGATGTCGCCAATATTTGGTCGCTGGTATTGGGGATCATTTTCATTTTGGTCGTCATCGTGTTTCCGTTGGGCGTGGTCGGCACGATTCGAGGATGGACGATGAAGCGGCGCGCCAAAAGCTAGCCTCTTTTGGGCGAGCCATAGCCTCATTTGACGCTCCTGCCGCCTGAGGGTACAGTTAATCCTGATTGATTCTGCACCCTCCCACCCTAAAAAGAGGCGGCATGACCCCATTTGAACTTGGCGTAAATTATTGGCCCCGTCGCAAGGCAATGTACTGGTGGTCGGATTTCGACAAAGGTGAAGTCGAAGAAGAATTTTCCGTCATCCGCGAGATCGGCATGACGAAAGTGCGTGTATTCTTGCTGTGGGATCATTGGCAGCCGACGCCAGACAGTGTATCGATGGACTGCCTGCGCAATCTCGAAACGGTTGCAGATATCGCCGCCGCGCGCGGTTTGAGCTTGGATGTCACGTTCTTCACCGGACATATGAGTGGACCGAATTGGTCTCCTGGTTGGCTGCTCGACCCGAACGGTTTACGCTGGCAGCAGTTGGTGAGCGGCGACGAGGTCGTCGACAGCGGATATCGTAATATGTTTAGCGACCCGGTGGCGCTGGATGCGGAACGGCTTCTCCTAAAAACGGTTGTGGGAGCGCTCCGAGAACATCCCGCGATCTGGCTGTGGAATTTAGGCAACGAGCCGGATTTGTTCGCTCATCCGCCAACCGATGCACAGGGTGCGGCATGGGTACGCGAGATGACAGCCCTGATCAAAAGCATCGATCCGGTGCATCCAGTAACGTGTGGGCTGCATATCGCCAGTGTGTTGCAAAACAATGGGCTGCGCGTCGATCAGGTGTATCGTGAGACCGATGTCGCGGTCATGCACGCCTATCCGATGTATATTCATTGGGCGCGCGACCCGCTCGATCCTGATTTTGTCCCATTTGCCGCCGCCTTGACGACTGCGTTGAGTGGCAAGCCAACGCTGTTTGAAGAATTCGGCGGGTGCACAGTCGCGGCAGGCGAACCCTCACAGATATGGGCATGGACGGCATATGGTCAACCACGCACGCAGTTCATGGCTTCAGAAGACGATTTCGCAGCGTATATCGAACAAGTTTTACCCCGTTTACAGGCGTCAGGCAGTACCGGTGCGCTGTTGTGGTGCTATGCCGATTACATCGCTGAATTATGGGATAAACCGCCGTGTTCAGAATCGCGGCACGAGCGCTTTTTCGGGTTGGTACGACCAGATGGCACACTCAAGCCGCACGCGAAAGTCATTCAGAAGTTCGCGCAAACACAGCCACAGGTGTTGATTCCCACGCGCAGACTCGAACTCGGCATGAGCACGGATGAGTTTTATCAAGACCCAGCGGGGCACAGCGAACGGCTGTATCACCAATGGATTGACGGTTTGCGCTAATGCTCTTTTATCGATGAAGGACAGGTGTCAGATGCAGCCAATTGCTGTGCAGTTGTATTCAGTACGAAATGAATTGGAACGCGATTTTGAAGCTACGATCCGCAGGATCGCCGCAATGGGCTATCGAGGTGTCGAATTTGCGGGAAATTTTGGCGGCTCCCCCACCTCAGCGGTCGCCCTGTGCCGTGAACTCGGAATGGAAGCGCCCGCCGCGCATTTTAATTTTGGCGCCGATGACGCCGAAGCACAAATGGCTGAACTCGCAGGTTTGGGAATAAAAACCGTCATCTGTGCGTGGCTGCCAACAGCGCGCTTCGATACCTTAGAGAGCATCAAGCAGGTGTGTGATGAACTCGATGTGATGGACGCCCGCGCCCGCGCGCATGGTTTGCGTTTCGCCTATCACAATCATGACTTTGAGTTCAAAGAACGCGCGGGAATCGGGATTCCGCACGAGATCATGCGGGATATGCTCGCGCCGACGGTCATGTTCGAAATCGATACCTACTGGGTGAAAGTCGCGGGCTTCGACCCGGCAGCCGTGCTGCACGCAGTCGGGGATCGGGCGCCGCTCATCCACCTCAAAGATGGATCGGGCGTCGGCACAGACCCGATGCTTCCTCTTGGTCAAGGTATCATCGATATACCGGCTGTGATCGGCGCGGCGACTGCCGCCGAGTGGCTGGTCGTCGAACTGGATTCGACACCCGGAGATATGATGACCGCCGTAGACGAAAGTTTACGCTATCTTAAAACATTGGAACAGGCACATGATTGAAAAAATTCGGGTAGGCTTAATTGGTGTTGGCAACATCAGCCCGGCGTATATTCAAGGATGCCGATCATTCGATGTGTTAGACCTGGTCGCGTGCGCCGACATCGATATCGAACGTGCGCGCACTGTCGCACAAGAGAACAATATTCCGCGCGCGTCGTCGGTGGAGGATTTATTGGGGTCGGATGACATCGATCTGGTCATCAATCTGACGATCCCAAGCGCGCACGCGGCTGTGAGTATGCAGATTTTGGCGGCAGGTAAACATCTGTACAGTGAAAAACCATTAGCGACCAATCTCGCTGACGCTAAAGCGATCATGGAGAGTGCGGAAGCGCGTGGGCTGCGCGTTGGCTGTGCGCCGGATACATTTTTGTTCGCGCCGCATCAAACCGCGCGCCGTATGGTGGATGAAGGTGCAATTGGCAAGCCGATCGCGGGCGTCGGGGTGTTCGCAGGTCACGGTCCCGAAAGCTGGCATCCAAACCCCGACTTTTTTTACGCGGCGGGCGCGGGACCCATGCTCGATATTGGCGTGTATTTGGTGACGTGTTTCGTCAATTTGCTAGGCGCGGCGGTGCGCGTGAGCGGCACAGCGCAAGTCTCGTTCCCAGAACGTATCGCTAAAGACGGGCATCGGATTCCCGTGCATGTGCCGACACATTACACGGGCAGCGTTGAATTCGCATCGGGCGCGGTCGCTACGCTGATCACCAGCTTCGATCTGTGGGCGCATCGGATGCCGTTGATGGAACTGTACGGCGAAAAGGGATCGATGTCGCTCCCCGACCCGAACGGGCACATCCCGCGTGATGTCCGCCTGTTTGTGCCCGGACAGCATAATTGGGATGCAATGCCGCTCACCTATGAGGATATTTGGGCGCGTGGTATTGGGGTCGCAGATATGGCACACGCAATTCGTGCAAATCGTCCACACCGGGCGAGTGGGGCACTGGCGTATCATGTATTAGAAGTGATGATGGCATTTGAGACCGCTTCTGCTTCTGGAAAATATGTCAACATTGAAAGCCGTCCGCCGCAGCCAGAACTGCTGCCACTTGGTCTGCCGCCGCGCCAACTCGCTTAGACCGTCAGAGCTGAAAGTGAACCGCTGCAAATGTCGGTCTTAAGGCGCTTCGCGCTGGTGTTAAATGTTCAACCAGGAGAGATAAGTTCTCTCCTTTTCTTATTCACATTGTACTTTTATGGGCCGCTGCGTTTTCGCTGACGAAAGCCACTGCCTATGCGCTGTTCGTCAACACGTTCAGCGTCTCGAATTTACCCTACAGTTATCTGTTGATCGGCGTCGTGGTTTCTGCGCTGACGTTTTTTATGCTGCTGCTCATCGAGCGAATTCCATCATCGCGCTTATTCGTACTAATTTATGTCGGCTTATTTGTGGCGACGCTGTTGTTTCGCGTTGGATTAAATACCAATGCAAGTGCAACGGTGATCTTTTTGCTGCCGTTATGGGATTTTGCGCTGACATTTCTCGCCACCAGCTCGTTATCATCGTTGTTCGGTCAACGCTACGATGTTCATCACGGACGAGTACGCCGCCGGGCGGGTCGGGCGTTTCGGCGATGATATGCGCCAGTTGCAGTGCCAGCGTATTGGCGACGATCATGTGCCCGCATGTCCGCGTGAGTGCGATGGGATGGTCGGGCACGGCGGCATCGAGATCGGCGGCGGTGGGGTGACGCTGTTCTGGCAGCGCCGCCTCGTTGTAACCGCGCCCGGTCAGCCATGTCCCGGCGGGGACGGGCGCGGCGCGCGTACGAAACAGATCGATAATCGCCGCAATAGTTGGCGCGTTCGCGCCGCGCGTATCGACTTGTACCGTCAACAGCAGTCCAAGTTTCCAGATATGCACATGCGCGTCATTGAAGCCAGGAATCAGCGTGCGACCACCCAGATCGATCCGCTTGACGTTGAGCGAGATCGTGCCAATATCCCCCAGCGCAATGTACGCGATCCGTCCATTGTCTTCGATGTAAAGCGCGTCCGCGCGTGGCTGCGGCGGGTTCATCGTCAGGATGTTGGCGCTGTAGAAAAGCGTTCGGGTAAGCATAAAATCCTCGATTATTTTCGACGCTTTGTATACTTATTTGTATAATAACCTATCTCGATTCATTAGGCATGGCAGACCTTAAATGGTCTTCGCCATGCCCTTATCCCTCGCTGCATCTTTCTGAACATTTTTGTTTTGGGCATGGCAGATGGGCGCATTGCTGCCATACGCCTGCGTTTTGACGCGATCTGTCATTTATGCTACGATTAATCGCACGCCTCTATAGCTCAGTAGATAGAGCAGCGGTTTCCTAAACCGTGTGCGCGGGTGCGATTCCCGCTAGGGGCAATCTCCAAAACCACTCGTGAAAAAATCTACAATCTCCATCAAAATCAGAGTACAATAGGGGTATTCGTTCAATAAAGGGTACCTATTTCATGCCCTTCACCCCAATACTCGCACATGGTGCGCTCGGCGCGTTCGACGAGATCATTTTTCTCGGTGTCGCCGCTATTTTTCTGGTCATGATGGGCGTGAGCTGGTTCACCAGTCGCAACAGCGCGCAAAATACCGACCTGGAGACTAACGATACGACTGCAACTGCCGACGCTGTACAAGCTAATCATGTCACGCTGGATTAAACGCCTCGCGTTTGTCATCACATCGTTGATTCTGATTGCGCCCAGTCTGGTCAACGCACACGGTTATATCGTCCGTTCGATTCCTGGCGATCAAGCCGAACTGGATCGCGCGCCAGTGCGCGTACAAATCTGGTTTAGCGAAGCGCTCGAACCGAGCTTTAGCAGCTTGACGATTCGTAACACCGACCGCGCGATCATCGCGGAAGGCGGCGTCGATCCCGATGATCCTGCGCTGCTCTCGGTACGATTGCCCGGTACACTGGCAGACGGTGCGTATCTGGTCGAACTCAAAATCGCTTTTGCCAGCGATGGTCACGTCATTTATGAAACGCAGACTTTTTTTGTCGGCGTGAGCGCTCAAAGCGGACTCAGCAGCGCGTTATCGAACGATTTACCCGTTGCGCTCGAAGTTGTGTGGCGCGTGCTGGTTTTATCATCACATATGTTGTTATTCGGCGCATTCACGCTGTATACGCTGGTGTTAATTCCCGCGTGGGGCAACCCGGCATATCCGGCAGGCTTGCTGCCGCCGCGTGTGATGCGCCGCCTGTACTGGCTCGCGGGCATTAGCCTGGCGGTGGCGTTCGCAGGGAATGGTTTGGCGCTTTTACAGCAAAGTATGGTCTTTTTCAACACCGATGCCACACGCGTGATCAGCGATGGCTTATGGAACATCGTTCGCACTGGCACACGCTTCGGCGAAACATGGAACGCGCGCATGATCTTTTTGGGGATCGTGAGCGGATTGTTGATCGCGAGTCGATACGTGCGGCGCGAATATCCCGGCGCGGTCGCTCGCTTTTGGGCGGCGAATGCGTGGGGCATGGCGCTGATTCTCGGCACGTTGAGCGTATCCAGCCATGCCGCCGGATCACTGACGCTGACATGGATGGCACTCATCAGCGATTGGCTGCATGTGCTGGCGAGTGGTGTATGGGTCGGCGGCGTCGCGGCATTGGCACTCGTGCTCCCATCGGCGGTGCAGCCGTTGACGGGTGATGCACGTCGGCTGGCGATGATCGCGGCGCTCAAGCGCTTTTCGCCACTCGCCGTCATCGGGCTGGTACTGGTGATCGCTACAGGCATTTACAACACGAGCAACTGGCTGACCGAAGCCGACGACCTGACGACGACTTACGGTGGCACGCTCGCGCTTAAAGTGAGTTTGGTCACGCTGCTGGTCGGAGTCGGTGCGGCGCATCACATAGCGCTGCATCAGCGACAATACGCCCATTTTCAAGCAATAATCGCGCGTGTGCGCGGCTTCATACCAACGCTCAGGCTGGAAACAGCGTTCGCGCTGAGCGTATTGGTCGTGGTCGGCGCTTTATCCGCGACCCCTGTCCCTGATCAAATGATCGAAGGGCGCGCCGCCCCACCACCGACCGCCATGCAGCCACTCGATGCGTTGACCGTGACAACGACGATCAGTCCCGGTGGACCTGGCGTCAATACGTTCGATGTTCAAGTCGCACGCGGCAATCAGCCTGTTAATGATCTTCCGGTTACGCTGCGCATCATCGACCCGGCGCGCGATTGGAGAAGCACGCTCTACAGCCTTGAACCGCTCGGTGATGGCTTATATACAACCGCAAGCGCCGATATTGATCGCGCCGATTTGTGGTGGACACTCGTACAAATCGATGGACAGCAAATCGCCTACACATGGGATATCGACCAGAGTGCCGCCGTGATCGCATCGCGCCCGCTTAACGCGCTCAATCTATTGGCATTAATTGGTGTGATTGGCGCGTGCGCGTTCGCGTTGTTCCCGTCGGCACAGCACTTGTATCGGTCGCTTGACCTTAGCCCGGCGTCAGTTACAGTCGCTGTGAGCGCGACGGCGGCGACAATCGTGCTGGTCATTTTCACGGGGGTCATCATCAGCCAGACCAATGCACAATACGCCGCCGAAATCGAGCGCCCGCCACAGGTGATCAACGCTGTGCTGCCGACCGATGACTCGGTGATGCAAGGGCGCGTATTGGCGCTGGAATGTAGGTGGATCGACGCGCCCGATTTAGCTGCGCTGACCGAACGGCTGGAACGCACACGCGACGAAACACTGTACGCTTATACGCGCGACGGATGGCGTACGCTGCCACCATGCGCCGACTCGCTGACGGAAAACGACCGCTGGAACCTCGTCAATTATATTCGTTCGCTCGAACGATAAAGGACAACACATGCTCACTATCATTTATCATCCCGATGACCGCGCGACCGCACAGCGTTTGATCACAGATTTACAGGCAGCAGGCACATCGCCCATTGATTTGACGGCTGACAGCAGCTCACCCAAAGGCGATGTGCTGATCGCCGTGATCAGCCCCGCCAGCAATGCTGATTCAGCGGCGCAGGTTGAAAACGCCATAATTCAAGTCCTGGATGACGGCGGACATATCGTCCCTGTGATCGTCAAAGGCGGGCACATGCCACGCTTGATCGATCACCTGGAGTATGCGAATTTAAGCGACCGCTATGATGTGACGGTCATACAGCGCTTGATCGCGTCTGTGACCGCGCCGAATGCCAACGCGCCGATTCGCGTGCGAACGCCGAAAGTACGCCAGTCCAACAACCTTGCGGGATGGGTGATCGGCGTTGCCGCAATCGTTATGTTCTCGCTTGGGCTGTATGCCGTTGGCGTATTGGGCATTCAACGACCGAACGAGGAATTCGACGCGGTAGACGCGACCATACAAGCAATGGTCGAACAGGAACTCGCGCCACAGTTGGCAACCGCCGAGGGCTTCTTACCCGTCGATGCCGATCAAGGTTATTTGTATCCGGCGACGGCACTAGCGTTCCCAACACGCTTACGTCCGTTCGTAGTGGCGACCGCGACCGGGTACGCCGAACAAAGCGGCATTTACGCCGCAACGCCGACGCCCGCCTCGTAATCTGATGCCTGAACACGTCCTCATTGTTGGCGCGGGTCCCGCTGGAATTTGCGCCGCTTTTCACCTCGAACGCCGCGCGATTCCGTATCGAATAGTGGATCGTGCGGCGGTGGTTGGTTCGACATGGGCGCATTTATATCCGTCGCTTCAGCTCAATACACTGAGCTTGAACTCGCATTTACCCGGCGAACTGATCCCATTCCGGTACGGTTTTTATCCGATGGGACGCGACTATCACACGTATCTGCGTCGGTATGTCGAAAAACGCGACTTCAATATAGCGCTCGGTATCGATGTGACGCGCGTGACGCCGGAAAACGGCGCGTGGCGTGTCGACTCAAGCGAGGGGGCGCAGCTTTATCCAGCCGTGATTCTGGCTACAGGAAGATTCAGCAAGCCGTTTATGCCGATAATTCCGGGCATGAATACGTTTAGCGGCACGATTTTGCACGCGCATGATTTTCGTGATCCGGCAGATTATGCGGCGCAGCGCGTCATGGTTGTCGGCACAGGACCCAGCGGCGGCGATATCGCGGCGGCGCTGGCGGCGTATGCGCTGCCGCCTGTACTGCTGGCGATTCGCAGTGACGTTGTGCTGGCGCGGAAATATCCATTTGGTATCCCACATTCGATTTGGCAGTTGGCGATCAATCAACTACCCACACCCTTCCGCAAGCCGCTTTTGAACGCGCTCGTATATCGCGGCTATTCGGGCATGAAAGACCTGCCGATCAAGTTTGCGCCCAATCGTGAAGATCGAGTCGGTACATCAGCGCCGATACGCGGGCGCGACTTGATCGATGCGCTTAAAGCGGGCACCGTGATCGGTGTAACCGGCGTCGCGCGTTTCGTCGGGCGCTGTGTCGAACTCACCGATGGCACACAACATGAAGTCGATACCGTGATTTTATCGACAGGCTATCGGGCTGCACTCGACTATCTCGATATTGAATATCAAACTGATAGAGATGGGTTTCCGGTACGCGCGATTGACCGCGTTTACGGCGATCAAGGGATGCAGGTGGCGGGGTATCCGGGTTTATACTGGGTCGGGCGTTATTATCGGGGCAAGGGCGCGCTGCGGAATTTCCGTTATGAAGCCAACATCGCGGCGGCGCAAATCGCGGCATATTTCGGTGAACTGACCACGTAAATAAGCGCCGACCGCTTTTGATTTTCCGTTGACAAAATAATACGGACACGCACCCGTTTTTTCGTCAACTTTGTCACTGCCAATGTTAAAAAGAGCGCCGTTTTTTCCTTGCCCGCCATAACTGCAAACCCCTGGCTTTAGCCATGGGGTCGTTGACTATCTCTTAGGCGTATGAGGGCGGATCGGATGCCGACCCACCCCAAAAAGGTTTCACATTTAGGTCAAATACGTGTCAATGCCCGTCGCACCATCCGGGCGCACAGGATTGACCGCTTCGACTTGCGGCGTGCCATCGCCTTCCTGGCAGCGCACTTCAAATTGGTGCGATCCTTCGCTGAATTCCCAATCGTAACGCCAGATCGTCCATGTACGATCCGAGACTGGGCTGCGAAGCTGTGCTTCTTGCCACTCGCCACCATCGACACGAACTTCGACGCGCGAAATGCCGCGCACACTCGCCCACGCGATACCACCCACCGGGATCAACGTGCGCCCGTCAATTTCCATATGATCATTGACCGCGACCGTATCGATCACCGACGTGGCGCGCACCAATGCGTCTTTGCTCCAACCGCGCCGCACCCAGTAACCATCCTGGTCAGCATTGAGAAATTCCATCTGCGTGATCCACTTCGGCTGTTTCATGCCGAAACGGTTGGGGATATGAATGCGAAGCGGGAAACCATGACGCTGACGGAGCGGCTCGCCATCCCACGCATACGCGAGCATGACTCGCTCGTCTTCCGCGATGATGTCCAGCGCGACCACTTCGTCGAAGCCGTCGGCAGAGGTGATGCGCAAATGTGTTGCACCTTCTGGTACGCCAACCTGTTCCAGAAAATACTGCATCGAGACGCCTGTCCAGCGCGTCGTGCTGATCAAGTCACCGCCGAGTCGGTTGGAAATGCACGACATGGTGATATATGCATCGGTCGCGGGCATCGAACGAATTTCATCGAGCGTCATTTCGGCAACCAACTCGTTGCCGTTCATCGCGTTCAAAATCGGCAGCACATAGCCGACTTCTTCGACCGTCGGCGGCACGCTGTTGATGTCGATACGATAATGATTGTCGATGGGCGTGATTTCTGGGCGTGTACCTGGCGCAGCCACGACCGGATCACCAGCGTTTGGCAATGGTTCGGCGTTCACGACTGCCTGAGTCGCTGATGGGTCAATCGATGCGGCGGGTAAAGTGTTGACAGCCTCTGTGGTCGTGCGTCGCATCAATGCGCCCACACCTGCTCCAACGACGAAGATCGTCGCCGTGCCCGCGCCAACGCGGACAAGAAAGCTGCGTCGATCCAAAGCTTCGGCGCTCACAGTTTTATCGGTCGCGCTGACGCTGGCAAAAGTGAGATTGTTCCACAAGTAGCTTAGCGCTAAGCCCCAGAGCACAAATGCCCCACCGATCCAGATAATGCCTCGGATGGGTTCGGTCGCTGTCAGCGAACTTGGCACGGCTAACCCGAACAAAATAAACGGGATCGCCAGCGACAAGCCCAGAGTGAGACCAGGCACGAATTCGTTCCGTTTTTTCTGCGTCACGTTCATGACGAAGAAGAAAATCATGGCTGCCACCGCGCCAATGCCGATAGTCAACCCGATACCCATAATTTGTTCTGCGACTTTCGCAGTCTCGCTTGTCGGCAGCCCAAATGCCGTGATCAGGTTGACCATGGTGTCGATGCCGAACGTGATCACATCACCCGGCAAAACACGCGCCATCCAATCAAAAACTTCAAAGGGTGGGAACGAAAGCGCTGCCACCGAATAGCCCGCGAAGAACACCGCCAGCAGCGCAATCGTAAACAGCGCGCCCCATAATAATCCGGTCAGAAAACTTGGTTTTTTCACGAAAGCTTGCTCCCTCTCACTTCATGAGTCATAGTGAATACACTTCGACTGTCTTTCAAATAGCTTGTGATTTGCTTAACTGTCGTTAAGTATTTACCGGAAACTTACGGGATTGTCATCTTATGTTGATTGTAGATGCACATCAGGATATTGCTATGCACGCTGTCAGCAATGACCGTGACTATCGTGAACACCCGCTCGTCAAGCGTAAACGTGAGGCGGGCAGCGATGTTCAGCAAAAACAGGGCAGCACGATGCTCGGTTTGCCCGACGCACTCATCGGTCATATTGGGGTGGTCTTTTCGACGCTGTTCACCGAGCCAGAGCGCATATCTCAAAAAATCGGCAAATCGTTAAGTCAGTTGACTTATAGTACTCCTGCACAGGCGTATACGCTGGCAATGCGTCAGTTGGATTACTATCATCGGTTGGCGGACGAAACCGCGCAAATTCGCTTGATCGAACGACAGAGTGATCTCGATGCGGTGCTGGCGACATGGGATGACGACAAGACCTTGATCGACCGTGTGCAGGGCTTGGTCATTTTGATGGAAAACGCCGACCCAATCATTGAACCCAAACAATTTGAAGAATGGTATGAGCGCGGCGTGCGTATCGTCGGTCCCGCCTGGGCAGGAACACGTTATTCGGGCGGCACGCGCGAACCAGGCGGCTTGACATCGCTGGGCGAAGAACTCCTGGAGATCATGGCGGCGTTCAACGCGATCCTCGATTTATCACACATGGCGGAAGAAGCGTATTTTCAGGCGCTGGAGCAGTATCAGGGACAGGCGATCATCGCCAGTCACAGCAACCCGCGTAAATTCGCGAATACCGACCGTCACCTGTCCGATGAGATGATTCGCCGCCTTGCCGAACGCGATGGCGTGATCGGCATCGTGCCCTATAACCGCTTTCTCAGTGATGATTGGCGCGCGGGGGATCCAAAAAGTAAAGTGCCGCTCACAGTCGTCATCGATGCGATCGATCATGTCTGTCAGGTGACGGGGAGCGTCGCTCATGTCGGCATCGGTACTGATTTCGACGGTGGATTCGGGGCGGAAAGTACCCCGGAAGGACTGGATTTTTCCAGCGATCTTTCTAAGGTTGCCGATGGCTTGAAAACACACGGGTTCACCCCCGACGATATTGAGACGATAATGAGCGGCAATATGCTGCGTAAACTGCGCCAAGCACTCCCTGTCTGACCGGATGAGCAACATATGAAAGAACCCAGTGGTATTCCCCAAATCGGGATCGCACTCAGCACGCTTGGAGTGATGCTGACGCTGCTCGGTTTGTTCCCCGATATTACAGGCGCGCCGACGGGGACAGGCTTCGGCGTCGTCCAGTTCGTCGCCGTCATCATCGGTTTTACCCTGCTGATCGTCGGCGCGATTATCTATGTGAAATACACGTTCTATATCGGGCTGATTTCCAATTTGTCACAGCAAATCGGCTTGCGGCTTGCGTGGACAGGCATTGTTTTCAGCAGTATCGCCGGGTTTGCCGATTTTCTCGGTTTCGGTTCACATGTCATCGGCATCACCACTGATGTGTATCTGGGACCTATTCAGGCGATTGGAATCATTGGTGGCTTTTTGATCTCGTGTCTGGGGGTTCTGGTCTATGCCGTGACCGGCAACCCCACGCGCCTGCCCTGACTCACTCATACCGCTCTCATTATTAATCTGATAGTTTAGCGTGAAGTAGACAACTTTTAATGTTTCGTTTACATACGCTTCATGCACGTCCAGTACTGTTGGGGGCTGGCATTTGATTCACAATTTTTGTTGCTTAAACCCTGCACGTGCACGGGAGGACTCTATCCATGCGGAAATTTCTTAGCGTCATACTCTTGATTCTCGTTCTCGCCTTATCGGTGATGCCTGCTTTCGCGCAGGAACGCCCCAGCATTCCCGAAATTCTGACGAATGATGCTGACGGTCGTTTTACCACGCTCTTGGCGGCTGTTGAAGCGGCTGGCTTGGTCGAAACGCTCAGCGGCGAAGGTCCCTTCACGCTTCTCGCCCCCACCAATGATGCCTTCGCGGCGGCGTTGGAAGCGCTGGGCATGACCCCGCTTGATGTCTTGAGCAATCCAGAACTGCTCACCGCCATCCTCACCTACCACGTGCTGCCGGGTCAGTATTTCTTCCGCAATCTGACTGGCGGACCGAGCATCGCCACTGTTCAGGGCGAAGAAGTTGATTTTGACCTGACGGACGGCGCGTTCACCGTCAATGGCATCAACATCGGTGATGTTGACAATATTGCCTCGAACGGAATCATTCAGGTTATCGACGGTGTCTTAATCCCACCAAGCATCGCCGCGACGTTGACTGCTCCCGCCGAACAAACCGCTGAACCCACCGCTGAACCCACGACTGGCGAAGCCGCCGTTCGTGCAAACCTGCCCGAAGCGTTGGCAGCGGATGCCGATGGTCGCTTCACAACATTGTTGGCTGCTGTCGAAGCGGCTGGCTTGGTCGATGCCTTGAATGGTGACGGACCCTTCACCGTGTTCGCGCCGACCAACGATGCGTTCGTTGCAGCGCTGGACTATCTCGGACTCGACGCGAGCGATCTGCTCGGTGATACCGAACTGCTCACCCGCATCCTGAGTTATCATGTCGCTCCGGGTCAGTTCTTCTTCCGTGATCTGATTGGCGGCGCGACGATCTCGACGCTGCTAGGCGATAGCATTGGCTCCAGCCTGACGTTGGGTCAAAACGAACTCGCTCAATTCACCGTTAACGGCATCACCATCAGCGATGTCGATAACGTGGCTGGCAACGGCGTGTTCTACGCCATTGACGGCGTCCTGCTGCCCCCAGCGTTGGCTGAAGCGGCTGCCGCGAACCGCGCGCACATCCGCGTCGCGCACTTGTCGGCAGATGCAGGCGCAGTTGACGTGTATGTCAACGATGCGCTGCTGCTCGAAGGTGTCACATTCGGCACAGTGGGCGCATGGTTAGAAGTCCCGGCGGGCGCGAAGAATATCGCGATCGTACCGACAGGCGAAACATCAGATAATTCAAATCTGAAACGCATCGAAGCCGGTTCATGGGTGACGATCGCGGCGGCAGGTTTGGTCGCGAACGAAACGCTCAGCATTGAATACCTGGTCGAAGACTACAGCCCGCTCGCTGAAAATCAGGCGCGCATCACCGTTTTCCACGGTTTGACGGGTCTCCCGGCGGTCGATGTTCTGGCAGATGGCGGCGCACTCATCATTGGCTTGGCGTATCCCGGCACGTTCGGTGATAACGACGGTCTGGATACGCGCGATGTCGGCAATGCTACCTATACGTTACAAATCGTGTTGAGCGGCACCACCGAACCCGTGCTGCTGCAAGCCGAACTTGGCGCACAAATCGGCATCAACTACTTCATCGCGGCGACTGGTACGCTCGGCAATCCGTCGCTGGTCATCATCCCGACCAACGTCGCAGAAGTCACCAGCGCGCAGTAATCGCTTCGATACACAAATTTGTAGGGCGACCCGGTGGGTCGTCCTCGCTTCATCGTCATCAGGGTGATCCATCGGATCGCCCTTTTTATTTACCCGACGCATTAAATTACCGCGCACACTTCACTCACTAAACGCTATGAATTTAATATTGGCTTAATGACAAACGGACGTTACACTACGCATGTTGTGAAAACCGCCGTGTTTATTTGCCTCACAATATTCACGGTTCTTACTTTGCCACAATCTTTTCTGGAGGTATATCGATGCGAAAACTTTTATTAATCGTCGTACTGCTCGCGTTGACGGCGGGCATGACAATTCCGGCGTTCGCGCAAACCGAACGTCCAAGCATTCCCGAACTGCTCACCGATGACGCAGACGGTCGTTTTACCACGCTGTTGGCGGCGGTCGAAGCGGCGGGTCTGGTCGAAACCTTGAGTGGTGAAGGACCCTTCACCGTCTTTGCGCCAACCAACGATGCCTTTGCAGCGTCGCTGGAAGCGCTCGGCTTGACCGCCGAGGAAGTACTCGCGGATACCGATTTGCTCACCTCGATCCTGACGTATCATGTTGTGCCGGGTCGTTACTTCTTCCGTGATTTGACAAGTGGACCCCTGCTCACCACTGTACAAGGCGAAGACGCGCAGCTCGACCTGACCGATGGTGCATTCACGATTGCCGGGGTCAACATCAGCGATGTCGATAATCTGGCTTCCAACGGGATTGTCCATGTCATCGACGGCGTGTTGCTGCCACCAAGCATCGTCGAAATGATGGCAGCGGCACCCGAACCAACGGTTGAACCCACAGCCGAACCCACGGCTGAACCGACGCGAGTCGTCGCAGAAGCGCCCGCACGCCCAAGCATTGCGGAAGTGCTGACGAACGACGCCGACGGACGCTTTACCACCCTGTTAGCCGCCGTCGAAGCAGCAGGTTTAACAGAAACCCTGAGCGGTGAAGGCACATTTACCGTGTTGGCACCCACCAATGATGCGTTTACCGCCGCGCTCGAATTCCTGGGGCTCAGCGTTGAAGACGTGTTGGCGAACCCCGACACGCTCACGCAGGTCTTGACCTATCATGTACTGCCAGAGATCTATTTCTCGCGCAATCTGTTTGGCGGCGCGGTCGTCGAAACGGTCAACGGCGCGAGCGTCAGCTTTGGCGAAGCGCGCGGCGGTGGTTTGGCAGTCAACGGCACCCGCATCAGTGATGTTGATAATGTCGCGGGTAACGGCGTCATTCAGGTGCTGGATGGTGTGCTGATTCCGCCTGGTGTGTTTGATGCAGCGCGCGTGCGTATCGCACACTTCGCGCCAGATGCACCCGCCGTCGCAGTGCGTGTCAATGGTGTGGTCGCAGATGCTTTGAACGGACTGGCATACAGCTCGGTCACGCCATTTATCGAGATCGCGCCCAGCCCGAATACTATCGTCGAAGTTCTGGTCGGTGATCGGGTCGTCATTGGTCCCGTGGCGTTCTCGTTTGCGCCCGGTTCGTACACCACGGTCGCCGCGATCGGCAGCGTCGCCAACAGCACGCTCACCGCCGCGCTGATTGCCGAAGATTACAGCCCGATCAACACGGGTTCGGCGCGCATCACCGTCTTCCATGCCATCAACGATCAACCTGCTGTCAATATCCTGGTCGATGGTGCGCTGTTGGTCGGTGAACTCGGTTATCCTGGCTCGTTAGGCGATAACGACGGCGTATTCATCGCGGATGTCGCTGCGGGGACTTATGATCTGTCGGTCAATTCTGGCGGTTCGCCCTTCCTGACCGCGCCAGATACCGAAATCGTCGCTGGCACGAACTACCTGGTCGTCGCGCTCGGCACATCGGTCAACCCGATCTTGCGCGTGTACGCGGTGGATACCTTCGCCGTCGCGCCATAAATTAAATCTACGCAAGCAGCACGCATCTGTAAACACACAGAGGCAGGTCTTAGACCTGCCTCTGTGTATATCCCTCTTCATACAACTCCAGCTAAATTACAGGATTACCCGGTGGCGTCGCGTCTTCTACAACCGTGACGGGCGCGGTATCCATGCTGGTTTCTGGCGGCACCGTTGGCGTACTCGGCGGCGTGGGTGGCAGCTTATTGCGTCCGCCGCCTTTAACGGCAGGTGGTGTTTGCGTCGCGCCCGCGAACAAGTGCGCCAGCGTCCGCGTCATATCGGTACGCAGACGCTGGTAATACGCGCGCGATTTCTCGTCTTCTCGTTGACCAAACAGCGTATATGTCACGTTTTCGCGGATCATACCGCCGCTTGTCGTCACAACCATTTGCGGTTCCCACGTATCGACCGGTATATACGCGCTGCCATCGCATTGATGGAGTTCAAATACGATGCGCACATCGCCATGACGCCCGTTAAAGCGCACATCCATCGCAATCGGCAGCATAGCGCTGCGTTTATGCACACGTTTTTTCAAATCGCGGATCATACGCCCGGCGATAGGGCGTATTTTGCCTTCGGCGCGCGCCACATTGAGTTTGCCGCTGGCGCGCGCCGCATTATCCAATCGCTTGACCCAACGCGGTTCTGCAATGACCTGGCTGCGCGTGACACGCCCATACATATCATACTGGTTCAGGCGTAACCCCGTCACACGCCATCCACCCAATTTCGCGCCTTGCGCGCCGATAAGCAGCTTACGTGCTGCGAACGATCCTTGCTGGCACGGCATCGGCAGTAAATCACTGCCCGCGTGCGGCTGCCATAACGCGCGCCGTCCTGGCAATGAATTCGGGTCGAGGTAAGTATTCGCGCTGTACGGCGGCTGCCAGGTCGGAAAAACCAACGGGCGGGTGAACAAAGCGCGCAGAATCGCCACGACGATCCACACCACCACCAGCAAAATTCCAAACACGACCAAACCGCCCGCGATCAGGACGCGGCTGTCAATAGCAGCGCCAAATACGTTGATCGGTATACCGCTCAGCACGCTTTCCAGTGTGATTTCGTTTGGCGGCGCGGTTTGCGCTTCAGCCGTGTCAAATTCGGACGGCACAACCACATCCAAAATTGGGATCGGCACGCTGATACGCGCGTTGTTATCCCCTACATTCGGGCTGGATGGCTGTTCGATTTCGGGGATGCCGACCGTTGCCGTCAACGACACCGACTCGCCCGCATTATCCTGGAACAAATACGTCGGAAATTCCAAACGGACGGGCGCACTTTCAAACTGCGCGAGCGGCGCTATGGGCGCTTCGGTGAACGGGCGTCCAGAACCATCGAGCAAGCGCGCGGTTGCTGCTACACCTGCCGCACCGCCGTTGTTCAACACATCGAAAATGACCGTGACGCGCGTGCCGTTTTCGCTGAACTCATACCGAATACTACGAACGGAATAATCGGGCGGCGCTTCTTGCGCGGCGACCAGTCCTGCGACGCTGAGCATAACCCACAGCGCGAACCCAATACGACTTATGTTGATGCGCCAGTTTCCCCGTGCCATACGCGCTGGTCGTCCTTTACCGTCGTGCCTGTCGGCTGTTCCATCTATTGCTAACTATAAGGCGGTTTTCCCCTTTCGCCAAAAGATGAGTCCAAACGCTGTCCATTTGCTGTCCATTGCAGCCCGATTTCAGGGTGTCAATTTGAGATGCTGTGAGTGTCGTTCGAGCGCACTACCGCGCTTTACAAAAGGACAATCACCATGCGTACCACGTTCCATTTTGAACTTCCCGATGGTCCGAAGCCGCCCAGCCCATGGAATGGTGGTGGTGGAACCCGCCATCCGCAGCGTTAATCCGCCGCCGCCGCATCAATACGAGAGTGTTGGGGCATCTCCTCAATCACTCTCGTGTGGCGCGCCGCCACGCCTGTTCCAGAAACGGCGTTTACGTTCGACCTTGACGAGAATAGTTTTAATACTCTCTTGCATCGCCTCGCGCGATGATTTGAAGCGGATCGCTTCGGCAAGTTCCAGTGCGTGATTCAGCACCCCCGTTGCGCCATCCAGGTCAACCCCTTCTTCTTCGTACAGATATCCCAAAATGAACGCATTATTGCAAATATAATACGGGTCTTTAAGGTCATACCAGTTATCGCCCGCTTCCAGAATGAAGAGTTCGGCTGCTCGATAACGCCGCAACTGCACATACGTGAGCGCTAACCCTTGTGTCGCCCGTGCCTTGTGTTGGAAAAACGACTCGGAGCACATGGTCGATTCACGTAACGCCAACAACTTTAGACTCCATTCATACCAACGGCGCGCACGTGTGAAATTATCCAGTTCATAATGGTGCGCGGCGAATTCGATGGCGTGTCCCACACGGTGTTCTTCGTTCTGCGCATAATGCCGCGCCGCACGCAAGCAGTTGAGCGCGACAATCGGTTTGTTTTGCGCGCGATACGTATAGGCGATCATCAGCAGTGAATAAAACAGCGTGTTCGGGTCTTGCGCTTCGAGCGCGGCGTCTTTTGCGTTTTCGCCGGCTTTTTGCGCCTTCGATTTATCTAGTTCATGGATTTGCACGACCGTCGTCAGCCAATGCAGTTTGCCCAGCAAGCGCGAATGTGCGGTATTTTCGACCATCAGCTTGATGCTGTCGAACCAACGCACATTCAGCGGCTGCGATTTGTCGGCTTCCCACAGTTTATAAAGATGATAAAAAATCGACTGAAACCACTCAAATTTGTAGTCGATAGGTCTGGTCATGCGCATTGGCGAAATGCGCTCCGCGATCAAGGCATTGACCACAGCGATCTGATGATCGACCCATTCAAACTCACCAGAATGATACAGGATCGTGATCAGTGATTGGCACAAGCGGAGTTCGAGGTCACCATCGCATTTTTCACGCGCCATGCGAATGGCATCCTCGTAAACGCGATACCACGCCTTTTTTTCGTCGGTCGCAAGCGGCGCGATATATGTCTCGACTTGCAGCAGTGCCCGCGCGGCGTCTTCATACGTTTTCGGGAATGTGACGCCGAAACGATACAGCATCGCTACTTTTGGTTCGTGCGCCTTTAGCCACTGAGCATCGTCCGCGTTGTTGATGATGTCGCCGAGCATGAGCCGCGCTTCGGCGAAGTTTTGGATGAAGTTAAAGTCGTTCACATTGCGGATTGGTGTGTCCCAGCCCATTTACATACTCCTAAATACCACCTGACGCAGTATCCGGCTTCAAGATCGCCATTGACCGTCAGTTTGTCAGAGTGTAATGAAAATGTCACTGGATGCCAATAGAAGTTAGTTAGACGGTAAAACAGTATTCAGAAGTATAGGTATTAATAGGTACAGGGGCAAAAAAGGACGACATACCTGTCGCCCTAATCTTAGAATGTAGTGTTATTGCGCGGAGTCGAATCGATGCAGTGACCCGTTGTAATCGACGACATACATTTCGCCCGCTTCGTCTTCTCCGAACGAGCTGATGGTGAAACCACTGCTGTCAAGAAATACGCTGCTGCGCCAGTTCAAGCCTGTGTCGCGCCACGCCGACCAGATCGTGCCTGTGCCAAAATCGCCATAGAAGTACGCGCCTTGCAGTTCAGGAATTGCTTCACCACGATAGACATAGCCTGCCGTCACCGAATTGCCTTCGGAATGGTTGTATTCGGCAATCGGCAGCGTCATATTGATGGGCGCACGCTCCCCGTTGTACGGGTGCAGTCCTTCGTACAGATTCCAACCATAATTTTCACCGCCTGGGCTGCTCGCAGGCTGAAAATTGACTTCTTCCCAACTATTCTGACCAACATCACCAATGAACAGATCGCCGGTGATGCGGTCAAACGTGAATCGCCACGGATTACGCAAGCCATACGCCCAAATTTCGGGCAGTGCTTCGACTTGACCAACAAACGGATTATCTTGTGGGACAGCAAATCCAGCGTCACCGTTGACATCGAGCCGTAGAATCTTGCCGAGCCATGTCCCTAAATCTTGCCCCGCCAGCAGTGGATCGCCCGCCGCCCCACCGTCGCCTAAGCCGATATACAGATAACCATCCGCGCCGAACGCGAGATGACCGCCGTTGTGGTTCGGAAACGGTTGTTCTTGCGCGATTAAAACTTCGACGCTGGCAGGGTCGGCAGTATTTGCGTCGTCCGCCGACACGGTATAACGCGCCAATATCGTCGTACCCGCCAAATCGGTGTAATTGATGAAGAAGCGTCCGTTTTCGGCGTACTGTGGGTGAAACGCCAGACCGAGCAAGCCGCGTTCGCTGTAACCCGCGCCATACGCTTCGGGACTGATCGAATCGCTGACATCCAAAAATGGCGTTTCGAGCCGCTTCCCATTTTCGATGACATAGATATTGCCGCCCTGTTCGACGACGAACAGCCGATTTGAGCCATCGCCAGCATGTGTGACCAGCAGTGGGCGTGCGAAACCGTCGGCAATTTGGGTGAACACCACCGCTGCTGCATCGGGGGCGGCGTCTCGAGCGATCACGACTTCTTGCGCGGACACGGGTGCGATCAACGCCACCAGCAGCGAGATCACCAGCGCTGTCAGCGCGAGCGCGCCTTCGAACATGAACTTATGCATATTCCACCTTCGACAAAATCGTAATTACGGATAATGGTGAGCCTAGCACACGATTATGAGCGACACACGAGAAATGATCAGGGTGCAGCCGGGACAAGTTTCAGGATTTTGCCTCGGTAGTACCAGATGACGACGCGCTGAGGCGCCGCCACTGTGCTGCTCAAACTGATTACCAGACCGCCAACAAACGCCCATAGTGACACTCGCCATGCCTAAAGGCAGGGGCTTCCAAACAACGCTTGAGCCTAACCGCACTCTACGTTAGCGTTTGCGGACGTGTCCCATCCGGCTTTTGCTAAAATATTGATGGCTGCATTGTGGTCGCGGTCGAGACTGAGACCACAGGT
>JBBRAA010000034.1:0-35519 GCA_038207205.1 Aggregatilineales bacterium
TTTTTGACCCTCGTTGGCGTCGTACAAGCCATTTTTGCCATCGGCTTTGTGATTCGTCCATCGTTTGCGACCGATGTTTGGGTATTTCCGAATACGAGCGGGTTGTCGTATTTATTCATCGGGTCGATCTTCGCCGCAGCCGCTGCCTCGACACTGTGGTGTTTATGGGCACGCGAGTATGGAGCGTTAGTGGGCATCGCGCTCGATTATCTCATAATATTACTGCCCTTGTCGATTTTCTCTTTTCAGGTCGCTGGGGATACTGGGAACAGCAGCATCGGTGCATTCGGCGTCGTCTGTGTGTTGGGCATCATCTTTGGCTTGATCTTGCTGGCGCTGTCGATCCGTGTGCCCATTCGGGATACGCGCACACAGCCCCGGCTCGTGCGGTATTCGTTCATTTTTTTCATTATTGCTCTGATCATCGTCGGCGGCGGACTCGTTTTGAAAATCCCCAACATCTTGCCGTGGGTCATTACGCCAGAAGGATCGGTCTTGTACGGCTGGATGTTCCTGGGCGCGATGGTGTATTTCATCTACGCCGTCGTGCGCCCCAGTTGGGGAAATTCCGCCGGACAGCTTATCGGATTCTTAGCGTACGACGTGGTACTCATCATCGCGTTTATCACCCGATTTCAAGCACCTATCCCACCCGAATTTTTGTCTGGTCACATCTTATACACCCTCGTCGTGTCGTACAGCGGATTGCTGGCGATCTACTACTTATTCATCAACCCATCGACACGCATGATCGGTGCGCGCCGCGCCAGCTTACAAACGGCATGATCAACCGTCTTTCGGCGGTGGTTGACCCGTCGGCGTGACACGCGGCGGCAAGATCGCCGTCGGCTGTGGAATCGGGGTTTGACTCGGAATCGGCGTGATCGTCGGGGGCTGTGACGGCGGCGGTGTATTCGACGGCGTAAACGTAACAGTCGGTGTCAATGTGATCGTCGGCGTATTCGTCGCGCGCGGCGTCTCGGTCGGTGTCGGCGTGATCGTCGGCGTATCAGTGATGGTCGGCGTAAAAGTAATCGTCGGCGTATCACTGGCAGTCGGGCTGGGTCCCGGCGTATTGGTCGGCGTCAACTGCGCGACGATCCCGCCTTGCGGATCGGTCGGAGTCGGCATCGGTGTATTACTGACTTCGGCGGTCGGCGCGAAGCCAGGACCGGTGACAATATCGATACCGCTGCGCGTCAGTGTGAGGTCAACACGCTGCCCGCGATCGCCAAACGTCGATTGGGGTTCGCCATTGAACACCATATCGAGCGCCTCGGCATTGCTGGCTGTCAGTGTGATTGTCTCGTTGGCAGGGAACTCCAGGACAGTCCCCGGTCGTGCGATGCCGACAAAACGCTCCGTGCCGTCGGTCGCCAGGCGTACCCAACTGCGCTGACGAAATTGCAGCGTGACCAACAAACCTTGTCCACTATATAACTGCTGCAAGCCATCCGGGACGGGCGTCGAGCCCGATACCGTGCGCGTCGGCGGCGGCGTAAATGTGAACGTCGGCGGAAGCTGCGCCAGAATATCGGGCGATGTCGGGTTGCTATTGGTCGTCTCGAACGGGTTTTCTGGGGTTTCGGTGATCAACTGCGTGATGACGAACACAATCACCGCCAGCGACGCCCCACCAACAACCAACCGCAGCAGCCAGCCAAACAGACCGACGCCTTGACGCGCACCTGTTCCCATACGTCCGCCAGTAGGAATCGGCGTGGGTATTGGCAATTTCGGCTGCGTATCCGTGACGGTGCGCGGCGCAATAGGGATGGCGTTGAGCGGCTGGGTATCGCGCTTATCACGTCGATTACGATTTTTCTTGCGGCGCGAGTCGCGGCGGGCACGCTGCGATAAATCGTACAGCGCTGATTCGTAATACTGTACGATCAGCGTTTCGTCTAAGCCGAGATAGCGCGCGTAATTGCGGATAAAGCCGACGATTTGCACAGGCGACGATTCAGCGATGATAAAATCACCGAGTTCGAACGCCTCCAAAATACGGCGGCGGATGCGGAGCGCCGTTTCAGCGTCTTCAAGCGTGAGTTCTTTCGTCTCGCGCGTTTGGCGCAAGTAGCGACCGAGCGCTTGAGCATCCATGCTTGAGATATCCTTTGGGCTGCTTGACGGTTGCGCCCCTATGCGCGATGCACAGGGGCGTTTATGAGTGGGGTTATACGCGGGTGATTATTCCGCCGAGACTTCGGCGGCTTCGACGACAGGGGCAGCTTCAACCGCGACAACCGAGTCATTCGCGGGTAGAGCGTCGGCAGCAGGCGCGTTTTTTGCCGCTTCTGCTTGCGCTGCACGGTTTGCCACATAACGGTCGAATTCTTCTTCGCGCACGATGGTGATTTTTAATTCTGGTGAGACTTCTGTTCCCAGTCGAACGGGAACGCCATGCGTCCCAATTTCGCGGAGCACGGTCTGGCTGATGCGACGGCGATTGATATCGATGCCCGTCACCTTATTGAGTGCGTCCGCAATTTCTGTCGTCGTCACCGAACCGAACAACTTGCCGGTGGGCGATGCGCGACGACCAAAAAACAATTCGACGCCATCGATCTGACGACCGAGATCGTTCAAACGACCTTCGAGCGCGGCTTTACGCATGTCACTTTGTGAGCGCAATTCTTCCAGCTTTTCCATTTCGCCTTTGGATGCCTTGACCGCCAGCTTTTTGGGGATCAACCAATTGCGCGCGAACCCATCCGCGACTTCGACCATTTCGCCCGCGACGCCGTGCTTGTACACATCCGCCAAGAGAATAATTTTCATTGCTTCAAGACCCTTCTCAAAACAGCGCCATCGATAGGCGCAGTTGTTTCACTGATGATGGCTGACAAAGTGGGCAGATTATAGTCGGCGCAGTCGTTAAATTCCAGCGTCAAATCTGACGCTGACCACGCTATAATCCTCCGTATGATCAATTCTCAACCCAAAATCCCCCCTTTTCCGGCTGGCAAATGGATCGTGCTGGCGCTGGCGCTGTTCAGCTTCGGCATGAGCGCATTGATCAGCGACACGGTATTCGAGCGACTGCCACATCTTGAAGATGAAGTCGCGTATTTGTTTCAAGCGCGCACCATCATACGCGGCGATCTGGTGATACCGTCTCCAGAACTGCGACGCGCGTTCTGGCAGCCGTTTGTGGTCGATGCCGATGACACACGCTTTGGCAAGTACACGATTGGCTACCCATTGCAGTTGGCGGCGGGCGAGGCGATGGGTCTGGCATGGGTGATCAATGCGCTTTTGAGCATGTTGACTGTCGCGCTGGTCTATCGGCTGGCGCGTGAACTTTTCGACGCGCACACGGGCGTGATCGCCGCCGCGCTAACCGCGTTTTCGCCCGCCGCACTGCTGCTCAACGCCACGTTGATGGGTCATACCTCGGCGCTGTTCACAGCGACATTATTTATCTACGCTTATTGGCGTATCACGCAGGAAAAAAGCGCGCTGACATGGGGCATGATCGCGGGCGTCGCGCTGGGCGTGTTGATCATCAACCGCCCGTTGACGGGGATCAGCATCGCCGCGCCGTTTGCGGTTTATAGTGTGGTGCGACTGATAAGAGTCGTGCGCCCCCACCCCCAGCGTATAGACAGAACGCTCAACAGTGAGGGGGGCACAATCACGTTGATGCTCCGCCCGCTCATCCCCATCGGCTTGATCGCCTTCGTCTTTGCGCTCTTAATCCCCCTGTACAACGCCGCCGCGACGGGCAACCCGCGCGCCAACCTGTATACCTACGTGTGGTCATACGACACCATCGGCTTTGGCGAATGCTGTGGGCGAAGCGGACACACGCTCGAAAAGGGCATCCGCCATCTGCGCTTCGATATGTCGCTGACCGCCGCCGATCTGTTCGGCTTCGCAGCGGGACGGGTGACGCCCGCGATCCAAGACCATTTACGCACCGAAAGCGATTACTTTCCCATCGTCGGCTTGAGTTTCGTACTGTTCCCGTTCGGGTTGATCGTCGCCTTCCGGCGCAAAGTGATCGGCGTCGCGCTGTGGACGGCGGTACTGATCGGGTGGGCGATTTTGCCATTTGCGATCAACGACGGAGATTTGACGCGCGACCCGACGTTCGCGTGGGTGTGGGTGATCGCCGCGCTCGGTTGGGTGATGCTGCCGATGCTGTTTTGGCGCGACGAGCGCAAAACATGGGCGTGGCTGCTGGTCGCGGTGATTTTGACGACCGTCGGCTTACAACTGCTGTACTGGATCGGTTCGCAGCGTTACAGCACGCGCTATTACTACGAAGCGCTCACATCGATTGCAATCTTGAGTGCGCTCCCGCTTAGTTGGTTGATCCGGCGCGTCGGCAAAGAAATCGTGTATGGCGTGCTTGCGGTCGCGCTAGCGTGGAGTTTGTACAATTACAGCACGCCGCGTATTACGGCGCTTTACCGCTTCAATAATATTCATCACGACTTGATCGACGGCGTGAACGAGCGGCGCACGAGCGACCGTCCCGTGCTGGTCATCATCAATGGCGACGATGTGCGCTGGCGCGCGTTCGGGTCGCTGATGGCGGTGACGAATCCGTATTTGGACAGCGACATCGTGGCGGCGCAGAATTATCGCGGCGCGGCAAGCGACGAAATACGCCAGCAGTTGATCGAGATGTTTCCAGATCGAGAGGTGATCGAATTACAAGCGGCGCAAAATCAAGCGTGGTTTGAAGATGAGCTGCCGCCGGGATGAATAACTCACCTTACGCAAGCCCCTCGTTTTCAGCCCTCGCGCTGAGGGCGAGGGCTGAAAAACCGTCGCGGTAGGGGAAGTCCTTCTCCCTATTTAGGATGAGGGCAATCTGCGTAAGGTGAGTGAATTAAGAGAAAAACCTTCGCGCACAGGCGCAAAAACAGTGCGTGAGCTACGTATAGAAGATGAACAATTTATTGCGGTAAAGCCTGCCTACACGTCCAAATGCTGCTCGAACTGCGGCATGCTGTTTCAAGACTTCGACCTTTCGACCCATTGGGTTGATTGTGCTTGTGGTCTTAGTCTAGACCGAGACCACAATGCGGCTATTAACATTCTCAATCGTGCATTAATGCAAGACGGATGGGACGCATCCGTGAACGATAACGTAGCGCCTCTGCCAACACCGTAAGGTGACGGTAAGCGCAAGCGTCGTTCAGAAGCCCCTGCCTTTAGGCATGGGGAGCGTCACCTCGATTTGCAATTGCTGTACCGTGCCGCAACCCCACCCCCAAAACCCACGTATAACTTCATAACGCGGACTCAATCCGCAATTCGTGATATACTATGTGATGAAAAGCACAAAGGCGTAACTTCATGCGCGTCATCGTTCATACTGGCAAAGGCGGCGTCGGCAAAACCAGCATCTCGTCGGCTACAGCGCTGCGCTGTGCCGAAATGGGGCTGAAAACCATCGTCATCAGCACCGATACGGCGCACAGCCTTGCCGATTCGTTTGAAAAACAAATTGGACCCGAACCCATCGAACTGTACCCGAATTTGTGGGCGCAGGAAGTGGATACGCGCTATTCGATGGATAAGTATTGGGGCAAGATTCAGCGCTATCTTACCGCGCTGTTCAGCAAGCAGGGCGTCGATGACATCGTGGCGGAAGAAGTCACGATCTTACCCGGCTTGGAAGAAGGCGCGCATCTGCTCTGGATCAATCAGTACGTCGAACAAAATCAGTTCGATGTGTTGATCGTCGATGCCGCGCCGACCGCCGAAACGCTGCGTTTGCTCTCGCTGCCAGATGTCACGCGCTGGTGGTTCGAGCGCATCATGACGATCACGCGCGGCGCGGCGAAGATTCTGCGTCCGATTGGGCGGCTGGTCGGGCGCGGCGATAGTATGCCCGACTCGAATGCGTGGGATGAAGTCAACAACTTGTTCGCCACGCTCGATAAAGTCCGTGATTTGCTGGCTGATCCAGCCGTGAGCAGTATCCGGCTCGTGATCAACCCGGAAAAAATGGTGATCAAAGAGACGCAGCGCACGTATACGTACCTGAATTTGTACGGCTACGCGACCGACGCGATCTTGTGTAACCGCATCATCCCCGATGAAGTGACCGATCCGTACTTCACGATGTGGAAGCAAAATCAGCAGGACAATATCAACTACATTGGCGAGGCGTTCGGTGAACTGCCGTTGTTCAAAGCGCCGTTGTTCGGCGGCGAAGTGAGCGGGCTGGATCGGCTGCGCGCGCTTGGTGATGCGTTGTATGGCGACACCAACCCGGCGCAAAATCTGTTCACGGGGCGCACGCATCAAATCGAGACCATCGATAAAGATCATTATCGTCTCAACGTACCGCTCCCGTTCGCGGACAAAAAAGACCTGGATATTTATCGCTCGCGCGACGAACTCACGCTCCGCGTCGGTCCGTATCGCCGCAATATCGTGCTGCCATATGCCTTATGGGATTTGGAGATCGCAGACGCGCGCTTCGAATCATCGACACTGAAAATTCAATTCACGCGCAAAGAAATCGCGCCGCAGCCCTGACATGTAAGGGCGCAGCGTGCTGCGCACACATTGGGCGAACCACCAGGTCGCCCTTACAGCACCACATTATCGTTCTAGACCTATTTATGAGAGAGCGCCAATGGCAATCGATACCACCCGATCCATGAATGGCAGCAGCGGCAGCGCGCCGCCTGATTTCGACACGATTCCCGAACTGGAAACGGCGGGGATGTCCCCCACCGATCCGCCGTTGGCGCTGCCCGATCCGATCATGCGCGAACGTGCCGACGAACTGCAAAAACTCAGCGAAGTCAAACGGCGTCCGCGCTCGCTGCGCCTGCAAATGCGTTTTGGGCGGCTGGTGGTCTACGCTGCACTGCTGTTTGCGCGCTTGTTGTGGTGGTATCTGTTCGTCGCGCGCTACGCCCCCGATTATGTCAATCGCACCAACCTGGAACGCTGGAAAAAATACGCGCGCGGCTTTCGCGGCATCTCGATCATGTTCGGCGGCGTTATGATCAAGCTCGGTCAGTTCATCAGTACGCGCAGTGATATTCTGCCGCAGGCAGTCATCGATGAACTTGCCAGTCTGCGTGATGAAGTGCCGAGCGTATCGACCGATAAAATCCGCCGGATCATCGAAAAAGAAATCGGGTTGATCCCAACGCATTTCGCACGTTTCGATGATAAACCTGTCGCGGCGGCGTCGCTCGGTCAAGTCCACCGCGCGCAGTTGCACAACGGCGATAAAGTCGTGGTCAAAGTCCAGCGCCCCGATATCGATCAGATTTGCTATACCGATCTCGCCGCGCTCGATGTGATCGCGAAAATCGCAACGCGTTTTCGTTTTATCAACAAGCGCATGGATGCCGTCGCGCTGGCGCGTGAATTTGGACGTGTGCTGCTCGAAGAACTGAGCTATACCCGAGAATCAGAAAACGCCGCCCGTTTCGCGCGGATGTTCAAAGACGATATGGGCGTGTATATCCCATCGATGTACAACCACCTGACGACCGAGCGCGTGATCGTCATCGAAGATGTGACGACGATCAAACTCGATGATTATGCCGCGCTCGAAGCGGCAGGCATCAACCGCAAAGCCGTCGCCAAACGCTTGATGACCACGTATCTCAAACAGATATTTGAAGATCGCTTGTTCCATGCTGACCCACACCCCGGCAATTTGTTCGTGTATCCGCTGCCCGAAGATGCCGAAAACGCGCATCTTCAAAATGCCGAAGGCGGTCGCCCGTTTTATCTGATCTTCATCGATTTTGGCATGACAGGCACACTGACGCCGCAGATTGTCAACGGACTGGTTGGTACGCTGCAAGGCGTGATCACACGCGACGCAAGCAAGCTGATAGACAGTTACAGCGAGCTCGGTTTCTTGCTGCCCGGTACAGATACCGAACGGCTGGAACAAGCGACGAAGGCAGTGTTCGATCAGGTCTGGGGCTTATCGATGTCGCAGATGACCAGCATGAGCTTCGACAGCATGGCAAAAATCGGTGAAGAATTCAGCGACTTGCTTTTCACGATGCCGTTTCAAGTCCCGCAGGATTTTATCTATCTTGGGCGCACGGTCAGTATTTTGAGCGGTTTATGCACCAGCCTTGACCCGGACTTTAATCCGTGGAGCGAGATGCAGCCGTATACGCAAAAAATGGTCTTGGGGCAAAACAGCACGATCATCCCGTTCGCGGGCAGTTTATTGAGCAGTGTCCCGATTTTACAAAGCCTATTCAGCGGCAACGCGGGCGCAGCGCTCTTGAATATCGGGCAAAGCGTGATCGAGCGTGCAATCAACCCGAATGGGCGCACCAATACGGTCATGTCGCGGCTGGAGAGCGGCGAGCTCAAGCTCAAAGTCGAGCCGAGCGCGAATTATCAGCGCCAACTCACGCGCATCGAAGCACAAGGCAGGAAAAACGCGCGCGCGGTCGTTTTCGGCGCGGTGTTGATCACCTCGACGATTTTTTACACGAGCGGCGATACGACGATTGGCGTCATTGGATTTGTACTGGCGGGGATCGGCTACGTGCGGATGATCTTCACAAGCGAGAACTAAAAAGTAACGAGTGATGAGGTAAAATATTTTGATGACTCATCACTCACCACTGTGTTTAGTCTACCTGCACTTTGACCTTCTGCGCACCCGTCGATGAAGGACGGTCGTCGCTTGCGTCGGTCACAGTCGTGGTGTTCGGCTGCTGACGCTGGCGCATCTGCTTATCGATTTCACGGCTGGCTTTTTCGATTTCACCCACCGCTGCATCCACCAACACCTTCAAGCCTTTGGCAAATTCTTTACCAGCTTCTTTGCTATGCGACTTAAAACCGTCGGGCAGCAGCGCTTCGATAGCTTTGCCTGTTTCTTCAAGCGCGCGCTTTTGATGATCGACAAATGCATCTAATGGGCGTTTCGTTTGTGATGCTTCTTGTTCCACGATTTCCACTCTTTCAATCGCACTTTGCAGTGATTGGTCAGACATAGTATTCACTCCATTAGTTTACACCGATCTATACGCGTGTGGGACGATTAAGTTGCACAAGAGCGACACAAATGCCGCTCATCTTGTACTCGCTTTACTAAGCGTATACAGTTGGTGAAACTCGTCGCCGTTTTGATCCATCTGAAAGACCAGATATTCGCCATCGGGCGACCACTGCACCGCGCGCACCGTGTTATCGGTATACGCTGTCAGTTGACGGGCGACTCCTCCGCCCGATGGGATCGTCCATAAATTGAACTGTCCGGTCGTGTCGGTAATGTGGGCGATATGGCTGCCGTCGGGTGAATAATCGAGTGAAGGATAATAAACACGGGTCGCAGAAAACTGATCGAATGTATAACGCTTCATACCGATCACACCGTTCAAATTAATTTAAATGCCTTGATTTGATTGTACGACTTCGCTATCACACGTCAAATGAGTATCGCATCGTTGTGATGTCACACCCTCAGTATCCGCGCTTGTGATCGAAAAGGTTCAATAATGGGCGCTTTTCCAAATAGAGTTCGAGATTATCGATGAACAACTGCGCCGCCTTTTCGTGATAGCGCGCACTGAATCCAGCGATATGCGGACTAAGGATGACATTGTCGAGATTCCAGAGTGGACTGGTTGTTGGAAGCGGTTCTTCTTCAAATACGTCGAGCGCTGCGCCACCGATATGTTCTGCCGCCAAAGCCGAGATTAACGCGGCTTCATCGACCAAGCCGCCGCGCGCCACGTTGATCAAAACAGCGGTCTTTTTCATCGCTCGCAGCACGTCTTCGTTGATCAAGTGTTTGCTGGCATCGGTCATCGGCGCGACGACGACGACGTAATCGCATTCTTTCACCATCGACGCAGCCGCTTCAGGCGGATAAATCCGCACAGGAATATCACCTTCAGGGTCGCCCGTCCCAGCTTCCACCCAAGAATAATGATCGGCAGGCTGCATGACATTACGCTTGATCGCCAGCACTTTGATGCCCAGTGCATCGCACATACGCGCCAATTCGCGCCCAATGCTGCCATAACCGACAATGCCGACTGTTTGCCCGCGCAGCTCACGCGCTGCATACAATTTATAACGGTCACCTGCCCATTCCGCGCGTTTTTGAAAATTGAGCATCGTTGGCAGCTTGTAATTAAATGCCAGTATCATGCCAAGACAATACTCACTTACGACAACGGCGTGAATACCGCTGGTCGTCGTCACATCGACATCTTGCGCGCCCAGGATCGGCTCTTTGATGGCATGATCGACCCCAGCGGTATGCAGTTGTAACCAGCGCAGGCGTGGCGCTTGCGCTGGCGTTGGAAAATGGCGGTGGGTGTACATAATTTCCACATCGGCATATGCACGTTCTGGCACGTTGGAAGCATACCGTTCAACTTTCAAACGCGGCGATACCTCACGAATGCGCTCTATGATCGCGTCACTAAAATCCATTGCCACTACGATATGAATGGGTTCGGCAAGTTCGGTCATCGTCCTCGTCTCAATCGCTGTTATTTACGTATGTGACGCCGATGGTAAGTCATCGATGGCACGCGCGCAACCGTAGCCCAACTTGCACACGGGTGTTAAAGTAACCGGAAAACAAAGATCATGCGTTGTAAGGGCGAGCCGGTGGGTCGCCCACACCACCACACTACAAGGAGCGTTTCATAATGGGTCTTATAGATGGCAAGATCGCGCTGATTTTCGGCGTCGCCAATAAAAATTCGATTGCATGGGGCATCACACAACGCTTACATGATGAAGGCGCGACGATTGCCTTGAGTTATGCGGGCGAAATACTGGAAAAGCGCGTTTTTCCGTTGGCGAAAGAGATCGAGTGTGATTTTGTCGAGCAATGCGACGTAAGCAAGGATGAAGAACTCGACGCGGTATTCGCCAAAGTCAAAGAACGCTATGGGCGCGTCGATATCCTCGTTCACTGCATCGCGTTCGCCAGCCGTGAAGATTTAGGGGGGCGTTTTGTCGATATTTCGCGCGATGGCTTCAAACTCTCCCTCGATATCAGCGCGTACAGCCTGATTGCGATGGCAAAACGCGCCGAACCGCTGATGACCAACGGCGGCAGCATCATCAGCCTGACCTACTACGCCGCCGAAAAAGTCATGCCCGGTTACAACCTGATGGCAGTGGCAAAATCGGCACTGGAATCCATTACGCGCTATTTGGCAAACGATCTGGGCGAAAAAAATATTCGCGTCAACGCGATCAGCGCAGGACCCATCAAAACACTGGCGGCGGCGGGCGTGCCGGGGTTGCGCCTGATGCTCAAATACAGCGAGAAAGTTTCGCCGCTGCGTAAATTGGTCACGCAGGAAGATGTCGGCAACGCGGCAGTGTTTCTGGCATCCGATTGGAGCAGTTCGATCACGGGTGAAGTCATGTACGTCGATGCGGGTTTCAATGTGTTGGGGATGACCGTGACCGAAGAAGACATCAAAGCCGCAGGCAGCTCGAGCGGCGAATAACCCACCAAAATACCCTTGCCGAGATTGGGACGTGGGCGCACAATCGAAGTCGTTCAGGTTCACACAAAGGACGCAAACGATGAATCCATTTATGCAGTTCGTCATCCTGGCGCAGCAAGACCCGCTTGATCAACCTGTCGTCGTCGCGGTCGTGCCAAGCCAGATCATCACTATTTTGATCGTCGGCGTTATTGCGGGCTTTTTAGCAAGTTTGCTCATTCGCGGACGCGCGGGCGTGGTCGCCAGCATCGCGTTTGGACTGGTCGGCGCGGTTGTGGGCACGATTTTGTTTCAGGTATTAGGCATCCCACGCCAAGGCACATTGGCGGGCGGCATTACGCTGACATATTACGATATGCTGGCGGCATTTATTGGCGCAGTGATCGTACTGCTGCTGTTGATCGCGTTATTTGGACGGCGCTTCGCCAGATAAAGCGCGTAACCTGGAAACGGGCGGGTGTGAAAACCCGCCCATGCGCTCAACGTAACAAGCGTCGTCCAGTCTCGGTCAGCGCAGCGGCAATAAATGCCTTGATCAAATCCAACCCGAACAATGGCAAAACCACGCGCTCGATCACGATTTGCGGCGTACGCCCGATGATCAGTAACCACGCGCTGCCAAACGCATACAGCACGATCAGCGCCACCACGCCAGCCAGCCAGCGAACCCAGAAGCGGTTGCTCCCGCGCTCAGAAAGAAATCCGGCTGTCCATGCTGCCGCGACGAAGCCGATCAGGAATCCGCCTGTGCCGCCTGCGAACGCTGCCGCACCGAGTGCGTTGGCATCGACGGGAACGTTGAGAGCGATCAGCCCGATATACGCCAATTGACTGAGTGCGCCGTCACGCGCGCCCAACACGAGGCCTGCCAGCATCACAATAAAGGGTTGAAGGGTGAACGGTACGGGTACAAGTGGAATTGACACGCGTGCTGAAAGTACAGTTAGCAGCGCGAAAATTGCCACTGCGATCAGCCGATACGCCAGGCTGAGATCGCGTGTTCTTGGTAAAGTGCGTAACATGAAAACTCCCTGTAGCGCTGTGAATTGACTATAGAACGCTATTCGTGATTATCGGGCAACGCTTCGACGATCACATGAAGTATTTTGAACTCCGACGTGAACACCCCCGATTTTTTCGTGTCTTTCTCGGTCATGCTTTCAACCATTGTAACGCGTGTGCCCAACGTCGGCAGATCATAGCGCGTATGCAGTTGGGTGGGCGATTGCGCATTACGGAAAAACGCCATCCGGTTTTTGGGGTCGATCCGCCGCAAATGTCCTTTTGCGCGGTTGAACGGCATTTCGACCAGTTCTTCCGCCAATTTCGTGCGTTCTTGTGCATTCAAATACGCCATTGTCACTCGTCTCTCTCGTGTGTCAGCACAGTTGTTTTATTCTCCATACCTTGATTGTATAATCTCATCACGCTTACGCAAAGGGACTCACGGTGTTTGAGACACCAATCAGCATTTCAGAAGTGACGCACTATATCATGGGCGTGTTGCAAACCGATGATCGTTTACAAAATGTGTGGGTGACAGGCGAAATTTCCAATATGCGCCGCTACTCGTCGGGGCATTGTTATTTTACGCTCAAAGATGGCGGCGCAGAACTACGCTCTGTGATGTGGAAATCGACGGCGGATCGTCTGAACACGATTCCGAGCGATGGCAGTTCGGTCATCGCGCACGGATCGATTAGCGTATACGCGGCGCGTGGCGAATATCAGCTCGTCGTAGATCGGCTGCGTCCGGTCGGGATTGGCGATTTATACGCCCAATATGAAGCGCTCAAGGCACGGCTCGAACTCGAAGGCTTGTTCGATGAAGCGCGCAAACGTCCGCTTCCGGCGTATCCGCGTGTAATCGGCGTGGTCACATCCGCCGATGCCGCCGCGTTTCAGGATGTACAAAATGTATTACGCCGCCGCTATCCGCTGGTACGCGTGCTGCTTGCGCCGACGCTGGTGCAGGGCGTAGAAGCGCCTCCCGCGATTGTACGCGCGCTTGAAATACTCGATCGGCGCGACGATGTAGATGTGATTTTGGTGTGTCGTGGCGGCGGCAGCATCGAAGATTTATGGGCGTTCAACGATGAGCGCGTCGCCCGCGCCATTGCCAGGTCACGCATCCCGGTCGTGAGCGGTGTCGGGCACGAAACCGACTTCACGATTGCCGATTTTGTCGCGGATCGGCGCGCGCCGACGCCCTCCGCCGCCGCCGAAATCCTGACGCCCGACATCAACGAACTGCGCTTAAGTTTGCTGCGTTTACAACGCGATTTGCTCGATACAACGCGCGGTGCGATTAGCGAAAAACGGCGCGCGTTAAGCGATGAAAGCCGCGCCCTGCGTGGTGCATCGCCGCTTAACGCGATACGTGCTGCGCGTCAACGCATCGACGGTTTAAGCGGGCGTGTAGCAGCGGCAGAACGCGGACGATTGACGGTGCGCGCGGCGAAACTCGACTCGCTGGGGGCACGGCTGCACGCGGCGAGTCCGGCGGCGATTTTGGCGCGTGGTTATGTACTGGTGCGCCGCGCCGACGATGGCACGCGGGTAAAAACGGCGGCGGAACTGAGCGTTAACGACGATGTGATATTGCAATTCAACGATGGCGAACGAAACGCAAAAGTACAGAATTAACCGCAGACGACGCTAAGAACGCAGCGTATTAAAAATGACTTTGCGCGCTTTGCGGTTCAGAAAAAGGACTGGCACGATGGATTTGACACAACTGACATTTGAAGCCGCGTACGCGGAACTCGAAACGATTGTGATGAAGCTGGAAAGCGGCGAACTCGCGCTGCAAGAATCGGTGCAGTTATACGAAGTGGGGCGGACATTGGCGCAGCACTGTCAGGCATTACTCGATCAAGCCGAGTTACAGGTGACCCAGGTCGGCGGCGATCTATAACCTTACAAAACGCATTACTAACAATTTCCACAGCCATATATCGCAAGAATTACCAACAGAATCGCACATTTATCCCAAATCTGGGATAAATGTTGGGATAAATGGCTTAAGTGAGAGCCCCCAAACGGCGGCGAATCAAACCAAACACCATGCGCGCTTCGTCAATACGCAGCAGCCATGCGATGCCGAAAAAGACGACGCCGCCAATGACGAGTGCTAAAATCGTCACGATCAATGTCGAAGTGAACACCGATACTTGAACGAGTAACATGACCGCGCCCATCAATATCGCCGCGATCACCGTTGGCAATACGCCACGTACAACAAAACGGTCGTTGATTCCGCCCAATCGACGGCTCAAGATCAACCACAACAGCGCTGCTTCGAGCAGTGTCGTGATCGAGTTCGCCAGCGCCAAGCCGCCGAACGCGCCCATGACCAGACGGTTCGGGTCACCAATGACGTTCATGAGTGTAAGACTGAGCGCGATATTGGCGATGATTGAAAGAATGCCGATTAAAACTGGTGTCCATGTATCCGCCAGCGCATAAAATGCGCGCGATAAGACCTCCAGCAGCGCGTGTCCGGCAATGCCGACGGCGTAAAGCATTAGCGCCCACGCAGTCGCGGCGGTATCGACCGCATCGAACGCGCCATGTTCAAACACCAAGCGGATGACGGGCACGCCAAGCAGGATCAAACCAACCGTCGCCGGAAACGCCAGAAACAGCACGCCGCGCATCGCCTCTGAAAGACGCTGTTTATAGCCGTCCATATCACCGTTGGCGACCAGCGCCGATAGTGTGGGAAACAAGGCTGTGCCAATGCTTTGCGCGATCACACCCAAGACAAAGAACATCAATGTCCACGCCAGCGTAAGCGCGGACAGACTGCCTGCCGCCATTCCCGACGTGAGCGCGACATTGACGAGAAAATTAATCTGCACGATGCCCAAGCCCAACACACGCGGCAGCATCAAGACGAGCACATCGCGTACACCTTCAGCGCGCATATCCGGCAGAAAACGCAGCCGGTTTAAGACGCCCGCGCGGCGCAAACCGGGAATCTGCACGATCAAATGCAAAATCGAGCCAATGACGACGCCGAACGCCAAGCCAAACACGGCATAAGTGGGGTTAGAAGCCCGAATAAGCGGCACAAGGATCAACGCGCCGCCAATCTGTCCGATGTTGTAAACGCTCGCCGCTAACGCCGAATATGTGAAAATGCCTTGCGCGTTGAGAATACCCATCATCAAGCCGCTAACACTGAACACCGCCACGGTGATCAACATGATCTGCGTGAGCGCAACGGTCAGCGCCTGCTGTGCGGGCGGTTGATCGGGAAGCAGTAATGTCGGCATGATCTGCGGTGCAAAAAGCGCCATGATCAGCGCCAATGCCGCGCCTATCAAGCTGACACACGTCAGTGTCGCGCTGGCAAGCCGCCACGCTTGGTCAGCATCCTTTGACATCATGCGCGCGAACACTGGAATGAACGACGACCCCAATGCGCCGCCCGCGACCAGTACAAAAATCAATTCGGGGATGCGCTGGGCGGCATAAAACGCATCGAGTTCGCTGCCCGCACCAAACGTGATCGAAAAAATTGCGGTACGAATCAACCCCAGCACGCCGCTGGCGAGAAAACCGACCAAAACGACCAGCGTTGAGCGTGCGATCTGCGAACTGGATAAAGTTTTCGCCATACCTATGCCTCTAACGATTGTATAAATAGATAAGGGCGAGTCAAAGACCCGCCCCTCGCATAATACTTACGCAACGCGATTTATTCTACGCATTCGGGATGAACAGAGTCGTCCCGTAGAAAATGATGTTGATGTTATAAATGCCGTTCAGCGATGCCAGCGTGTAGACATTGACACCATACTGCTGCGCAATGGCGAACAATGTATCACCGGGCTGAATGACATACGTTTCATAACTTCCCGTCGTGCCGCCGCTCGTCGGCGCGGACGGGGGCGGAGGCGCGTACACGCTGCCATCGGCGGGCGAAAGCGCACGCACAGGCACGGTGCTGGTCACAGCGGTGGCTGGAACCCAGCCTTGTGTCCCGTTTGAGAGACCAATCAAGACCCACGACGCATCGAAGTTACGCCCAACCAATGCGACACTGGTTCCACCCGGTGCGGTCGCGACGACAGCATTGTTTTCATTGGGTCCCGTCAGTAGTTCAGCGATGAAAAAGCCAGTAATTTGTGCGGCGGGCTGAATAGGCGTGCCCGCGACTGGTTCACCCGACGCATTTTCGGCAAGCGGCAAGCTGCTGACACGGGTCGTGGTATACACATAATTGATGTTGACCCACCCCTGCGTACCGTTGGTCATGCCAACCAACACCCAGTTGTAGTCAGCATTGCGACCGAGCAGCAGCAGACCGTAACCACGCGGCACGGTAGCAATCGTGCCGTATCCCAGACCCGGACCCGAACGAATATTCAAAAATGCGGTGTTGACCGACGCGACAGGTGTATCTTGTGCCAATGCGGGTAACACCGCGCCGAACACGAGTAGTGCAGCGATAAGCAGTAACAAGGCTTTTGTACGCAACGCAACCCCTCCTTCAATAAACGATAGTGCCTTTATTCTGGCACGTCTCGCCGTTCTGTCAAATGAAGGGCGGCATCAATTTGATAGATAAGTCGTTATAGGATGCGGAATCACAGTGATGAGCGGCATTTCTGCCGCTCAATTTGATGAATTCAGACGGGGTAATTAGTCCATTGCAGACGCGAAAACCTGCGACGGTTCAGGCATTCGTTCGACTTCCTGCTTGAATGCGCGCACATTGATTTGACGGAGCATATACAGACTGAAGCCTAATCCGATCACGCCGATAACGAACACGGAACCATAACCGATTTGGGGGCTGCCGCTGACGGCAAGCGCAATATCGCGGATGATGCCGCCGCTCGATACGCCCAACCCGCGCGCCAGCGTGACAACCAGAGTCCAAAAGCCGAGAAACGTCCCCGCGCGCCCAAATGGACTCATATCCATCATCAAACCCAGCGTGCCGACATTCCATACCCCCAAGCCTAAACCCAATACGATCAAGCCTGGGGTCACCAATCCACGAATGCCCGCCAGCGCCGACAGCGCAAATATCGCAAACGCGCCGATCAACAAGCTGACGCCGAGCGTATTCATACGCGTGTTATTGAGCCACTTGAAGCGGCGACCGAGTAATAAAAAGACAATCGTGCCCAAAATCGCCATGCTGCCCCAATACGCGGTGAAACGCGTGGTGACGCGCGCTTCCATGCCGAATATATCGCCCGCGAACGGCTCCAGAATCGTATCTTGCGAGAAGGTGAACGCCATCGACAGCGCGAGATAGCCTAAGAAGTAGCGCGTTTGGCGATTACCCCATGCCAGCTTGAGGTCGTCCATCAATGATGTGTTGTGTTCCGCGCCTGCGCGCGCTGTGACTGCGCCCGTGCTGCGCTTTTCTTCGCCAACGAGCGAGAAGAACCACAGACTGCCCAACACGACTGCCGCAATCATGAATAAGTTCTGCACGATCTGCGGCGAAAAGCGCGTCAAACCGTGCCCCAGATGCGACGCGATTTCCAGCGGATAATAGCTGGTAACATCGAGTGCGACACGACCGGACGGCAGAAAAATTCCGAAAAAGACCCCGCCAATCGTGAAGCCAACCAATAAGAACGTCCACACAATCCCGACCGCCCGCCCGCGTTGATCTTCGCGCGCGCGGTCATAAATGAGCGCCAGAAATGTACTACCGCTCAACGCATTGCCCAGGCTGAACAATATCATCGAGAGTGCCAAGCCTGTCCATTGCAGCGCCGTCGCTTCGCCCGCTACGCCCGACGCGGTAACGGATGCGGTGCTGATGCCCAACCCGATCACGCTGATGACCATCATCGCGCGACCGAGCCACACCCAGAACAAACGTCGATAACCGCCGACCGCGTGCCTATCACTTTGTCGCCCCGCCCAAATGCCGATGGGCGCGAGAAAATAACGGAGTGCCGCCAATAAACTCACGGGCGTCGCGCTAAATCCCAAATCGCTGATCATGATACGATTCCAGATGCCCGTCGCCAGCACGTCCGCCATCCCCGAACCAAGATGGAACAAGCCAATTTTAAGATTACGCCCGGTCGAAAGACCTTGCGATGATTCCTGGTCGCTCATCGACGCTCAATTCTACTGAAATGAAAAACGAGATGTAGATTTATGTAGATTTATGTAGAATTATAAGCAGGAGCGCGTTGGAGTCAATGTGAAATTGATGAGTGAGGGTTGGCATGCTTGTAGCGGGATGAGGCTGCGATGCGGGTGATTGTTGTCGTGCTTGTAGAAGCAGCCGCGCCCTTACATGATTTCGTGAAACGGCGCAGTTTTGGCGACGGATAGCGCACGTACCTGTTCAACCGCAGCCAAACACGCGGCGCGTTCCACGTCGGGGATGTCGATAGCGATAAATTCGTCCTCATCTAAAACGCGCAGTGCGCCATCGGGCGCGATAAACACATCCAGCGCGAGATCGTCGGCGGTGACTATTGCACCATCATCCCCGTCGCTGAAATATGCCGGGCGGGTGATATTGCAATACCAACCTTTAAGCTGCTGGCTATCGATATCTTCGATGCGAAAAATGTTGTACCAGCGATCCGAATAGAAATACTCGGTCATGCGGTCGCCTTTGCGAAAATGCACGTAGTCGGTCGGCACATCGCGCCCCATCCGCGCCTCAAGCACAACCCATGTTTCAGCACGCGCGGTAATTTCACCCTGATAATGGAGCGTCACCATCCCACGTTCGTCACGTTTATAAACAGTAACGCGCATTTATGCCCTTCCAACCGTGTGTACGACCAATAACACACCATCGGCGATGGTGATCGATCCACGTTCGCCTTTAAGGACGTTGCTGACACCGCGCGCGGGTCCGAAAAACAAATCTTCGTCTTTGAGCGGATAATACAGGTTGTCAGTGCGGACTTTACGTACCGTGCCAGATAGCGGAATGAGCGAAATGGTATCACCTGCCGCGCCATCGATAGGATTGACGCCAGCTTGTGCCAGCCACGATTCTTGTTTGCCTGCGACGATCCGCGTATCGATGCCGCGCAGCGCGGGCAGCGCGAGTAAATACATGTTCGCCATCGTTTGATCGAGCCGATCGCCGACCGCGCCGATGATGCGAATATGGCGTACATCCGCGCGCGCCGCCCACAACAGCACCAGTTCGAGATCAGTCTCACTTTTCTCTTCGGGATAGCGGAAGATTTGCGCGCCGTCCGCCGCGAGCGCAGCGAGTTCGTCGGCGCTGAGCGAGTCCATATCACCGATGATGACGTGCGGGGTTAAGCCGTAATAACGCGCGATGCGTGCGCCGCCATCCGCCGCCGCAATCAGCGGATCATGCGCGGTTTCCAGCGCGCGCCGCACCATGACGCCGTCGTTGGCGTCGCCATTCGCAAAAACGAGAATATCGCGGTTCATTGTGGGGTGACTATCGGGTGCGCCGCATCCAGCGGTCTTTAAGCGCGACTTTGCTCAGATCGTCAGCTTCTAAAAAGTCACCCGCGACACGGATGAAACGGTCGTCTTCTAGCATCGGGAAATGGCGAATACCGTGCAGCAAAATCGGCAGCGTCAAGTTCTCTTTATCGAGCGTGACATAGCTCCACACATCTTCGCTTGGCATCGGGATAATCGGGTCATCGTAGCCATGTACGACTGCCGTCGGCATCGGCAGCAAACGCATCATATCGAGCATCCGCCCCGCGTCGAAGTTCTGGATACTGGCGGTCAGCACACGCGGGTCAGTTTTTGGGGTATCGACATCCAGTTTTTGATAAAATACATCCGTCGGCTTAAAGCATTTATTCAACATATTTTTTGTACCGCTCATCATCACTGCTGCCAGCGGATTTGTGCTGGACGATTCGATCTGCGGACGGCTCATCGTGAGGTCATCGGGAGCGGTGATCGTTTGCGGGATCGGGATACCGTTGCCGCGCGCCCGTGCCGCTTCGATCAATGCCGCGCGCATGGCAGCGCTGGCGCTCATCGTCGTTGGTGAACTGGGGCCAAAGTCATCTTCGGGGAGCGAACGGTTGTTGGTGAGCAGCACTTTGCGTCCGGCGGGCGTACGTCGGTCTAAATCGCCCGGATCGAATAACGGCGCGCTCACAACCAGCAGCTTCGGAACACGTTCGCTGTAGCGGCGAGCAAAACTAATCGCCAGCAGCGCGCCCAACCCGTGCCCGATAATCGCAGTTTTGGGAATGCCCAACTGACGCATAAAGTCATCGAGCAGCGCAATTTGATGCTCGAGCGAAAAGCGCAGCGGGTTCTTGCTGCTGTCGCCAAACCCGAACAAATCGAGCGCGTAAACACGATACTTCGATTGCAACTGCTGCATCGTCGGCACCCAGTAGCGCCACGAGCCGATCCATCCATGCAGCAAAAACACAGGACGCCCTGTGCCAAGCACCTCGTAATGGACAAGCTCCCCGTTGAGGCTGATCGCGCTCATGTTAGGATTGTGCCGCCCCGTGTTGTTTCAAAATTTCCCCCACCCGTCGGATTAAGTCATCCGGCATGAATGGCTTAATGATATACGCCGCCGCGCCTGCTTCCAATCCGTTTTGTACTTCTTCGTCTTGTCCTTTGGCAGACAAGAATATCACAGGGATATCTTGCATCCCGTCCATTGCTTTAATATGGCGGCACGCTTCGTATCCGGTCATTCGCGGCATTCGCACGTCCATCATGATTAAATCAGGTTTGACTTTCGGCGCAAGTTCAACCGCTTCCGCGCCATTTTTGGCGGTCGTGACGGTATATCCCGCGAACGTGAGCGTGAAATTGAGCAGCTCCCGGATGTCGTGTTCGTCTTCTGCGATGAGAATGGTTGCCATTCGCTCTTTGTACACCCCTTCATTCGATGATTAATCACCGGATTCACGCGCCACTGCCTGATCGTTATCGGCGGTTACGCTGTCGATCCCGGCGATTGGCAGTTTGACATAGAAAGTTGAACCGACATTCGGTTCGCTTTCGACCCACACATCGCCGCGATGCATTTCGACCAGATTTTTGACGATGGACAACCCCAAACCCGTCCCCGCGACTTCCATCACCAACGCATGTTCATCGTAACGCTCAAACCGATTCCAGATGCGCGGTTGGAACTCGGTCGGAATGCCGATCCCGTTATCTTTGATAGAAATCAACGCATACAATGGATCGTCGGCAACGCGCGCACTGATCTCAATTTTACCACCGGGATAGGTATAGTTGAATGAATTATCCACCAAATTGGTGAGGATTTGGGAGATTTTGGCACGATCGCCATAAAGCGGTGGCAAACCGGGCGAAACCTGCGTGGTAACGGCGATATGTTTGCGCTCGTTTTCGGCGCGCCCCTGCATATTCACGACAATGCCGTCGATCACATCGATCAGTTCAAAATCTTCTGGTTTAAGCTTCTCCGAGCCGCTGTCCAGCTTGGAAATATTGAGCAAGTCGTTGACCAGATTGCTCAGGCGTTCGGCGTTGCTCTTGATTGTTTCCAGGAAGGTACGCTGCTGTTCGGTGACACTGCCTGCTGCGCCCATCATGAGCAAGTCGGCATAGCCTTTGATGCTCGTCATCGGCGTACGCAGTTCATGGCTGACGTTGGAGATAAACTCCGACTTCATGCGATCGACTTCCACGTCTTTGGTGACATCACGGAATACCGACACCGTTCCCAGAAAGACATCGGCATTATAGACAGGCGATGCCGTGATGCTGATGATCTTTGTGCCGACTTCGATGCGTTCCAACAGCAGGCTTTCACGACGCGCCTGACGCGAACGCACGATCCAGTCATTGAGCAGGCTCATCCAGGGCTGCCCCGCGCCGTAAATCGTATCGAGATACGCCAGCGATTGGTTGAGCGCGTTCAGGGTTGGAATACCCAGAATACGTTCGGCAGCGCCGTTGAACAGTACGATAACGCCGCTTGCATCTGCCAACAGCACGCCGTCGGCAATGCCTTCCAAAATCGCGCTGTTTTTCTCGGCTTCTTCACGTTCCAGGCGGAGCAAATTCGCCATGCGTCCGGTTTGGTCGCGCAGCAGATTGTAAAGATCGGCGTTGTTGATTGCCGCGCTGACCTGGTTCGATGCCGCGCTGACCAGTCGCAACTGCGGTTCGCTGAACATGCCTGGTTCGCGCCCTAAGAATGCCATGACGCCCTGCACGGCGTCGCTGTTACGCAGTACAACGCCAATCGCGCTGCGCCACACCGCTGCGCCAGGAGCGGTCGAATCCCAGTAGGGCTGCGTGTGCAAGTCATCGACCAGCACGTTATCGCCATTGTTGACAAGCCAATCCGCGAATGTTTCCGCCGGATGTGCGACGCGCGCTTCTTTATCGCGTCCTGTGCCGCCCAAACGAATTTCGCGCGTGCGCCGCATATCGCCGTTGATATTCTCGTTGTCGTCGCTGACGGTATGCAGCGCGGCGCGGCTGTACAGGCGGTCTGTGACCGGGTCAAGCAGCAGTACCGCACCGTCGTCGGCGGCAATCGTATCCGCGACCATGGTCAGCGCACGATTAAGGACGCTTTCCATTTCCAGCGTTGTACCGAGTTCGGCGGTGATGCGATACAGTGCATTCAAGCGGTCGCGTTCGGTTGCTAGTTCAGTCGTGCGTTCTTCAACGCGCCCTTCGAGTTCGTCCGCAAAACGCTGCACACGGCTGAACAAACGTACGTTTTGAATTGCCGCACCGACTTGCGCGCTAATTGTGGTCAAAACGCGCTGGACGTTCAACCCAAACGGACGCGTGATCTCACGGTCACTGACTGCCAGCACGCCTAACACCTGGTCGCCCGCCATGATCGGCACGCCCAGATAACGGTTGATCGTGGTGTCACCGCTCAAAATCCGCAGATTACGGCGCACTTCGTCGATATTAGGATTATCGCCACCGAGCGAGAGCGGTCGGCGCGTGCGGATCACATACGAGACTTCATCATCGCCCAGCCGAAGCGACCCACGCTGTTGGTCTTGTCCATTCATGACCGAAATCGGGAATGTGATTTCGGTCGTTTCGGGGTCGTACAACGCCACATACATCGATTCGGCGCTGACCAATGACGGCACTTGTTCGCGGATCGTGCGAATCATGCCGTCGATATCCATCGTGGACGAAATCGCGCGGCTCAAGTCGTTGATGACGATCCCCTGCTCGACTTGCGCTGCGGTCTCGGTGGTCAGGCGTGCGTTTTCGATACGGGTTGCTGCTTGTGCGCCCAACGCACCCGCCATGCGAATTTCGCGGTGATTAAAGATGCGCATTTGATCATGCAAATCGATTTGCAGCAGACCAATCGCGTCACTGCTGGAAGTCGTCGTTAACGGAACAAGCATTCGTGCGAGATCACCCTGCGCTTCCATATCCCGGCGCTCATTCGGATTAATGTCGGGGTCGTCAAGGCGGACGACAACGACTTGACGATCGCGGATGGCGCGCATTTTGGTTGGGTACAGCATGGCATCATACAGGGTGCCGCGTGTAAGCGTATTGCGGTCGTCGCCGCTGCGATTGACATTGAGTTCGACACGTAACATGTCTTCTACGTTGTCGTACATCATCAGCGTGCAGTCATCCATATCGAGCGCGTGCAGCGTGAGTTCGACCACCCGTTGAAAGACTTCATCGAGGTCGAGTGTTTGCGCGGTCGCTTGCGCGGCTTCGAGCAGCGTTTCGAGTTCGCGCGTGCGAACCATCGTTTGTTCAAGCAGATTAGCATTCATGACGGCGATAGCGGCTTGTCCAGCGATAATCAATGACGGATCAAGCTGTTCTGGTTGAAAACGCACCGTCGATGTATCGACATCTTTATAAAATTCGAGTTCAAATGCCCCCGTGACTTGTCCGGCAACAGTCATTGGGATGAGCGCGTAAGCACTCATGCGCGTAAGCCCCAGGTCTTTGTACAAGACATCATCTGGTGCCAGTGCCTTGACGTTTTCTACCAGAATTGACTGTCCGGTGCGGACGATCTGACGAATTGCCGCCACGCTGTCGAGTTCGAGTATAAGCTGCGGCGGAAAATCGCCGCGCGGAAATTCGACAATGACGCGCCCCATCTTGGTATCGCGTTCGAACAGATATGCACGGGCTTTTTCAACGTGCAACACCGTGCAGATTTCGCTCAGCGCGACTTCGAGAATATTTTCAGTATCGAGCGACTGTGCAAGACGCATCGACGCGCGGTTGAGTAAGCTCAGCCGTTCGGTAGTAGAACGCTGGTTCTCGAACAAATCAGCATTGGTGAGCGCGACGGCGACTTGGTTGGCGAACGTGAGCGCGGCTTGTTCGCTCTGCGCGTTGTAATATCGCGGCTCGCGTTTGCTCAGTGCGATAATCCCAAACACGTTTTCCTGCTGCATCAACGGAATACCGAGCCAGCTTTGCGCGTCGGTCTCACCGGGCAGCGGGTCGCGCCCCAGAAATTGGCTGATCGATACTGCTTGCTGACGTTCGATCACCCAACACGCGCGCTCGTTATCCTGAATGATGATGCGGACATTTGTATCAGCCGGTTCGTATCCTTGCCATGCTTCGAGCACGAGTTGATCGCCATCGCGCCGCCACAGAGACAGTGTGTCATAGCCGATCACGCGCGCCATTTCATCCATCGCCAGCTTGATGACATCAGTGCGTTGCAGCGCTGCCGTGATGCGGCTGGATACCTCGGTCAGCGCGGCAAGCTGTTCGACGCGCGATGCCAGCGCGCTTTCCAGGCGTTCACGTTCGGTCACATCGTCGATGAGCAGCACGACGCCGCGCACATTGTCTACCGCACGCAGGGGATACAGGTAGAAGTTTTGCACACGGGTGAAATCGGTGAACACGATCTGTTGATCGACCAATTCGCGCGGTGCGCCTGTCTCGATGACGTTACGCAGCGCATCCATTAATGCCATGCGATATTCGGGGCGATAGCTGAATAAATCCTGACGGATCGCGTCATCACCCCAGCCATAATTGCGGCGCATGTAATCGTTGATAGTCAAAATCCGCCCGGAGGAGTCCAGCACGACAATGCCTTGCTGGATGGACTGGACGACCGACTCGTTGAAAGCGCGCAGGCTGACTGCCTGATTGAACAAGCGCGCGTTTTGGATGGCAACCGCCGCCAGATTGGCGATACGTTTGAGCAAGGCGCGATATTCTTCAAAGGCGTCGGCATCGGCATGATCCGCGCCGATGTGCAGCGCGCCAAGTGTAAACCCACCCGTCACCAACGGGATTAACAGCCCAATTTGTTCGCCTTCCGCCCACCACGACCGCAAATCGTCGTACGCATTGGCGGTTTCGAGCGTGGTAATCAGTTGATCTTCGCCTGTTTCAAACGTGTATCCTAAGCCAGTATGCGCCAGCGTCGAACGTCGGTCATGCCCCGTGACAATTTCGCCATCATGCGTGACATTGGCATTCAGAATATCGAAGCCCTGACCATCGCTGTCCAGCAGCGCCATCGTCATGCGGTTGAAGGGGATAAGACGCAGTGCGCCGCGCGCGACCGCGCCCAAAATCGCGTTCATCTCCAGTGTGCTGGTAATCGCTTCCATGACTTCGTTGAGGCGTGCTTCTTGTTCAGCATCGCGCATGGTTCGCAGATATAAGCGCGTGTTTTCGATCGTATTCGCGGCTTGATGCGCGAAAATTTCAAGAATTTCGATCACGCTGCGGTCAGGGCGCTTGCCTTCAAACGGGCGATCCAGGCTCATGACGCCGAGCAAATCCCCAGTCGCGCCCGTAATTGGCACAAGCAGCATATCGCCGTCACGCCAATCCGTCTTGTTCGAAGGATAAAGGGTGCGAATGCCGCTAAAGCCAGTCGAAAGCACATCGGCGTATTCAACCGCCCACTGCGTGACTTGCTCAAACGGGTAGAAATAGGATTCGCTGATTTGATATTCGTGCTTCTCGAATAATTCGCGCACATTGGTGAGCGGCATGATTTTGTTGCGTGATTGTTCGAACTGCATGAGCGGGACACCCGCCTGTGCAACGCGTCGAATCGCGTTATTGGCTTCATCGACCAACGTCATTAGCACGACATCGTAACCGCAGCTCTTTTGTACGCTGTAGGCGATTGCCTCCAGCAGCATCACCGGGTCAGCCATCGTTTGACCAAGCTGGCTGAGTTCGAAAATGCTGTTCAATTGATCGACGCGGCGGCGCAAACGCTCGCTGCGATCCTGGTTTTCAAGATAGCGGTGATTATTGCCGACGCTCAACGAGGCTTTAGCTGCCAGCGTCTCCAAAAATGCTGCCGCACGGTTATCAAATTGGCGCGGCTGACTATGATACAGATGAATGATGCCAACCACTTCGTCTTCATACGTGAAAGCGACCGCCATCGCAGAGCGTGCCTGGGGCGGCATCGGCTTGATACGTTCGGCTTTGAGCAAACCGCTCGTGCCAAAATAATCATCGATGACGATGACTTCGTTCGGGCGCTGAAGGGCTTCGAGTTCAATCGGCGCAAAATCTGCGAACGCACGACGTTCGCCTAACCGACGCTCTAAATGAGGTTGAATCGGGTTCGTCCATTCCGCCGATGGCTTGAGCAAAGCGACGGTATTACCATCAGCTTCGGTGGCTTGTACAGCTTCCACGCGAATAACATCCATCACGCGGTCGAGATCAAGCGTGAGCGCCAGTTCACTGCTGACACGCTGAATCGCGTCGAGTTCCATCAGGCGGCGGCGTAAGTTTTGCCCGGTGCTTTCATATAAACGCACACGGTCAAGCGCTGCCGCGATATGGATCGCCATCGATTGCGCAAGGCGTATATCGCTCGGAACATAATCATCATCGCGGTTGGCGATACCGAGTTCACCCAGTGACTGATCACCAACGACCAGCGCCACTTGCACAACCTGGCGCAAGTTCAACCGTAAAACAATGTCTTTGTAGACGGGCAGCACGCGCTTGTCGGTTTGCAGGTCATTGCTCAGGAAAGGACGGCGCGAAACAGCCACGCTGTGTTCAAACCCGGCGCTGTACGTATCCATGATGACGGGTTCGACCAGTTCGATACCAAATATCTTGAGCGGTTCTGTGACCAAACGCGCCGACTGCTGGTCGAATGTGTTGACATAGGCGATCGGACTATCGAGGATCGCGGCGATTTCACGCAGCACAGGCTGAAAGCTATCATCCGGCGTGACAATCGAACTTGCCAGTTCCGCAACGCGGCGCAAGCGATCTGCTTCGTTGGCACGGCGCTGTGCTTCGCGGAACAAGCGGCTGTTTTCCAATACGCTGGCGAGCTGCGCGGCGAAAATTAAGAGCAAGCGCCCATCTTTTTCGTTGAACAGCTCCCCGTCACGTTTATTCGATGCTTGAATCGCGCCAATGCGCCGCCCACCAGAATTGAGTGCCGCAAACAGCATATTCGATGTGCCAATCGCACGCGCGATTTCGTCTAAGCCCGCGCTGTTTGCCAGCGCGTTGGTGTTCACATTGTTCAGGTAGAAGTAGTCTTCTTGTTCCCATATTTGCGCGAACGGGCTGTCGGCTTGTAAGGGAATAACATAGCCTCGCAGTGCATCGCTGGTCACCCCATAAAACGGTAGTTGGGCGACCAACTGAGCGCCACCAGCATCGTATAACAAAATCCCGCACGACTCGATGTTCATGAGTTGAGCGATTTTCTCATTGGCTTGTTCAAAGAAATCATCACTCTGGCTCAAACTGCCGAGCGAGAGTGTGATCTCTTGCAAACTTTCGAGTTCGGTATCGCGGACGCTTTCGGCATCTTTGAGGCGAATATTTTCGACGGCGACCGCCGCCTGCGATGCCAGCAGTCGCACTGTTTGTTCATCACGCAGCCCAAAACCACCGAACGCACGCTTATTCGCCAGTTGAATCGCGCCGATACGCCGCCCGCCCGCGATGAGGGGCATCAGCATCGTGTTATACACACCTGCCGCATCGACCAACAGCCGCATACCCAGCACGTCGGCGAGTTGTTCATCGGCAAGGTCATCCGAAATCCATGCGTCATCGCGCTCCCAGATGTCGCGTCCTTCGCTGTCAGGCGGCACGGGAATCATATAATTTTGCCGGATGAATTCGGGCAAGCCGAAAAATGGCGCCTGCGCGACGAGCAGTTCTTTGCGCGTGTCGTAGACCAGAATGCCGCATAATTCCGCGCCGATCAAACGCGCGATTTGTTCGGTGATGGCGCTGTAAGCCCCACGCGCATCGCTGCCCGCGATTTGCTGCAAGCGCGTGACATCTTCGATACGCTTGGTTTGATCGTTATAAAGCTCGGCGTTGTAAATCACAATCGCAATCGGTTTAGCGACCGCTTGCAGCAGGGATAGATCGAGCGCCGAAAAGCGCTTCGCTGCGATGCTGGCAAGTTCAAATGTGCCAATGAAGCGGTCATTCAAGATGAGCGGGACGCCGATGAAGCTGGAATAAGCGCTGTCTACGAGTTTCGGACGCACCGCTGTCGGGTCGGCTTTATCCGCGACCAAAACCGGTTTGCGCTGACGCGCGATCCAGCCGCTAATGCCTTCGTTAATCGAGTACGCGCCGCCCGCCTCTGCCAGCGCTAACACATACGGCACATCCCCTACCCATCCGCGCGGAATGAGCATTTTGTTGGTTTCATCCCACAGGGTGATTTCACCAGCGTCAGCGGCGAGTTGGAGCTGCACAATCGACAGCATCGCTTGAAGACTGATTTCCATACCCAAACTGGCGTTGACCTTCTCGCCAATCTCGTTGACGATCAGAATCGCCTTGCCCATCTCATAGCCGCCTTCGGCGGACGCCGATGCGGTCGTGAGTTCGCGCATCATGACTACGACGCGCGTTTCGTTATCGACAGGAATGGTGTATGAAGTTGCCTGTATCCAGCGTGTCGCCAGTTGGAACGATGATTGCCCTTGACCCGCCAGAAGTTCGAGCAGGCTTTCGGGCGGATTGGCATAAGCGGCGATGGTTTCAAGCGTGGGGGTGCTGCCTTCGAGCGCCAACCAACGACGCAGCGTGTCGTTGACGTGGATAAGCTGTCCACGTTCGGTGGCGACGAGAACCGCGTCATCCGTATTCAACAGCGCTGAATCCGGGGTGGCGGCGTCGGTTTCGGGAATACGTCCCAATGCCTGACGCTGGCGTGACCACAAAAACAGCCAGAGCAGGATGACGAGACCGCCGACAAATAAGAGAATGGGGAGTCCAAGTCCCATAAGCCGCATCCTGTCTTAACACTACGCGCCGCGCTGCGGGCGGGTCTTGGCTCGCCCTTACAGAACTACAGCGGCAACGATAACGGTCATGTTCACCACGAAGTGAGGATCGTGGTGCTGCTGCTGCTTTCCAGACCATCCAGCCCACGACGGCGATCTTCTGCGGCGAGTTCGGTGATTTCACGGATGTCACTGAATTGATGCGTTTTCGTCGAAACCGACCCCGCCGAAAGTGTCATCAATGGGGTTTGTTTTTCGCCAAATACACTATCTGGCACCAAAACATAACCTCGTTCGCGGTCGATAAATGAATAATGCTGGCGCACTTCGTCGTCGAAGCGCGCGATCAACCGGTCTTTGACCTTGACGGTATCTTCGGCGTAACTGATCACGATAAAATTATCACGTCCGGGGTGTCCGGCGTAATCATCCGCCGTCCCCACTTCATCGATGACTTCACCCATGAGCAGCGCCATGAAGCGAATGACTTCATCGCCCGCGACGAAGCCATACACATCGGTGAAAGCGTCAAAGTTGTTGATTTTGAGATCGAGATATGCCCACGCTTTTTCGCTGTGCATAAGCGTACGCAGATGATCTTCGATCAACTGTCCGGTGGGAAGATTCGATTTTGAATCGATCAACGCCTGCCGTTTGGCGGCGGAGATGGCATTTTGTACACGCAGTTTAAGTTCTTCGATGTCGAACGGCTTGGTGATGTAATCATCCGCGCCGAGTTCCAACCCTTGAATCTTGTCGCTGCGCTCATCTTTCTGAGTGAGAAAAATGATCGGGATATGGCTCGTGCGCGTGGTTGTACGCAGTTCACGACACACGTCGTAACCGTTCATATCGGGCAGCATAATATCCAACACGATCAGGTTGGGCAGTTGTTTGCGCGTGAGCGTGAGCGCATCACCGCCGCGCGGGGCAACCTGCACTTCATACCCCTGCCCCGAAAAATAGATGCGTAGCATATTGGAAATATCGAAGTCATCTTCGACAACCAGAATGCGCCCTTTGCTCATCCATGACCCCTTGCTCCGTCGCCGCGACTGACATACGACCTTGCGGCAGTATAAAACAGCGTCACCATCAACCCCTTAACTATACAAGCGATCCCGCCGCTATGCTACTGTTTCGGCGCATTTATTTTTGTCAATTATTCCTTTATAGAGAAATCGCGGGCTAACCGGCGGGCTGACCACAGCGTAAACATTTGCCGTTGTGATAACCGACGGCGGCTTGACAATACGGGCAGCGCGGCGCATTGGTTTGCGAATAATAGTTTTCTGCTTGCGGAATCGGGTAAAGCGTCATATTTTGCGCGCTGGGCATCACTGAGCCACACGTCTCGCAAAAGAAGAAGCCTTGCCCACCTGCACGACTTTGTGTCCCACACTGCGGACAATACGCCGTGCGAACTGCCCCAGCTTCTTGAAGATACGAGTCGATGCAGTGGCGGATCAAACTGATATGCAGCCCAAAGAAATGATCGGCAGAACGACTGGTATTACGGGTCAACATGCCGACCAGATAATTATTTTGATCGAACAGTGGCGCACCGCCCGCGTCGGGCAGCGTGTTGTAATCCGTTGGAATCCAGTGTGCAGCCAGCACGCGGCGTGTCGGGCGCTGTTGTCCACGCGTCATCGTACCGCCATAGGTGACGGCGGTCAGCACCGCATCATCTGGCACGCGCGGCATCGGCGTCGCAGGGAGCGCAGCGGGCGGCGCATAATCGAGCGCGATCAAGGCGAGATCGTAATCGGTATAGCAGCGCACAACCGTGCCGAGCGTTTGCCGTCCTGGACTAAACTCGATAGTGATTTGATCACTGCCGCCGACGATGTGTCGTGTCGTGACGATGATCGGTTGTTGGTTGGCATAGAAGCCTGACCCCGCCCCGTTGGGACCGCCGATGATGTTGACAATGTAATCCAATACCGTGCCAGTTTGCGGCGCGAGAATTTGTGCGGGCGGCGGCGCTTGCACAGGCGCATTGGGCATTGCAGGCGCGCCCGTCGCCATTTGACTGGGATAGTTGACAAGATTAGGCGATGCTGGCGCGGACGCAGCGTATGGATTGGGCGTCGCGCCTGTCGGTTGTGTAAACGGCGACACTTGCTGCGTCGCGGTTGAAGGCATTCCCGGCAGCGTCGTGGGCTGCGGTGGCGCTTCGGGCAGGCTGCTCGGTGGCGGCGGAAACTGTTGTTGCAAGAAGCGATCCACGCGTGCGGCGATGTCGGCGTTGTTCGGGTCGGCATCACGTGCTTGTTGATACAGCGCACGTTTTTGTGCCGGGTCGGTCTGCGTCTCGGCAAGCCACATGTAAGCGACCGCCTTCAATTGAATGGTGAGTTCATCGCTTTTGATCGCCATACGCAGCAACCTCATGCCTTCATCCAGGCTGCCTTTACGTACCGCTTCGATGCCCATTTCGAGATATTGGTACGACATAATTCTACCCCGCCAAGAAGGTTGAAGATCGAGCTAAAAGGTGAAAATCGCTACTGAAGGCGCTCTGGAAAGCCCCTTTTAGCGGGCTTACAGGTTTTTTGCCTAGCCGCATGGCTTCAGCCTGCGGCAGGGAACGATGGACATTATAACCAGCACAGCGGCTCTATACTATCCGAATAGGGCGTAACACCAGGGTAATCGCCTCAAAATCAGCGGATATTTATATCGAGGTCAGAGCGGGTGTGTAGGGGCGACCACACGGGGTCGCCCGTGCTTTTTATGGCGGGAGGGGACATTGCCCCTCTCCTACGAGCATTCTTGACGCTTGATGAACTCCCAGAAATTTTGATATGTTTGCCCTAGCCTGACCTAGCACCGTCTATTGCCGCATCTGTACTGGCGTGCTAGACTCATAGCATTAGAATTTTCCCAAAAATTGACAGGTGCAGCAGCGATGGAGCAGGCGCTTTACCTGAAGTGGCGACCGACGACCTTCGACGATATGGTCGGTCAAGAACACATCACGCGGACGCTCCGCAATGCGCTCAAAACGGGGCGCATCCGCCATGCCTATCTTTTTAGCGGACCGCGCGGCACGGGCAAAACCACGTCCGCGCGTTTGCTGGCGAAAGCCGTTAACTGCTTACATGAAGACCCAGAGCAGCGCCCCTGTAACCAGTGCGCGCACTGCGTGGCAGTCAATGAGGGACGCTTTCTCGACTTGATCGAGATCGACGCGGCGACCCATACGGGCGTCGATGATGTACGCGATTTACGCGAGAAGATCGCGTTTTCGCCTTCAGAAGGACGATTTAAGGTCTATATCATCGACGAAGTGCACCGCTTTAGCGGCAGCGCCTTCGATGCCTTGCTCAAAACCCTGGAAGAGCCGCCCGATCACGCGATTTTTGTACTGGCAACCACCGAAATCGACAAGGTGCCTCCGACGATCAAAAGTCGCAGCCTGCAATTCGAGTTCCGCCGTTTGTCGGTGCGCGAAGTCGCTGATCGGCTGGAATTGATCTGTACCACCGACGATCTCCAATTTGAACGTGCGGCGCTGGAAATGGTCGCGCGGCAAGGGACTGGAAGTGTGCGTGACAGCATCAGTCTGCTCGACCAGATCGTGACCGATCCAAGCCAAAAGGTCACGGTCGATTTTGTCCAGCGCGCGTTGGGTACGGCAGCGAGTCATTCGGTACGTGGATTGGTCGCGGCAGTTGTCGCGGGCGATTCATCATCGGGGCTGCGTGTCATCCACGACGCGATTGACGCGGGAACCGATCCACGTCATTTTGGTCAGCAGGTCATCGATCATTTACGCAGTGTGCTGCTCACCCAAACCGGTGGCAGTGACCTGATCGAAGCCAGCGACGATGATCACACCCTATTCGCGGCGCAAGCGGAACAGATCAACCGCCCTGCGCTGGTGCGTGCGGTCAAAGCATTCAACGAAGCGACCAACCAAAACAAAGTTGGGTGGCAGCCGCAGCTCTCGCTCGAATTGGCATTGATCGAAAGCGTACATGGTGTCAACGAAGTGATGACAGGCGCCGTGCCCGTTTCGTCCGCCAGCCCATATCAGACTGCCCCCGCGCCGACTTCCCCGGCACAAGATATGGCACAAGTCAGCGATCCGCCGTCGCTGCCGGGTGCGCCGCCGTTGATCGAAATCGGCGCGATCCAAACCAATTGGGTCGAAATTCAAAAGGCGACGTTCAAGACAAGCACCTCACTGCCCAGTTTGTTGGACGGCGTCAAGGTGATGCGTTCCGAGGGCAATCGTTTGACACTGAGCGCGCCTAACGAACTGCTCCACCAAAAATTGTCAGAACCTCAGCGGCGGCTGGAATTGGAACGGGCGATTTATCTCGTGTTCAAAGTCCGGTTGTATACCAATTTCGTCCTGGTTGCCGATAATGGTGAGGTTATCGAAAACGATGGGCTACAAAGCGATCCCCTGTTGAACGAGATCAGTGCGGCGGGTGGTAAACCACGCCGTACCTCGAAAAAGTCGGAATAGCGCTAGGTAATCAAGGAGTCGAAATCATGAGTAAACAACGTCGTATTGGTGGTGGTGGCGTTCCCGGTGGCGGCGGTTTTAATCAGGCAGCCGCGATGAAGCAGTTGCAAAAAATGCAGGAAGATATGCAAAACGCACAAACCGCGCTCGAAACCGAAACGGTCGAAACCAGCGTTGGCGGTGGCATGGTTGCGGTGACAATTACCGGACATCAGCGCGTGCAGGCGATCAAAATCGACGCCAGCAAAATCGATACGACTGATGACGAATGGATCAACGACTTGCAGGATTTGTTGGTCATCGCCGTCAATCAAGCCATCGAACAAAGCCAAACGATGGCGGCACAGCGTATGGAATCAATCACAGGTGGTTTGGGCAATATTCCAGGTTTAGGCGGTTTACTGGGCGGCTGATGTGCCGTTCAACTTCTAATGTTCACAAAAGCGATTCCTGAACCGATCAATAAGTTGATCGAAGCATTTTCTCGTTTGCCGAGCGTCGGTCCAAAAACAGCAGCACGGCTGACGTATTATCTGCTCCGCGCGCCCGATGATGTCGCGCTGAGTCTGGCAGATGCACTGCGAGCGCTCAAAGCAGAGACGTTTTTATGTTCGATCTGCTTCAATATTGCGTCAACAAATCCGTGTCCGATTTGTGCGGATACCGGGCGTGATCAAGGCATGATCGCAGTCGTCGAAGAACCGCTCGACGTCATTGCGCTGGAGCGGACAGGCGAATATCACGGCATTTATCATGTGCTTCACGGGGTCATTTCGCCCGTCAACGGCATCGGACCCGATGATCTCAAAATCCGTGAGCTTGTCGCGCGCGTGGAGCGCGGCACGGTACTGGAAGTGATCATGGCGACTAACCCCGGCATGGAAGGCGATGCCACCGCCAATTATATTCGCGGCGAGCTAACGAGTAAGCCGGTCAAGGTGACATCACTCGCGCGTGGACTACCGATTGGAGGCGACATTGAGTACGCCGACTCAGTTACTTTAAGCCGCGCGCTGCGTGGACGCAGCGAAATTTAGAAACTCGCACAAACTGCCCCTTTACATCACAACCTGGTCACGTATAATTCCGCCTCGCTGTCATAACTGATAGCGAGGCACTTTCAAACCACAGGTCAATTGTTATATCCCAATTATCGCAAATGAGTTTGAAAATCGTTTGGATGAGTGGGTCAATAAGGATTGACAGTCGTAAAAAAGGTTGATAGGATGCCTTACACGGTTGAGAAATCAACTCACACAGACTTGGGAAAGTCGCGAACATTAACAACAGAACAGTGAACGAAACGTCGGACAGCACGACGTTTTGCGCGAAACGCAAAAAGAGAAACACAAAGGGACGAAGTCTCTAAGTGAAGGGCTGCCTTCGGGGAGCTCATTA
>JBBRAA010000035.1:0-35290 GCA_038207205.1 Aggregatilineales bacterium
CTCGATCATAATCGTGCTTTAATGCAAAACGGATGGGACGCATCCGTGAACGATAACGTAGCGCCTCTGCCAACGCCGTAAGGCGACGGTAAGCGCAAGCGTCGTTCAGAAGCCCCTGCCTTTAGGCATGGGAGCGTCACAGCTCTCCCCCGCCACCTACAGCCGCTTCCCCTCCCTGAAATCAGGGAGGGACGAAAACGAAGTACAAATCGCTTTGCGGCGGGTCACAGGGGGTCGAATTTGAAGGTTAGACCGTCGCCAGCGCCAAATCGAACGTTTTGGCGACGGCGGGATGCGTGACTTGACCGTGCAGCACGTTCAAACCCTTCGCCAAGCCTGGATCGCGGTCACAGGCGTCGCGCCAGCCGAGCGCCGCCACTTTCAAGATATACCGCAGAGTCGCGTTGCTCAGCCCGTAGCTCGATGTACGCGGTACCGCGCCGGGCATATTGGCGACGCCATAATGCAGCACGCCATCGACAATATACGTCGGGTCGCTGTGGGTCGTCGCGTGCGTGGTTTCGACACACCCGCCTTGATCGACGGCGACATCGACGATGATGCTGGAGCGCGGCATCAGGCTGAGCATGGGGCGGGTGATGAGTCGCGGCGCGCGCGCGCCTGTGACCAACACGCCGCCGATGACCGCATCCGCCGTATGGATCGAATCGACGATGTTGGCTTCGCTGCTGTACAGCGTCGTCAGTCGCCCGTGCAGCGTGTCACTGAGATAGCGCAGGCGTTCGGTATTCACATCGAGCAGCGTGACCTGTGCGCCCATGCCGAGCGCGATTTGCGCAGCGTTCGCGCCGACCATGCCGCCACCCAATATGACGACATGCGCCGGACGCACGCCAGGAATGCCCCCCATCAAAATCCCACGCCCGCCTTCGGATCGTTGCAGATATTGCGCCGCGATCTGCGTCGCCATGCGTCCGGCAACTTCGCTCATCGGCTGCAACAACGGCAACCGTCCTTCGGTGTCTTCGACAGTTTCATACGCCAGCCCAATGACGCCGCTTGCCAATAATGCGCGCGTCAAGGCTTCGTCGGCGGCTAAATGTAAGTACGTGAATAAAATCAAATCATCGCGCAAAAATCCATATTCGCTCGGCTGTGGTTCTTTGACCTTGACGACCATCGCCGCGCCTTCCCATACCGCTGCCGCTGTCGGCAAAATGTGCGCGCCGACGCTGATATATTCGTCATCGGTGAAGCCGCTGCCCGCGCCCGCGTTGGTTTCGACATGCACTTGATGTCCGGCGCGCACCAATTCACGCGCGCCGCCGGGAGGCAGCGAAACGCGATATTCGTTGTCTTTGACTTCTTTTGGGATGCCTACGATCATGAGAAAAGTGTCCTTTTAGTGAACCCTGCAAGTGACCCTATTCTACATGATGTGTGAAAAAACAAGCACAAATTTGTACAAAGTGTTTGAGATAATCGGTTTGTCAGATGCACGGGCTAGTGGGGCAAACGGGCATGGCGCTACCCTTACAGGATATTTGTATCTACCAAACGCGCACTTTTACGTCCGCTTCCATCATTTCCTTTAAGCCGTTCAAATCAGATTCGTAACTGCTCAGGTAGCCCTCATCCCCCGACCCCTTCTCCCGTTTGCGGGCTGAGGCAGTTACCAAATCACGCAAAAAACAGCCCGATCAACGTGACGAGTGCAAATGCGAGGATGATCACACCGGACACACGGTTGATCCACAGCATGATTGTCGGCGTAAAGCGCCCGCGCAGCACCACGACGGCAGTGGTAAGCGTAAACCACCACATCATCGAGCCGATAAAAACGCCCGCAACGATCAACGGCGCACACGCAGCATCGGAAGATAACCCCGCGCCCGCGAAGATCGTGGCAAAAGACAAGATCGTGATCGGATTGGTGATCGTCAGCGCCAGTGCAGAAACATAATCACCGATTCCGCCGCGTGATGCAGCGGTGGCGGCGTGGTCGGCAGGGCGCAAAAAGAATGTCCTGATGCCCAGATACAACAAAAACAGACCGCCGATCAATCGAACCGGGGTTTGCGCGCTGATTAACAATGTGGAGAGGGCAGATAAACCGAAGGCGGCGAACGTGGCGTAAATCCCATCGGCGGTGGCGACGCCCGCGCCGCTCAATAACCCGGCGAGTCGTCCGCGTGACAGGACACGGTTGATGATGAGGATGCCGAGCGGACCAACCGGTGCAGCGACCGAGAGACCAATAACGAGGGCGCTAAAAAATGAGTTGAAGACACGCTTCGGAGAACATGAGCGCTTTCCCTTTCATGGGGTGATTTGTGATACAAAGATGATGCTTCTATACTACATTATTATCGCAGAGGACGCAAAGGACGCACAGAAAAAGATGACTCTCTGCGCGCTCTGCGTCCTCTATGGTTCAAACTAAAGGGATGTGACCATGATCCGATTCACCCCGCCGCCGATGGCGTCTTTACCCGAACAATTAGAGACTGTACGGCTGATTTTGCGCCCGCCCAAAATGGGCGATGGCAAAATCATCAATGATGCAATCCGCGAGACGTTTCCAGCGCTGCATCGCTGGATGGCATGGGCGAAACATATGCCATCGATTGCTGAAAGCGAGACGATCGCGCGCGAAGCCAACGGACGCTGGCGCGCACGCGAAGAACTCCAATTTTGGATGTTCAATAAAACAGATGGCATGGTGGTCGGTTCAAGCGGACTGCATCATATTGATTGGGATGTGCCGAAATTCGAGATCGGCTACTGGGTGCGCGCAAGCTGTGAAGGTTACGGCTATGTGACCGAGAGCGTCAATGCGCTCACGCAGTTTTGCCTGACCGAACTCAAGGCGGAACGCATCGAAATTCGCTGTGATGCGCGCAATACACGCAGCAGCGCCGTTGCCGTACGTGCGGGCTACAGCTTAGAAGCGACACTGCATAAAGACCGACGAGACACACAGGGTGAAATCACCGATACGCTGATTTTTTGCAAGTTAAGCGCTTAACGCAAAGACGCAAAGGTAAAAGAAAGACGCAAAGAGAACCGTTATATTTGTTTTGCGTCCTTCTTGTTTTTCTTTGCGCCCTTGCGTTGAATCTTTTGTATTACCGTACCGTCGTGCTGGCTTGCGCGGATAACGTCGTGTTGGGCGACCAATTTCCCGCCAGATCGCGCGCCCAGACCGCGAATTCATAGCGCCGCCCGACTTCGCCTGTGTACATCGCCGCCGCGTCGGTGGTCTCGATCCAGAACGTCCAGTCGCCATCATCGATACGAACCCACAAGATAAACGCCGCGATGCCGCCGTCATCCTGCGCGCCCCAGGTCACACCAAAATTCGACGGGCTTTCGAGCGGCAGCGCACCCATATAGGTGATCGGCGCGGTGGTATCAAACGCGGGGTCAGTGGTCGGTCGTATCGTCGGCGGCAGTGTCGCCGTCGGTGTGACTTGTTCCGGCGGCGGCGGCAGCGTCGCCAGAATCGGCGCGACCCGCCCGGAGTCATCGCTTAAACCGCTGAAATCGGTGACGGTATTCGGGTCTGGCAGTACGCCTTCCAGATGGATCAACGCCGGATCAGGCGGAATCGCGCCTGACGATAACTGCTCGACAAGGATATAGGGCGCACCGCCAATCGACGCGAAATCGGTCGATGGCAAGTTCGGCGCTTCCGCGATGGCGGGCTGCAAGCCTATCTTGTACTCCCCGTTTTCAGGCGCGATCACAAAGTCCTGATTGTCGATCGTGTACAGGTTCGCCAAACCGCCGCTCGACGGGATTTGTACGTTCAGGCGCTCGCCATCCCGACTCCACATTACATACAGACGGCGATCTGTCGTCGATGCCGAACCCGGCGCACCTGTGACAGACAGCCGATCAAATACGACCACCGTTGCGCGATTTTGCAGATTGACCAGACGCCCCTCGCCAAAGCTGATCCCGCCGAAAAGCTGCGCCAGTACGCGATACGCAGTCGCGGCAGGGCGTGCCGAACCCGGCTGCGGGTGCTGGCTAAAACACGATGATCCGCGCTGGTTGCGGAATAAGCCGTGCGCGTCGCCCGCGCCGCCAGAATTGGGCGCAAAATCGGTGCCGCCTGATTGATTGCCGCAGTCGTCGTAGAGTTGATGAAAAAATACAACATCTGCGCCCGCCGCCCACGCATACACCGTACTTTGAATGACATACGCCGCTTGTTGATTAAGCGTGCCGCGATACAGCCGATCATTCGGGTTCGCACCTGTCCATGTTGGTCCTGGGTAATCATTCCAGACTGGGATTCCGCTCTCGTTCAACCAGACCGGACGGGTTAATCCATAGCGGCGTAATGTCTGGCGCATCCGGCTGACCATGATGCCACTGCGTCGTGCGCTGGTATACGCGTGGACGGCGGCGATATCGAAGTACCAGTTGTTCGTGGCGCGCGCCGGATCACGCGCGATAATCGCCAGTGTACGGTCGAGATAATCGTTTTGATCGGGGTTGACATACGCCATCCCCGCGATCATGACCTGTGCGAACGGATCCGCCGCGTGGACGGATAAATAGGCAACCTTGAGCAAGCGCGCATAAGCATCGATGCCCGCCGACCAGAACAGGGTCAAATCAGGCTCGTTCCACGCCTCCCACACGCTGATTCCGCCTGTTAATCCTAGTTGGCGGGGAAGAATGCCGCCCGGTTTATAACGGTTCACGGCTTGTAACACGAACGCCGCGAAATGATTGGCGGGGTTGATGGCTTTACCAGGACCGGGGGTATCGGTGCCGTCGGCAAAAACGGGTGCGTTCAAATTAGCGATCGACTCGCCATCGCGGAAAAAGCCAGGAATACCGAGCAGGATCGCGTTGATGCGCAGCCCATAACGCAGGTCGTTAGCGACGAGTTGGTCATAGCCTGCCCAGTTGAGCTGTCCCGGCGCGACTTCGACTCGATCCCAGTAGATCGGGTAGCGTGTCCAGCCCGCGCCGATCAACAGCCCCTGTTCATAACGCTGCGTGTCATTGGGGTGATCCACCGAATTGATAAACGTAACGCCCAAACGCGGCGCGCGGATATAGCCATCGGGGGCTTGAGCGGAAACAGTGAGGGTGAGCAGCAGCGAGACGATAGACAAAATCACGAAAAAGCGATACAGCTTACCCCATCCCCAGCCCCCCGAATTCGGAGAGGGGCGCAAACACACCGGATTGTTTTCTCGCGTGTCAATTTGGGAATGAGGGGGATTATTCGCCACTAGTCCTGCACCCCGAACACCTGCTCGTCGGTTAGCGCCTCGTTCCACATTTGGCGATACTGCTGTTCCCAATATTCAAACCAGAACGCCGATTGCGAGCGCGAAATGTTGATGTGCATCCGCGATTTGATGGTTTTATTCTGATAGCCAAAATATTCGATCACCAGGTGTCCACCGCGCCCGTCGGGTTCTACAATCGACATGCTGAAACCAGGACTGTAATCGAGAAATTTGTATTCCAGTTTGGGGTGCATCGCTTTGAGGCGACGCAAAATATCGACCGACGTATTAATATCGTTTTCGAGCGGATAGACCTGATCGAGCTGGCGCGTCAGAATTTTCATCGTCGCGGTACTTTTGGGGTTTTGGATCAAAATCTGAACTGAGCCGCCTTTTTCCAGGATGGCATCGACGAACGAGCCATCCCGCACCACATTGATCGCGGACGGACCGTACACCCATAATACGCGACCACTCACGATGAATTCACGATACGGACCGTATGCCTGCCGGTCGAGCAGCACTTTATCGAGTTCGATCTCTTGTTCATCGGGGCGCGTATCGCGGAACAAGAGCAGCAGCACTGCCGCTAACAGGACGGTCAGTTTAATCGAGTCGGGAATAATCGGATCGCCTTGCGTGTTATTCAGATTATCGAATATATCGACGATGACCAGCCCCAGCCCCAATATAGTGACAAAATAGGCTTCAAGATTTTTTCCGGCGGCGACATCGTTGGCAATACGTTTAAGAAAACGCTGGAGCGCGAGGATCACGTGATTATTCCTTTACAATTGCGCGGAAGACAATCACATGAGATTGTAACGATAGACTGAAATTAAGCCAAATATAAATCTGAACTTCGTTTCGGCGTCGCAGGCGGGTGAAAACCCGCCCATACGAGGTCGTGTTTATGGAGTCGATTATGAGTTAGGAATCGCCGCCTGGAACTGCGCGCACAAATCGGGGTTGGTCGCTGCGTAGACGTAGGTCAGCGTCTCATTATTGACCGAAAATGTGCCACTGCCCGTGCACGGTTGAATTTGTTCTTCTGCGCCTTGCGCGCCGAATCTGTTACTGCCTTCCGAGCCGAGCGCACACGGCAAGAAATTATTGGCGAGTCGATCTTGATTGATGACCGCCATCGCGCCAACACGCGGCACTTGCCCGGCGACGACCGCGCCAATATCGGTTTGTACGTAGACTTTTGCCGCCAACGCGCCGACATTCTGATAACAGCCGATCATGCCATCGACCTGTGCGAACGCGGCGGCGGCGATGGGGTTGCCCGTCAAAATCGAAGCGGGCGCGCCGATGGCGGTCAGCGCGTCGCTGATGCTGCCCGCGTCCGCGACCGTCAAATAACCGCCCAAGGTCGGCAAAAATTGCGACGCAGAACTGACATCGTTCGCGCTGTCGCCCGTCGTCGGCACGCTAACCGCGCCGCCTGTCCCGATTTGGCTGCACGCGGCGGTGAACACGATCACCATGAACACAAGGACTGTTCTACTCAGATGGTGCAATTTCCACACTCCGTTTCTTTTGTAAATCCAAACGCCAACTTTCGATGACCAGCGCGATGACGCCGAACACAATCGCATGATCGGCTAAATTCGAGACATTCGAAATGACACCGGGTATTTGATAATGAATAAAATCGATGACTGCGCCTGTGCTCAAGCGGTCAATCGCATTGCCTAACGCCCCGCCGATGACAAACCCAACCGCAGCGCGCGCGATTGGCGCGTTGGCGGGCAGGCGTGGGTAATACCACACCATAATCGCGGTAACGACCAGCGCGATGACCAAGAACAGGTTTCCAGCGCCGCCGAGAAACCCGAACGCCGCGCCGCTATTCAACGTATAGGTGAACTGAAAGTAGGGGACGAGCGCGGGTATCGGTTCAATCGTCTCGCCTAACGCCATCGTCGAGACGACGACACGCTTGCTGAGTTGATCGATAAGCAGCACCGCCGCTACGATCATGATTAACCGACTCCAACGTGCCATGTTGTCCCTTTATAAAAATGGGCGGGTCTGAGTGCCGCCCCTATACGATTCACCGATCTATCGTCGATATTATAACACGCCGCACGCGCGAAATTTTGGTACAATAGACTGCGAACAAGTGTTCCTTACTCGTAAAGGATGTCCACATGACCGACCAACCCGACAACTCGGCGCAAGCGCTCAGCCAGGACGCGATTAATGCGTTTGTAATCGCATCGCATTATGATCTCCCCAAAGTACAGCAGCTTTTAAGCGAACAACCGGCATTGCTCAACGAAAATGCGGAATGGATCGAAACCCCTGTTCAAGCGGCGGCACACGTTGGACGGCGCGATATTGTCGAATTTTTGCTTGAACACGGTGCGCCGCTGGATATTTGCACCGCGTCGATGCTCGGTCGCTTCGAGGATGTCCAGGCGATGCTAACCGACGACCCCGACATGATCGACGATGTGGGCGCACACAATATCCCGCTCATGTATTATTCCGTCATCGCTGGACGTGCCGATATCGCTCAGTATTTGTTCGACAAAGGCGCGGCGATCAACAGCGACGACAATACCAACAGCGCGTTACATGGCGCGGCGTTGTATGCTCAAACCGAGATGGCGCGCTGGCTGCTCGATAACGATGCCAACCCATATGCGATTGACCACGAAGGCAAAACCGCGCTCGAACGGGCGCAAGCGAGCGGTGCTGAAGTCATCGTCGCCATGCTGACACCGTTTTTTGACGCCGACCACGATGGCAGGATCGATAACTAAGGATACGCGATGACACGAGCCGACGACGCGCTGGTGCGTTTATACGAAGATACAGGCTGGCGCGAAGATTTGATCGACAGCGAGGCGAACACGCTCTTAAAGTGGGCAGAAAATAAGCTGTTCGCGTTCGACGTGCAAGCAGCCGACGAAACCGATTTTGAGACGCGCGTCAACGAAATGCGCCGTGTCCTGACGCACATCGACAAATTCGTCGCGCGTAATGCGGCGATGACCCCAGACGAACGCCAGACCGCGCTCGATAATCTGGCGTCGTTGATGCAGGTGACACCGCTCGCACAGGAAGACTTGATCAAGCGTGGGTTCAGCGCGCAAGCGGTGAGCGACAACGCGCCGATGATCAGTGCGCTGACCGCGTGGCTGGATGGCGCCGATCTGCCATTGTACGAAACGCCCGCCGAAAAGACGGCGTGGGGTGGACAAATCGATTTTGGCACACAAGCCGCCGTACCCGCCGCCGAGCCGCCGCCCATCGTCATCACCGACCCCGCCGCGATGAGCGCGATCCTCGGATTTTTCACCAGCGCGCCACCTGACACCGAAACGACCGACGAAGACGAGGATATTGATGACGCTGAATAGCCCGAACCGCCGCTTATCACTCTGGTTGTTACTCGCTTGCACGCTGTTGATCAGCGCGTGCGGCGGCACCGTGCCGACCAGCCGTCCACCCGCGACGCTGCCCGGCTTCACCGATGTCGTGAGTGCGACGACGATTCCGCTAACGCTCGCGCCGCCAACCGCGACAACCCTGAATGATCTCGGTACGCAAATCGCCGCGATTCGCACAGCGACAGCGGGCGCACAGCCGACGACAGCGCTACCGACGCGCACCGTGCGCGTCACCGCCACGCCAGTGCTACCCACAGCGACCACCCCGCCACCCGCAACCAATGCATCGGGGGTTGTCACCGCGCAAATTCCTGGTGGCTTCATCGCGCAAAAAGGATTCTGGCAGCTCTATTTCACCAATCCAAGCGGCAGCCGCGATGCCAGTACGTACAGAGGCGGCATCGATGAACTTTTAGCTGCGAGCATCGCCGCCGCCCGCCAGACCATCGACATCGCCGCTTACGAGTTTAATTTACCGACGCTCACACGCGCGGTCTTGGACGCACACGCACGCGGCGTGCAAGTCCGTATCGTCACCGATTTGCAGGATGGGCTAGAGGATGATAACACCACCCTCAATCAATTGGTCGATGCGGGCATTCGGGTGATCGCAGATGGTCGCAGCGCGTTGATGCACAACAAATTCGTCATCATCGACCGGACGCTGGTGTGGACGGGGTCGTGGAACTACACGATCAACGACACCTACCGCAATAATAACAATGCGGTCGTCATGCGCTCACGGAATGCGGTCGCCAATTATCAGGCAGAATTCGACGAAATGTTCGTCAGCGGGCAGTTTGGTCCGCGCTCGCCAGAAAACACGCCGAATATCACGTTCAATCAGGATGGCACGCCCATCGAGGTGTATTTCGCGCCAGAGACGAATGTGATTCCGGTGCTGACGCGCGAGATCGCCGCCGCCCGCCGCTCGATCCGCTTCATGACATTCTCGTTCACCATCGATGAGCTGGGCGCGGCGTTGATCGACCGTCACGACAGCCGCGTCGATGTGCGCGGCATCTTTGAGACGGTCGGTAGTGAAACCCAGTACAGCGAACTGACGCCATTGTTTTGTGCGGGCGTGCAAGCCCGTCAGGACGGCAGTGCGTTCGTGCTGCATCACAAAGTGTTTGTCATCGATGAGCGTACGGTCATCACCGGATCGTTCAATTTTTCGGTGAGCGCGACCGAAAGCAACGATGAGAACCTGCTCATCATCCGCGACGCCGATTTTGCGGCACAATATCTGGCGGAATTCGAACGTCGTTGGGTGCAAGCGCGCATCCCGGATGATCTGCGCTGCCCGTAGATTAAACGGCGCCAAGGGTTGGGTGAGGATATGGTGCTGCCATGACCGATCCGCCCTAAGATTGGGGTTTCTCACCGAAACCGAAATAACACTATACTGAACGGAAATTTCAGGGAAACAGGACGCCCTACTATGTCATTTATTGAAGCACCCACTACGTTTTATCTCGGACGCCGTTACGACCCCTCGACGAAGAAACTCACGACGGATGTCGTGTATTACGACTCGCGCGATCTGGTCACGCACGCGGTCGTCGTCGGTATGACGGGCAGTGGCAAAACCGGCTTGTGCATCAACCTGCTGGAAGAAGCCATTCTCGACAACATCCCGGCGATCATCATCGACCCCAAGGGCGACATCACCAATCTGATGCTGACTTTTCCAGAACTGCGTCAGGAAGATTTTCAACCGTGGATCAATATCGATGAAGCGCGGCGCGCGGGCATGGATATTCCGCAGTTCGCCGCCGATGTCGCGCAGCGCTGGCGCGAAGGCTTGGCGAGTTGGGGCATCGTGCCAGACCGGATGCGCTGGCTCAAATTCGCTTCCAACATGAGCATTTACACGCCCGGTTCCGATGCGGGCTTGCCCGTCAGTATTCTGGCGTCGCTGGCAGCCCCACGCGAAGGCTGGGAAGCCAACGAAGAAGGCAACCGCGAAAAGATCGGCGCGATCACGACTGCGCTGTTGGCGTTGGTCGGGCGCAACGCGCAGCCGATCACCGATAAAGAACATGTCCTGGTGAGCAATATTTTCGAGTATCAGTGGCGGCGCGGCATGAGCCCGACACTGGAAGATATTATTCTGATGGTGCAAAAGCCGCCGTTCCAAAAACTCGGCGTCTTCCCCATCGATGAATACATCACCGAAAAACAGCGTGCCAAACTCGCAATGGACTTGAACAACATCGTCGCCGCGCCGTCGTTCCAATCGTGGACGAATGGCGACCCGATGGATATTCAAAATCTGTTGTATCTGCCGGATGGTCGCGCGCGCGTGTCGATTTTCTACACCGCACATCTCAACGATACCGAACGTCAGTTCTTCATGACGCTGCTGCTCGAAAACATGCTCAGTTGGATGCGTATGCAGAGCGGCACAACCAGTCTGCGCGCGCTGTTGTACATCGACGAGATGTTTGGCTACTTTCCGCCGTATCCGTTCAATCCACCGACCAAACAGCCGATCTTGCAGCTTCTCAAACAGGCGCGCGCGTTCGGTCTTGGCTTGGTATTGGCGACGCAAAATCCCGGCGATCTCGATTATAAGGGGTTGAGCAACGCCGGAACATGGTTCATCGGACGATTGCAAAGCGAGCAGGATCGTCAGCGCGTGATGACGGGCTTAGAAGCGCTGGCGGACGTGAGCAACGAGTTCAACCTGAAAGAGATCAACCGCTTAATCGCAGATATTCCGCCGCGCGTGTTTCTGATGCACAACGTGCATGACCGTTCGGGACCTGAAATGTTACATACGCGCTGGGCGATGAATTATCTGCGCGGACCGCTGACCCGTCAGCAAATCAATGTGTTGATGGCAGATCAAAAACGCGCGCTGGCGGCGCGGATGGGCGTCGCTTCAACGTTCAATCAAACTGCGCCCGTCGGTGCTGCCAGTGTGGGCGGGTTCGCCGCGCAAGTCGGTAATTACGCACAGTCGTCCGCGCCGCGTTATGTGCCGCCGCCCGCCGCGCAAGCGTATAACGCGGGTTACACGCAGCCGCCAGTCGGCTTGCCAGAAATGGCGCCGCCTATGCCTAACCTGCCAGAATTCCCAACCGCGCCCGCTTATAACCTGCCGCCCGATGCGTACTCGTCGCAGCCGATGGGTCAAACAGGAGCAGCGGGTGGTCAATCACAGTTGACGCGCGCTAACAATCTCGACGGTATTTCTGCACCGGGTGGTTTTTCGGTGATACAGTCGCCGCTCTCGCAAAGCGTCAGTCAGTATTTCCTGCCTACCGATCTCACCAGCGATCAAGCAGTGCGCGCCTATGAACAGCGTACAGGCGTGATTTCGACCGGGTTCGGCGGCGCGGTACTCGCGTATCGCCCTGTGTTGATCGCACAAGCGACTGTGCGTTATCAGGATAAAAAGACGCAGGTATTCACGGCGCGCGAATACGCGTTCCGCATTCCATCGGTCGAACGTTCCGGCATCCTGCATTGGGAAGAACATCGTGCCACAGCCATCGATACGCGCCGTGTAAGCGGCGAACCCTTCCAGAAAGCCTTCTTTGGCGAACTTTCCAGCGGCTTGACCGATGCTAAGCGCATGACCCAGCTCAAAGGCGAACTGCTCGATCTGCTGTATAACACCGCGCGTCTGGTCGTACCGTACAGCGCCACGTTGAGCCTGTACGGCAACCCTGACCGTGAGTTCAGTGAGTTCAGCGCACAGCTTCAGCAAACCGCGCGCGAGCGCCGCCAAACCGAAGTCGATGGAATGACCACGAGGTACAACAAGCAGCTCGATACGCTGGAAGAAAAAGTCACGCGCGAAGCCCGTCAGCTCGAAGGCAACCGCCGCGAACTGGCGACCAGCAAGCGCGAAGAACTGTTCACGACGGGCGAAGCACTACTCGGCTTGGCGCGCGGACAAACCTCGTTTACGCTGTCGCGCATGAGCCGTGCCCAGTATTACAAACAGCGCAATAAAAGTTCGGTTGAACTCAATGAACTTGATGTGCAGCAGTTGCAGGACGACGCCGTACAATTGCAGAATGAATTTTCGGCTAAGCTCAAGCAGATTGATGATAAATGGGCGGTGATTGCGACGCGGATCGATGATTATCAAGTCAGCCCCTACAAGAAAGACATCGGCATCGACTTGTTCGGCATCGGTTGGCTGCCTTATTGGTACGTCATTCTCAACGGGCAAGGCTTAATGATGCCAGCCTTGAATACGGTCTAAACGCGAACCGCGAAAAGCATAAAAAGAAGACATAAAGACATAAACAAAAACGGAGGGGCGGGTCTGAGACTCGTCCCTCCGTAATAGGTTGTCTTAGATACTACAGTTCAAGCTTCGCGTGGTCGTTGCCTTCATCACGCTTACCTGTCACGAGTGACTTGACGAGGTTGAGCGCCGACGCAATTTTACTGCCGCCATCCCAATATTCGGCTTTTTCTGCGACAACGCGCAGCAGTGCGATATTGGGAGTGTCTAAACCCTGTTCGAACCAGACTTTAAGAACCGGGCTCCACAATGCTTCCATCTTGGCGCGGTCATGCACGATGAAACCCAACCCACTGACCGAAATATAGAGCGCTTTCCCACCGTCAGCATAGGTGACATTCACCTGCTGTTCGCGCGCGATTTCGTTCGCTTTCGCGCTGTCATCATCGGTGAAAAACCACAGATCGCCATCAAATTCGACCTGCTGCGTGCCCATCGGGCGGCTGCGGAGCGAGCCATCTTCGTCGATGGTCGTAAGCATGGCGATGTTGATACCCTTGATCAATTCGGCTAGTTTCTTAATGCCTTCCTGACGATCCGACCAATCGAACATATCTGCTTCGTCAACGGGTTCACCGGTCGTGCCGCGTACCTGCATGTTGTCGCTCATCGTCGCTAATCCTCAATGATCTACTGTTCAAGATAGCCGTCATTGTAAGGGTGATCATCCACATCAATCTGGGAAGTACGGCGCATTTTCGGGCGGGCTGGATCACCTGATTTTGCACGTGTGCCCCTTGACGTCTTTGTGTTATGTTTTTCGCGGTTGCGGTTGGCACGTCGGCGGGCACGGGTATGCCATGCCCCTACAAGGATTTTGATCATGACAATTCCTACCCAAACGTTACACACCATCAACGGGCTACAAATCGCCGCTTACGAATGGGCGGGGATTGAACCTACTCACGTGCTGGCACATGCGACTGGTTTTCATGCGCGACTGTGGGATCAAGTCGTGGCGCATCTGGATGGGCGGCGCGTGATCGCGCTCGATTTGCGTGGACATGGACACAGCAGCAAGCCAACGCCACCTAAACCGTATGCCTGGCACGCTTTTGCCGATGATCTGGTCGCGCTCGGTGACGCGCTCGACTTGCGCGGTGCAGTTGGCGTCGGTCATTCGTGTGGCGGTCATGCGGTTGCATTGGCGGCAGCGCTCAAGCCGGATTTATTCAGCCGGATCATCTTGATAGACCCGGTGATCTTCCCCAAAGCGGGCTACACGACACAGATCAGCGAGAGCGAGCATTACACCGCGCGGCGGCGCAACGAGTGGGCGTCGCCCGACGAGATGTTCGAGCGCTTCAAAGACCGCTCGCCGTTCGATTTGTGGGATCGTGCCGTGCTGCACGATTATGTCGATTATGGGCTGCTGCCCAACCCCGACGGCGACGGCTTTGTACTGGCGTGTCCGCCTGCCATCGAAGCGGCGATTTATCGACAAAGCGGCGGCTCGAATATTTACCCGCAGCTAGAGACCGTTATGATTCCGGCGTTGATCATGCGCTTGGGCGTGCGTAGTTCGTTCAGCCCTGACGATATGGCGGGCAGCCCGACCAATCCTGATTTGTGGCGGCATTTTCAGCACGGACATGATATGCAGTTGACCGACTATACACATTTCGCGCCGATGCAAAACCCGGCGCACATCGCCCAACTCATCTTAGATTTTGCGAACGGCTAAACAAGGACTAAGGATGCGCCATGCCCAAAACGATTACATATCATTCCTGTCTATCGTTTTGGCGTGGTTGACCTGGATGCTGATTTGCGCGGCGGCTCGCGCGCGGCATTGGCGGCGGCGATCAAGCTGCTGGGGGGGTGGTGTCGTGCCGCAATGGGTGTTAAATCCCCCGCAATAGAAGTGGCAGACTGGTCTCGTTTGGACTGAGACGCACTTAGTGACATCACTTAGAATGAACGAGTCAATTGTGCTCGTTGCAAAAAACCGCTTGTTTCGCCTCGTCCGCCAAGATGCTAAAGCATCCGGCTGCCGAAAAGCGAAAAAAAGCGCTCTCAAAAGCCCCTTTAGCGGGCTTAGTTGTATGTCTGTTTCGTTATCAATTCGTACAGAGATTACAGATGGGTGATATATGGGGCGTGAGCGTCTGGGATTGATCTATACGCTGTGTGCAGTGGCGGGGTATGCGTTCTTGCCCATTTTCGCGGCGGGGTTGCGTGGCAGTGGTATCGAACCGCTGGAGATTGCGTTTTTTCGCTATCTGTTTACCGTGCCGATTTTCTGGTTGATCACGCTGCGGACTGCGCGCTCAGTCACAGGCAAGCCGCTGCCGCGCAAGTGGCTGTTCCTTCTGGGTTTCTTACTGGCAACGGAAGCGCTGGCTTCGTTCATCGGGTTGCAATATCTATCGCCCGGTATTTACCTGGTTTTGTATTACACTTTTCCGGCGATGACGGCAATCTTGTCGCTGTTTTTGGGCGAACGCCTGGGCATCATCGGTTGGGCGGCGCTGGTGGTGACATTAGTCGGCGTCAGCCTGACCATCGCTGATCTTAGCGTCAACGTGGGCGAAGGTGTGTGGTTCGGCGTAGCGTGTGCGTTGGTCAACGCGGCGTTGGCGTCGGTGTATTTTGTGGTGATGGAGCGGCTGCTGCGTGGTCATACAGAGACAGCACGTGCGGGCGCGTTTATGGTCAGCGGTTCGCTGGTCTTTCTGACCTTCCTGACTGGAATCAAGGGCTTAACCGGGACGATCACAATACCGACCGGAATCGAAAGCTGGTCAGCGCTGTTTGGTCTGGTCGTTGTCAGCACGGTCATGCCCATTTTTATGCTCAACAAAGGTATTCAAGCGGCGGGCGCGTCACGGTCAGCAATTTTCGGGACAGTTGAGCCGTTGATGACGGCTGTCTTAGCACAGTTGATTTTGGGCATTACAATGCAGCCGATTCAATGGGTGGGCGGCTTACTGGTCGTGTTCAGCGTGATTTTGCTGCAACTGAGAGGGTCGAACGCGGTGACAACGCCTGATCCGATTCCGGCGGTGAGTTGAGTTAATCGGGTTGGTTTGGAGTTGCTAACACACGCCGCCGTGCGTTACGATGCGTAGATGCGCTCAATCAAACCACGTTCACTCGCCTTTATTACATTCGCCACCGTGATCTTATTGGTCGCGGCGCTTTTGCGTTTGCTGCCTGCGTACCCGCTGGGTCCGCATTACGACGAAGCGGTGAACTTGTTGGTGTCGCGGAGCATCGCTTTTGGCGGCTCACGTCCGTTTCCGATGCTTGAAGCGTATCAAGGGCGCGAGGTGTTGTATTTTTACCTCAATGCGCCGCTGCTCACGTTGATTCAAGACAGCATGTTCCCGTTTCACCTGACGAATGCGTTCAGCAATTTAATCACGGTGGCGGCATCGATGGCGCTCGGACGCCTGATGTTTCGCGGGTCGCGCGGCGTGATCGTCGGGTTGGCGATGGGCGTCGGTATGGCGATTGCTTTTCCGCAAGTGTGGCTGGCACGGCAGGCATTCAGGGCGGTCACATTACCCTTGATGCAAGCACTGACCCTGATCTTCTTGTGGCGCGGTTTACGCGGCACGCGCCGCTACGGGTGGTTGATCGCCGCGGGTATATGCGGCGGGCTGGCGTTGTATACGTACAACTCGTCGCGGCTGTTTCCGTTTTGGCTGGCGTTGGGCGGGCTCGCGCTGCTCATCGCAGACCGGCGGCATTTTCGGCAGCGCGTGCGTCAGGGCGCTGTCTTTTTCATCGCGTTATTGATCGTCGCTTTGCCGATGATCGTATATGCGCTGCAAAGACCGGATATTTTCTTCAACCGACTGGCAGAAGTCACACAAGCTGAACAATCGATCAGCCTGATTGACAGTATTGTTCTGCACGCGCGCATGTTCTTCATCGAAGGCGACCCGTATCTGCGCTACAACATTCCTGGACGCCCGTATTTGACGCTCCCCGAAGGCTTGCTGATGCTGCTTGGCATCGGTATCGCCGCTGGGCGACTGGTGCGACCGGGCAACACGCTCGAAAAAGCGGCATATACGCTGGCACTGTTGTCGCCATTGATGGTGATTCCGAGTGTGATCAGCGTGGGCGGGCTGCCGCCGAGTCATATGCGCTCGTTGGGGATGATCCCGTTGATTTTTGTCCTGGTCGGCTTGGGTTACGAACAGGTTGTCAGTTCGGCGTCGCGGCTGTTGATGCGGCAAAATCTTGTCGGCTTGACCCGCTATCTGCGCGTCGGCTTTATCGGCGTGGTCGCGTGGCTGCTCGTTGGTGGTTTTCTGGTCGAGAGGGCATATTTCGCATGGGCGAATCTGCCTGCTGTTTTCTACGAAACCGACTCTGATTTAGCGCGCGCGGCGGAATGGGCGCGCACTGTGCAACGACCCGGCGATATTTTGTACGTCGCCGCCAAAGACCGTCCGTACCCGACATTTCAGATCGCGGGCTTGCCGGACGTGACATACATTGGCACGGATAGTTTTTTCTTTCCGCCGCCGGGTCTTACAGGCATCGCTATTTTCCCGCGCAGCGCACCCCCGCCCGATGAATGGCGCGAGTGGCTGCTGCGGGCGGAACCGAACTATTTATCGGCAGCGACGGCAAATCCTGAGCCGTTTGAGTGGTACTTTCTCAACGCCGATAGAATGCCGAACGATTTAACGCTGCCGAACGCGGATGCGCGCAACCCTTTTGTGTCGTCACTTGGCGTGCAGCTTGCAGATATCGCGCGTTCGGGCGCGAGCGTCGCGCTTTCGACGGTGTGGCACATTGATGCTGCCCCGACTGCCAATGATTTTACGCCGATTGCCCAGCTTGAAGACGCTAATGGCGTCGTGATCGCGCGCGTCATGCCGTACATCACCGAAACGGATCGTTGGCGTGTGGGTGAGACGTATGCGCAGCGCGTCACGCTCGATATTCCCATCGGAACGCCGATGGGTGAACACGCACTTAATGTCGCGTGGGTAGCGCGCAGCACGGATGTGTATCAGCCGTATCTCAACGGTGCGATATGGGCGCAAGTCGGCGTGCTGACCGTTGAGCGTGCAGATCAAACCTTCGACGCGACTACACTGACGCCGCACACGCGACTTGATCAGGATGTGGCGGCAGGCACACGGTTGATCGGGTATGACGCGCTGCCCGACGTGATACGACCCGGTGAGGCGTTCTTACTCGGTACGTATTGGCAAGCGCTGGCGCTCGATGACGGCGAAAACCGCCCGGATACCTATCGCTTAACTTTAGGCGATGTCATTTTGTACGATGGCGAATGGGATTATGGTCGCGATGCGTGGCGCGACGGCGATCTTTACACATTACGCACGTCTTATCGTGTGCCGCGCGATCAACCCGCAGGGATATTTACACTGAGTTTACAGGTTGATACTACGTTGGTAACACTTGGCGAATTTACTGTAGCTGGGGTGGCGCGGCAGTTTGAAGCACCAGCCGTCGATCACACCGTCGATGGGGTGTTCGGGGAGGTTATTCGGCTGCACGGCTATTCGGCGCGGACGACCGCCGCGGGGATTGCGATTGATCTGGCATGGCAATCGCTGGACGAGATCGACGCGGATTACACAGTGTTTGTGCATCTCATCGATGCCAACGGACAGATCATCGACCAGCGCGACGCGATGCCACAAGCCAATACATACCCAACAACATTGTGGCAGAACGGCGAATTTGTCTTGGACCAGTACTTATTTCCTATTCAGGCATTTTCTAGCGTAAAAGTTGGTATTTACCAACCACAAACCGGTCAACGTTTATCTGCTGTATTCGATAATCGTCCTTCAATAGACCGCAGTTACGTATTCACAATGATTGAATAGGGTTAGAGTCCCCAAAAACTATTCATTATATTCAAATTTGATTCCCAAGAGGTATGGGATTACAATATGAATAAGAAAGGTAAAGATGTGTCTGAACACGCGGAGTATATGCTGCAAACACTGAACGGTAAGATAACGGGCATTACTTTGAAGGCGCCAGGTGTAGAAGGTTACATCGTCGGGCGTGCCGACGAAGCGAGCGATTATATGCCGGATGTCGATCTTTCAGCTTTTGAAGCGCGTGAACGCGGTGTGTCACGCCGTCATGCCGCCCTTGTGCAGTTCAAGGGAGATTTACATGTTGTCGATTTGGGGTCGATCAACGGCACGTTTATCAACGGCAAGCGCCTGGCTCCAGAAACACCTTTTCCTGTGTCACCGGGAGACGAAATGAGGCTTGGTACCTTGGACTTGATTTTACTTAGGACTTGATTTTTGTTTAGTCATAAGATTACAATTGTTGACTATACAAGCAATCATTCTGAAAAGTGTAAAGACCATAGTACTATTCGTGCATAGACATTTTGCGGATAAATTCGTGGTAATGATCAGATACCAAAGGAAGTTGTAAGCTATGACAGAATTTCTACCCAATCAACTCCGTTTCGGCGGCAGCGTATGGTGTAATCTCGATATCGCACTGCGCAATTTAGACCAACTCTTCGGTCGTGCCGTGCAGCCGCTCGGTTTGACGATCATCGAATGGTACATTTTGCGTGCATTATTCGAACGAGACGGACAGCACGCGAGCGAACTCGCCAGAGCAGTTGGGCGTGCAGCCACAAGCTTCACACCAAATCTCGATAAATTACAAGATAAGAATTTAATCGAGCGTCGTCCCGACCCGTCGGATCGTCGTGCTGTGCATATCTACCTGACCAAAGACGCAGAAAAACACCGTGAAGCGGTCATGAAAAGTGCGGAACAAATCGACGCGCACATCCGCCGTTTGTTCTCGCAAGAACAATTTGATACCTTCCAGCATGTATTGGCGCTGCTTCAAAGCGTCGAGCCAGATTACACCGAAACCTATCGCCGCTAGTCTACGATGACGACCCCCATCGAAGCGCCGCCCTTGTCGAAAGACGAGCAGGCGGCGCTCGGCTTATATCCCTACGCTGTCGTGGATATTTTCCGCCAATGCCAGTAACACCCCTTCCAAGCGTTCCTGCCACCCTTGACCCGCCTGATCCATGCGCAGTTCGACGGCTGTCCGCGTGACGCGCACATCGTCACCCAGCAAACGCGCCAACCGTTCGCGGTTGATTTCGACCAGGTACGGCAGCCGAATCTCTAAACGCTCTTCGCGATGCAAGACCGCCGTCGCGTTGGCGCTGACCGCGCGTAATTTGACCCGAATTTGAAACAACAAGCCTTCGACTGCCATCGGCAGCGCGCCGAAACGATCGATAAGTTCTGCGCGCATCACATCGACATCCGCAAGCGTGGATAAGCCACCAATACGTCGATACACCTGCAACCGCAGCGCGATCTCGGGTATCCAATCGGTCGGCAAATACGCAGGCGTAGGTAAATCGAGCAAAATATTACGCTCGCTGATGTTGGGCGCATTGGCGCTGGTTGGCAGCGTCCCGTTTTGACGGTCGATGCCACCTTTAAGCTGACTGACCGTTTGCGCCAGCATCGATGTGTACAAATGCAGCCCAATCGCCGCGACATGTCCGGTTTGGCGGGTGGACAAAATGCCGCCTGCGCCGCGCAATTCAAGGTCACGCATGGCAATTTGATAGCCTGAACCGAGATCGGTGTATTCGGTCAGGGTTTCTAAACGCGCGCGTGCATCTTCGGCGAGACGATTTTGCGCCGGATGAAACAAATAGGCATATGCCTGCTGCGCGCTGCGCCCGACGCGCCCGCGAATCTGATACAACTGTGCCAAGCCGAACCAATCGGCGCGATCAACGATCAATGTATTGGCATTGGGAATATCCAACCCGCTTTCGATGATCGCGGTCGCCAACAAAATATCATATTCGCCGTTGCCGAACGCGGTCATGACGTTTTCGAGCAGTTTGTCATCCATTTGACCATGCCCGATCACCGTGCGCGCTTCGGGGACAATTGTCTCCAGCTTTTCGCGGATGCTGTCAATCGTATTGACGCGGTTATGCACGAAAAAGACTTGTCCGCCGCGTTCCATTTCGCGCAGTACGGCTTGTCGCACCAGACGGTCATCGAAGACTCCCACATGCGTGATCACGGGCATCCGGTCTTCGGGTGGTGTTTGGATCATGCTAATGTCGCGCACACCCGTCAGGCTCATATACATGGTGCGCGGGATCGGCGTCGCGGTCAGCGTCAAAATATCGACAGTCGCGCGCAAATTCTTGAAGAACTCCTTGTGTTTGACGCCGAAGCGCTGTTCTTCGTCGATGACGACCAACCCTAAATCCTTGAACTGGACATCGCTTTGAATCAAACGGTGCGTGCCGACTATGATATCGACTTCACCGCGCGCCAATAAATCGAGCGCCTGGCGCTGCTGTTCTTTGGTGCGAAAGCGCGACAGCATTTCAACTTTTATCGGGAAAGGCGCTAATCGGCGCGTGAGCGTCTCGTAATGCTGCTGTGCCAAAATCGTCGTTGGCACGAGAATAGCGACCTGTTTGCCATCCATGACGGCTTTGAACGCGGCGCGGATGGCGACTTCGGTTTTGCCATACCCGACATCGCCGCAAATCAAGCGATCCATCGGCATCGATTGTTCCATATCAGCTTTGACGGATCGAACCGCTTTCAGTTGATCATCAGTCTCGACATACGGGAAGGCTGCTTCCATCTCGTGCTGCCATGGTGTATCGGGGTTGTAAGCGTGACCGGGCGCGGCGGCGCGTTTGGCATATAACGCGAGCAGTTCGCGCGCTTCTTCTTCGACGGCTTTCTTCGCCTTGCTCTTGATGCGTATCCAGTCGGGCTGACCGAGTTTGCTCAAGGTCGGGGGTTTATCGTCGTTGCCGACATAGCGCGTCAGGCGGTCGGTCTGGTGGATTGGCACGAACAGCGTATCTGTGCCGCCGTATTCGATCAATAAGTACTCGCGTTCGACGTTTTCTAAGGTGCGCCGCCGCAAGCCACCGAATTTGCCAACGCCATAATCGACATGCACGACGAAATCGCCGTCACGCAAGTCGGCGTAGTTTTGTTCGGGTGTTTTGGCGCGCTTGATGCTTCTACGGCGGCGCGGTTCGGGGCGACTCCAGCCGAAAATTTCGGCGTCGGTGAACAAATGTGCTTCACCATCGCCTAAACGCAGCCGCCAGCCTTCTTGCAGCGTGCCATCGACGAATGTAATGCTGTGCGCATCGGGTTTGTGTGTCACGGACGTGGTGCGTTCGACGAACGACGATTCCTGCTCCGCCCAGATTTCGCTCAAACGGGCAGCCTGAGCAGTCACGGCGATCACGCGGTCGTTAGTGCTGCGCAGCCCACGAAAATGGTTGAGCAGCGGTTTTAGCTGTCCGCCGAAACGAGTTTCGGGGCTGATCAATGCGCGCAGTGCGCCACCGTCGTCCGATGCTTCATCACCCTGACCTAAAACGACGACACGTCGATTCTTGAGCGACGCAGAGAGTTGATCCCATGTCACATAGGGCGCAGGCATATCCGGTGGGACAATGCCCATGGTGATGCGCTCGTCGCGCGCTTTGAGGGCGCTGGCTTCGATCTCGGTAATGGTATCGCGGAGTTCGCTGCTGTCTTCGATGACGATCAACGCATCGTCGGGCGCATAATCGAGCAAACTGACCGGATTAGTGTACAAATAGGGCAGATAAAATTCAAGAAATGGGAACGCCGCGCCTGATGTCAGCGGTGTTTGGTCGGCGGCAGGGCTGGTCATATCGTCGCTCGTTGTGCGCGCCTTGAACCAATCGGCTAAATGCGCAGCGGCGAGCGGCGCAAGTTCGGGCGGGGCTTCGCGCGCGGGCGGGATGATGACCTGATCAATAATACCGGTGCTGCGTTGAGTCGATGGATCGAACGCGCGCAGACTGTCAATCTCGTCGCCAAAGAATTCGATACGAACGGGTTGGTCAGTCGCCAAAGGATAAATATCGAGGATACCCCCGCGACGGCTAAAGCTTCCAGGTTCGATAACCATCGTCGCGGGTTCATAGCCGAGCTTAACCCATTGATCGACGAGTTTATCGAGCGTCGTGCGCTGTCCACGCTTGAGCGTGATTTGCTTTTCACGAAAGCGCGCGACAGGCATGGTGCGCGTCATCAGCGCGCGGGCGGACGCGACAATGATGTGCGATGACGTGGGCGCGGCGGGTTCAGCGCGCTTGCGTTTGGTTTCAGGCGTCATTAACCCTGCCAGTGTTTCGATGCGATTGCGCACGGCAGAATCACCCCATGCGGAGCGCTCATAGAAGAGCGGTGCAGGTTCGCTAAAGCGGGCGATGCGCGTGTTGGTTCCCATCCATACGGGCAGTTGCTCGGCGGTGTTATAAGCGCGGTCGACGCGCGCGGTGAGCATGATGACCGGACGCGCCCAATCTTGCGCCAGCGCCGCCAGCACAAATGGACGTGCTGACCGAATCACGCCGAGCGCGGGAATCGGGGCGGAGGCTTGTAAATCTGTGATCAGTTGTCGATAGGTCACAGAATCGCGCAGTAAATCGAGCAAACCAGAAAGCAGTAGGGTCATGAGTTTGGAGGCGTCAAACTTAAGCGTTCGGGTTCTGCCAATCGTCCGCTTTGAATATCGAATACATCGTAGGTGAGATCGGGCAGATGCAGAACCGCACACGTATGCGCGGGGCGAAACATGTAACGGTTGCCTTGAACTGAACCTGGATTAAATACCCACAGATTGCCCACACGAACTTTCATGGGTACATGGGTGTGTCCAAGAATGAGCGCATCTGCCTGGACATCGCGCGCGAGTCGGAGCAGTTTGTCGTGCGACCCGGCGGACGGAAAAACATAGGCGATTTGATCCCAGGTATTGGCATGTGCCAGCACGATCTTGACGCCTTCGTATTCGAGATTGACTCGCAGCGGGAGCGACGCCAGATAGGTGACGGAATCATCGCTGAGTTGATCGTCCATGCCATATTTCAACGAGACTCTATCGCGCCATGTATCGGCGATCGGGCGGCTGAACGCGCGATCATGATTGCCCATGACTACCGGAATGCTCAAATGCTTGACGCGCTGCGCCGTGGCTTCGCCCTCTGTTACGCCATCGACTAAATCGCCCGCGCAAATGAGTTGATCGACGCCAATTTTTTGAAATAGCGCCAGTGCTTTTTCCAGATGTTCGGCGTCGGCATGGATATCCGAAAAAATTCCAAGTTTCATAACGGGTTCTCGTCGCTGCTGGCTATCGTCTTTTTGGGCTGGGGCTTGGGCGCTTTCTTTTCGTCGCCTGTGCCATTGTATTGGTTCATAGCGGCATCGATACCATCGATCAACCAGGTTTCGGCGGCTTGCGCGGCGCGGTCGATCATGATGATCGCGGTGATGACATCTTCGCCTTTGAAAGCGGACAGCACATAATCCGCCGGGTTCATTTTGCCGGGTGGTCGCCCGATGCCGATGCGAATACGGTTAACCTGCTGCGTGCCAAGCCGCTCGATGATACTTTTGATGCCATTTTGCCCGCCGCTCGTCCCGGTCTTGCGAATCCGCAAGGTATCGAAGGGAATATCGAGATCGTCGCAGGCGACGAGAATTTGTTCGACCGGAATTTTATAAAAATGCGCGAGTGGCTGCACCGACTCGCCGCTCAAATTCATGTAAGTGAGCGGTTTAGCGATGATGACCCGCTTGTTACGAATGATCCCGGTCGCTGTTAATGCTTTATGTTCCGTTTTTGTGAAGCTGAGATTATACTTCTGCGTGAGCACATCGACGCACCGATAGCCGACATTGTGCCGAGTATCTTCGTAGCGAGCGCCGGGATTTCCTAATCCGACAATGAGATAAGTTTCGGTCAAGGTATTCAACCTGTTATGGTGTAAGCGACGATATTTTAGCATAAAAGGTAGATGATGATCCCGTTGTTCTTACATGGTGGTGGTGAACAGCCGGATGTGGATTTGATCACGTTTGGCGGGCTGATTCAAAAATCCAAGGCGCACGAGGACGGCAAAATCCTATTGGTACCGGCAGCCGCCAATGTGCGTGATATGGAAGCATGGGGAGTGTCACCAAGAAGTATTATGCGCCGAACCCGCTTGGGTAGATTATCTGCGCACGAACAACGTGGCATATGGCGGAACATCAGCGGGCGCGGCGGTCGCTTCTCAGCGCGCGATTGTCGGCGGATGGCGTGTCATGCGCAAGTATCAGCCCAGACAAATCGTGCAGGTGAGCGCGAGCGAAGAACTTGATCAGGTGGCTATTCGTGATGGGTTGGGGTTGATCCCGTGCAGTTTGGATGTTCATGCCTCGCAGTGGGGGACGGTGACACGCTTAATCCACGCGGTAGAAATCGGTGAATGCGCATAAGGCTATGCAATTGACGAGAATACCGTCATCGTGGTTGAAAACGATGTCGCGTGTGTTCACGGCATCGGGCATGTGTATCATGTGTGGCGCGGCGATGAAGAAGGGGTACGCGTGACCATCCATGTCGAAGGGGACATGATCGCGCTGGATTGATGAATCCAGCGAATCGGCAAACAGCTTTTCGACCCATACGCTGATTGCGGGCGGCGCGTTGAAAATCAATGTATCTTGTGGATTGTGCATCAACGGTTCGTCGTAGTACCGCCATTGTAGACCGGGCGACCCATCAGATCGCCCGTACATTAATCATGCCATCACTTGTCGCTGCTGGCTGAACTGCGTTTCATAGAGCGCCGAATATAAGCCGCCACGCCGCATCAGGTCGTCGTGCGTGCCACGTTCGACAATGCGCCCACGATCAATCACCAGGATCAAATCTGCCGCCAGGATCGTGCTCAGGCGATGCGCGATGACGATGCTGGTACGGTTGACCATGATCGTCTCTAACGCCTCCTGGATCAAGGCTTCGCTCTGGCTGTCGAGATGACTGGTAGCTTCGTCCAAGACCAAGATGCGCGGATTCTTCAAGATCACCCGCGCCAGTGCGAGTCGCTGCTTTTCGCCACCACTCAAACGATAACCACGTTCTCCGACAATCGTATCGTAGCCGTCGGGCAAGCCGGCAATAAACTCGTGAATATTGGCGGCTTTGCACGCCGCTTCGAGTTCGGCTTGCGTCGCGTCGAGTCTGGCATAAATCAGGTTGGTGCGAATCGTATCGTGGAATAAATACGACTCTTGCGTGACCATACCAATCTGGTTCATGAGCGAATCGAGCGTGACATCGCGTAGATCGATGCCGTCGATCAAAATGCGCCCCTCGGTCGGGTCATAGAGGCGCGGGATCAAATACGTGAGCGTGGTTTTACCCGCGCCGCTGGGACCCACGAGCGCGACTAACTGACCCGGCTTGATATCGAAATCCAAATCTTCGAGCGCCATCTCGCGCGCTTGACTGGTCGGTTTTTCGCCAGGTGTGTGATGGGTTCCGTTTTGTGCAGCAGGCGTCTTGCTACCGCTCAAGACCGCGACGACGTTATCCATACGTCCGGGACGGTACACGGCGGATAAGCCGCCTTCGCTGCTGCCTGGATAACGAAATGTGACATGCTCGAAAGTCAAACCGCCGCCTACGTCAGTTAGCGCGATCGCGTCCGGTTTTTCTGCGATTTCGTGCGGCAGATCGATGATCTCGAACACACGCTCAAAGCTGATCATCGATGTCGAGAATTGGACTGGCACATCGACGAGATATTCCAGCGGACCGTAAAGCTGTCCCAGATACGCTGCGAACGCGACAATCAAGCCGACGGTGAACACGCCATCCAAGACCAAATGTCCGCCGACCCAGTACACCAGCATGGTGCCGATGATGCCGACTGCGCCGAGCAGCGTCCAAAACAAGCTGCCCCATACGGCGCGCCGTGTTCCCATATCGCGGACACGGGCAGCGCGTTCGGAAAAGCGTTCGGTTTCGAGCGTCATGCGCCCGAATAATTTGACCAGCAGCGCGCCGCTTACGTTGAGTGTCTCGCTGACCATCGCGTTCATTTGTGCGTTGATCTCCATTTGTTCGCGCGCGATCACACGTAAACGCTTGCCAATCGCGCGCGCCGCGCCGATCACTAATGGAAATACGATCAAACCGAGAATTGTCAGCCGCCATTCGAGCGTGAACATGATCGCCAATGTCGCGATCAACTGAATGACTTGCGTAACCGTACCAATGATCGTATCGCTGATTGCGGACTGCGCGTTGACGACATCGTTATTCAGGCGACTCATCAGCTCGCCGCTGCGGGTATTGGTGAAGAAGCGCAGCGACATGCGTTGTAAATGCGCGTACAACGAACGGCGTAAGTCGTAAATCACGCCTTCGCCGATCATCGAATTGGCGCGGCGAATGACTAAGCCGAGCAGCGCATTCGTGAACGGGATAGCGACGAGCGCCAGCGCCAGCACATTGAGCCGACCGGTGTCGCCATTAGGCAGCGTGTAATCGATCAAATCGCGAAAAATGAGCGGATTGAGCAGCGTAATCGCGGTTTGAATCAGGATCAAAAACAGTGTGATTAAAATCAAACGACGATAAGGGGCGCCATAATTCAAAACGCGGCGCACCAGCGCCCATGTGATCTTGGCTTTATTACCCTCGTCATCGCCGGGATAGGCAAAACGCCACATAAGTCCCGTGCCTTTCTATAGGTTGTGCATTAAGGAATTAAGGAAGTGACAGAAAACGGCAGTAATGCCGCCCTGCTATCACTGTATGCGTCGAGTGTGGGCTTGTGTACCGATAAAACGGGTGGGGATAGGGCGCATCACCCTGTCGATTCGGTCATCGCGCCTTCAATCGTAAATGTTGCTGACCCGGCATTGACGCCGTTTATGGTCAGTTGGACATTCCAGTTTCCCGGTACGTAGGCGACCGAGGACGACGGCATATAAAACCAGATGCACGCCCCGTCAATATCGAAACTCGGTATCCAATCATAAGCGACGGCTTCTACACCGTCGCGGCTGAAAAGCGCACGGACAGCGCTGTTGGCAAGTAAGCCCTGGGCAACCGCCGTCACATAAATATCAGTGTCTTCGGGTGTGAAAAGGGTATCGGGTTGGGTCGGGCAGTCGTCTGCGCCGACCGCGCGCGAAAGCGTAATGCTGCTCAAGACAGACGCGCTGGTATTCTCTGTCGCGCCGCTATCAACGCCGGGTAAAGCCGTCGGCGTGCCGACCACAATCGATGGCGGGTTGATCGCAGTACCGACGGCGCTGTTCCCCTGTGCGCCACCGCCCGGCGTGACAAGGGCTTGCACGCTTGGATCAAGCGCGCCGCTGTTATCGACGCCTGCGAAAGTGAAGGGCGTCGGCATATTGGGTGTGATTTGACTGATATCAATGAAGGGTGTACCACGCGCGATCAACGTTGAAGCGATGCGTGTACTCTGCACATCGACGGCACGCACGGCGGTTTGCGCTGATTCAAGCGTAATCATCATCCGATCCGTTTCGGCGGTGGCGGTGGCGCGCAAGGCGGCGATCTCGGTGGCGGCGGGGTTGTTTTCAAGCAGTTCTAAGGGTGCAGTTTGCTGTGGGGCGAAAAAATTACACGCGCTCAATACGGTCGTCAATATGCACACGCCGCTAAAGCGTAAAATCCATTTCATACGCATGTTCTCGAATTTTACGAGTTAAGAAAGTTCAGTGTACCAAACCTGTGACGAATCACAATGTGCGCTTGCAGAAATGGCGATGCGATAACGGTGCTGAGCAGCGCAAAACAAAAAGACCTATCAAGCTTGATAAGTCTTTTTACCGGGATGTTGTGGACGTGCCGGACACCGCCATCCGGGTCCGAACGACTCGACCACGCGCCTCTACAGGTTTAGTCGACTATTTGTATCTCGCAGATGATAGCCCGGTCAACACGGTACGCCACCCGCCAGCCGATGGGTCTTAGATGCCAATTATCGGCGTAATGGTCACCGCACGCCTCCATTGGTGACGCCTACATACCAAACCGGGAAGCGACGATCTGGGTAGACGGCTGGGTTACTATGACCCAGCACTTAGGCTTACAACTTAAGCAGCGTAAGCGAAAGCAGGTTGGTTGTTTTTGGCATTTATAGCCGCGCCCATTTTAACGTGGCTGGGCGCCACGACCTGCCACACGGAATCAGCCTCGCCCGTCGAATCTGATTCACGCCCATATACAAATCATCATAGCACAACTTTGGCTATTTGGTAGGGGTAGGACTCAGCCCCGCCCGAAAATAAACGCGAAAAACATGACGCAAAGGGATGGGGGATATGGTGTTTGTCCATACCCCTACCGCTTATTTCCCTAATCGTCGGTTCAATTCTTCGGTGATCGCGGGGATGATCTGGTACAAATCCCCAACCAACCCATAACGCGCCATCTTGAAGATGGGTGCTTCGCCATCTTTGTTGATCGCCACGATGATCTTGCTGCTGCGCATTCCCGCCTGATGCTGGATCGCGCCGCTGATCCCCGCTGCAATATACACGTCCGGCGCAACCGTGCGTCCGGTTTGCCCGACCTGATGCGCATAGGGAATATAACCTGCGTCAACCGCCGCGCGGCTGGCGCCGACTGCCGCACCGAGCGCATCCGCAAATGGTTTCAGCGTATGCTCGAAACCATCCTGTGCTTTCCACACGGTTGCGTCACCTGCATAACCAGCGGGTGGAGTGGCGGGGTTATTCGCCATGCCGCGCCCGCCGCTGACGATGATCGCGGCGTCGGTCAAATTGACTGTGCCAACTTCTTCTTCAAAACGTTCAACTTTGGTCATGATCTGATCTTCGCTCAACACCGGCGCGACCGTGATCACATCGATGGTTTTCGGCGTCGGCTCTGCCGACTCGAACGCGCGCGAGCGTAACGAGACGAATACGGTGTTACCACTTGCCGCCGCATCGCTCCACACTTTGCCCGCATAGACTGGGCGGGTCGCAACCAGATCGCCGTCATCGACATTCAGGGTGAGCGCGTCGCTCAACATGGCGCTGTCGGTATCGGCGGCGCTGGCGGCGAGCAGTTCGCGCGCGCGGCTGCTGGCAATCGCCAACACGACGAACGGCTCATTTTTCTTGACCAAATCGCTGAGCAGTGCCGCATAGGGTTCGAGTCGGAAGTGTGTCAGCGTTGCGTCATCACACACAATCGCGTTATCCGCGCCGAAAGAACCTGCTTCGTTGGCGACCACCACCGCGTTTTCGCCAAACACCAGCGCCGTCACCGGAACGCCCATGCTCGACGCCAATGAACGTCCCGCCGCGACCGCTTCCCAACTCGCCGCGCTCGCCTTGCCTTTGAAAGTTTCGATCCACACATAAATTGCGCTCATGGCTATAACACCTTTTCTTCCAACAATTTATCGACGAGCTTAGCAGCTTGTTCTTGCGGCGTGCCTTCGATCATTTCACTTTTGCTGTCGCGCGGCGGCAAGTTTTTGAACGCGGTGACTTTGGTGCTGTTGGTGGGCAGCGTGACGCCGAGATCGCCCAACGTCCATTCGGGGATGACCGCTTTCGACGCCTTGCGAATGCCGATGAAAGACGGATAGCGCGGCTCGTTGATGTCTTTGAGCACGCTGATCACGGCGGGCAGTTGGCTGGTGATGACCTGTTTGCCTTGTTCGAGCATCTTTTCGACTTTGATCGTGCGCGCAGCGTAGTCGATCTCTAGAATTTTCGAGATATACGACAGCATTGTCCAGCCGAGTTTGCGCGCAGTCTGGTAAATGTGCTGATCACTGCCAATATCGACGCTTTCTTTGCCAAAAATGACGAGTTCGACATCGCCAAGTTTTTGCACGGCGGCGGCGGCGGTGGTCGCGTAGGCGAGTCCGTCCGCGCCTTCGAGCGATGTATCCCAGACGCGGTAGGCTTCATCGAGTCCCATCGCCAAACTGTGCTTGAGCGCTTCTTCGTGCATGGGCGCGCCAATAGCGATGACGGCGGCTTTTCCACCTGCGCTTTTTGCCTGCACGATGGCTTCTTCAAGCGCGTATTCATCCCACGGGTTGACGACGGTGGCGGCGTCACCCCATGTCACCTTGCCGCCCGCATCGACTTCAACTTTGGCGGCGGTATCTGGCGTGCTGCGAGTAAAGACTGCGATTCGCAAAGGAATCCTCCTTGAAACAAGAAAAGAGAAATTTAAGTACAGAGTACATCGTACTGCGTACCGAGATTTGATCGTGAATTTTAACGCACGAAGCGGGGTTTAATCAAAGCGGGATTCGATTCGGGAATGGCGATATAATCGAGTGAGAATGACGGAACGCAAAATCATGACGTGGGAAGAAATTCGCCAAAAGTATCCGAGTCGGTGGTTGGTTATCGAGGCGTTTGGGGCGCATAGCGTTTATGTGACTGATGTTCAATATGTTGTATCACTCAACGGCATTCTCGGCAGCGACTTTTTGATCCAAACGGGCGCGATCATCGACTTTGGTACACGCACGATTTTCAAAGGCGCGTAAATGAACGCGAAGATTACCTACGTTTTTGTGATCGTTGTTTGTTTGCTCTCATCATTTACCGCAATAGCACAAGAAGTCGTCGCCCCACTGCCTATCATCACTAACCAAAATCTGAATTTTCGCGCTGGTCCGAGTACGGACTGGCAAGTTTACAGTGTCATCCCTCCAAACACGCCGATGTTTGCGACAGCGCGCACCTCTAATTCGGATTGGCTTTATGCCGAGTATCAAGAACAAATGGGGTGGGTAGCGGCGTGGTTGGTCATATGGGAAGGTGGAACCGACGCATTAAACGTACTTCCCATTATCGATGTCGCGCCGCCACCCAAACCATTTGAGCCACCTTTTGTCACGACCCAAGATTTTAGCGCGCTGCGCGAAGGTCCCGGCACAGATTTTGCACGGGTTGGACGTGTGCCGCCCGATGTCACACTACGCCCGATTGGACGCACGCAAAACTATGGGTGGTGGCAGGTCGAATATGAAGGACAGCGCGGCTGGATCGCGCATTGGCTGCTGGTCTGGACGGGTGATATTGAAACATTGCCGATTGACGGCGTTGACCCGGTGCCGTTTATCCGCATTGCTCGCCTGCCATCGATTAGCCTTGTTGAAATGGATCGCTTTAGCGCCTTTCGCAGGCGGATGTATCGTGAAATTGCGACTGGGTCGCAGGCACTCGAATTGGCAGCCGCTGCGTGGAATCAACTGAATACGGCTGGTATGGCTGAATGTGTCGTCATCGAAACGGTCGGTTTTCGCACGATCCCAGAGGCACTGCTGCAAAATGAGGTCATTTATCAGCCTTTACTGCGGGCAACGCAAAATGCGTTTGCTGATACCAATGCTGTGGTTGAATTATTGCAGGATGCGTGCAATCGTACCGATGTATTTATCACCCGTCGCCAGATCACTCAAGCACTCAATCAAATTGCGGTTGCACGGCGAAATTATGTGTTGGCAAGTGCATTAGTGTTCGGGTTGGAATGAGCCGCCAAACTGGGCATAGACCATTTAATTCACCTTACGCAAGCCCCTCGTTTTCAGCCCGCACCCCCTGCCCTTCTCCCTCAGGGAGAAGGACTTAGGATGAGGGCAATCTGCGGAAGGTGAGTAATTTATTCATCGCCCAAATCGATGCGCTCGCTGTCATCTGGCGTGTGCGGACACCAAAAATCGCCATGATCGGGGTCGGTGAATTTGCTCATGTCTGTGGTCGGCGTCCAATGCGTGCCATCGGGCAAAATCGTCACGGTTTCGGGCGCGGCTTTTTCGGTCAAAAATACGGTCTTGACGAAGATCGCGCCGCGCAAATTGGTTTCTTTCAAGTTCGCGCCTTCCAAAACCGCGTCGGTGAAGTTCGCCTGCTGCAAATCGGCGCTGGTGAAATCAGCGCGATATAAACGTGCTTCGGTAAAGTTCGCGCCGCGCATATCGGCTTTATAACATTTGGCGCCCCACGCTTTGGAGCGGCTGAAATCCGCGCCGACGAGGTTGGCTTTTTTCAGACTGGCATTCTTGAGCATGGCAAATTGGAAATTTGCGCCTTGCAAATCGGCGCAGTAAAAGTCGGCTTCTTCCAGGTTGGCGGCGCGTAAGTCGATCTCTTGCAGCGTACCGTCGAACATCCATTTTTTAGCGCGCAGCGATTCGGCGGCTTGGCGCGACGCTTCGTTGACCTTGCTGCCCAACTTGCGGACGAGTTCTTCACGGTCGCTGCGTTCGGCTTGTTTGGTCTCGCGGCGACGAGTCAGTGTGTCGATGATCAGCACTGTAATGGCAATGCTGGCGAATTCGGTCGATACATTGGCGTAAAAGTCCACGAGAAAAACACCGAAATCGAAGCCGCCTGTATATTTACTGATGTAACCGATGATCCCTGTAATCACCGACAGCGCCAATAACACAATGCCGACGCGCTGAACTGTCAACCATTCGCCCGTTTTAATGCGTTTCCACAGTGCTTTCATGCCGCGCCGCCCCCTGATTCGCTCACGTATCCACAGCATACGCCGAGATGTCATTTGTGGACAATCCAGAAGTTGGGGGTGGGGCGCGGCGATAGGTTAACGAGCGATGCGCGAGTTGTTCACCGACATGTAATTCAACAACAGCGCGGCGATGACGCCAGGAATCCAGCCTGCTGCCGTTAGCAAAAGCACAATCAAGATTGTGCCGCACCCGCGGTCGAGCACCGCGAGCGGCGGGAAAATGATACATAAAATCGCGCGACCACATCCCATGACTTGGTACTCCGTTGATTAATGCTGTCTCTGATAAGCTGTACGCAAAATCGGTTTATAGGTTGCGTAAGAAACGAGAGCGCGATGTCAGACGAAATCGATAAGCGCGGTGTGCTGGAAGACGAGATTTTCGACTATACACTGACCAAAGATGGGCGCGTGATGCTGACATGGCACGCACGGTAAGCACGTCAAGACGCTGGCGGGCGCGGAGGCGAAAAAGTTTTTGACGCGCATCGAAGGGCTGGAAGGCGTGGATGCACAGCTCGTCATGGCAAAAGTGACGGGGAACTTCAAGCGCGGCAACGAAAAAAAATAAGTGAATCATTCATCAAATCGGCGCGAGATACCCCTGGTCTTTAGGCATTGAGGGGAGGGATAGCGCCTTTTTCCTTTCTGTTATATAATCAGGACAGTCGAAAAGGCACTCTGCTCAGGCAGAGAAACGGTTTACTCTGGCTCAACGCCAGACCGACAATGGAACGGGAGTTCCAGAACGCGGCTCGTGTAATTGCGAGCCGGGTGGCAGTCAATCCGCCATACGCGGTGTGTGTCTTGGGCTTCGCGCCCGCCATAACTGCAAGCCCCTAGCTTTAGCTATGGGGTCGTTGACACTATTCTTTGCGCCTTTGGTGCGTGCGTCTGAATCGTGCCCGTACAATAAATAGCCGAACTATTTTATGCTGTTTGCGCGCCGATGAACGCCGCGATCAGCGTCGCTAATGTTTTCGCGCCGGCCGGCGTCGGATGAACGCCATCGAATGTATACGTGAAGCCGTCACGGGCGCGTACTGTTTCGTAATCCATCCAATTGTGTTTTTCGCGCTGCCCAATCGTCAAAATAAAATCCATCGTGATCGGGTCGCGCTCACGCAGCGTTTGCGGCTTGACTATCGCATCGAGTAAATCGAGCGTCGGCACAGTGAGTGCGCGCGCAGCGTTCAGGGCGTGGTCGTTAAAAACACGCAGTTCTGCGACCGCGCTGACCGAATATTCGGTCGGCTGTAAACCTACCCATGCGATCAGATGCGCGAGATGAATCTGTGTGAGCAGCTCGCGATAGGTCGTCTCGAATTGTTCGGGGGAAATAAATCCCGTTTCGATTTGCTGTGCTTTGGTGTAATAAGAACGTGTTTTGGGATGATGATAAGAGATCGCATCGTTGCCGCCGACCATGATAAACACAGCGTCTGGCTGATGTGGCAGTACGTCACTTTCCAGACGGCGCAGCAGATTGACGACGGTGTTGCCGCCGACCCCTGCATTAACGATCTGATGTTCGGGCAGTAGTGCGGCGAGTTCGTTGACGTAATTGCCGCCGTAACCGCCCCATGTCAAGCTGTCGCCAAGACAAACAATTTTCATAGGCTTATTCCAGCTTCAGGATTTGCTTCACGTAATCACCAATCTCGTAAAAATCAGGTCTTGGCTCACGCCACAGCCGAGCGACAGGCAAAATAAGACCGGGTAAAGCTTTACTGTGGTCGCGGTCAATCGTCAGTCCGCAATCACAATGTAGCACCCTATCGCGCAGGGTGAGATCATGGCGCTGCCCACAACCCGAACAGGTTTTAGTCGTTGGTGTAAAGCGACCAATCTTCACAACCGACTTCCCGCGCTTCAACGCCACCGATTCCAAAATTGTGAGCGAAGAATTGCGGGCTGGTGTAGACGCGCCCTTCATCGTCCGTGAGAAACGTTTTGAGTCCGAAGTCGAAACCGCCGCTTTTACCCGTGCGGGTTTCGGGGATACTCATGGTTTCCTCAACGCTGAAGACCAC
>JBBRAA010000036.1:0-34411 GCA_038207205.1 Aggregatilineales bacterium
CAATGCACCCCTTCAGACTTAAGACCTCTAGGAGCTTGGGAATAGCCGTGATTTCATTCGATTTGTCCTCCACTTTGCGTTGCCCAAGCGTGAGGTGGTTCTCGGTAGCCCATGCACTGACCCTATAAATCGCCGCTTTCCTTAATCGTTTATCATGCGACCGCCTCAATTGCTTCCCATCAATCGCCACCACTTGTCCTTCGCTCACCTCAAACGCCGCTTGAAAGGCTTCCGCGTCAAGCCGACTGAACACCCGCCCAAAGGTGTCGTGTGAGGGTATCCCGTTCGGTAACGCCATAAATTGGCGCAACCATGCCACTTTTTCATTCCCCACGCTTCGATGCCTACCCAATCGTCGGCTCCGCAAATGACCGCGTATACGGCTATGACAATCATGTCGAGTAATACGTGGTCTTTGGTACGTTCCATGCGTGGGTCTTCCACGCTTTTGAAATGCTCAAACAGGACAAGGGTGGGGCTTGTGGGCATCTGTTGCTACTCCTTGTTCCCACTATCTTACCCGATTGACTACCTTCAATTAGATGCAATTGCCCTGCGTGAATTCGTTGAACCCCTACGAATAAACACCCGCTTCTGGTATATTTTAGAGTGTTTATGTGGTGTCAGGCTTTTTTTCACTGACGTTTGAATCTCAAGTACGATAGAAAAATCATTTTGGATTGTTTGCGCTCAACAGCGCGATTTTGTCAGAAAAGCGCCGTAAAACCCCTGCCTTCAAGCATGGGGATATACGGCGTCGGTCTTGTGTTTTTTCTGCTAAAATAGCGTATAATAGGGGGAGATTGATATGCGAGGTACGAGAGTAAGCATCCGACCTCGATCATAATACCGTAATATCGCAATACCGTAGTCAACATCAAACACAGCGGTTCATCGCTGTGCTACCGGAGCAACGATAAAACGAAGGTTCGCCTTCGCAGTCGCGTTGAGGGTAGAAGCCCCCGCCTTTAGACGTGGGGAGTGTGTCACCATGCTTACACCTCTTTAAGGAGAACTCCATGTCGGAAGTCAAAATTTTTAAGGGTTTGGATGGCGTCGTCATTGATGAGTCACGTCTCAGCCTCGTCAATGGTACTGAAGGCAAGCTGATTTACAGCGGTTATAAAATCGAAGACCTTGCTGAACATGCCCTCTACGAAGAAATTGTCTATTTATTATGGGAAGGGCGGCTGCCGACCGCGACCGAACTGGAAGCGTTGCGCGCCGATATCGCCGCGCACGCCAATGTACCACAACCCATCATCGATACCATGAAGATGCTGCCGAAAGACGCCGACCCGATGGCAGTTTTACGCACGGTTGTTTCGATGCTCGCGCATTATGATGTTGATAGCGAAGACAACAGCAAAGAAGCCAACCGTCGCAAAGCGGTGCGCTTGAACGGACAAGTGGCGACATTGTGCGCCGCGTGGCCGCGCATCCGTAAAGGTCAGGAACCCGTCGCACCGCGTCGTGACCTCAATTTGGCGCAAAACTTCATGTATATGCTGACCAATGCCGAACCCACGGTCGAGGCGGTCGATGCCATGAATGCATATATGGTACTGCTGACCGAACACGGCATGAACGCGAGTACGTTTGTAGCGCGCGCCACGACTTCCACCGGCTCCGATATGCATAGCGCCATTGTCAGCGGCATTGGCACACTCAAAGGCTTTTTGCACGGTGGCGCGAATACTGAAGCGATGCGTATGTTTCAGGAAATCGGCGAACCCGAAAATGTCGAAAAATGGTTCACCGATAATATCAAGACCGGTGGGCGCAAGATTATGGGCATTGGTCATCGCGTCTACAAAGCGCTTGATCCGCGTGCGGCGGTGCTGCGTGACCGCGCCGAAAAACTCGCTCGTAACAGCGGCAGCGGCAAATGGTTCGATATTGCCGATAAATTGGCAGGGCTGGCGCGCGCCGACCAGTATTTCATTGAGCGCAATTTGTACCCGAACGTCGATTACTTCAGTGCGATTGTCCTGTATACCCTTGATCTCGATGTCGATATGTTCACGCCGTTGTTCGCCATGAGCCGTATGGCAGGCTGGACAGCGCACGTCATGGAGCAGCAGAGCAATAATCGCCTGATGCGCCCCGATGTTCTGTATGTCGGTCCCATGGACTTGACCTGGATGCCGATCGAACAGCGCGGCTAAAAAAACCCCCTAATTGGTGGATACAGATATAGCAGGGCGGAGCATGTCTCCGCCCTTTTGATTCATGATACTGGTCAATTGAGCGACGGGCGCACTATGCTGCGCCCCTACGAATTGGGAGAAGACTGCCATGCTGCCGTTGCGTGATATTAACCCGACCCGCCGATTGCCAGTCGTCACGTATGGACTGATCGTCATCAATGTAGTGGTATTTTTGTGGGAACTCAGCTTCAGTGAACAAGGGTTGTTTAATATGTTCACCGATCTATCCGTCGTGCCTGCCTTCGCCAGTGCCGCCCCATTTTCGCTGGAAACAATTCTGGATATCATCCGCAGTATGTTTTTTCATGGCGGGTGGGAACATATTATCGGCAACATGTTGTATCTGTTTTTGTTTGGCGATAACGTCGAAGATCGGTTTGGGGCGGTCGTGTATTTGATCATCTATTTTGCGAGCGGCTTTGTCGCAGCGTTCGCGCAAATCATCATTGAACCCGGCTCACAAATTCCGCTTGTCGGCGCATCTGGCGCGATTGCGGGCATTCTGGGCAGCTATCTGATTTTGTATCCCGGCGTGCGCGTACTCGCCTTGATCCCGCTCGGACTCGTGTCCAGCATCCGCGAAGTGCCTGCGATTTTGGTGCTTGGTTTGTGGTTCGTCTTACAATTGATTAGTGGCTTTGGGTCGATCACCAATACCGAATACGGCGGCGGTGTCGCGTTCTTCGCGCACATCGGCGGTTTCATCGCTGGCGTGGTGCTGACGCTGCTGTTCATGAACATCTTCAAACAGCCGCCTGCCGAACAGCGCGTCAACAATTTGTATGACCGCACACGCGCGCGACTCGGTCAGTAAATCCCCCCAAGATGCGCTACAATGAGCGTAAATCAGATCAAAGTTTACGCTCATTATGCCAAAAATCCGCACGTCGATCCCAAAATCCAGCGCGCTTGTTCCGGTTGTACCGCAATCCGATTTCAAGGACTTCGTCGCTAATTACGACTCTGACGCGCTTATCTTCAATTTCGCGGCGGTGCTGCCTGGTCGCGCTAGCAGTCGTCACACCGAACGCGCGTATTTTCGTTGGGTCGATGATTATCTGGTCATGACAGCGGATCTCAAACCGACGATTGGCGAGGCGCGTTTGCAGCGCATGATGACGCTGCCGATCCCAATCTTGCAGAGGACTTTGACGGCATCACAGGTACGCGCGTGGCTTGGTCAATTGATCCGCGCTGGGCACGGCAAACAGGGGATCGGGCAAGCGCGCGCGTCGATTGTCACGCTGGCGAGTTTGCTCTCCGAAGCAGGCTGGCTCGATGATTATCACAGCGCGTCGATCAGCAATGTGCGACCGCCGAATGCTGAAGATGGTCAGCGACCGGGTACATGGCTGTCGCTCGATCAAATTCACCTGCTCATGAATGGCGCGCGCCAGATCGCCACTAGCGATAACCAACTGATCCGCAACAACGTCGTGATGACAATGTTGTGCACAATGGCGCTGCGCCGCGAAGAACTATCCGCCGCGCGTTGGGATGATCTCAGCTTGCAGAATAATCGCGTCGTGCTGCGCGTACATGGCAAAGGCAAAAAATCTGCCAACATCGATGTGCCGCGCGTCGTACTGAACGCGATCCACACATGGCGCGGGGTCTGCGCGCCCGATTCGCTGCACCCGCCCGCGCATACCCCGCTCTTGCGTCGCTTATGGAAGGGCGGACACGTCAGCCGTTATGCGCTCTCGCCCGATGGCGTGTGGCTGATCGTCGCGGAGGCGGCAGAGTCGGCGGGGATCGGACATGTCGCGCCCCACGACTTGCGCCGTTCGGTGGCGGGTGCGCTCCAGCAAAACGGCATCGCCATCGACAAGATCAGCCACTTGCTGCGACACAGCAATGTTGCCGTCACCGAGCGCTATTTGAATCGACTGCCACAAAAGAACGAGGGCGCGATTTTGATGAGCGATATACTGGGCTTGGAAGACGACGAGTTGAATTTGTGGGGTGATAATTCGTAGAGGCGGCATTTCTGTAGCGCGCCGACGGGCAACACCCCCCTACGATACCCATTTCAAGGCGACCGTTGTAGGGGCTTGGCGTGCTAAGCCCACCGTAGTACCAAGCCGTCCTAAAAGCTCAACACTGGAATGAATAACAGCACCATATTGACGACGATCTGACACAGCCACGCCGCCGCCAAGCCGTTGCGCTGGCGCACGTAACTGTAAATCAAGTTCATCATCAAGAGCGCTGTACCAACCAGTATCGCCACCGCTGGAAAACGCCCGACATCAAGCGCGGGCAAAAATAGCGCTGCCGACCACACCGTCGCCAACAAACCGACGACCGCGAATGGGCGGTTGATCTGCAAAATGCCGCGAAAAAACAGTGTTTCGCCCAACGGCATGACGAACACCAGCAGCGCTAAAATTACGCCGCGCGGCAAAATCTGAATCGTATCGCCGATGCCCGTCTGAAAGATCAGTCCGGCGGTCGTCGTCAGTGTGTCGCCACCGATCAAAAACAGCGGCGCGGCGACGATCAAGCCAAAAATAATCCCCCATGCCAGATTTTCGGGTTGTTCTTCATCAATGCGCGTGGTGCTGCCTAACAGCCATGCCAGCACGCCAAAAAATGCCAGCACGCCCCACGACAGCACCAAACGCAAATCGGCATTGCCGGGCATGAGCGGCGTCAAACCGATACACAACGCCATCGCAATCAGATAGCCGAAAATTGGATCACTGCCCGTCGCTCGATATTCGATCGCGCCATCGTCTTCGTTTTCATCATCGATGGGCGGCGAAAATTCGGCGGCTTGCTCGAACGACTCGTCAATCTCTAAAGGTGCTTCGATAGGCAGACGACGGCGGCGTTTTTCCCCCTCACCATTGGCGGGGAGGGGGGCAGTCGGTGGTGTGATACTCACTTGGCGATCACTTCGTAGTTGGTTTCAGGCTGACCGCTCAAGACCGCGCGCACAGTTTCGATGACCTGCTCGATATCGGCGCGTGAAATGTAATAATGCGTCACCATCCGCATCAGCCGATCCATTGGGCTGTATGCGTTCGCCAGCACGCCGCGCGCCTTGAGCGCCGCCGATAAATCGTTGACACTTATAGGCGCATCGGCGGTCAGCGCGAAAAAGACCATGTTAGTGCGCACGCGGCTGGTATCGATATCGATATACGGGATCGTCGCCAATCCTTGTGCCAACGCCCGCGCGTTGTCGTGGTCTTCAGTCAGGCGTTCCCATGTGCTCATCTCGTGCAGCGCGATCAATCCTGCCGCCGCCAGAATTCCGGCTTGGCGCATTCCACCGCCTAAACTTTTGCGGATGCGATGTGCGCGCTGAATGAATGTTTTCGACCCGACCAAAATCGAACCGACGGGCGCACATAAGCCTTTCGACAAACAAAATGTCACGCTGTCGGCATCCGCGATCAACTCGTTGACGGGCGTACGCAGCACTGCCGATGCGTTAAATAAACGCGCACCGTCGATGTGGAGTTTGAGATTATTTTCACGAGCTATCAGCGCAACATCGTGAATATACGCTTTCGACAACGGTGCGCCCCACGCGCCACCCTGTGTATTTTCCAGGCAGATCAAACGTGTCGTCGGGAAATGTGGATTGGACGGGCGGATCGCGCGGCGGATCGCATTTAATTCCAATGTGCCATCGCGCTGTACATCAAGCGTATTAGGCTGCACACCGCCATACGCCGCCGCGCTTGCGACTTCGTATTTGAAGATATGCGATTCTTTACCAAGGATCATTTCGTCGCCGCGCTCGCAGTGGCTGAGCACGGCGCTCAGGTTGCCCTGCGTGCCACTTGTCACGAACAGCGCTGCTTCTTTGCCCAGCATCGCGGCGGCTTCATCTTGAAGCTGGTTAATTGTCGGGTCTTCGCCATACACGTCATCGCCCACGGGTGCATTCGCCATTGCTTCGCGCATGGCGGGGGTGGGGTGGGTGACAGTATCGCTGCGGAGATCGATAAAGGTCATCGGAAAGGCATCCCTTGTGTTAATCGAGGTGGCGTCTATGCTAGTATGTGAAGCCCACACGCGCAAGAGGCGCAATGTCCACCATTACTTTGTCACATGTGAACAAAACGTTCGTTCAGCAAGTCGGCGATGGCAGCACACGCATCACAGCGATCCGCGATGTTTCGTTCAAAGTTGCGCAAGGTGAAGTACTGGCGATCATCGGACCAAGTGGATCGGGCAAGAGTACGCTGCTGCGTTTGATCGCCGGATTAGCGATGCCAGACAGCGGCGACATTTTGTACGACAACGTACCGCTCGACCAGATTGAGCCGATGCAGCGCGGCATTGGCATGGTCTTTCAAGATGGTGCGCTTATGCCGCATTGGGAGACGCGCAAATCGGTCGGGTTTTTCTTGTGGCTGCGCAGGCGCGATCACGAAGTCCCGGCGCGGATGCAGCGCATTGCCCAAATCACCGGCATCGGGTTGGATCAACTGCTGGAGCGTCGTCCCTCACAGTTGAGCGGCGGTGAACGTCAGCGGGTTGGCGTCGCGCGGGCGTTGGCGCGCGACCCCCGACTCTTTTTATTCGACGAACCATTCTCGAATATCGATGCCAAACTGCGTGGATCGGCGCGGATCGAACTGCGCCGTTTGCTCAACGAATTTCCGGTCACATCGGTGTATGTCACCCATGACCAGCACGAAGCGATCGCGCTCAGCGACCGCATTGCCGTTATGGATGAAGGGCAAATCGTGCAGATTGGCACGTATCAGCAGTTATACACGCACCCGCTCAACCAGTTCGTAGCGCAGTTTATGGGTACACCGCCGATCAATATTGTGGCGGGGCATGTGGACGGTCATCGGTGGCACGGGCGCACATTCAGCGGCTTTGAAGTCCGGCATGATTTGGCAGATGGCACCGCGGTAAATCTTGGCTTCCGCGCTGATGCTGTGTTCATCGATGACGATGGCGAAAATGCAGTTGTGCGCGAAATCACGCCTTTTTATGCCGAGCGCTATCAGTGGGTCGAAGTTGAAAGTATGGGCGATGTGTGGCGCGTGCAGCTTCCGTTGGAATTCGACGTACGTGTCCGCGACATCATCAAATGCGCGCTCAACCCTGATCTGCTTTACTTTTTCGATGCAAAAACGGGGCGACGTATTGGGTGACAGGCGTTACGATTCGAGTCATTAACAATGCATTAAATAGGCAGCGACATTTATATCCCAAATTTACCCCAAATCGTGCTTTAGAATCTATGATCGCAAAACCGACTCCCCCACCATCGAAAATGACAGCCTATTGGTGTGCTTTTTAAGCGAAGATGAACCGTTGTGATCCGTTTGTTTTTGAATCGACTCACCCCCCTCCCCTATCGACCGCTTGAGCGCAGTACCACAAATTTGGGATATTTAGGATAAAAGTGGGTTAGTTGTGGCGATCTTTTGGTTGGAATCTGGTTTTGGATCGTAATGAAAAATAACTGTGCAAGGGCATGGTTGTGCCCTGCACACATCGTCGTATCATGCCGGCGGAAGCGGTGGCATAGGCGGCTGACCGACCGGTGTGGGTGGGTTCGATACGATGATAATTGATTCTTTGAACAACTGCTGGTTGGGGATCAGGATAAACTGGTGCTCGGTTCGCAGCGTCGTATACCGCAGATCGATACCGACCACATGCCCTTCTTGAACGCCAACGCGGATGTAATTGCCAAGCCGGAACGGACGATAGACGAGCAGCAGCACACCACTGAGCACATTGCTCAAAATATCTTGCAGCGCGAAACCGAGCGCGAAACTGGTCAAGCCCAAACCAGCGACGAGCGCTGTCACGTCCAGCCCAATCGTGCCAAATGCGGTGATCGCGCCGATGACCAGTACAATCGCATTGATCACCTGCATGAGCAAGCTCAGCACTGCCGGGTCGAGCCGAGTCACCCGTCCGTAACGTTTGACCACGCGCCGGAACAAAATACTAAAAATCCAGAACGCGATGAAAATGACCAGCGCGATCATCATGTTGACAACGAACTGAAGAACGGGCGCGGCGGCGGTTTGGATGGGGGTAAAATCCATTGTGAAACACCTCAACAATCGATAGCAAATGCCACCGATTGTAGCGTGTTTACATGGATTCTAGATCAAGCCAAACACACGCGCTTCAAGCCGATAAATTGGGTCGGGGTCAGCGAGCGCTTGCTCGATGTCGCCGCGCGCATGACTGGTCGCGGTTTGATACGCCGCGATTGCGCTGTCGAGCGCGTCGCCTTCTTTATCGGCAAGCAGCATGGCGCGCACCGATTCATGCATGGCGAAGCCGAAGTTATGCACAAGTTGAGCGCGTGCGGCGAGATGATCCGCACTGCTGCCTTTATAGGGAAAATACCAACCGCGCGTTTTGAGCAGCGATGCTGGACAAATCTCTAACATTGTCGGGCGACCGGGTAGTATGGCGGTCATCGGTGGCACATTGACCGCATTGTCCGCGACGAGTGGCGCGATTACATCGCGGATGCCGTGATACGTTTGCCGAAACAAACGCAGGTTGTGTGGCGCGAACGGTGTTTTCGCTTCGATGTCGGTATGGCGGCGCGGCGGTTTGATTTCGCGTCCGCGCTCGTAAAGGCTGAATGGCGTCGGGTAATCGTCCGCGAAGCGCAGAACAAATGCCGCCCATGTCGTATATGCATTCAGAGGCGCGGACACACCGAACGGAAAATCCATGCCCCAGACCGCATCGCCAGCGCGCAAAATCTGGTCGCGCAGCCATGCGTAAGCCGCATCACGGCTTTTACCGCCGCCATGCGCATCTGCCGCGCGCTGTGTACTTTGGATCGTGACGACTTCGGTCAATGGATCAAAAACGGCGCGGCTGACCCAGACTTTACGTCCAGCATCGACCGCGCCGCTAAAATCGACGCCATAATAAAGCGTTTGGCGTTTAGCCATTAGCTTTTCCTGTATGAATGTAAGCCCGATGTTTTTGCCAATCGCTAACGGCTAAACGCTGCTTTTAATAGCGCCGCACAATCGATTTATACACCGTCGGCTGGCGGTTCTGGATCAACTGATATTCTTCGCGGTTGCGGCGCACGTCATCGAGGTCGATGCGGGCGACGGCGAAACCTTCGAGCGGCGCGCCTGTATCCGGGTCAGTTTCGGTCGCGAGCGATGCGTAGATTTGTCCACGCGGTCCGACGATCATACTTTCGCCACCAAACGTGAGCGTCACGTCTTCACCGACGCGGTTTGCGCCGACGACAAAGACTGCATTTTCGTACGCGCGTGCCCGTAAATAGGTTTTCCACTCGTCGATTTGTGCGGCTTCCCAGTTAGCGACACAGCACAAAATATCCGCGCCATCCAGGACTAAGCTGCGCGCGATTTCTGGGAAGGCAAGGTCATAACCGATCATCAAGCCGATATTACCGACTTCGGTTTCGATGACGGGCATCCGAAAGCCTTCGCGGAACGCCATGCGTTCTTCACCACGTAAGTGAATTTTGTTGTACACCTCGAGCAGCTCGCCTTCGGGTCCGATGACGACAGCGGAGTTGTAAATGACCGACTCGACTTTTTCTTTTGTCACCATGCCAAAGGCGACATACACGCCATATTCGCTGGCGCGCTGGCTGATCAGGTTGATCGTGGGTCCCGGTACGCGCTGTGCGAGTTCGGTGAAACGCACACCGAGTTCATAACCACTGGTGATAAGTTCGGGGAAGACGATCAGGTCAACTTTTTGCTGCGAAGCAATTTTGCTGATCATCTCCGACATTTTGACGAGGTTATCCTCAGCTTCGCCCAGCCGAGGTTTCATTTGCACAACGGCGACGGTTACTTCACGCATGTAACGTCCTTCTGGATTGCGGTTGGTTGAGTAGTTGGGTGATGAAAATCTGTGCTATTTTACCTGATAATGACGTGAATCCCAACGGCGGGTTTTGTGCCTTGAAACACGGCGGTGATGCCTACGATGTCGTGTCCTTTTCGACCAATGTCGGGTTTTCACGGATGTATTCCAGTAACTTTTGCAACCGTTCGGGCAGCGGCGCGGTGAACGTCATGCGTTCGCCCGTTGTCGGTTGGTCGAAAGACAGCGACTCCGCGTGCAGAAATTGTCCCTTGATCGGCACGCGCTGTTTGCGAAACCCATACACGCGGTCGCCGACGACCGGGCAGTGAATGAATGCCATATGCACGCGAATTTGATGGGTGCGACCGGTGAGCAGTCGAATACTTAACAGCGCTTGTCTGCCGACGAACCGTTCGGTGATGGCGAACTCGGTGACGGCGGCTTTGCCATCGCGCCCGACCGCCATCCGTTTACGGTCGCGGGTGTCACGTCCAATCGGCGCATTGATGCGTCCGGTATTGGTTTTGGGCGTGCGTTCGACCAGCGCAATATAGCGCTTTTCGACGGTGCGATCCGCGAACTGACGCATCAGTTTGTGCATCGCCATATTTTGCTTGGCGATCAACAGCACGCCGCTCGTATCTTTATCCAGCCGATGCACGATGCCGCGCCGTTTCGGTGAGACATCGATCTGCGCGATTTGCGGGTAGCGCGCCAGCAGTGCGTTGACGAGTGTGCCCGTCTCATCGTTGACGCCCGGATGCACGATGAGTCCCGCGGGTTTGTTGATGACCGCCAGATCGTCGTCTTCATACAAAATTTCGAGCGGGATCGGCTCTGGCGCGACCGTGGTATCGATTGGGATCGGTGGCACAACGACGCGGATTTGTTCGCCGCCTTTGAGTCGTACCCCTTGTTTAATGTTCTTGCCATCAATGGTCACACTGCCATCTTTGATCAAGGCTTGCAGTTGCGAACGGGTAAGAATCTCGCCCAAGTGTGCGACAAGAGTCTTATCCAGGCGTTCGCCGGAAGTTTCTACGGTGAAGTCGAAAATCTGCGTTTCATTCATACCTCTGATCATAACAGAATCCCGCCCAAAAGGTCAGGGCTAGACTACACCGACAGCGGATCGTGTATTTTGCGATTCAGTTGGAAAATAGAGGCTATAAGGCAATGGTGGCATCAATGCCACCTGTTCAAAACAAGGATCATCACGCATGGAGCGCTCCTATACGTCATCCGACGTTGAATTTGAAGAAGAATTACTCGACGCCTACTCGAACGCGGTCATCGGTGTTGTCGAAAAAGTTGGCACCGCGGTCGTCAGTATCGCTACGCACACCGCGCAAAACGGACGGATGCCGAGCGGCGAAGGCGCGGGGAGCGGCATGATTCTGACGCCTGATGGCTTCATTCTGACCAATAATCATGTCATCGAACGTGCTGATTCGATGGAAGTCCGTTTAACCGATGGCAGTCATTTTCCGGCACGCTTGATCGGTACCGACCCGGCGACCGATCTTGCCGTGATCAAAGTGGACGAAAACAGTTTACCGATTGTCGAATTTGGCAACTCGGATCGACTCAAGGTTGGTCAGTTGGCAATCGCCATCGGCAATCCGCTCGGTTTTCAAAGCACGGTTTCGACAGGCGTTGTGTCCGCGCTCGGTCGCGCGCTGCGTGGATACGGTGGGCGCTTGATCGAAAACGTGATTCAGACCGACGTTGGCTTAAATCCGGGGAATTCCGGCGGTCCGCTCGTCGATAGTCGCGGGCGCGTCATCGGCGTGAACAGCGCGATCATCGCGCAAGCGCAGGGCATTAGTTTCTCGATACCGATTAACACCGCCCGTTGGGTCGTGGGTGAACTGCTGACCAAAGGGCGTGTTCAGCGCGGTTATCTCGGTTTTTCGGGCGGCACACGCCCGATCGGGCGGCGCACCCAGCGCTATTTTGAACTGCCGCAAGAGACCGTCGTCGAAGTCGTGCAGGTCGAGCCGAACGCGCCCGCTTTTCATGCCGGGTTGCAAACGGGCGACCTGATCATCCGTTTCAATGGCAAGCCTGTCGCGTCCGTCGATGAAATTCATCGCGTGCTGGTCAACGTTAAGCCAGGTACAGTTGGGCGCATTAAAGTGCTGCGTAATCAACAACTCATCGATGCGACCATCATCGTCGGTGGGTCGTAGTTTTCAACCGCTGGGTGCGAGTCCCAGATTCGCACCTTTCAGCAGCAGCGCTGTCCGTAACGACACGTCACAACCCGATGAAATCTGTTATAATTCGCAGACTGATAGAAACCATTTGTAGTGATAGTGAGGTCAATCTGGACGGTTTAGCGATGGCGCGCGATGTGGTTGACGCGCTGGAAGATAAGAAAGCTGAAAATATTCTGCTGCTCGATCTGCGTCCCGATGGCATTATCGCGGACTTTTTCGTCATTTGCACTGGCAACAGCGATCGTCAGATCAAAGCCCTTGCAGAAGCGACGCGCGACGTGATCAAGACGAGGTACGGGTCTCGTCCCGCGGCGGTGGAAGGCGAAAGTAAGAGCGGATGGATGTTGATGGACTACGGCGCGTTGATCGTGCATATCTTTGACGCAGAACGTCGTGAGTTTTACGATCTGGAAGGGTTTTACGCGGAACAGTCAAATGTGATGGTGAAGATTCAGTAGCGCCATCGGTTAAAACCGACGCGCGGAAAGCCCACTAAAGCGCTGTTGTGTTCGTTCCCCGCCGCAGGCTGAAGCCGTACGGCTAGCCAAAAAACCTATGAGCGCCCGTTTCGTGCGCCTACAGGTTTTTCGTACAGCCACATGGATTCAACCAGCGGTGATTAAATCACACCCCGATGAAGAAACTTAACTGATCCAGCTATCGGTGCTGCGCGCCCAACCGGGCAGTAGTTCTGCATCAGTGAAGAAATTGGCGACTTCGCTTAGCCCGCTCTCCACTTTGTCCGACCCATGCACCAGATTATAATCGACCGTGAGCGCGAAATCGCCGCGAATCGTTCCGGCGGCGGCTTCATAGGGGCGCGTCGTGCCGATGGTGGTTCGCGCCGCGAGAATGGCGTTTTCGCCTTCCAGTGCGATCACGATGACCGGTGACGAGGTGATGTAATTGACCAGCTTGGCAAAAAACGGACGTTCTTTGTGTTCAGCGTAGTGTTTTTCCGCCAATTCGCGCGATACCTGCATGAATTTCATGCCGATCACGCGCAAGCCGCGATTCTCAAACCGAGTGATGATTTGCCCAATGAGTCCGCGCTGCACGGCGTCTGGCTTGATGATAATGAGCGTACGTTCCAAGTTAAAACTCCTCGAATGCGTTGAAGTCAATACAAGTATAGAGGCGAGTTTTAGACCCACCTCTACGCATGATACACGATGTTTTATCAGAAAAGCGCCTTATATCCCCCCCTGCCTTCAGGCATGGGGATATAAGGCACAGGTCTTGTGTTTTTTCTGCTGAAATAGCGTATAGTACGGGGAGGTTGATGTGCGAGGTACGAGACATAAAAATCCGACCTCGATCATAATCCCGTAATATCGCAATACCGTAGTTAACGTCAAACACAGCGGGGCATCGCTGTGCTGCCGGAGCGACGATAAGACGAAGGTTCGCCTTCGCAGTCGCGGTGAGGGTAGAAGCCTCCGCCTTTAGGCGTGGGGAGTATGTCACAACTGATTGAGCGCTTGTCGATACGTATCAAGCGCTTGTTGTAATTTGCCTTGCCGCATCAAGCCGTCGCCCAGTAATCGGAAGACCGCCGGATTGTTTTGATGAATACGGATGAGACTTTCCAGGTCACCGACCACATCTTCGAGCGCGCTGCTTTTGCGGATCAAGCCCTCGTACAGGCTTAAGCCACCAGCAAGATCATCGCCACGCGCATAATCACGCGCCTGTTGCAGCGCGACTTTCGCATCCGCCGGAATTTCGACCAGGAGTGGACGCGGCGTGGGTGGGGGCGCAATCGGGGCGGCAGCGGTCATACGCACGGGCATTGGCGCGCGCGCGCCAGGTTCGGGCATCATCACAATGGGTTCGGGCGCGGGCGCTTGATACCCATCGGTCTCTACCATCCACGCGGGCATATCGCTGATATCGGCTTCGGCGGCTTCGCGTAACCAATCGGGCATATCCGCTTCGGCAGTCAGTTCGGTTTCGACAGGTGCTTCGGCACGCATCCATGCAGGCATCGCCGTTGGCTGACCTTGCTGAAGTTCGTTTTCGGCGGGCAGTGCGGCATTGAACAGGGTTTGATTGCCTTGCACCATCGCTTCGACGGCGGCGATACGTTCCGGGTCGGTCACATTGCGGTTGTACCAATCCGGCTCCTGGTTCAAATCGTCGCCCGCGCCCGATTGCTCCAGGTCGAAAGCTTCTGCCCAGGTATCGTTCGGGTCATATTCGATTTCGAACGACGGCGTAATCGTTTCCAGTGTTTGACTATCTTCGTCGTCGGTATCTGCGAAAATGCTGTCGAAATCGACGCTTGGTTGTTCTTCACCCATATCCTGACGAAGCCAATCGGGCATGTCCGATGTCGCGGCGGGGATGGGCGCGTCAAACGTCATATCTTCAAACAAATCCGACGCACCAACACTGGCGGGCACTTCGGTCATTGGCGGCGCTACTGATTCCAACAACCAATCGGGCAGGTCAGCCGGGACAGGCGGCGCATCTGGGTCATAGAAGTCATCGAGACTGATTTCGGGCTGTGCCACCGCGACGTTCGTTTGATGATCCAGCCACAACTGCATTTGATCCGACGATACGCGTCCTTCGCTGATCGCGCGTTCAATATCGCGTAACGTGTCGTCATCGACTTCGATGCCGGATAATCCGGCGAGCGCGGCGGGCATGGCGATCGCGTCGTCATCTTTATACTGGTACTGCTCATCATCGTCGAACGACGACGGCATCGAACGTACAGCGGTCACACCGGATTCGTCGTAACCTTCCGACGCGGAAAGCGACCGCAACCAGTCTGCGGGGTCATCGCCCGTGCTGACAGAGATCGGCATGTCGTCCTGAGTTGCGGGCATTTCATCGAAGTCGTTCGCGCCTGTAAGTGATTCCAACCACGAGGGCGCTTCGTCATACGACGCAGCACGCGCCGTTGGCACCGAGCTATCGGTGGGCGCTTGATCCATCGTTAGTTCACCGCCGGACGAAACAAGACTATCCAGCCATGATTCGGGGTTGCTCGTCTCGCGCGCGATCGCGGGTTCGGCGGATGAGCTGGCAGGTAGTTCTGAACTCAACGCCGAAAAATCGAGATCGAAATCGCCGCCTTGACCTGCCGCCAGACTTTCCAGCCATGCCAGCGCGCCGCCTGCCTGAATCGACGGTTCAGGTGCGGGCGGAATCGGCGGGATTACAGGTGGAGCGGGTGGTATCGGTAAATCGGCAGGAATACGTCCGGAGTCGGACGCCTTATACTGGACAGGCTCAGGACGCTGCGTTGGCAGCCTGACACGATCCCCCGTGCCTCGTGGGTTAAGCGTACCAGCGGGCGCGGCGGGTGCGACTTGCGCGGGCGGCGGCTGAACAGCAGCCGGAAGCATCGGTTCAGGTCGCGCAGGCATTGCAGGTTCGGGCGTAGACTGTACGGCGGCGGCGGCGGCACGTGCGATTTTCTCGTCGCGCGATTTGAACGTTTCAGAAGGAGTATAGCCGGGTTCATCGATCACGACCGAATCGGGATCGATTACTTGCACATCCATATCAGCGTTGGTGGTCAAGCCTTCAGTAGCGCCCTGCCGCTTCGCCAACGATTCCATCCATAACTGGATTTCATCGGGCGACATACTGTCGAAATCGGGCATTTCGATGTCAGCCATGCTTCGTCCCTTTCAGTACAATCATCGCCATTCCGCGTCCGTTTCTGTGTCGGCTTATTTTAGCCATTCCGGGAGTTCGCTGCTGCCATCGGCGTCTTCTTCGGGCCAATCAGGAAAATCATCGCTTTGCTCTGCGGCGATAGGCGCGGTTGGCGCGGGAGCGCTCTTGCCTTTCATCCACGCAGGTGCACTGCTGAATTTCAGCCATTCTGGGCGACGGGTGAAACCGAAGCGCGGTTTGGCGGGTTCAATTGGGTTTTCAGGGAAGTCCATAGGCGCCTCTGGAATTATCTCGCGCGATTCTTCGTCTACAATATTGGTCAACCATTGGAAATCAGTATTTCCGATGGCAGGCGTGGCGCTTGCGTCGGTGGGCGCGATCATTTCGGGTTCTTCGACGAACTCACTTTCGAGCGAGGGTTCTTCGTCGGTCGCGTCATAATCGATGTCGATGCCTGGCACCATCGCGTTCAACCAATCGGGCACATTTTCGACCAGCTCAGGATGCAGCGCTTCGTCTGTCGAGTCGGTTATACCCATCACTGGTTGCACGTCGATAGGTTCATAGTCCTCGTCAACCTGTTCGATGTTCTCCAGACTGTCATCATCGAAATTCAACGGCGTAAATTCTGGCGTCGGGATTTCGAAAAATTGATTTTCAGGGGTCGGTTCGGTCGGTTGATCCTCGATCGCGTCCATCTCATCGAAGAAAGACAGATCGGGTGCGGTGGGCATAGTCGTTTCTAAAAGCGGTTCGGGTTCTTGCATCATCGGTTCTGCCGCGAAAGCGTCTTGCTCGTCGCTTGGGTCGTCCGCGTCGAACTCCATCGTCCACGAAAATTCGAGCGGCGTCGCCAGGTCATTCTCGGTCGTGGCTGTGCTGACTGCGAACGGATCGGCTTCACTTTCGATGTCGATGTCATACAGGGTTGGCATATCCGCTGTGATGGGCATATCGTCCATGAACGACAGGTCGCCTTCTGCGATCATTTCGTTGCTCGCGATGACTTCTGGTGTTTCGGCTAGGGTTGGCATATCCGCCATGACGGGCATGTCGTCCAGGAACGACAGGTCGCCTTCTGCGATCATTTCGTTGCTCGCGATGACTTCTGGTGTTTCGGCTTCGGATTGTTCCGGCTGTAGATTCAGCAGCCAATCCGGGAGTTCAGTCGGGAGTTCAACCGGAGTCGGCGTCGCGCTCACGGCGATTTCTTCAGCGGGTGCTTCGGCGCTCGGTGCGTCGTCATCTTGTATTAACCAGCTCAAATCGATGGTTTCGGGCGCGACTTCTTCGTCTTCAACCGGATCATTTTCGCTCACAGACAGCCAATCGAAATCATCGGCAGCCGATGAAATGTTCACAGGCTCCGGTTCATCCGCAGCAGACGGCATCGCGATAGGCGTCTCTTGCTGGTCATCATCCTCGCTTGAATCACTGGGCAGCCAATCGAAGTTTTGGTCGGATGGCATGTCGAACTCCATTTCAGCGGGTTGAGCCGCTTGCGGCGCATCAGGTAAAGGTACCGTGCTCGGCTCTGCGTCCTCATCGAGCGCATTCAACCAATCGGGTGCGTCGTCGGCGCTGCCCGAAGTCGCAGGTACCGGGTCGTTGAACAAACCCATCCAGTCATCCTGGGCGGGTTCAGGTTCTGGCTCTGGCGGCACTTGAGTCAGCCAATCGAGATTGGCATTGTTGAGCAGTCCTGTCAAGCCTTTGCGCGCACCAGGAAGCGATTGCGGTAACGGGTTGGTATCCGCATCGGCTTGCGGCGCGATTATGCTGTCCGGCTGAATCCAGTCGGGCAGTACATCGTCGCTGGTTTGTGGGGTTAGATTTTCGGCGGTCGCGGAAGTGGTATCGAACGCCATCCACGATGGCAGCGAGTCCGCGACCGGCGGCGGATTTTCGGATGCAGCTTCGTAGGCAGACGCATTCATCCAGTCGGGCAGTGAATCGGTGGGTGTGGCGGCGACTGGCTCATCATCCGACGGCACGAAATCGAAATCGAGATTGAACTCTGGCTCGTCGGCGGGTGTCATCGATCCGCCTGTGGTTTCCGGCGTTCCGGTTAAGAAATCGAGATCGGGGAACTGATCGAGCAGTGATGGTTCTTTGGTCGGCGTAATGCCGGTGAGTTGTTCCATGCCGAACGCTTCTTCGAGCGCGGCGTCGTTTTGCGCCCAACTAAAGTCGGTGGCGGGCGGCGGTTGCTGCACATACGATGGCGTTTCTTGCATATATGCAGGAGTCGAATCGGGCAGGAGTGCTTCGGCGGGCATTTGGTCGCGCAGCCACGCCATCTCATCGTCTTCCTGCACCAGCGAACTAAGCGCGGGCGGGTCTGCCATGATGATATCGTCGTTCATCCACGCCGTTGGGCTTTGCGCGTCAATATCGATTCGGAATTCATCATCGAACTGCGGCAGGGAAGGTTCTTCGTCGAAAATTTCGACGCCCGCGTCACGCATCCATGCCATCGGATCATCGTTGGACGGCGTGCGCAAAATCGAATCGGGCAGTTGGTTGGTGTTTTCTGGTAAATCCGCGAACGGGTTGAAATCGGGGTCATCGTCGATGATTGGGAACGGCGACGTATCCATCGAGACGGCTTTTTCTGAGGGGGCGCTTTCACTGCTCGAAAGCAAGCCGCTCGTCCAGCGCGACCAGTCATCGTTGGCGGGTGCGACGCTTGGCATCGTGTTGGTGCTGGTGGTTTCACCGCCCGTCACTTGCGTCAGCCAGTCGGGACGCGACGATGACAGTTCGGTTTTAGCAAACCGTTGATAATCGAGTTCATCGAGTCGGAACGCATCATCGGGGGCGTCGCCTTGCGCGATTTCAAGCGCACGATACGGATCAACCGATTCGACGCGGTTCAGGTAGCGCTGTGCGTCGGACGGGCGTTCTTCGTCGAGCCACAACTCGGTCAAAATCGCGTTGGCTTCTAAGCAATCGGGCAGTACTTCCAACACATCGAGCGCGGTTTCCGCGCCTTCTACATCATCGCCGCGTTTCCACAATGTGGAAGCGAGCAGCATCTTAAGATCGACGCGATCGGGCATCCGGTCGAGCGCGATTCGCAGCGCTTCAACGGCTTGATCCGTGCGCCCATTAAGGATATGTTGGCGCGCGATGGCGGCATTGGTCAGTTGAATTTTCGGGTCGATTTGGCGGTAGCGCCGATACAACGCGCGTACACCTTCGATCAAATTGCCGTTGTTCGGCTGCTGCTCAAATGCGCGTTCGAGATGCCAGATCGCATCATCGCCGCGTTTTAAGCCATCGAATGACTCGCTGAGCGCGAGATGCGCCGCGTAATCATCGGGCGCTACGCTCAGCACGCGCTGAAGCGCGGCGCTGCCTTCGTCGTAACGCGCGTTGTACACGAGCGCGCGACCGAGATAGCGATAAGCAGCGACATTCTTGGGATAGAACTGCAAGATGTGGCGGCAGTGATGTATCACCTCGTCGGCGCTGCCCGCGTAGAGCGCGCTTTCCAGCTTGGCGAGATACTCTCTCAGGCTGATGTCTGGCATGAAGCACCCATCGGTCAGTTTAAGCCGCGTATAATGGCAGATTGTACCACAACAATATCACGCGGGGTGTTGAGGCGGTGCAACAAAATTCCTATATTTCTCGGAAGTAGATCCAAATCCCAGCAAAGATCACCAAAGACCGCCGCCATTCTTTCGTCATGCCGATCCCTTGCCGATTTCTTAATACTGGTTAAACTTCCTCAACGTCGCTCCGTTTACACAACCTAGGAGACATCGTAATGAAAAAAGGCATGTTGGCGCTGGTCTTGATCAGCGCGTTCGTCGTCATGGCGGTCATACCTGTGTTCGCGCAGGATGAATTCGTATTCGGTCTGGTGCTGGTCGGTCCAGAAAATGATCGCGGTTGGAGCCAGGCACACTATGAAGGCGGGCAATACGTCGAAGAGAACATCGACAATGCCCGTATGGTCTTCTTCCCCAGTTTGAACCCGGCAGATGCGCCGGAAACGACGCTTCTGGATGTCGTCACCGAAATGGTCGATCAGGGCGCGACTCTGATTTTTACCACGTCGGATGCATTTGAAGAAGATACCGACGCGGTTGCCGAAGCCTTCCCCGAAGTCGTGTTCATGAATATATCGGGTGATAACACGCTGATCGGCGAAGCGCCGGAAAATGTCGGCAATTTGATGGGTCAAATGGAGTGGGGCAAGCTGATCGCAGGCTGCGCGGCGGGCTTATCCACGCAGACAGGCAATATTGGTTATCTGGGACCGCTGATCAATGGTGAAACGCGCCGCCTCGCGTCATCGGCATATTTGGGCGCGAAACACTGCTATGAAATCTACAACACCACCGAAGCAGCGTTCTCGTTCACGGTGACATGGATCGGCTTTTGGTTCAATATCCCCGGTGTCACGCTCGACCCGAACGAAGAAACCAACCGTTTCTATGATACCGGCTCGGATGTGGTCATCAGCGGCATCGATACGCCGAACGCCATCGAAGTTGCAGGTCAGCGCGCCGCCAATGGCGACGCCGTTTTTGCAGTGCCCTACGACTTTGAAAGCGTGTGCGAAATCGCGCCAGAACAATGTCTGGGTGTCCCGTATTTCAACTGGGGACCGGATTATGTCCGCGTCTCGCAGCAGGTGATCGACGGCGTATGGGAATCGAGTTGGGATTGGTCGGGACCCGATTGGTCTGACCTGAACAACGCGGATACGTCAACAGTCGGTTTCTTGCCCGGTGATGGCTTGACCGACGACGCAGCGGCGAACCTCGATCTGTTCATCGCGGATTTGGCGGCGTATGCGACCAATCCGTTCGTGCCAGAAAGTTTCGCGCTCTGGCAGGGTCCTTTGATGCTGCAAGACGGCACGGAAATCGCGGCGGCGGGGCAGTTGGTCGAACCGCTTGATGTGTGGTACCTGCCGCAGTTGCTGGACGGTATGATCGGCGCCAGCACAACTTCGGAATAAATAACCAACAGTCATATGATTTTGTAGGGGCGGGTCTGAGACCCGCCTTTTTTTTGTGGATAACGCCTCATATCGTCGCTAGAATACCCGACATGAATATCGACTTACGCCACATACACAAACGGTTCGGCGCTGTTAAAGCCAACGAGGACATCAGCCTTTCGCTTAAAAACGGGCGGATTGTCGGCGTGTTGGGCGAAAATGGCGCGGGCAAATCGACCCTTATGAAAATTCTGGCGGGCTATCAGCAGCCCGACACTGGTCAGATAGTCGTCGATGGGCATGAGGTCGTTTTTCACAGCCCACTCGAAGCGATCGCGCACGGCGTTGGGATGCTGCAACAAGACCCGCTCGATGTCGGCTCGTTCACGGTCGCCGAGAACTTCACCTATGGGCTGCCGGGCGGCGTTACATTATCACGGCGGGCGGCGGCGGCGCAATTGCGTCAAATCACAGCGCGTTTCGGCTTCGATCTCGACCCTAACTTGCCCGTCAGCGATTTGAGCATCGGTCAGCGTCAGCAAGCCGAGATCGTGCGGCTGTTAGCGCTTGGGGTCAAAACCTTGATCCTGGATGAACCGACGACCGGTATCAGTGCCGAGCAAAAGACACTTTTATTCGATGCGCTCAAGTCGCTGGCGCAAACCGACGGCATGAGCGTACTGCTCGTTTCGCACAAACTTGAAGATGTCATCGCGCTGTGCGACGAAGTCGTCGTGCTGCGCGCGGGGCGCGTCGTCGGCGCGGCTGAAATGCCGATGAGCGCTGAAGCGTTGGTCGAATTAATGTTCGGTCAGGGCTTGACGACCCGCGCGCACGAACCGATTCCGTTGGGTAGTTCCGTCGTCGCGGTCGATAATCTGCATATACGCGCCAAGCGTGTCAGCGTCCGCGATTTTAGTTTACACATGCGCGCGGGTGAAGTCGTCGGCTTGGCTGGGTTAGATGGGAGCGGGCAGGAATTAATCCTGCGCGCGTGCGCTGGGCTGATCAAGCCTTCTGGTGGCAGCGTCAGCATTGGTGGGCGCGACATGACAGGAAAATCGTACCGTGACTATATCGCGGCAGGAATCGCATTTGGCGCGGCAGGGCGCACCGAAGAAGGCTTGATCGCGGGCTTGACGTTGACCGAACATATCGCGCTCACATCGACGCACGGCGCGCTGATCGATTGGGGAGGCGCGGCGGCGCTGACCGCGACTCAGCTTGAACAGTACAATGTGCGCGGCGTGCCAACGTCACCGATTGAAAATTTGTCGGGCGGTAATCAACAACGTTTGCTCATGGCGTTGATGCCGCAAAACGCGGTCTTGATGGCGCTCGAACAACCAACGCGTGGACTGGACGTGGACTCCGCACGGTGGATATGGACGCAGTTATTGGCGCGGCGCGCGCAAGGCACGGCGATCTTGTTCACTTCCCCCGATTTAGACGAACTCGTCACCTACAGCGACCGGATAGTCGTGTGTTTCGCTGGGCGTCACTGCGAAGTGCCCACATGGGGCGGCATCACGCTTGATTCACTGGGGCATTTGATCGGTGGACAATTCTAAGTTGAACCGTGCAGAACGCGGCGCTTCATCATCGATCCTGCGTTCACCGCACGTCTGGGGTTAGGAGTTTTTCGGGTGACTAAAGTGTTTGTTCGTTTTGGACTCGGTATCGCGCCGATCTTGATCTCGTTGGCAATCACCGCGCTGATCATTATCTTGGTCGGCGCGGAGCCGGGCGCGGTCTTTCAAAGCGTGCTGGAAGGCGCGTTTCGCAGTACCAACGCGGTCGGCGGCGTCATCAACTTTTGGATCCCGCTCGTCCTGGTGTGCATGGGCTTGATCGTGACCTTCACGGCAGGCTTATGGAATATCGGTGCGGAAGGTCAAATGGTGATGGGGGCGATTGCCGCCAGTTTTATCGCGCGCTCATTGGGCGAGTCGCTGCCTAACGCAGTGCTGATCCCGCTTGAAATTGTCGCCGCGATGCTGGGTGGCGGCGCGTGGGCGGCGTTGGCTGGGTTTCTCAAAGTGCGTTTAGGCATCAACGAGATTTTCGGTGGCGTCGCGCTCAATGCACTGGCGAATTTATTCACCGTCCATTTAATCGCCGGACCGTGGCAGCCGCCCGAAGGCGGCAGCGCGCAATCGACGGCACCGTTTGCAGACGCGGCGCTTTATCCGCGCTTAAGCCCTGAATACCCGTTCAGCCTGACCGCGTTGATCATCGCAGTGGTCGTGATCGTGCTGATCGTGCTGGCGCTGCGCGGCACGCGCTGGGGTTTACAGCTTAAAGCGACAGGCAAGAATGCGAAATCGGCGCTGCTGCTTGGCGTACCGACCACGCAAAGCGTGATGAGCGCATTTATCGTGTGCGGCGTGCTGGCAGGGATCGCTGGGTCGTATCGTGTCTTACTGACCTACGGCAGTTTGCGCCCGTTCGCAAGCGGCGGCATCGGCTTTTTAGCGCTGCTGGTCGTGCTGGTCGCGTCTACGCGCGCAGTGTGGGCGGCGGCGATCGCGTTTGTCTTCGCGGTGATCCTGGGCGGCAGTACGCGGTTGCGCGTCGCGCTCCAGTTGGATCAATCGTTGGCGGGCGTTTTACAGGGCTTGCTGGTATTGTGCGTGCTGCTTGCGGACGGGCTGCGTCAGCGTTTAGGGTTAGGAGAAGAGCGCGCCGATGGATGACCAACTGATCAATATTTTTAACAGCATTATTTTCAACGCGACGCCGCTTGTGATCGCTGGACTTGGCGAAACAATCACAGAGCGCGCGGGGGTCGTCAATTTGTCGCTCGACGGCTCGATTTTGCTATCTGCAATGTTCGGATTTGTCGCGGCAGGGGTGAGCGGCAGTTTACTCGTCGGGTTTATTGCCGCCATGATTGTCGGCGGGCTAATCGCGCTGTTGATCGCCGTCGCAGGCATTGAACTCCGGCAGGATCAGGTCGCCATCGGTTTCGTGCTCACGCTGTTGTGCGCCGACCTCGCGCAGTTTTTGGGACAAGACTACACGGGTGGGTCGTCCGTATCGCTGCCCGAAGTGCATGTGCCGATTTTGAGCGATATTCCCGTCATCGGCGCGATTTTCTTCGATCACCCCGTGATCGTGTACATCAGTTATATGTTGATTATCGCGATCTGGTTCTGGATGTTTCATACACGACCGGGTTTGGCACATCGTGCGGTGGGTGAGCGTCCGCAAGCGGCATTTGCGCGCGGTACGGATGTCAATCGGCTGCGTTATGTGTACACGATCGTCGGTGGCGCGCTGGTCGGGCTGGCGGGCGCAGCCTATACGCTCTCGGTCAAGCCGGGCTGGACAAACCCGCCTTCAATGCGTGGTGATGGCTGGATAGCGCTGGCAATCGTCATTTTCGGCGGCTGGCATCCGTTCCGCGTTGTCTTTGGCGCGTATTTATTCGCCGCACTGCGCGCCGTCGCCTCCACGATTCAGCGCGACTCCAGCATCGATATTCCGCTGGTACTGCTCAACGGATTACCGTGGCTGCTGATGATCTTTACGCTCCTGCTGGTCAGCACTGGCGCGCTTGAAAGGCTATTGAATATCATGCCGCGCGCGCTCCAGCGCAGCGCGCGGAATTTACTGCGTTCTGATCCGCCTGCCGCGCTCGGTACCCGCTTTGACCCGGATTAAACGAGACGACGGGGGCGGCTCTGAGTCCGCCCCCCACACTCTATTTACCGATCCAACGCCGCCAGTCGATCCTCGATCCCTGCGCGCCCTGCATACGGGACAATTTCACTCAGCGTCAACGCCCACTGATACTCACGGATCGCGCCCGTCTCGTCGTCGCTCGCCTCCAGAATTTGCCCGCGCACCGCGCGCCGCGCTGCACTGTCACCAATCTGAATCGCCGCGTCGATCGTCGCTAACGCTGTTTCAACATCGATGGTGATCAACTGCACCCGTGCCAGATACTCCAGCACGATCCCGCGCTGACTGGCAGGCGCGCTCACTTGTGCCGCTTCAAGTAAAGGCTGCGCCTGCGCCAAGATATTCGCGTCGCGCGGGTCTTGGTCAACCAACGCCCGCGCTTCGATCAACTGCGCCCGCCATGCCTGATTGCCTGCCCGCGAACCGACTTCATTGGCGTCGCGGATCGCAATCTGATAGCTGCCCGCATTGTATGCCGCCTCCATGCGCGCCAACTGTATAGCGACATCGCTTCGAATACCGAGCGCTTGCGTCAAATCGTCGCGCGCCACATCATAACGGTGCTGATCTGTATAAATACTCGCGCGTGCGACCAGCATATCCAACGTTGTTTCGCTGTCGTCGGCGGCATTCAACCCGCGTGCATAGGCTTCGAGCGCCAGATTTTGATCGCCACCCAGACGATGTGCATCGCCTAAGAAACGATACCCGATGCGGCTGCCCGGATAATACTGAAGATAATTTTGTGTGCGCTGCACCGCCTCGCCTAAGTCGTCACTATCGAACGCGATTTGCACCCGCAAACGATGCGCGCCTTCATTGGTCGGGTCAACATACAGCGCCAAAAACGCCTGATAATCTGCCAATGGCAGTTCGTCCTGCTCGTAGTACACGCGCGCCTTCTCGAAGATGAGATCGGTATTCTGGCTCAAATCAGCGACTGCCAACGCCTGATTCAACACGCGAATCGCTTGATCATACTGGCGTATATCGCGCAAACGGCGTGCGACCAGCAAATACGGCGCGACCAGTGCCGGGTCGCCTTCGATAGCGGTTTCGGCGCGCGCCAGCATCAACGCATACAACGAATCTGCCTGCGTTGTGTTCGCACCTTGTGCCCGCTGGAAATAAATCTGTACATACGCCGCATCGATCAGGGCTTGTGCATCGTTATCGGATGGTGCTTCTTCTTCGCGCCGTTCTTCGGCTTCTTCCAATAACGCGATTGCGCGCGTGTAGTCTTCGCGCTGCGAAAGCGCCAGCGCTTCATAATAATACGGAATAGTATCGAAACGTCCTTCGATGCTTAATTCGCGTGCCGCCGCCAGAGTTGGTAGGGCAGCACGCACGTCACCCTGATAGAGTGCCGCAACCGCATTGGAAAGCGCGCGATCTAACAAGGGTGGGTAGAACACCGTCGCGCGCGGTAAATTATAAATATCCGCACCCGCAATTTCCGCTGGAACCGTGGGACTGGGCGTGAGCGAGCTGCGCGGTTCGGTCGATGGGGTTGGGGTGACACCAGGCGTCGGTGTCCATGTCACCGTGGGTGTATTGCTCGGCGTTGACGACGGACCGAAGACGACTTCTTGCGCGTCCTCGTTGGTCGCCAGCACGATTCCCACGATCAAGCCGATGAGGACTAATGCGCCGATCAAGCCTGCCGTTAAATACAGGCGATAAACCACGATGTCGCCTTCGCCGGCGCGCCGCTTGGTCTTCTTCACATACTTGACGGTTTGAGGGAGCGGCGCGCTGATCTCACGTACCAGCACATCGACCTGGCGCTGCGCCTCGGTGATTTTTTCCGCCGTTGGCAGCGGAATCGATGCCGCCTGTGTGGCGGCGGGTGTACCAGTCGCTGCCTGCGCGAATTCTCCCGTCCCCGTCACACGTTTGGGCGACTCGCCAATACGCTTGATCGGCGATTGATCTGCTGGCATTGTGCCAAGCGCTTTTAACGCGGTTTCGTTATTCGGGTTGATTTCGAGCAGTTTTTCCAGGCTGAAACGCCGTTCTTCGGCGTCACGGGCGACACTGGCAAGCCACAACCATGCCGCTTCGCTGGTGGGGTCAAGGCGGATCGACTGCTGAAGCAGCGTCCGCGCTTCTTCTCGCTGGTTGGATTTTGCCGCCGCGATACCTCGTTGGCGCAAATCCCGCGCTTGGTCGCTTGCCACGTCGCCTCACTCCTAGCTCGATAAGGATCGATGAAGTTGAAAATGAAAACATCATCTTATTGTAGCCAAAGTGGACACGACAACCACATCAATTAAGAGCGTGTCCAACATCCTGTACATTATGTTATAGGCACAAGCCACGCCTTACCCAAAAACACCGTCACATTGGACACGCACCCATTAAAAAGCCGCCCCGATCAACGACCGGGACGGCTGTGTGTCAATTTGTGTGTTTGTCGAGGCAGGTCTAAAACCTGCCTCGACGATATCTAAATTGCGTATGCTGCTTATTCGGGCAGTGTCGCGTTGACGAGCGTGATACGCCCTTCGGTCGTCGGTTCGACGATGGCGAGCGCCGCCAGGTATTCTGCCAACACCTGATCGAGGGGTTTGCCGAAATCATAGGCGTTGATCGAATTAGTAGCAACGACTTCGTAGCCGTCGCCGCCGTTACGCAGGAAGTCGTTGCTGGCGACGGTGTAGGTCGCTGCTTCGTCAATCGGCGCAAACGAACCGTCTTCGCCCGCGACTTCTACGCTGACAATACGGCTGCCTGCTTCTTGCGTCGGGTCCCAACTGAAACGAAGACCGCTGACCTGCGGGAAACGTCCGGCAGCGCCATCGCGCACGACCACGCCATCCGCAACTTGTACTTGCGAGACGCCGTTTTCCAATGCTGCGATCACGTCCGCGCCCGTCAGTTCAAACGTGCTGGTCAGGTTGCCGAACGGCAGCACTGTGATGACTTCGCCTAACGAGATTTGACCTTCTTCGATGCTGGCACGGATGCCGCCGCCGTTGGTGATGGCGATTTGTGCGTTGGTTTCCGCGATCAGCGCATCGGTGATCAAATTACCGAGCAAGCATTCTTCGACGCGGCACACCGTGCGATCACCTTCCAGGAAGACTTCTGCCAGCGCGCCGATTTCGGTCGCGCGCAGTTCTTCAATCGGACCGGCGAGTTCGGTGATAATGGCTTCGACTTCTGCGTCGGGGGTGATGTATTGCGACAAGAAAATGGTATCGCCTTCGGCGCTGGTGACGAGTCCCGCCGCATCAATTTCGATATCGAGACGACCGAGATACTGCGTGTTGCTGCCCGCCTGAACAATATACACAGGTTCAGCATTCAGGTTTTCGACGATCACCGGGTATTCTGCGACCGACGCGACGTAGGCGTTGCCCAGCAGCGTATGGCTGTGACCACCGACAATTACGTCGATACCGGTCGTGTTCGCTGCGACTTCGCGGTCGGCATCCAAGCCGATATGCGTCATCAAGACAATGAAGGTCGCGCCTTCTGCGGTCAGTGCATCGACTGCCGCTTGCGCTGCGCCCGCCATGTCTTCGTCGAATACTAATTCATCACCGGGGCTGGACAAGATCGGGGTTTCTGGCGTGACCAGACCCGCGACGCCGACCATCACACCGTCGATATCGAGAATAGCATACGGCAGAATTTTGCCGTCGAGAATTTCCGACGCGCTCACATCGACATTGCTCGTCACAACTGGGAATTCGACGCCATCGATGAAATCGGACAGCACCTGGTCGCCATCATCGAATTCGTGATTGCCGACGGTCATCGCATCGTAACCAAGCGCGTTCATGATTTGAACCTGATCCTGACCGCGATACTGGGTGTGGAACAATGTCCCTGTGAAGCGGTCACCACCGTCCAACAGGACAACGGCGCCACCTTCGGCACGAATTTGATCGATCACGGCTGCCATACGCGCCGCGCCGCCATTACCTGCACGATTCGGCTCGTGGGCTGCATGGGTATCGTTGGTGTGAAGGATGGTCAGAACAATCGTGTCCTCTTGCGCGCTGACCGACGCCGCCAGCGCCAACGTCAGCATCCCCACCAAAATCAACTTCTTGATCATGCGTTTTGTCTCCTTAAAGAATCATTGCGTTGCATCGAACGCGATTACGAATGATGAGCTATCTGCTTTATGAGATGGGCAAATGATGTTTAAGAGGATGTTAAGGCGTTAAACGAAGATTGTACAGGCGGCAGTTACGCCGCCCATGAAAGCGTGTCTAGACTGGCGGCCATGGGTAATTGGGACCCGAACTGCCCGGCTGTGGATAGCGGCGCGTTTTGAGCACGCTTTTGACGCGCTGCTGAAACGCCTTGAGTTCAAGCTGCGAGAGCAAATTACACAACTGCTGACGATAATCGCTGTTTACGTCTTCCAGCTTCACGCACAAACGCTCGATGTCGGTCATCATCGCATCTGTCACCGGGTCGCCGGCATAATCCCAGATTACGGTACGCAGTTTGTACGCGCTGTGAAAAGCGATGCCGTGATCGATGCCCCACAGATGTTGATTGGGGTCGAGCAGGCAGTGACCGCCTTTACGATCCGCATTGTTAATGAGCGCATCAAAAAGCGAAATGCGCATCAACTGCGATTTGAGTATGCCCGGCGCATCGTTATACGAAAAATAATTGATCTGTGGGTCATGTTCGATGAACATCTGCACCGACCCCAAACCGCGTGGTCCATCGCGCAGCACCGTCGGCGGGACGATCTGCCAGCCGAGTTCTTTCGAAGTCAAAAACGACGCCTGTTCACGATAGCACAACGTTCCATCGGCAAAATCCCACAACGGACGTTCGCCGCGCTGCGGTTTATAGACCGCGTTCATCTTCATGCCGTCTTTTTCGACAGCGACGAGAAAAGCGTAATTCGAACTCCAGCGCAGAATGCCGTATTCAGTATCGATATCGCCGCGCTCAAGAATTTCCAATGCCGTTTCGGCGCTGACTTTTACCGATGGGGGAATCGGTGCATCGTCGCCGTCGCCATCCATGATCGAGCTGTCGTCGGCATCGTCTTCGTCGTAGTCGTCAAAATCCGGCAGTTCGTCTTCAAAATCGTCCATGTCATGTGTAGGGTTGGTCACAACTCACGTCCAGTAATAAACCAATCGTCCATTGAGCTTGGGGTCTGGTCGCCCGGATTGCACAGTGTTGGCGGAATGAGCGCTAAGCGCGCGCATTTGATTCCGATTGCACCACATTCTGACAATGCCCGGCTCCGAATCATCATCACTTTCATCGTCCTCGATGTCCCCGAAAAATTCTTCGAGTCCAGTCAAATCTTCTTCGTCTTCGTCTTCTTCGCCACTAAAGGTGACATTGCTTGTCACCAACAGTTCTTGCGCGACTAAGACCACCATGTCACGGTCTTCATCGTAACCGAGACCCATTTGCGCGACGCGAAACTTCGGCTCGATGGGTTCGCGCAGCTCCATATCCATCATCGCCGCCGTTGGCACTTCGGCGGGTTTTGATGGGAAACGCTTATCCAGGTCTTCCAATAGTTCGCGAATCGCTTCGGCAAGCGCGAACGCCTGCTCTTTTTCGATGGTCAGCGTGACCACATCGGATTTACTGCCCGCTTGCAGGTGAAAAATCCGCTGCCCTTTCGGACCCACTGTACCAATCGTGATAAATTCGACCGGGTTGAGTTCAAGTTCCATTTTAGGCATTCTCTTCTGCCTTTTCCGCTTGCGCCTGCGCAGCGCGTTCTTTTTCCATTTGAGTAATATGTGCCACGTCATTCATCGAGACTACATACGGGCGACCATACGCCAAAAACAACGTGCTGATCGACGCAGGCGAGACCATAATCCGTTGAAAGTTATCGAGATGTGTCCCCAGGTAGTGCGCAAGGATCATCTTAATCAGGTCGGCGTGTGATACCAGCGCGATCATCGCGCGTGGGTGTGCCGCCGCCAGCCGCTCGATCTCATCGACCGCGCGGATTTGTACGGCGCGCATTGTTTCCCCATTCGGGAATGACGCGCGCGATGGATATTCCTGAATCACATGCCACATTTTGCGTTTGGTCAGCGCCGAAATTTCTTTGCCCTGCCACTCACCGTATCGCACTTCACCAATTTGCTCGTTTTGCACGATCGTTAACTGCGGGTGATGTGCCCGAACTGCTTCTGCTGTTTCCATCGTCCGCTCAAGCGGGCTGGAATACAAGTGCTGAATCGGTGCATCCGCCAATCGTTTGCCAAGCGCTTCGGCTTGTGCCTTGCCTTCGTCGTTCAAGTGAACTTCGGGAGTCCATCCGGCGAGCTTACCCGTCTTGACAAAATCGTTCACCGCGTGCCGGATCAGCAAAATCTGCGTCATGTTCACCTAAACCATTGAGCGAGTCACTCAAGCTCAGATTATAACATCGAACGCAAGCCGCCGATAAAAGATTAATGCTTTTCTGTTACAATCAGGGGATACTTCGACGGCACAAGGTTGATTTGAGGATGAAACTCGGTGTACTTTCGGACATACACGCCGACATAGAGCGACTGCATGATGTATTAGACCGTTTCGAGCATGTGCATCACGTCGATGCAGTGCTGGCGGCGGGAGATTTAGTAGGACGCGGCGAAAACCCCGATGAAACGTTGAGCATGATCCGTCAGCGCGGCGTGATCGCCGTCCGTGGCAACCATGAACGCATGTTTGAAGAAGACGCGCGTATTTCGGCAGAAAACCGTGATTTCATCAAAAGTTTGTCGTTTGATTGGCGTGGAGCGATCGGCGGATTCCGGCTTTTTTTAACACACGGCAAGCCGGGCAGTCACGGCGCACAGGGTAACCCGCGTTGGGGCATTTGGCGCGATCATGTCTCGAACACCTATCTGGATATGATGTTGTGCGAACTTGAAGTTGATATTTTAATCACCGGACACACGCACAAAACGTTGTTTCAGCGCGTGCCGCATGGCTGCGTCGTCAATCCCGGTTCGTTATGCCGCTTTTACGCCCCGCGCGAAAGCTCAGAGACGTATGGCGTGCTGACCCTGCCGGATATGACGTTCGAGGTGTTCGGCATCACTGACGCGCAGATGAACGGCGCTTCCACGTCGTCACACCCGCGACCGTAAACAACACGATCGCCACCCCAATCAGCACCAGCCCCGCCGTACGAGTCGTGTCGTCTGTAGAGAGCGGCGCGACTTGCGGCGGGCGTGTTTGGGTAGGCGCGACGGTCGGAGTCATCGTTTTCGTGGATGTGGCGGTGCTGCTCGGCGTCGTCGTTGGCGTCTCCGTCATCGCGGCGGATTGGGCGATGCTCGGTGCGGACTCGAATGCGTTTTCGTTGTCGGTTCCTCCGCCTGCCCCCTCTACCTGATCTTGGACTGATCCTGCATCATCTGGCGCTGCGTCACCTAGCGGCGGCATCAAAAAAAGGTCTGGCGACAGCGTGCCTTCGGATTCAGTGCTGAAGAGCAATCCTTCTGTCATCGTTGGAGCGGCAAGGGCTTGCATAGCGCTGCCTGCCGCAAGACTTTCGGCGGCGGCTTGTTCCGCAATGGCGGCGATTTGCGTTTGCGTCGGCGCGATCAGTTGCGCGGCGTCGGTTAGCGCAAGCGAATCGACTTCTGCGATGTTGGTCGCGCTGATCGGGCGCGTTGGTTCGGCGGGCGCGGCGAGTGCTGTATTCGCGGCGCGCGCGTTCGATTGTGCTTCTTCAAACGGCTGAGCGGTGATCGATGTGGCGAGCATGGCGACGTTTGCGTTTTCTTGGTCAGAACTCTGCGTCAAAAAGCTGACCCCGATCACTAATAACACGACTGCCGCCGCCGTGCTTAGGGCGCTGAATACACTCGTCTTTGCGAACGGTACGACTCGGTGCGCGGGCTGTGATCTGGCGCTCACCATTTGCGGCGTCAGCGTATAGTTACGCGGCGCTTGGGTCGGCGGCAGCAGCTTGATCAATGCGACTGTCGCGCGACTGTCGTCCAGTGCGGCGCTTAATGATGGCTCATCCGCCAGCCGCGTTTCAATAAGCTGCCGCTCTGAATCCGAAAGCTGTCCGTCGATGTAGGCGGACAGCAGTTCGAAATCGAATTCGGTTAGCGGGCGCGAGTCAGGCATTTCACGTTCCAAACCATCTCATGTTTATTACGAAATTTTCCCATTGTCCTTAAGACGAAATTGCATTGGCAAAAGTTCCGGCACGCCGCGTAAACAATCGCGTACGTTCGAACGTGCCCGACTCAAGCGTGATTTGACGGTGCCGAGCGCGATGCCGAGCGTTTCAGCCGTCGTGGTGTAGTCAAACGCATCGACATCGCACATGACCAATACCGCGCGGTAGTCTGGCGTCAACCTATCGATGCACGACCGGATCGCGCGCTGCAATTCGTTGGCTTCGCTGATTTGTTCAGGCGTGTCGGCGGCATCGGGCAGGGGGGCACCGTCATCGCTGTCCGCGCCGGGAAGTTCATCGACCGATACCGACGGGCGACGTTTGCGGCGGCGTAATTCATCGTAGGCTTGATTCGCCGCGATTTTTAACAGCCATGCTTTGAACGACCCGCCTTGATACGTATCGAGTCGCTGGTAGGCGGTGATGAATGCCGTTTGCGTTACGTCGTCGGCGCTGGCGGGGTCGATCATGATACGGACTGACAAACTGTATACGCTGTCCTGATACCGAAGCACAAGCACGTTAAATGCATCGAGCGCGGGGGCATCGCCGCGCCGCGCTTGCTGAATCAACGCTTGCTCGTTTTCCGAAATTGACATTGACATTTGGCTCATTGCTGGCTATTATAGTCTATAGTTTCAAGCAAGCAAGTCGTATAAAAAAAATACAATAGCCGAAGTGGTGAAATGGCAGACACACGATATTCAAAATATCGCGCTTAACAGGCATGTGGGTTCGACTCCCACCTTCGGCATAAAGTGAGCAAAAAACTGGGTTTCTAACCCAGTTTTTTGCTTTTATATGTTATAGTGCCACGCTACTCAGCGATTCGATCTGATCAATCGCTGAGGCTAAAACCATGCGTACATGGGACGAATATCGAGAGGTACTTCGCCTTTGGGAGAAGGGCTACAGTGACGCTCCCCATGCCTAAAGTCAGGGGCTTCTGAACGACGCTTGCGCTTACCGTCGCCTTACGGCGTTGGTAGAGGCGCTACGTTATCGTTCACGGATGCGTCCCATCCGTCTCATCCGTCTTGCATTAAAGCACGATTGAGAATGTTGATAGCCGCGTTGTGATCGCAGTCTAGCGCTAGACCGCAATCACAATCAACCCAATGGGTCGAAAGGTCGAAGTCTTGAAACAGCATGCCGCAGTTCGAGCAGCATTTGGACGTGTAGGCAGGCTTTACCGTAATCACTTCACATCCGGCGCTTACAGCCTTGCACGCCCATGTACGTTCGGAAACGCACATGTTGTGCCAGTGGCGACAAACCTTCAGCACGAGGAACAGCTGTCGTTCCTGCGCGGGCGTCGGATACAGACAGTATTTGAATGCTTTGAAGTATGTGTTAGACTCGCTCATGCTCTGACCCCACTAGGTTGGAGAGCCAGTGGGAGCGTCAACTCCGCGACTGGCATTCCTCGTATTGTAGCACAATTGAGCGACAGGCACAATCCTACGCCTTATATCCCCATGTCTAAAGACAGGGGCTTTACGGCGCTTTTCTGGTAAAGCAACCTTCAATGGCTTCCAAACAATGATGGGTCAAATCAAGGGTTTGAAACTCGCTTTAGTTCATGACTGGCTCAACCAGCGCGGCGGCGCGGAAGATGTGTTGGAGACGCTGGTCGCCATGTGCCCAGAGTCGCCCGTGTATACCAGTTTGTACGCGCCCGACCTGATGCCCGCGTTTTACCGCGCGTGGGATATTCGCACACTGTGGATCGACA
>JBBRAA010000037.1:0-34302 GCA_038207205.1 Aggregatilineales bacterium
CTGCCCGTGATCGGGCGCACCGGCAATAATGCCTGGTATCAGGTCGTGTTTAGAAACGATACGATTGGCTGGGTGTCATCAGGCTTCGTGACGATTTTGGAAGGCGACTTAAACCGGGTTCCAGTCACAGGATAAGTTATCAGTTTATCTTACGCAGATTGCCCTCATCCTAAGTCCTTCTCCCTCAGGGAGAAGGACTTCCCCTGCAGCGACGGTTTTTCATCGCTCTACCCTGAGGGCTGAGGGGCAGGGGGTGAGGGCAATCTGCGTAAGATGAGCTGTTAAGTCATGCGAATCGCCGTCTTAGCCCATGGATGACCAGCCACCCCAGCACGATGATCCATGCGCCGCCGCCGATGATGAGCGATGGCAGCAGCCAAAACGGACGATACTCGATGACGACTTCGCTGTCGCCTGCCGGAATCAGCACAGCGCGAAACATGACATTGGCGCGGTAAATCGGCGCGGGTTGCCCGTTGATGGTCGCCAGCCAGCCGGGATAGTACGGTTCGGAAATCACGAGAAAGGCGGATTGCGTCAAGTCGGAGACGTTGACCGTGAATCGTTCTGGGATCGCTTCGGTTATAACCACTGAAGCTGTTTGCGCTGGTGGGGCTGTTGAGTTCAACAATTCGCTTCCTAAATAATTTTGATTGAGCGCGACAGCCGACGCTAGATCGGTCTGTCGCATCCATGTGAGCGCAGCTTCCGTACCATCGTAATCATTCTCAAACAATGCCCATTGATACGACACAAACGCGCGCGGCAGCACATCGGCGTTGCGATAAATTTTGATGTCGCTGGATAACACCCGTGTCCACGGAGTAGGCGCAAGCTGCTGAAAATCACCTGTGCGCGTATCGACCAGTGTGACCGCCATTACTGTGATTTCGCTATCCCCCTGTACCGTGATTGTTTCCGGTGCGGCGATCTCGTCGAGCCTATACCGTGCGCGCAAAACTGGCGTCGCCGCCAAGACGCCGATCTCGATAGGCGGGGTGTTTTCAGACGCGATCAATGCTGCCCCCACGATCACAGGTAAATCGAGACCCGCCCCGGCACCGACCGCGCTCACATACGCGATATCGACGGCATCCGCGACGAATGCCTGCGGATTAGCATACGTCGCGCTCGTATTGTCGCTCAAAACTTGCGGCAAGCCCGTATCATAGGCGACGCCTTCGTACCACAAGTCAAAGACCTTATCCAAGACCAGATACTCGACGCCAATCAAGTTCAGCCAGCGTTGATCGGGAATGCACGCACCGAAACAATCTTCGCGCGCCAGCAGTTCGCGCAAACGACCGTCAACCGTGCGCGGCGCGTTTTCGGGCAGCAGCAGCGAGCTGAACTGCGTGTACCATTCGCTTGGCAGCACGCCGCCGTCATAGCCATCGATGCTCGGAATACCCCATGCCAGCGACAAATTCGGCGCCACCACTTCTTGCAGCTTGATCGCGTTGAGCGCGTGCCGAATTTGCACATCGGTCATGCCTGCTGCTCGATAGCGCGCGGTCAGCACCGCCGCGTCGCCAGGATCAAAATACGTATTGCTGATGCTCAGCACGCGACCCGGCACACCTTGATCCTGCTGATACGCCTGTAATTGACTAACCGTGAAACGCTCCGCGCTCCACACGTCTGGCGGCACGGTTTCGGTGTGCGGCAGCGCGCGGTTCGCTGCGACCAGTTCGACAGCCAGCAGCGCCACCATCGTATACGGTGCGATTTGCCTCAAGCGCACTTGCAGGGGTGATGCCTGACCCGCCCGCTTTTGACGCGCGATGAGCCATTCATGCCCGATCATCATCGCAGCGAATGCGACCGCTGTGCCAATCCATATGACCAACGTTAAGCGCGTCGGTTCGGGGATCGCTGCGCCGGTGATAGTGGACGGCGTGATCAGCGCCAGCGCGATTTGTACGACGACGATCCCGACAAACGCGATCAGCGCACGCGGCGGCACGCGTAGTCCACGCATCAACGACTCAAAGCCGAGCGACGCCAGCATCGCCATGCTCAGCGCGAACAATGCCAGCCAGCGTGCCGGAACACGGAATAAATTGAATCCGGGTAGGCGCGTTAGTTCCCAATACACGGGTGTGAACACGCCCAACGCGAAGATCACGCTGACGATGGCAAGGACGAGCCAACTCCATTTCACCGCACGCCCCAACCCCCTGGGAGTCATGTCAGCGTCACCTGTTTTTACGGGCGACCTCATGAACACCCCGACTAACGCCAAACCAAGACCGAACACACCGATATAAGCGATATATTCGGTAAAAATCGACGTGTCGTAGCTGGGCAGCAAGCCGCGCCCGATCAGGTATGGTGGCAGCGAAAATGCTGTCGCTTCGTTTTGACTCAAGCCGCCGCCACGATTGCTCAAAATTGAGAGTTCGAGCGTGGGAATCAACTGCGGCACGACCAGGATCAGCGCGATCATCCCCGCCACGATCACGCCGATGATTGAGCGCCGCCGCGCGCCGCGCTGCATCAGCGCATATAGTCCCAAACCAATCAGCGTGATGAATACAGTCTGCGTGTGCCCGCTTAAAAACTGGAGGGCAATGATGAGGGATAACAAAACCGCACCCCCCAATCCCCTTTCCTGACGCAGAAAAGGAGAACCGCTCGCGTGCGGGGTGAGTTTTTTTGGTTGCAGTGCCGACAGCGCCCAGAATGCCCACGGAATCCAACTGATACCTTGCAACTGGTTGATCTGTTCGACATGTGCGCCGATATAACCGCCGAACGCAAAAATCACGCCCGCCGCGAGTGCGGACAATCGACCAACGCGCAGCACGCGCCTTGCCAGCCCATACGCGCCGATCCCCGCCCAGACGATGTGTATAAGAATGCTGATCTTCACGCCGTCTGGCGCGGATAGACCGACGACCAGCCAGTTAGGGGGATAAAACGTGCCGAGCTGACTGTTCGCCAGTAAAGGCGCGCCCATAAACACATCGTTCGTCCATAAGGGCAGTTGCCCTTGACGCAGCGCTTCGTTACGCGCTTCCCAGTACGGGTAGAAATACGCGAATGTATCGCCGCGCGCCAGTATGTGATCGCTGAATGCGAGATGGGCATACGCCGTCAGCGTGAGCGTGACAAAGACCAGGAGCGGGATACATCGTCGAGCCAGACGCATAAATTCCCTGTTGGTTAGAAAGCCTTCACAAGCTGCCTACAACGAATAGCCTTAACATATTTAACCAGACGATGTGATAGACTATTACTACATTATAGTCATCATGTGTGTGTTGCCCAAAGGTGAGTTTATGAACTTGAAACGTCCGCTGTCGATCCTTTTGGCGGTTGTAGTGATGTTGTGCGTGCCCTTCATTGCTCACGCGCAAGAAACCGCGACCGAAACCGCTACCAACACCGCGACCGATTTGCCAACGGCAACCGCGACCGAGACGCCGACATCGACGAGCACCAATACGGCGACAGCAACGCGCACGGCGACAGCAACACTTACGCCGTCGCTGACACGTACCGCGACGGTGTCGCGCACGCCAACAGCAACACGTACGGCGTCGTTCACGTTTACAGCGACGGTGTCGCGCACGCCGACGCTGACACGCACACCCACCGCAACAGCGACGGCGACGGCCACCGCCACGCCGACAGAAACGCCGACCAGCACGCCGTCGAATACCCCGACACCATCAATGACATTCACGCCCACGAACACGGCTGCGCCAACCGCCACCGCCACAGCGACGGCGACGCCAACCGCCACCGCCACGCCGACCAGCACGCCGTCGAATACCCTAACACCATCAATGACATTTACGCCCACGAACACGGCTACAGCGACGCCCACGAATACGGCTACAGCGACGCGGACGGCAACCGTTACCAGCACCTCAACAGGAACGCTCGGTTCGCCGGGTCTGTTGTTTTCAGCCGACTCCATAACGGTGACGGAAGGACAGCCTGCCGTCACTTATACTGTGCGCCTTGCCACCGCGCCGCAGGCAGGCGAAAACGTGACTATCACGGCGTCTTTTGATACGTCACAATTGCTCATCACGCCGACAAGTGGCACGCTGACCGCCGCCAATTGGGGCAGCGGGATCACGTTTACGATCAGCGCCATCGATGACAGCATCGATGAAACCTCACCGATGGGGCGCACGCCGCCGCACACCGCCACGAGTAATATCGGCGGGTCGGCGTATGCAGGCATCGTCCGCAATTTGAGCGTGAGCATCATCGATAATGACCCGCTCACGGCGACCAGTACATTGACACCGACATCTACACGCACGAACACGCCAGGCGCCATGCTGACAAGCACGGCTACCGCGACTGCGACCCGCACATCAACCCGTACCCCAACGCGCACGCCGACCCGTACTGCGACGCCGAGCGTGTTCGTCAACGCGAGTCCGACCAGCATCAGCGTGACCGAAGGCGGCACAAGTGTGACCTATACCGTGCGCTTAAGCGCCGCACCTGCACCCGGTGAGATTGTGACGATCAACCTCACATACGACGCGGCGCAGATCAGCATAAGTCCGACATCGCGCCAGTTGAGCGGTAGCAATTGGAATACAGGACGCACGTTTACCGTCAGCGCCGTCAACGATACGCTCGATGAAGCGTCACCGATGGCGCGCATGATCACACACAGCACCGACAGCACGTTCGCCGTTTCGGTGTGGGATAACGCGGTCGGCGGCATGGTCAACGTTTCAATTATCGATAATGATTGAGGAAACTCAACCTGACCCTAAAGGGCATGGCATATCCATGCCCCTGCGGAAAGATAGTTGGGTCTACGAACTGCGGAGTTCGGCGATTGCTTCACACGCCGGGCAGCTACCGTCCGGGCGGATGATGGCAAAACCACCTTGCGGATCGTTATCGATGAAGCGCGTGTAATTGACATTGAATACGATCAACAACTGGATATCGGCATCCGTCTGCGACGCCGCATACAGGATTGCGTCACGCAGCCAGGCGGCTTGGTCGCTCACACTGGTATTCGCGCCCCAGGCGAAACCATCCGGGAGCTGACCATAACCGTCGGGCGATAAATAACCGAGTTCGCTGAAACACAATGGCGCCCCAGTGCCGCCGCCGAGCGTGAACGGATACTCCGCGCGCCGGATCATGTACGGCAAATAATAGGTCGGGTATTCACCACGCGGATCACCGCCCAACGAGGTTGGCGGCAGGATGCCTTCGTTGTAATGGATGCCGATGCAGTCGGAGTATTGCGCCGCACCCGCGTTCGCCATGCCCAGATAGTAACGGTCGTCGTTCCAAACGGCGTCCAGCCCAAACGCGCCTTCTGCCCCAGTCGGCGCGGGCGCACCGGTGATCACACGCACGGTGGGGTCAACCGCCTTGATCGCCTCATAGGATTGGCGCAGCAGATCGACGTACAAGACCGGGTCGATTTGTCCGTTGGGCCATTCACGGTCGAGGTTCATTTCGTTCCAGACCTGCACCGCATCGACTTGCAGCGCGGCGACTTCGCCCAAGAACGCGGCGTACAGCGGGAAGTATGCTTCACCACCAAGCGCGGCGAGATCGTCTTTGCTGCCTTTGACCGTTATGAGCGCGAAAAAGCCGTTCTCATGGCTGTAGTTGATACGGTCGCGGGCGACGTTGATCAAGTTGGTGTCGTTCAAGACAAATGGAATTTGCCACTTGATCCAGGTCATGCCCGCCTCGCGCATGACGGCAATCGCTTCGTCGTCGAATTGATCCAACTGACCGCCGACTGGGATCGGCAGCGGATTTTGCACGACTGGGCGCGGTACAATCGTTGGTGGCGCTTCGGTCGGGATAACTTCGACGGCGGGTTGTGTCGGGGCGGTGACGGCAGCGGTCGTCGGGCGCGGCGCAGATGCGCCCGCGTTGCGGACTTCGATGTCGCCAACTTCGGCGTTGACACTCGTGCCGTCGGTCAAAAAGACGTTGGCGCGCAGCCGATATACGCCATCGGGTACGCGGGTGGTATCCCATACGCCGAGAATGCCGTCGGTGCGGATTGCCCGCTGATTGAGCGTGACTGGCGTCCACGCAGCGTCGGCGGCAGTCGAGTCGGTGATTTCGAGCATATAGGAACGGAACAGTGTCGCATCGACGGCGATATCACCGTAAACCGTGACGACGCCGCTCACCACGAACGACGGTGGCGGAAAATCGATGCGTACCGCGTCGGACTGGGCAAACACAGGCAGCGCCAGCAGCGCGATGAGCGTAAGAAATAGAATGCGTTTGAGCATTGGGCAGGTCTCCAAAAGTGAACTGTCCAAAATGTAGCGCAAACGCGAGCGCGGCGGAAGGTGCAACGGGGAATCGTCGGTTAGGGAGTTTGGATGAGCAGATATGCCCATCCCCGTTTTGTTACTGCGCGCAGATATAACTGTGTGCGCGCCACAAGACCGTAATCGTGTTATCGACGACGCTGCCCAAGCCGTCTTGCACCATCCTGGTTGCAGGTCAACAGTTAAAGGTCGGATTGCTCTGCAATGGAAAGGTACCCTTCAAAGTATCCTGCATCTGCATATAGACATTGCCTTGCGAAACGCACGGCGGGCGATTTTTGCAGTCAGGTCGGGAATCGCAGGGATGGGCTGAGGCTGAAGGGACATAAGACACCAACTTTCTTTCAACCGAGTATGAATAAACAGGGATTGCCACTCATGCAGCAATCCCTGTCAGCGAGATGGACTATATTAAAGTTACAACCTTGCTATATCACGAAAGGTCGCGTCTGGTTCACCAATCTGGTACAGCAAACCAGACTTCTCTTCCGTCTTCTAAAATGGATTTTTCTAAGACAGCCTCCACTTCTAAGTCTTCCGGTTCGTACACGACCACACGTCGCCCCACGAAAAATTCCTGTAAATTTGGTTGAATGTAGTCATTAATTGGCATTCGCTTTCCGTCGGGTGTCATGGCACTGAAATCTACACGTATACGAAGCATTTTCATATTCTCCAAAATTAGCGCGGATTAGGATTCGGCATTTTTTTCCAGAAGGCTGCTGCGAATGCTGCATCAAGCTCAGGGTTAATGTTGAGTCCAAACAGCAAATCAGGTTTCATGATCGATGATCCTTTGAACCGTAGCATGTGATATATTACAGAGATGGCGCGCGAATAATGTCTCTTACGTAGTCGCATAGACGCTATGTTTGTTAGGGTGAGTGATGATCGTATGAGATGGTTTGAAAATATGAACTTGCCGAACTACTGTGTCTGTGTTTCACTTATGGTTTAGTTTTTGATAGGTTGAGCGACGTATGAAAAGCGCAGCATTACAGCCACGATCACGTACCGAAGACTTTGCACTCCTCGCGCAGATTTCACAGATGTTGACCACTTTCGACCGTGAGCGCTTGTTGGAGCGCATGATCGAATTGACTGCGAGCGCCTTAGGCGCAGAACGCGCCAGCTTGCTCGTGCCGCCCGAAAGCGAAGGCGAATGGACTAACATGGTCATTCGTCACCAACCGGATAGCAAGTTCACCGAAAAGTTCGATGGTGAAGAATCGGTCAAGCTGGCAAAGCGCGTACTCGATCGCGGGTTGGCGGGGTGGGTGGTGCGCCATCAACAGGGGGCGGTCATCGCCGATACTCAACTGGATGATCGCTGGTTTACGTTCCCCGATAGCACATCGAATGCACGTTCGGCGCTGTGCGTGCCGCTGATTCAGGGTGATAAAGTGCTGGCGGCGCTCACGCTGCTGCATCGTCAGCCGGGTCATTTCGATGACGCCGATTTGCAGTTGATGACCATCATCGCTAATCAGGCGACGATCGCGATTCGTAACGCGCAGTTATTTCAGCGCATGTTGCAGCAGCGCCGCCAGCTTGAAGCAGTAATCCGCGCGATCCCCGACTTTTTACTGGTTCTGGACGAGACCGGGCATATTTTACTCGTCAACGATGAAGCCGCGCGCTTGTTGGATGAAGATGCCGATGGCGAAAATCTGGTCAGCAAAACCCTGTCATCACTCGCGCACATCGATAGTGCGCTCACGCAGATCGTCGAGATCACGTCCAGCCCCGCGCGGATTGGTCAAAACTGGTCGTTTGAAGTCCGTTCGGAACAGCAGCGCAAAGATTATCTGGCGTCGGTATCGGTGTGGAGCAGCGTGGCGCCGCACGCGCAGCGCGCCGGTTATGTCGTCATCATGCGCGATATTACGACCATGCGCGATTTAGCGCGCTTCAAAGACGAGACGCTGCGTTTAGCCTCGCACGATTTGCGCGCGCCGTTGGCATTGGTCGTCGGCTATGCCAATTTGATCGCGCTCGACACGCCAGAAATTCCGGCAGTCCAGGAATATTTGAACGTGATCGAAAAATCGACCGACAAAATGCGCGGCTTGCTCGATGATTTGATCCGCGTCGAACAAATTCGCACGTCGCCGCTCGAACTCCATCAGCAGGTCGATTATCGCGCGCTGATTATGACGGTGCTGAACAATATGCGTCCGTTGGTCGATAGCAAGAAGCAGGATTTATCGGCAGATTTGCGGCTGGACGATTTGCACGGCGTGCGCGTCAATCCGTTCTTGATTCGCGAGGCGATGGAAAACCTGATCACCAACGCCGTCAAGTACACGCCAGAAAGTGGCGCTATTAAAGTGACCAGTTATCGCCAGGCTGATCGTCTGTACTTTATCGTCAAGGATACTGGCATCGGTATTCCACAAGAGATGCTGCCGCGTCTGTTTGAATCGTTCTTTCGCGCGCGCCAGCCAGGAACAGAAACGGTGGAAGGGCGTGGACTAGGCTTGAGCCTGGTTAAAACGATAATCGAGCGTCATCAAGGCGAGGTGTGGGTGGAGAGCGAAATCGGTCAGGGGAGTACATTCGGCTTCTGGCTGCCGATGTAGCGCTGTTCTTTGGCTCAGTCGATGGAGTCCAACGTCGTCTAATTACGCCTCGTGGACGTAGGTATTGATGAAGTGGCTAAATTCAGTGAATCTCGAATGTTCACCAGCCCTCATCCCCCGACCCCTTCTCCCTCAGAGAGAAGGGGAGAAAAACGCGCTTCGGCGTCTTTTCTCCCTCAGGGTGTCCCATCTGAATCCGACTCATTGTTTTGCTATCCTCGCCTACTGCTCCAACATCGCATACGCATTTTCGGCGTACAATTTCGCTGACCCTGCAACAGCGGCTTGTTCGGGGATATCGTCGCCCATCGCCTCGCGCTCGTCTTCGATGCGCTCTTTCAGACGTTTGAGGTCGCGGCTGGTCGGCTCGACTTCGAGCGCATCATCGATCAACAGTTCGGCAATCGCCAAATGACGCGCGCTTTCTACCAGTAGTCGCGCCAGATCGACCGTCGTGCCGACGATATTTTGTTTATCGTCGTTGGCATACGCCAGATACAACGCTTGTCGATAGCGCAGCACCGCCTGACCGAGTTGGCGCGCCTGCACTGCCGCATACCCAAGATTGCTCAATTGCAGCAGTTCTTCTTCTTTATCTTTGACTTCACGCGCGATATGCAGCGCGCTGGTGTGAAAATTGATCGCTTCTGACCAGCGTTCGAGTTCGCTGTACGCCGCGCCCAGTCCGCCCAGTACGCGCCCTTCATAATCACGCCGTTCTTGCTTGCGGAACAATGACAGCGCTTCTTCCCACGACTGGATCGCCTGATTCGGGTCGCTGTCATCGAGATACGCGTAACCAAGTTTGAACAACAACATCGCCTCGCTGCGGGCATCGTCCGCCGTGCGTGCAACATCGAGCGCGCGCTGATACGCCCGCGCCGCGTCTTTGCTTTCGCCCAACTGCTGGCGCGCATCGCCCAACAAAATCAGCAAGCGCGTATGCAGCGCGTCATCTTCAAGCTTATCGGCAAGATTCGCGCCGCGCGCCGAATACAGCGCCGCCGCCTGATAATTCTCGGTCTTTTGTGCCAGTTCTGCGAGGTTGGTCAATACGCCGATCAGCGTCGCGTCGTCGTTCAGGTTTTCTTGTACCGCCAGTGCTTCCGAGAACGCCGCCATCGCTTCGTTTTCTAACCCGCGCGTCCGCTGCAAATTGCCGAGTGCGATCAAACTGCCCGCTTGTTTCTTGCGGTCATTGTCGTGGCGCGCCTGTACGATTTGCGCGCGAATTTGCACGGCTTCGTCGGGGATGGCGTCTTCTTCGTCATCATCGGTCAACAGCAGATCGTCGTCCAAATCTTCTAATTCATCGTCGAAGTCTTCATCGTCGTCGTCGTCGAGGTCTTCATCGTCGTCGAACGGAAGCGGCAATGCCGCCGCGCTGGTGACGAGCGGCGCGGCGGGCGCGCCAAACAACGAACGCTGGAGTACAGGTTCTTCATCGATGTCGTCGTCGAAGTCGTCGTCCTCGTCGAAGTCATCGTCCAAATCCTCGTCATCCTCGATGACGCGTATTGGCGCGGGCAGATCATCGATCAGTTCTTCGTCATCTTCATCGATGACGACGGGCGTATAAGCGCCTGTAGATGTGGTATCGTGCGGAAACGCGACGCTTGAAGCCGACGATGATTTTTGCAGTGTGACCAGTTCATAGACATAGCCACGCGCGTTGAAAAAATCACCCGCGCCGAGCAAAATCGCGATCAACTGTCTGCCAAAATCGCGGTCGCCCGCATCACCGGCAGCTTTGGCGGCGGCTAAGAACGTGTCCATTTCTGCCGACAAATGATCGTGCGCCTCTGGCGTAGCCGCGCTGTACTTGCGCGCGTAAGCGAGCGTCGCTTCGCGCGCTTTGGTTTGCAATCCGTCTAAACGTCCTGACCCGCGCAGCCAACTATTAGCAAAAGCGTGCGTGATCGGGTGCAATTGATAATAGGGCATGGCATAACGTTCGGTCTTGACGACCAAATGCCGCGCGACGAGCAAACTCATCGCCTGATTGATCGTCTCGGTTGGCGCGCTGCCGATCAGGCTGATGAGTTCGGCGGATGCTGCGCCACGCTGTGTTGCACCCAAGACCAGCAGCAACCCTTGTAACGCATTGTTCAAGCCGCGAAACGCGACTGTCAGCGCGAGCAGAGAAGGATTGACATTTGCACCAGCAGGGGGCAGCGCGTTTCTAAAATCAGCGGCGGTTTGTTTATTGGCGCGAATATGACCCGCCGCGACTACCAGCGCATACGGCGTGTAATTGAGCGCCGCGACCAGCTCGTTCACTTCTTCCGGCGGTGCGCTTGCTAAATCGGCGGTGGCGCGGAACAATGCGCCTGCTTGTGAGGGTTCGAGCGCGTTGAGCGGAAATTTGAGCCACGACCCGTCGATGTCATCCTCGTTGAGGATGAGGACAGGCAAGCCGACCGCGCACCGTGTGACAAATTCTTCGGCGGTTTCGGCACTGATTTTGCCATCCAGCACGATCAACGGTTTTTCGCGGGTAAGCGTCGATGCGACCGCACCCACAAATGCAACCGGATTATCGGAGCGGGTGACCGTCGTCAGGTTGTAAGCACGTCCGACACGGATGATCAGTTCAGCAAAGCTTGGTTGATCGATGTTCAACCACAGCGATCCACCAGGGAGTTCTGTATAAGCGCTGGCAAGTGTAACGGCGACGGCGCTTTTGCCGACCCCAGACGCCCCATAAATCAGCACGGCTTTATTGTCTTTGAGGTGGGTGTAGACACGCGCGAGAGTAGTATCGCGCCCGATCAGTTTAGGCGGCGCATCCACAGGCAGCGCTGCCGCTTGGTATATCGGAGCTTCGTGAGACATCACGTCCGCCATGAACTTTTCTCGCTTAGAAGTCAGCGCCGCGCGCCGTCGGCTAAAGTGACCTGAGTATAGCGCATGTTAAGCGGGGGGCGGTACAGGTAAATCGTCCACCGCCGTGTCTTTCCACTTTTCACCTTCTGCGATCAACAGCACCGGAATGCCATTGCGGATCGGGTATTTGTAGCCGGAGTCTTCGCACACCAGCCACGCATCTTTGACCAGCGTCAGCCGTCCGGGGTCATCGCCGTGATCTTTGTAATGCACGGCAACCGGGCAGCGGATCAATTCAAGTAGGGTCGTGTCGAATGGAGGGGTCGATTGCATCGGTAAATCCAATATAGGTGATTTCGATAACTGAAGACAGTATAGCCATGAGCGCGGCGATTGTCTATAAAGTCATTCGGCATCAACCGTAACCCGAAAACGGATTTTATACGATGCGCATGGATACGATGACAACGTCACTCGATACGCAGCAGACAATCCGTAAACATTGCTACGACACCCCCCACAACACGACTTGATTATCGCCACTCGCGCTCACCAGCATCGTTCCGGCAGGGTTGAACGCCACGCTCAACACCGGTTTGGTGTGCGTTTCCAACGTCGTGAGCAAATCGCCCGTCGCCGCGTCCCAGATTTTGACGGCATGATCGCGCCCGCCTGTCACAATCAGCGACCCATCGGGACTAAACGCGACACAATCGACGCCGCCATCATGGGCATCTTTTCCCCAATGGAGAAAATTAACCATGACACCGCTCACAATCAAACGCCCGTTTTTGAGCGCCGCAGCGAGCGAACCACCATCTGGCGACACGGCGAACGCGCGCACGCCGTCTTCATACGTATGGGTCACTATCGGCTCAGCCGCTTGATGCGCCCACACGCGAATCGTACCGTCGGCAGAGCCAGTGATGATCGACTGCGTATCCGCCGTAAAACCCACCGCTTTTACGGCGTCGTTGTGACCAAGCAGCGGAGTCAGTCCGCGACTATCCATCAAATCGACCAGTCGAATTGTATGATCGGCGCTGCCACTGGCGACCACGCGCCCGTTGGGGCTGATAGCGACGCTGTTGACGGTATCGGTGTGTCCGCGCATGACGAACAGCGATGTGCCTGATGCCAGCAGCCATAAGCGCACCTGCGTATCACTGCTGCCTGTCGCCAACACTTTACTATCCGGGCTGAAGGCGATACTTTTGACAGGCGCAGGATGATCGAGCACCCCAGTCGGCGCGCCACCAAATCCATCGTGCCATAACGAGACGCCGCTCCCATGCGCGACTGCCAGCACCGTGCCATCGGGCGACCATGCAATTTGGGTGATATAACCGACTGGTACGCGCCCACGTTCATGAGCGCTGACGATATTGTCGAGGGTGAAACGGATGGCAGTCATATTTTGTGATTTTGATCCAATCAACACGCCGCATACGATAGCGAAATTCAAGTCGCAAAGAGAGGATGCACTATATCGCAAAACGCGCGCCAGAACATGATATGATTCATCTTCTGTGTTCTTCGTGTTCTCTGTGGTTATCATTTTGGCTGTACACATCGCGCTCAACGCGCATTTACTTTCGGGCAAACCGGGTTATCGGTCGGCGGGTATACACGGCTACATCGACGGCTTGTTGCGGCATTTGCCCGCCGCCGCGCCGGATGACTGGCGGTTTACAGCGTTCGTCGGCGGCGCGAACACACGCACTTATGAGTCCCTGACTTTACGCCGTGCGTCGTTCGATACCGAGTCGCCCGCGCGTCGTATTGTGTGGGAGCAAACGATCCAGCCGTTTTCACTGGCGCGCGGCGGATTCGATCTGTATCACGCGCTGGCATTTGCGTCACCGCTCGCCCTGCTGCTGCCATCGGTCGTCACTGTGTATGACTTAAGTTTTGTGCATTATCCCGAACGGCTGACGACGATGCGCCGACTCTATCTGCGCTGGCTGACGCCGCTCACCGTTCAGCGTGCGCGTCGTGTCATCGCCATTTCGCAAAGCACCGCGCGCGATTTGACGGCGACGCTTGGGACGCCCGCCGACAAAATCGATATCGCGACGCCAGGATATGACGCAGACGTTTTTCGCCCGCTCCCAGCCGACGCGATAATTGCCTTCAGGCGATCCAATAAGTTGCCCGAACGATTCTGGCTGTTCATCGGCACCATTGAACCGCGCAAAAATCTGGTCACGCTGTTTGAAGCCTATGCGCGGATTGACCCCAGTAAGCGGCTGCCGTTGATCATCGGTGGCGGCAGCGGGTGGGATACGGCACCAATTTTTGCGGCGGTCGAGCGGCTCAACCTGTCTCAGTTCGTACAATTTGTTGGGTTTATCCCTACAGAAGCGCTTTCGCTCTGGTACAATGCCGCAGAAGTGTTCTTGTATCCATCTGTATTTGAAGGCTTCGGGCTGCCCGTTTTAGAAGCAATGGCGTGCGGGACGCCGGTTATCGTCAGCGATGCGTCGAGTTTGCCCGAAGTCGTGGGCAGTACGGGCATCCGTGTGCCGTCACATGATACTGAAGCGTGGCGTGTGGCGCTGAACCGCGCCTTCGACGATGATCAATGGCGACGACTGGCACATGAACACGGCATGAAACAAGCGGCAAAATTTACCTGGCAGGAAACCGCGCGCCAAACGGTGCGCAGTTATCAGAAAATTTTATGACCGAACAACCCCGTTTACGACGATTTATCGCCTCACTCGCTATGCCCGCGCTCGATGTGCTGCTCGTGATTTTGGCATTTGTGCTGGCATACATCGTCCGTTACGACTTGCAAATTCTCCGCCCCGTCTTAGAGTTCAACCGTTCCGCGTTCGAGCCTTATTTGCCGTATGCGCTGATCTATATCCTGTGGCTGTACGTCAACTATCGCGGTTTAGGGCTGTACAAGACGATTCGTGGGCGCTCGTGGCTCGATGAGGTGTACACGATCATCAATGGCATCACCAATGCGACGGTCGTCACGTTGGCGCTCAGCTTCTTTTTGCAGCCGCTCGTGTTCAGCCGCCTGATGATGATCTACGTCGCAGGAATCACGATTATATTGCTGGCGTCGTCACGGGCAATCCTGCGGATCGTACGCGCGCGCCTGCGTAAACAGGGTATCGGCGTGCAGCGTGTCATGGTCGTTGGCGCGGGCGATGTTGGCAAATCGGTGCTGCGCGCGATGCTGGCACGCCGTGATATTGGTTATGTGCCGGTCGGTTATGTCGATGAAAATCCCGATTTGGCGGCGGCGGATATGGGGCGCGTGCGTGGGTTAGGCGGCTTGGACGATTTACGCGATAAACTGCGTGAGCATCGCATCGACGCTGTGATTTTGGCGATGTCGTGGAGTCATCATGATCAGATCGTGCGTTTGATCCGCCTGTGTCAGCGTGAACACATCGAAGTCAGCGTCATCCCCGACGTATTTCAACTGAATTTGCGCCAGGTGCAGGTCGAAAACCTGGATGGTATCCCGCTGCTGCACATGAACGGGCATATACCGCTTAAAGGCACAAACAGGCTGTTCAAGCGCGCCGTTGATATCGCGCTGATTGTGGTGGCAGCACCGATCTGGTTGATTCTGTTTGGGCTGGTCGCATTGGCGATTCGCCTGGAAGGACAGGGCGCGGTTTTTTATTCGGCGGAGCGTGTGGGCGAAAACGGCAAGCACTTCCGCATGTACAAGTTTCGCAGCATGATTCCTGATGCGGATAAATTGCGCAGTCAACTGACACAACAATACGGCGATGATCCACGCCGCCCAAAATTCAAAGATGACCCACGCATCACCCGTGTCGGGCAGTTCATCCGGCGCACCAGTTTGGACGAACTGCCAAACTTGCTCAATGTGCTGACTGGGCAAATGAGCCTGGTCGGTCCCCGACCGCCAACGCCGGATGAAGTCCTGTTGTATGAACCCTGGCATATGCAGCGGCTCGTCGTCAAGCCGGGCATGACGGGCTTATGGCAGGTGAGCGGGCGCAGCGAAATTCCGTTCGACGAAATGTGTTTGCTCGATATTTACTACATCGAAAATTGGTCGATGGGCATGGACGCGCAAATCCTTATGATGACGATTCCGCGCGTGCTGCTGCGGCACGGCGCATCGTAGATGGCGTCTCGCGCCCGCAATGAGCGTCGCTTTCCTCAGTGGGATGATCTTCCGAGCGGTGGGCGACGTTACTACCGTTTTCGTAAAGGTAAAAAGCGCGGCTATGCACGATATGTCCAGGAAGCAGACGCATCAGAAAACACAATGCTAATCGTGCAGGAAATTTATGACGATCAAGACCGATTGATTGCGGTACATGAAAAATATCCGACTGACAATGGACATCAACAGTTTGAGTTCGATGAGGATACGGGTGAATGAACGTTCAAAATGAACTGATCGAAAAAATTCTAGTACATGTAAACGGTGATATAACCGAACAAGAGTTAGTCACATGGGCGGAAGAGATGTTGATCGATGTGATCGAAAGCGACATCGATATTCCGAACGAGGATGTCTTGATCGACATCCTTACCTATCTCGCTGCCGCAGACGCACCGGGTTTTCCACTTTCGTGGTCACTATTGCGTGACTTTTTGGCGCGGCTTGGCACACGAGTGCATGTGACTACTTCTGCGCTTACGGTCTAAAGTGGGCGTTTAATTCTTCAACCACTCGCCGCGCTCGTTTTGATACCAGCCAAGCGGTGCAACAGGCGCGCAGCTCGCCGTGTATGGCTCGTCCGTCGGTTCGGCGGTTGAAAGTGCGGGTATTTCGAATACGACTTCGACATTTGCACCTGTCAGCGCGCGCACGAAATTGCTCAAAATAATGCGCGTCTCGTTTTCGGCGCGCGCTAAAATCCCGCCTTCTAATGCTGTATTCCGAAACCCGATCAGCGAGACATAATTCGCCAGCAAGCGCGCTTCGTCAGCATCGACCGCGCATAATGTCCCGTTGACTTCGTATTGACGGATGTAATCGACCCGGCACGACGTGAGTTCGGGCGCGGGGATCGTGAGTACATACACATCGCGCGCCTCGTCGAAGATCAGATCGTCGGCGTCGATGCCGGTTAAATCGACGCCTGCTTCGATTGCACCTTGCGCCACATGGTTGGCGGTATACCCGCACGACCCGGCGAAACCCTGCGAAATGCTGACCTGCACATCTGCCTGCGCCAACTGCACGCTGACGCTGACCAACTGACCCAGCGGCTCGATGCCGGTGACAATTGACTGGGTGCTGGTAATGCTGGCGACAGGCGGCGCTTCGACGCCGAGCGCTTGCCCGATGCCATTGAGCAAGCCGCTCACGGCTGCTGTCGGCAGGATGATCGTCAGTGCGATCACAGCGATGACCAACAGCGCGATCAAGCCGCATCCGCCGCCGACCACATACAAACAGCCGCGACAACCACCACGATCACGATTAACTTGCGCGGGCGGCGCGTAGTGCGGCGATGTCATCTCGTCTTGCAGTGGGATCAACGACAGATCGTCGTCCTCTGGTAGTGTGGTTGGGGTAGGGGGTGGAAGTGTCAAGCGCGTGACCTCGTACAACACGAACGAATAGATATTGATTATACGTGCGCGCTGTAGGCACGTTGCAAGTCTGATTTATGGATAAAGAAGCGGGTTATCAACCTGTAAACCTTCAGCAGAATCTAATGAAGTCAGTGATTGATCGCGTTGGCGGCGTCCGAGAATTGAGTAAAACTCTACAGGTGTTAGCTCGCAGATGATGACGACGTGGTTCGCGGAAGGTTGTGTAATCCTTTGAACCCACCAAGAACCGATCTCAGGGAAATAGCGCTTTGCTAACGCACTGGTATCAAAGAAATAATTACTCACACCCGATCCTCACGATCTTCGTTGATATAGTCAAGTGATGCACGCGCACCCGGCGGCAGTTCAAGCGGCAATTTGATGTCTGGGAGTTCTATAGCGTCCAGCGTCATATGCGCTTCACCAAGTATGCCTGCCGCGCGCATCTTTTCGCGTACATATTCACGTCTGGCGCGCCATTCAGCAAGTGTATCGGCATCTGGTTCGGGTTCAGGTTGCGCTTGTGGCTGAATCACGACATCGACAGCGCCAATCGGCGCGTTGGCGGGCAGATCGATAATCAGTTGACGGTCTTCGGTGATGCGTCCGGTCAGGTGTAAAGCGACCATGAGAAATAGCTCCTTCATCTAGGGGCATAGCACGATGCCTATGCCCCGACAACCAGCTTAAACGACTGCCACGGTCGCGGTCGCGCGCGCATCTTCTACCGAGCGCACAGAGTCCGCCAAAACGGTCATCGCCTCGTCAATTTGCTCATCGCTGATAGTGAGCGGCGGCAAAAAGCGGATGCAGTTGGTAAAAATGCCCGCGCGGATCGCAATCACGCCGCGTTTGAGCGACGCCGCGATAATTTGTTGAACTTCGGTCGGTGCGGGTTCTTTGCTCAACGGATTTTTGACCAGTTCCATCAATATCATCGCGCCCACCCCGCGCACATCTCCGATCAACGGCGCTTGACGCTGCAAATCGAGCAAGTGTCCGCGTATACGCCCGCCGACTTCTTCCGCGCGTTTCAAAAATTCAGGCTGGCGAATCATCTGAATGGCTTCGATTGCCGCCACACACGCGAGTGGATTACCCGAATAGGTGCCGCCCAACCCGCCGGGATGCGGCGCGTCCATCAGGTCGGCGCGCCCGGTCACGGCGCTGAGCGGCATCCCTGCCGCCAATGATTTCGCCATGATGATCAAATCGGGTACGATTCCGTAATGCTCGACCGCGAACAGCCGCCCGGTGCGCCCGAAACCGCACTGAATTTCATCCGCGACCATGACGATACCGTGTTCGGTACACAGTTCGCGAATGCGCGTCAGGAATTTGGGCGGCGCGGCGATGAAACCGCCTTCCCCCTGTACAGGCTCGATGACAATCGCCGCGACTGCCGACGGATCGACCTGTGCCGTGAACGCATATTCCAACTGTTTGATCGCCGCATCGACGTAATCGTCTTCGGTCATCCCGCTCGGACGGCGGTACAGGTTTGGGAACGGCAGCCGATACACTTCTGGCGCGAACGGACCGAAACTTTTCTTGAACAAGCTGTATTTGCTCGTCATCGCCAACGTCAAATTGGTGCGCCCGTGATACGCGCCTTCAAAGACGATGATCGCGCCGCGTCCGGTCGCTGCGCGCGCGATTTTGACCGCCGTTTCGACCGCTTCTGCGCCACTGTTGAGCAAAATCGTCTTTTTGGCGTGGTCGCCCGGCGTGACTTCGTTGAGCAGTTCGGCAACGCGCACATACGGCTCATACGTGCCGACAATCGCGCAAAAATGGATCAGTTTTTCTGCCTGCATGTGCAGCGCTTCGACCACGTTGGGCGGGCAGTGACCGACCGCCAGCGTGCCGATGCCGCCCGCCAGATCGATCAGTGTATTGCCGTCAACATCGGTGACAGTCGCACCTTGTGCGCGCTCGACACCGAGCGCGGACGCTTTGCTCGCGCCGCGTGGCGTTGCTGCTTCGCGGCGGGCGGCGAGCGCCAGACTATTTGGACCCGGAATTTCGGTGATTAAGTTGATGGTCGGCATGAGCTTGTATTTCCATTAGGTAAATCGAATCAATCGCTTGATTTTACCGCGTTTTATGCGGCTTTATCGACCCGATACGCCAAGCCGCCGTTGGTGGTCTGCAATGGTTCATGGGGTAATGATGTTACAGCGCTACAATGCACCTATCCTCGTTTGTGTAGGGGCGGCGCTCGCGCCATGCCCGTAAGAGATATGCTTGTATGACCGACAATTTATCGCCGCGTCCCGCGCGCTGGCTGATCATCCTCGCGTTCGCGGCGGTCTTTTTGATCTGGGGATCAAGCTACATCGCTATTCGTTTCGCGGTCGAAACCATGCCGCCGATTCTGATGCCCGGCGTTCGATTCACCATCGCAGGCTTGATCCTGATCGGGTGGACGCGCGCACGCGGCGCACCCGCGCCGACCCGGAGTCAATGGCGCGCGGCGGCGATCGCTGGCGGATTGTTATTCCTGGTCAACAACAGCTTGTTGTCGTGGTCACAGGCAAACGGGCTGCCATCGGGCTTAGCGGCGGTCATTATCGGCACAACGCCGATGTTCATCGTGATTTTTCAATGGCTGGGCGGCGCAGGACGACCGCGCGCCATCATCGTAGGTGGCATCGCACTCAGCACGATTGGCATTATTGCGTTGATGAACCCGGCGCAAGCCATCGGTGCAAATGCGTTTAATCCGCTGCTTGGGTTATGCGTACTGATAGCGGCGGCGGCATGGGCGGGCGGATCATTGTTCGCGCGCGGTGCGGATTTGCCTCGGCATTCGCTGCTTGCAACCGGAATGCAGTTGTTGACGGGTGGACTGATGCTGCTGGTCTTAAGCGTCGTCACGGGTGACGCGGGGCGGCTCGATTTGAGTATTATTTCGACGCGCTCGCTGTTCGCGCTCGCTCATCTCACGTTCTCCAGCTCGATTCTCGCTTTTTCAGCGTTCGTGTGGCTGATGCGCGTGGTATCGCCCGCTCAGGCAACCACCTATGCGTATGTCAACCCAGTCATCGCGGTCATTTTAGGGGCGGTGCTGGCGGGCGAAACGCTCACGCGCGACACCTTGATCGCGGCGGCGGTGATCATCGTCGGCGTGTTTATCATCGTCATGCAGCAAGGTGTGAACCGCAGAGAACGCGGAGAGAAATCCAAAAAAATCTCTGTATCCTCTGTGTTCTCTGTGGTTCAATCGTTATTCCAGCGCTAAAAATGCGTCGCGGTACGCCTGCGCTTCTTGATTGGTCAAATCCGCATTCATTTGCAGCATTGCGTTTTGATTGACGTACACATACACAACTGTGCGCCGCGTCTCTGGGTTGCCGCGCAATCCGATTACATAATCCTGCCAGGTCTGTAAATCTTCGAGCGTGCGAAACGTCAGCACTTGACCGCCGCCCGGCGCGATGCGCGGGATTTCAAAGATCAGCCGTGTATTGAAGGTAGCAGGTGCGCCGCGTCCGACGGCGGTATCAGTCCGCACATTCTCCAGCGCCAACCCCGCTTCGCTGAGACTTGTCACCACTTCTTCGCCGCGAAAACGGGCGAACGGGCGCGGTGTCCCCGTCGGGGTTTGACCAGGCAGCGATCCGCACGCTGTGATGATGGCGATCAGAAACAGGATTGCGCCCGCGCGCACGACACGATATTGTTGAGTCATGAATCATCCTCTCCATACAGTTCAGGTCAAGCGGACGCGCTAAACCACGCCCCGACTTTGAACTCTTAACTTTCATCTTTCACCTGGATTATAGCGATGACCGTCGTTTATCACGAAGAAGATGGCGATATAAGCGTGCTGAATGGCAAGACGATCAGCATTATCGGTTATGGGAACATGGGACGACCGGTGGCGCTCAATCTGCGCGACAGCGGTTTGAATGTGTTGGTGAGCGAACCGAACGCAGAACGGCGCGCATTGGTGCAGGCGGAAGGCTTCGTTCTGACCGAAATTGGCGAGGCTGTCAGCCGTGCCGATGTGATCATGCCCTTGTTACGCGATGAAGCGATGCCGAAGATTTATCTTGAACAGGTCACGCCGCATTTACGCAAAGGGCACGCGCTGATTTTCAGCAGTGCCTACAATATCACGTTTGGATTCATCGAAGCGCCGCCGTTTGTCGATGTCGGTCTGGTCTCGGCGCGCACCAATGGTGCAACCGTGCGCGATCGGTATCTGACGGGCGAAGGGTTTGCCAGTTTCGTCGCGGTCGGGCAGCAAGCGACGCACGATACCTGGGGGATTGTGTTAGCGCTTGCCCGCGCGATCGGTGCGCTGCACGGTGGCGCGATTGAAATTAAATTTGAAGCGGAAGCGGAACTCGATTTGTTCTTGCAGCAAGCCGTGCTGCCCATCTTTCATCGCGCGGTGATCACAGCGGCACAACTATTACTGCGCATGGGCTACCCCGCCGAAGCGGTTTTTACCGAGTTGTATTTGTCGGGCGAAACATCGGACTACCTGCGCCTGGCGGCGCAGCACGGCTTGATGGGTGCGCTCAAACTCAATTCGCTGCCCGCGCAGTACGGCATCCTAAGCCGCTACGAGCGCTTCAACGATACACGCCTGGAACGGCTGATGGAGATCACACTCGAAGAAATTAAAGCGGGCAAATTCGCCGCCGAATGGAGTAAAGAGTTCACTGCCGATTATCCGCACCTGCGCCAGTTATTACGCGAGCGCGAGAAGTTGGATATGTGGGAACTCGAACAGCAGACGCTCGACTTTTTGGGGCGCGATATTAAAAATGAAAATGACGAGTGATGGGTAACGTGTAAAAGTGAAAAGCCGAACGCAAAGGCGCTAAGGTAAAGAGAAACACGCAAGCACACTGCTCTTGTGTCTTTGTGGTTCTTTGCGCCTTTGTGTTGACTCTTTACGCCGTCGCCGGCACTTCAAGCGCTCGCACTTCAACGTCGCTCTTGGGCTGTTCATCGCCGGGACGGTTGAAATACAGCACGCGGAACGTTTCAGCGCGTTCGACGCCGATTTGTTCACCCGTCGCTTTATCCCAGCCTTCGATCATCGGAACGACGCGCTCGTCGATCTGCGATTTGTGGCACAGCAGCGATTTAATCTTGATGTCCCACACATCAGAAATATCGACGGCGGTGTTGTCCGTCCCCTGATTGCCAATGGTCATATAAAGCGCGTCTACATTGTGCGGTTCCAAGCCTTCGGCAAGCAGTTCGGGGAAAATCGGGCGCGTGCCCGCACTTGGGAACACGGCATACAGCGATGCTTCGCCCACCGCACGATGATCGGGGTGGTTGATGTAATAAAAGCCGCGTTCGTCGTCCTGCACGATGAACGTCGTTGGATCCATGATCACCACGCGCTGCGGCTTGGTCTCGCGGATCAAACGGGTCAGGTCGCGGCGCAGTTCGAGCGTCGGCTGCAAAATCCCATCCTGATACCCCAAAAAGCGCACATCATATACACCGACAATGTCGGCGGCGCGCATTTGTTCGTCACGGCGCGTTTTGATGAGCTGTTCCAGGTCTTCGTCCGGTTTGTTGCTGCCCGCCGCGCCATCGGTGACGATGCAGTAGACGACGTTTGCGCCCGCGCGCGTCCAGGTGGCGACGCTGCCCGCCGCGCCGAACTCGATGTCATCGGGGTGGGCGGCGATAATTAGGATTGTGAATGGGGTTGTGAATGGCGCTTCCAATTTCAACGGCATCGTTAAAAAATCCTTTTGTGAAGTTCGAATATAGACGCCCTATACGCGCGTAAGATTACGCATCACATCAGCGATCTTTCTCGACCACGATGATTTCTTGTTTGACATACGCGCGCATATTGTCGCCTATATCTTTATGTACATGTGTGCCCGGTCCGATCTCGGCAAATTCACCGATCTTGACGCCGGGCATCGTCATCACATCGACGCCCAGAAACGCGCCCTGACCGATGACCGCGCCAAACTTGTCGCGTCCACTGTTGATACGCTGTCCTTTGATCATCGTCGGCACATATCCGCGATCAATGCGTAAATTTGCGGTCGTACAGCCCGCCGAAAAATTGACGCGCGACCCGAACACCGAATCCAGGACGCGGCAGGCGTGCATCGAGACATGATCCGCGACATAACTGCGCGCGATCTCGGTCGTAAAGCCGACTTCGCAGTTGTTCAGCACCATCGAGGCGCGCACCAGTGCGTTGTTACCGATGATTGTCCCCGCGCCAATGAACGCCGGACCCACGACTGCCGCACCCGGAAACACTTTGACATTTTCTGCGATATACACATCCCCGATAATCGCGGCGGTTTTGGCGATATACGCGCTTTCTGCGATGTGCTGCCCCTGAATTTTCGAGAGAAACGCATTCATCACGTCGAGCACATGCCACGGATATTTGAGCGCGACCCACGACCCCCGATAGCGCACGACATGATACTCATGCGCCGTCATCAACCCAGACATCGCACGTTCGTAATGGTCGTCGGTCGAAATCGTTCTGGCGTACTCCGCGCGGATGGCGGCGAACAATGCCGCCGCGTTAGCGTGAATATGCGCGACAATCGTCACCAAATCGCTGGGGCGGTTATCCGCGCCCGGTTTTTCGATGATGCCTGTGATGCGGTCATCGGGCGTCACCATCAGGTAGCCGCCAGGAAAATAGGTCTCATGTTGGTAGCCAGCCAGATACGTGTGGTGTGGTTGTGCGCGATGCGCCGCCAGCATATCGAGATGCAGTTGATCGTCGGTGACATCGTGGACTTGCGTGACATATACCGCTGTATTCGCCGGGTCGGGGATCGCCGTGATCGCCGCCAAAATCGCGTCGCCCATGCCGCGCGGTTCGTGCTGGACAACCATGCGCGCGTGGACGCCGCTTATGCCGCTGATCAGCGTGGTCAGTTCGGTTTCGTTCGACGGGCTGCCGACGATGATCACATCCGTCAAGCCGAGCGCTTGATACCGCCGTAATTGGTTGAGCAACAGGGGCTCCGTGCCAAAACGGAGCAGCGATTTTTCGCGCAAGGGCCACATACGCGACGACGCGCCCCCCGCGAGGATGATCAAGGTTGGGGTCATAGGATTGCCTTTCGGTGTCTGAACGCTAAAAACATAACGCAAAGACGCGAAGGCGCAAAGTCGCAAAGTCGCAAAGCGGGTTAGGGGCGGAATTTATGGCGCTTCCGCCGAACCCGCCAACTTCACCCCTGTACCGCCGCTTCTTGTTCCACTTCGCGCGCACGCGCCAACGCGCCGCCGAACCCGCCAATCCCTTGACGGATCAAAAACACGAAGCCGAGCAAGGTCACTGGCAGCCAGATCACCAAATGGATCGTCAATGCATAAGCGGTCGCAATCGTTTCGGGGATCAACGCCGCGACTAAAACCACGCGCACAAAAAATTCGTACACGCCAAATTGACCCGGCGACGCGGGAATCAAGCCCGCCAGGTTGACGACGCCGACGACCAGCAGTGCTGTGCCGTAATCGATATTCAGAGTGAACGCGGTGGCTACGATCCAATACACGCTTGCTTCGAGCATCCAACTGGCATACGACGACAAAATTGCGCCGCACAAATCGATGGGCGACCGAAACGCTTTCAAGCCGTCGATAACATCACCGCCGAGCGCCAGCACTTTATCGCGCACTGCGCCGGGCAGCACGCGCGCGACGAGTTGTAACAGCCGCAGCATCCAAGTCGGTTTCGCCGCCAGCAAGAAAAAGACTGCCAGCGCCGCGATGAAGATCGGTGCGGCAAAATTGATCACGGTTTCGATTTGCGGCGACGCAATGTTGGTGAATGCCAGCGCCACCACGATAAATGTGAGCATGACTAGCCCATCGAAGATGCGTTCGATGATGACGACCGTCGTCGCGCGCGCCATCGGCACGGCGTTATTGCGTTGCAGCAAGAAAATGCGCAGCAGTTCGCCCGTGCGGAACGGATACACGTTGTTGCCCATGTAGCCGATACACACCAATCGGAACAAATCGCGGTAGGGGACGGCTTTGGTCGAACGCAGCAAAAACCCCCACCGTAAACTAATCACGGCGACGGCGGTGAAATACCATACCGCACCGAATGCGAGCAGCGCCCCATCAGCCGCGCGGATCGAGTCCAGCACCAGTGCGGGATTAAGTCCGTTGAAGGCGATGAACAGAAAAATCGCGCTGATCAACAGCCCGACGCCAATTGCGATCTTTTGATTTCGTGTCATGCGTGTAAATCCATTGTTGGTTTAATGAGAATCAGGCGGCAATTTATCCACCTTGATACGTTGATTATAGACTGCACTCTATCAGCGCCACAGACTGAAGCCATGTGGTTATAGGGCAAACATATCAAAATCAGCGGATATTTGTATCGAGATCAGAGCGAGCGTGTAGGGGCGATCCCGTTTGGTCGCCCGTGCTTTTATGGCGGGAGGGGACATTGCTCCTCCCCTACGAGCATTCTTGACGCTTGATGAACGCGCAGAAATTTTGATGCGTTTGCCCTATATTTGTACACACTTGAGGTTTTTTTTGCTTGCAATCCGGTGTATTGTTAAACTGATGGTGGACATGTGTTAATTTTTTGGAGTATGCACGCTCATGAGACCCGAAACGCCAGAAACCCCAGCGGGCGGTGACTCGCCCCGCCGTGAGCCGGATTGGCTGCACGAATTTGAAGAACTGGCTGACCGAGAACTTGAAGATGGGTCATCATGCGAACAAGTGCACCCGATTGTGCTGAATTGGTACGAGAATTTGATGGATGGCGAACCTCCGTCTGCTAACGACCGTGATTCGGTGCTGCAAGCAGCCGCATGTTTGACGACCGAAATCATTAACACGATTCCGGATGACATGTTCGATAAGCTGACGGCGGCATTCGATGAAGATGAAGTTGCCGGGTGGATCGAGTATGTGCTGATGATTGGACGCGCGTTCGAGCGCAGCCTTAATAACGGTCAGCTCGACGATCTGTAAAGCGACGGCGCTGCCCATTTTTCATACTTTTTTCGGATAATCTCACGTCATACACCCTGCTTTCCGTCTTACAATGAACGCAGATAATCAACCTGTATCGTCTGTGAGACGTAATGCAAGCGCCCAGCCCGAAAAATCGGATTGATCGACGCCAGATGACCAAATCCGCTCCCAAAAAAAGTTCCGATGCGCCGTCAACAAGCGGGTCGCCTTTGCGTTTGGTCTTGCAGGTCGCATCCACCGACGGCAAAGCGCCGAAAATTTTGGCGACCCCGCTTAAAGGACGCTTGATTATCGGGCGTTCGAGTCTTGATACGCCTGTGCCTTTGGATATCGATCTGCTCCCGTTCGATGCCGCCAACTGCGGCGTCTCGCGTCAGCACGCGGTCTTTCATTTTGAAAATGGCAGTTTAAGCATCGAAGATTTGAGCAGTACCAACGGTACGCGCATCAACGGGTTTCAAATTCAGAGCGGACGCCAGTATAAACTGCGTAACGGCGATGAACTCGAAATCGGTCGGATGCGTATACTGATTCAGGTCGTGCGCGCCCCGCATTGAGTTTTCATTTCCCCGATTTCTACACGACTGCACACATTCAACAAACCTCACCCCGCGCACTGGCGTGTGCCGCAAACAGGCGTCATCTTGCCGAACCAACCCGTTCGCGTGTATAGTGAACACTGATTTTCTCATCGGTGTGGGTGTTTTTATGCTGCGAAGTTTTACCGACCGCGTATTCGCCGGCGTGTGTGGTGGCTTGGGCGCTGCGCTGCGCGTCAACCCCTGGGTGATCCGCGTGCTGTTCGCGCTGCTGACCTTGCTATCGCTCGGCGCGTTCGCTGTCGTCTACCTGCTGCTGTGGTGGATCGTCCCGGCGCAGTCATTCGTCGAACGCAAACGGGGTTTCCCGACAATTTTTGCGCTGCTGCTGATCATAATGGTCAGCGCGGGGTATGTCGTCGTCACGTACAATCTTGCGCCGCTCCCGGTCACGTTTCCGGCGGGCGTCAGTCCGTTCTGGGTACTGGCGGCGGTCGTGTTAAGCGGCGTCTTTTTCTTGCGTCAATTCAGAGGATAGGCGGACGATGCGCGTACAGCGTCGGACAAATTTTGTATTCGGGGCGGTGATCTTCGCGGCGGTGCTGGTGGTCGCGGCGAATCTGCTCAATGTGCTGCCGCCGGGCTTGTTCGACCTGATCGTGCGCGCTGCGCCGGCGCTGTTGATTCTGGCGGGCATCTCGTTCGTGCTGCGTGATCGTGTGCCGCTAAGTGGGGTGATCGCGCTGGTGATCGCGCTCGCGGCGGTCGGGGTGATCGCGTTCACATCGTACAGCGACCGCGCCGGACGTTTGAGCAACGCCACCCAGCAAACAGTCAGCGAAAGCGTCAGCGACAGCATTACGCTGCTGCGCGTCAACGTCGAAACGCTGATGACCGAAGTCGAATTGATCACAGGCGTCAACGCTGACCGCACTATCAACGGCGTCTTTGCAGGCGCAGCGGCGAATGCTATCGATGTGCAGTATGCCGAAAACAACGATAATACCGCCAACCTGACCGTGCTTGAAACGCAGGCGACAGGTTTCCCTGATTTGACCGATGTCGGGCGCGGTACGTTTCGGCTCGAACTGCCGCCCGAAATTCCGCTGGATATTCAGTTCATCGGCGCGGACGGGGCGGTTACGCTCAACATGAGCGGGCTGGCGCTCGAACGTCTCAATCTGGAAGCTGGAAACGGCAGCGTCGTCATCACGCTGCCCGATTACAATCCATTGTTCAGCCAACCAGAAGATACGCTCGGAGAAATCGCGGTGCGCGGCGGTGATTTGACGTTGTTCATCCCGCGTGCGGTCAGTGGTCAGTTCGATTTGAATACCGCCAGCGACCCCGACTATGACCCGTCGATTTACAACTTGCTGGCGAACGGCGTGCTTGAAGCGCGCGATCTCGTCGTCGCGGATAAAGTCGTGCGTTACACGCTCACTGTTCCGCGCGGCAGTACCCGCATCGAAGCACCGAGTTAATCTGACTTTTGTAGGGGCGCAGCGCGCTGCGATGCCCATCAAGGGACGATCCATTCGGTCGTCCCTGTAATAACCATCCGCTAAATTTCGCCACCCATCCGTTAAGATTGAACGGCAGTTGCATTAAATCGTTGTACCTTGTGCAAAATGCCGTTATGCTTTCCACAAGGGATCGAACGATATCCCACTGTATCCCACCTGCCCATTCATGTGGATCAACGGCTATGGCGTGGCGAATACATCTGAGCGAAAGACCGATCCGACGCATCGACATGCTTCCGGGCAAACCGTCGATCCTCTCTGCATGGACAGGCGCAGATCAGGTGACGTTTCTCGATTTGCAGACGGGCGCGAAACGTGGCGAAAAAACCCTCGACAAAATTGACCCGACTGAACGCACTACCGAAACATGGAGCGCATTCATGGATGGCTTGACCGCCAGCAACGGCGTGTATTTGCCATCGGTGCGTGCAGGCAGCGCGACTATTTTGACGACCCCCGATGGCACAATTCGATTGATTCGCGTCGGCACACGCGCGCTCTTCTATGCCAACAAAGGCATCGAAACCGTGCTGCCCATCGATGAAACCGTGCAAACATTCGCCGCTGTCGATATGGATCGCACATTGGGGTTGGTGGCGGCGCTCGATGATGCGGGCAAACTCCACTTGTACCAGCAAAATGTGAAAATTATGACGATTGATACCGGGTTGGTGATTGAACCCGAACAGCGTCCGGATGTCGCGGTCGTCAACAACGGCGCGTCGATTTTTGTCACCGATGGCAAACAGATTATCGCGTATGGTGCGAACGGCACGTTACGACGGCGCATCGAGTTGTACTATTCGTTCGGGGCAATACGGGCGTCGGCGGATGGCAAGCTGCTGGTCATCACCGACCTGGACGCCAACGTCATCCGCATCTATAACGGCGATACGCTGACTCCGACGCATCAACGGTTTGGTGTCGATCTGCTCGCGGATGCCAAGCGCGTACAAGTCACGCCGGGACCAACCACACCGAGCGGCGCATTGGGTGCACTCGCGGTCAATACACGCGGCGTGGTCGCTTTTTCGGTGGGTGGTTCGCTGTGTGTGACCAATCTGGCGCGCTTCAAGCCGCTGCCGGGCATCGCGCCTGTCGAAGAAGACGAAGAAGACTTGAAAGCGCTCGACAACGCCGCCAGTTTTTTCCCCGAAAAACCATCAGACGCACAAACCACCGTAAATTCTTAATCGTCAAATTGATGTTGTGCCCATTAAGCGACGTTGTAGCGGCTTGGCGTGGCGAGCGTCACAGGCTGCCTTCTGCCAGTGCGCGCTGCGGGAACACCATCCGTTCCAACACGACTTGACCGCGATCGAGTGCGAACGCATTGGCGCGTTCAAAGTCCGCGTGCAGGTCGCGCACGAGCCGCGCTTGCGCGTTCGCCGGTTCTAGCGAGAACACAACGATAGTCGCGGCGTGCGTGCCCGTCGCCACGATCACCCACTGCCCACCAGGCATCGATTTACGTGCCAAGCCGGGGTTCGGGCGGTTGGGCAGCGTCCATAATTTGCCCGCCATCGCCGCCAAAAGCGCATCATCCGGCGCGATTTTACCGCCGCTTATCATTGACCGTGTCGAGCCGACGCGCATCACAGCGTAATACTGCGCTTGTGCCGCGAATTGACTGCGTAAAAAGCCTGTTTGACCTTTCACACTCATCACGCGCTGCCATGCGTCGCTATCGGGGTCGCGTTCGATTAGTTTTTCGATGATCGTGCGCTGCTCACTATAGCGTTTATACATGGCATGAAACTGGACGCTGTTGATCTTACCCTGCGCGAATTCGTCGGAGATCAACTCCATTTTGACGCGAATCGCGTTCAGCGCGCCGTTTGGATCGTGTGCGGATGGATCAGGCTTGGGCGGCACGATCGGTTTTGGCGCGGGCGCAGGCGGCTGCCCAGACGGTGGAGTCGGGCGCACCGGAGAGCGGAACGGGTCATTCGTGCGGTCAGCGCTATCGTCGCGGGGCGGTTGGTCACTCAAAGCGCAGCGTCCTTTAAGACATCAAGGTCAAAGTCACATAACTGTAACACGAAACGCCGCGCCGCGAAAACACACGGGATGGTTGTTTGGCGCGTGCAGAGGCGTATGGTAGGATCATCGCCTGTAGACAAGTGTTTTTGGGACGTATTGGATGCAACACTGCGGCTTATATTTTACACAACGGCACATCGATGATGCGCTCAAACAGCGTGACCATGAACCTTTTAAGACCGCGTGGTCATCGCTGGATGCGCTGACGCTGCATGACAGCGCCAACGTACTGCGATCTGGCTTCTGGTGGAAGTTCACTCAAAATCACGCCGCCGCCGCTCATGCGCTGCCAATCCTCGAAGCATTGACCGTGACACCGCTGTCGGACGATCTGCCGCTGCTCAACGAAATTAGCGAGGTGCTGGCGCTGGCGCAAGCCTATGAACTGCTGCGCGATTACGATGCTTTCGAAATGGGCGCTCAGGCGCGCTGGATCGATGCGTTTCATGAGCGCGTGAGCGCGTTGAATACCCGCCGTGATCTTAAACTGACATTTGTCGAACAGCTCTGGCTGAATACGCTCAATATCGCCGCCGGAATTGTGCTGGATCGCCCGAAAATCATGCAGGTTGGCATTGACGCCTTCGAAGCGGTGATCCGCGATGAAGTGCGCCCGCAAGGATTTCTCTTGCAAGCCGTCGATGGCAAGGATGGCGGCGGCATGGAGCGGCAAATTCTCGCGGCGGCGGCGTTGACGTTGGCGGCGGAAGCTGCGAGTCATGTCGGCGTCGATTTATGGGCGTATCACGTGCGCGGGGTGAGCGCGCTGACGGCGGCGATCTACCCGATCTATTACTTTTACACGACTGATAAATGGAAATGGGATCCAAAATTGCCTGTCGAAACCGTACAGGCGGCGTTTCGTCAGCACGGCAGTTATCTGGAGATCGTGCATCGCCGCACCGAGTCGAAAGATGTTCGCACGGTCTTGAGCGAACTGCGTCCGATATGGAGCGCGCATGGCGGCGGCATGACGACGCTCACACACGGTATCGTCACACGTAAGGGCTTGTTCGGTTAAGTAAAACAGGGACTATTATGAACATAGAAAAATTTCAACCCGTCACGCCGGATATTATCCGCGAACTAATCGCTATTTTGGGTTCTGATGCGGTGAGTACGGCGCGCGCCGATATTGATTTACACGCGAAGGATCAGTCACATCACGCGGCACACGCGGCGGAAGTCGTGCTGTTTCCGACGACTGCCGATGGCGCGGCGGCGGTGCTATCGTTGGCGAACCGCGCGTGCATCCCGGTCACGCCGTGGGGCGTTGGCACAGGGCTGGAAGGCAATTCGATTCCGGTACGCGGCGGTATTTTGATGTCGTTCGAACGCATGAACAAGATCGTTGAAATTCATGCCGACGATTTTCAGGTGACAGTGCAGCCGGGTATTGGTCACAAAGATTTGAACGCCGAACTCGCACGTTACGGCTTGTTTTTCGCGCCTGATCCAGGTGCAAATGCGACGGTCGGTGGCATGTTGGCGAACAATGCCGCTGGCATCAGAACGGTCAAGTATGGCGCGAGCAAAGACAATGTATTGAAGATGCAGGTCGCGCTGGCGGATGGGCGTTTAATTCATGTCGGCTCGCGCTCGGTCAAGCAGTCGAGCGGCTATGATCTGCTGCATTTGTTCGTGGGCAGCGAAGGCACGCTCGGCGTGATCACCGAAGCGACCTTAAAGCTCGTGCCCGTGCCAGCCTTTATGAGTGCGGTTGTCGCGTCGTTTCCGACGATTGCGGCGGCAGTCGAAGCCGTCGTCGCGGTGCGCGGCAGTGGGCTAGACCCGGCGGCGCTCGAACTAATCGACGCGGCGCACTGCCGGATGCTGCGCGAAACTGAAGGCGTCGATCTGCCGGACTACCCGACGGTCTTCATGGAGTTTCATGCGGCGTTGGCGGCATCGCTCGATGCTGGTTTGACGACTGTCCGCGAGATATGCGACGAGATGGGCGCGGTGCGCATCCACGCCACGACCGACCCGACCGAGCGTAAGCGTTTATGGCACGCACGCCACCACAGCTATGAAATTATGGTGCGCAGCGAGCCGAACAAGCAGTTTTTCATCAACGATGTCGCGGTGCCGATCAGCGCATATCCCGCGTTGATTGCCACCGTCGAGCAGATCAAGCGCGACATGAACATCACTGCATATATGATTGGTCACGCGGGAGATGGCAATATCCACGTGGAGTTTCCGTTCGATACCCCAGACTCCTATCAGCAAGCGATGATCGCCAATAAGCAGATCGTGCAGCGCGCGATTGCACTGGGCGGCACGGCGACAGGCGAACATGGCGTTGGCATCGGCAAAGCGCCGTATCTACCGCTTGAACATGGCGAAGGTTTGAACGTGATGCGGACGATCAAACACGCGCTCGACCCGAACGGCATTTTGAATCCCGGCAAGATATTTGTGGATGTGCAAGATTGATGGCGTCCTGACGGGCATAGGCTTGCGATTTGTGAAACAGATGCACTTCGCGCTGTGTATTGAGAAGACGATGGGCAAGTCATCGTCATGTAGGCTATCAGGCTGACCGACACGCTTCAGTTTGTCAGCGCGACCGAGCAGGTCGCCCGCTCGTCATGCCCGTTATGAAACACTTCCATTTTGCGCCAGCGATTCCATGTATGCCAGCGCCGCCCGCTTAAATTCACCGATCACTCGCGCGCGATACTCATCGTCTTTTGTTTGGGTCAGTGGTAGTACACCGCGAATCATGCTCATCAATATATCGGCGGAAATCGCGCGCTGTGCGGCTGGAAGGTGCGCTGCTTTGAGCGCGATGATCCGTTCAAGATCGCCCACCATTTGATGACGGATGCCATCTGCCGCCGCTTTAAGTTCTGCCGAAATCCATTCACTGTTGAAGATGACATTGAAACCCGCGTGTGTCGTGTCGAACTCCAGCATGGCATTGATCGTGCGTTCAACCAGCACGCTGATCGGCACATATTCCATATCGGGCGTGAACAAACGCGCCGACAAGGTTCGCATTTCATTCATGTAACGCAGCGCAAGCGCGTACAGTACCGCGTCTTTGTTGGGGAAAAATTGATATAACGACCCGATTGATGTATCTGCTCGAACTGCTATCGCCGAGGTGGTCATGGCTTCGTAGCCAACTTCTGTGACAAGTATTGCGGCAGCATCTAAAATGATGTCAACACGACGCAGACTCCGCTGCTGACGCGGCGTGCGGCGCATCGGTTGTTCACTACTCATTCGTCGCTCCATCCTTTTAAGAATTGCTACAGTCCGTGCGCTGTACGCAGGCGTCGATGGCGTCCTGATGATTTGTGGACTCATCTTGTGCAGATTGCGCTCATCCTAAGTCCTTCTCCCTCAGGGAGAAGGACTTCCCCTACCGCGACGGTTTTTCGCCCCTCAGCCCTGAGGGAGAGGGGCAGGGGGCAGGGCTGAAAACGAGGGGCTTGCGTAAGGTGATTTATGGATTAAGAATACGCATAACTGTATGCATTTGATAACCATTTTACGTTGAAATGAATCAGCAAGTTCTAAGTATACCAAAGTAGCATGTGGGTGTAAGTCTATTTGTGAAGGTTAATAGACGGTTTGCTTAAAAACAAGATGAGAAAACTGTAATTATGGGTAGTGCCATCGCGTTTTTAGCGCGGGGATAGACGCAGCAGGGCATTGCATCTAAATTCAGTGAATCACGAAACCTTGTTTTTGCCCTCACCCTAAATCCCTACCCTCAGGGCGAGGGACTTCAAAAGCGCGTTTTTCTCCCCTTCTCCCTGAGGGAGAAGGGGTCGGGGGATGAGGGCTGGTGAACATCCGTGATTCACTGAAATTGACAAGACCTTGAGCAGATAGGCTTCATTCCAAGCCGCGCGCAGACGCTTGGCTTTGACACCGACTTTGAGCGAAGATTCGTGTTTGAGTAAATTCAGCGCGATATGGCGCAGAACGGCGAAGTTTTGTGGACTGG
>JBBRAA010000038.1:0-34258 GCA_038207205.1 Aggregatilineales bacterium
CTGCCCGTGATCGGGCGCACCGGCAATAATGCCTGGTATCAGGTCGTGTTTAGAAACGATACGATTGGCTGGGTGTCATCAGGCTTCGTGACGATTTTGGAAGGCGACTTAAACCGGGTTCCAGTCACAGGATAAGTTATCTGGAAAGCGCCGTAAAACCCCTGCCTTCAGGCATGGGATATAAGGCGTCGGTCTTATGTTTTTTTCTGCTGAAATAGGGTATGATGAAAGGAGGTTAAGGTACGAGACGTAAAAATCCGACCTCGATCATAATCGTGCTTTAATGCAAAACGGATGGGACGCATCCGTGAACGATAACGCAGCGCCTCTGCCAACGCCGTAAGGCGACGGTAAGCGCAAGCGTCGTTCAGAAGCCCCTGCCTTTAGGCAGGGGAGCGTCACATTGTGTGACTAGCTAATTACATCGCGCGGATTGCTGCCGTCTTTGGCGGGACCGACGATTCCGCGTTCTTCCATCAGGTCGATCAAGCGCGCCGCGCGCGTATAACCGATGCGTAAACGGCGCTGGAGCAGCGACACGCTCGCTTTACCCATCGTGCGGATTAGTTCGACCGCTTGATCGTACATATCGTCTTCACCGTCGCCATCGAGATCGCTGTCATCGTCGTTGTTACGGCGCACCGACTGCACGACTGCCGCCCGCGATTCCTGATCCCACATCGCGCGTGTGCTGGCAGCGGGTTGCGCGGGCGTGCCGCGTCCGGTCACGAGCGGATTCCACACGCCACCATCGCCGCCGCGCGAGTTATCCACCGCATGACGCGTGTCATCCGCGAACCCCGACGCGAGCGGACGCGACGCGGAGATCAAATCTTCTTCGCTCATTTGACCACGCCAATGGCGCGTGATGTTGTTGATTTCGGTATCGCTGACGAACACGCCCTGCAAACGCACCGCCGACGGCGCATCGCCGCTCATATACAGCATGTCGCCGCGACCGAGCAGTCGTTCCGCGCCTGGTTGATCGAGGATAACGCGGCTGTCAACGCCACCTGCCACCGCGAACGCGATGCGCGCCGGAAAGTTCGCTTTGATCAAGCCCGTGACGACATCGACCGACGGACGCTGGGTAGCGATAACGAGATGAATCCCCGTCGCGCGTGCGAGCGCTGCGATACGGGTGATGACCTTTTCCGTCTCGTCCGGCGCGAGCATCATCAAGTCTGCGAGTTCGTCGATGATGACGACCATATACGGCATCGGTTCTTCGCCGCTGCGCACATGACGGTTGTAATCTTCGATATTACGCGCACCTGCCGCGCTGAACCGCTTGTAGCGGTCGTCCATTTCGCGCGTCACCCATTTGAGCACACTCGTCGTGCGTTCGGTATCGACGACGACGGGCGCAATCAGGTGAGGAATGCCGTTGTACTGTGTGAGTTCGACGCGCTTCGGGTCGATCATGATGAACTTGAGCTTGCTTGGCGGGTTGCGCAAAATCAGACTGGTGATGATCGAATTGACGCACACCGATTTACCAGAACCCGTCGTGCCTGCGATCAGCAAATGGGGCATCCCGGCAAGGTCGGCGGCGACCGGTGTACCGTCCACCCCTTGACCCAACGCAATCGCTAACGGACCCGTGATTTTACGGAACTGGTCGCTTTCCAAAACATCGCGCAAGCGCACGACCGCGCTTTGCTCGTTTGGCACTTCAATGCCGACATAGCCTTTACCCGGCACAGGCGCTTCGATACGGATCGATTTTGCGCCGAGCGCCAACTGCAAGTCTTTATCGAGACCCGCAATCGAGCTGACCTTGACACGGTTTTTCTTACCACGCGCCATGATGTAATCCGGTTCGATGCCGAACTGAGTAATCACAGGACCCGTTCGGACTTCGACCACGCGACCGGGCGCGCCAAAGCTGTCGAGCGTTTCTTCGATGATCTTGGCACGGCGCAGCAGCAGACTGTGATCGAGTTCCTGGTCTTGCCCGCTCATCAACAACTGCGATACTTCCGGCAGTCGCCAATCCTTGATCTGGCGCGGACGCGGCGGCGGTGCGGCGGCGAATCCACGTTCGTCATCGTCTTTGGTGTCTCTGGCGTTCAACGCAGCCGCCGCCACAGACCCGCCGAGTACACCGCTTCCACGCGCCGATGGCGGTGGAGGCGGCGGCGCAGACGACATCGCTGGTGCTGGTGCGGATTCGCTGGTGCTGGTGATGCGCGGCGACCGCGCGGTCACGACGGGCGCGGTCAAGCCGGGAATCGGCGGGGCGGCGTTTTCGTCATCCTCGTCCTCGACCGGGCGCGCGATCGCGGCGGTCAGTGGTGGGCGCTGCATCGGCTGAATCCCGCCCGTCGTTGGTGCAGGCGTGGAAGCCGTCGGCGTTTCCATTGGCGCGCGGGTTACAGGGGCAGGATTTATTGCACCCATTGTTTCTATCGGCGGTGCTGTTGTAGGGGCAGGATTTATGATGCCCACTGCTTGTGTTGGCGTCGCTGTTGCAGCGGCAGGACTAAGACCTGCCCTTTCGGGCGCGAACGGCGCCGGCGCGGGAGCAGTCATCGATGCGCGCGCGAGATCGCCCAACGACGGCGCTGCCATACTCGCTGTTGCAGCGGCAGGACTTACCCCGCCCACCGTCATAGGCTGCGTCGTCGGGGGCGTCGTTGATGCACCGCGATTGCCGAACAAACTCCGTTTCGGTTCGTGGGGCGTTGTCGGGGCAGGACTTGCCCCGCCCACCGGCATAGGCTGCGTCGTCGGGGGCGTGGTTGATGCGCCGCGATTGCCGAACAAACTCCGTTTCGGTTCGTTGGGCGCGCCGACGGGCGGGACTGATCCGTTCGGTGATGTTACAGGCGCGACCGATTGCGCCGTCGCGGGGACGTTGTTACCACGACCGCCAAACAGACTGCGGCGTGGTTCATTGATGGTCGGCGGCGTCAAGGCTGCCGCTGCCGGTTGTGGCATCGGCATTGCGGGCATTGCCACTGGGATCGCCGCTTCTTCTTGTGCGTCGCTGCGGAATGCTGTCGTCACGCTTTGTCCGCGTGTCGTCAGTTGAATTTTGCGTTCTTCACCCGCCGCCGCAATCGCGGGCGCGGGGATCGGCGCGGGCAGCGCCGACTGGCGTCCAGCGGGCAAGGTATCCGGCGGGCGCATCACGCTGATCGCGGCAGGCGCGGCTTGCGCTTGTGCGTCCGCACGTTCGGCGCGACGGATAGAAGACGCTTGTTGACGGCGTGATACCGACGTGCCGAGGCTGCGTCCGACGCTGGTCACGATGATCGCAATTTCCGCCGCGCTCAGCTTGAGCGCGAGCATGAACCCGATTACCAGTACACCCACGATAATCAGGAATCCGCCGATTTCGCCGAAATTGGACAGCAGTTGATAGTAAAATTCGCCGCCGACACGACCACCGCCGCGCCCGAATTGCGCGGAAAGCGGGAGCAGTATATTGCGGAGCGAATCGAGATATGCCTGATACGATTGTCCTTCGCCCGGTGGGTAATCGAGCGCGTTGATATACTGCGCCAGCGCCAGCAAACCGACGAACAACAAGCCCAAGCCGATCAAGCGCTGTGCGCCGACGACCGGGGCTTCATCGCCAAAATGACGCAGAATCAGGTATACGCCAACACCGAGCATGAAAATCGGTATCGCCAGCGCACCCCACCCGAACCAAACCGACAGCGCACCGTTGATGCTGCCGAAAATTTGACCTTGCGACGGCGACAAACTGCTCAGCAATATCGCCAACGGAATCAGCACCAGCGCGACGCCGAGAATATCGAGCTTGGTATCGAGCGACATGCCGCCCGTGCGTACTTTCGGCGCTTTGCTGATGCGCGCTTTGGCGCTTTTGTCATTTTTGGGCGGGTTGATAAAGTTGCGCACGCCGCCGCGAATCCGCTCGGTGATTGGGACTGCGGTCGCCGCCGATGCGCGCGCGCCCCCTTTGCTGCCTGTCGCCGATGGCGGTTTGGAAACATCACCGCCGCGATTGCCGAATGATGTGCTGCGTCCTGCACCGCCGACCGCGCTGGTCGCCGCCTTATCACCGGGTTTAGTGCCCGATGGGGCGGATGATCCGCCTTTGGGCGCGTCTTTCGAGCCAGACCCGAACGGCAGGCGTCCGGCAAGTCCACCCGCTAAGCCGCTCAGTCCGCCGCCCGATGGTTTTTCTTCGGTTCTGGAAGCTGTGGACGACGATGAAGCCGGACGCGCGCTCGATGCACTCGGTTTATCGTCGGCTTTATTACCACCACCACCGAAGCGTCCGGCAAGTCCACCCGCTAAGCCGCTCAGTCCGCCGCCCGATGGTTTTTCATCGCGCTTGTTATCTGGTTTTTTATCGTCGGCTTTATTGCCGCCGCCGAAACGTCCGGCTAAACCGCCCAGTCCGCCGCGCGAACCACCTTTATCATCATCGCGGGCTGACCCGCCGCTGCTGCTTGTCGAACCGGGCAAACGGTTCGCGCCTGATCCGCCAGAACCCGATGACGAACCACCTTGCTGTGAGCCGCCGCCAGAAGTTCCCGACGGACGATTGAATGGACTTGAACCGCCTGATCCGCCAGAACCCGATGACGAACCGCCTTGCTGTGACCCGCCGCCAGAAGTTCCCGACGGACGATTGAATGGACTTGAACCGCCTGATCCGCCAGAACCCGACGACGAACCGCCTTGCTGTGAGCCGCTGCCAGATGAACCGGGCAAACGTCCGGGCGCAGGATTCGATGAACCACCTGATCCGCTCGATGAGCCGCCGGAAGAACCGGGCAGACGACCAGGTGCGGGATTCGATGAACCGCCCGATCCGCCAGACGTACCAGACGGTCGGTTAAATGGGCTTGATCCGCCAGCGCCGCCGGAACTCCCCGAACCAGAACCCCCGCCTAATGGCGTGCGTTGGAGAGGTGGCGGCGCGCTGCCGCCGCTCGCTGGCGGTGCGCCAGCGCCGGTACCAGCCGGGCGCGGCGGCGGGTTGATGCCAGCGCCACGTACAGCCGAACCACTCGACGCGCCACCGGGACGGCTGAATGGATTCGACGCGGAAGATCGAGGCGCGTCATCGCCTTCTTCTTCGTCGGCATCGTCGAATTCTTCATCCTCAACTTCGTCGTCGTCTTGGTAATCGTCGTAATCGTCGTATTTGCTCATAGTCTTTTTCACCGCACACATTGTCTCACCCATAGCATAACACGAAATTCAAGTTTTGGTGGATCAATTTTGAACAAGCGTTCTATTAGATTTGTGTAAATCCCCCAACTGGCGGGCGACAAAGTCGTGCTATCATGATTTAGTGGCGTAATGACCCTATGATCGTTTTATTTAGTGGAGCACCGCCATGCAGTACGCCCTCTCGATTGAGAACATTGAGTGTCCGATGATCGAAACCGCCGATATGTTGTGGCAGCTTAACAACGAATATACGCAGCGTCTGGGGCGGGCGCGGTCGGCGCTGGAACTTGTCGATCGGCTGATGATCGAACGTGTGGGTTATCTGCTCACCGATGAAGCGGCGGACAGCGGCGATAAACGCGCGGCAGATCAATTATTTGCTGTGCTGCAATACTGCACCCAACGTTTTCAAAACCTGCGCGATGAACACCGTGACTGGCGCTATAAATTTTTGTACGACTCGCCAGATTCAAAGCGGATCGTACAAAACGATGACGCGATTCGACACGCGATGGTTCGCTTTTCGCGGATGCGTAACAGCCACGAACGGGCGCTGAAAGAATTATCGTTTCTGATTGACGCCCTGCCGCGCCCCACGACCGATATGACCAGCGTAGCGCTTGGTGATTTGTGGGAAATCCTGCGCGGCGCGATCACCGATTTGATCGGTTTTGGCGACTACATGCAAACCTTGCACTAAGCCTCACCCTCAACGCCCTGTGGACGCGGTACAGGGGCGACACGCGCCAGCGTGCGGGGTGAGGTTTTTAGATACCTTCTCTACCCCATTGAACCTTAACGCGAGTCTTGGCATAATGACGCCAATTCGTTTTGTTCTGCTTTGCACAAATCGCCCACAAAGCTGGTGAACTTCCATGACCGAACAAGCATTAACTTCAGCCAAACGCGTGTTCATCACCGGCGCTGTCAGCCTGTTGGGGCGCGCCGTGGTGCGTCATCTCAAACAAGCCGGACACGCCGTGATTGGCACCGTCACAACACAACCGGAAGCGGCAAACTTACGCGCCGACGGTGGGATACCGGCGTATCCTGGGTTGACGCGGGCGGGCGAGATTCGCAGTGCGATGACGGCGTTGGGCAAAGACAACCTCGTCGCCATCAATCTGATCACGCAGTTGGCAAATCATGCGCCGTTCTTCCCGGTCAAGTGGGATACCTACATCGATCTGCTCAATGAAAGCACGCCCGCGTTGATCGAAGCCGCCAAAACCGCCGGAATCACCTATCTCGTGCATGGCAGCTATGCGTTCGCAGATTTGCACACCGAAGATGAGCAGCTCACCCCGCTTCTGTCCGCGATTCAACGCGCCGAAGCGTTGGTTCTGGGGTCGGGCATTCCGTCGCTGGTATTGCGTTTCGGCTATACCTACGGCGATGCCGCCAATTTGCGCGGCTTGATCGCGTCGGTTAAAGCCGGACGTCCCGTATTCACCAGCGCCGCCAGCGCCCATGCCGCATGGATAGAAGCCGACGATGGCGCGAACGCAGTCGTCGCCGCGATTAACGGACAGGTGAGTGGACACACACTCGATATCGTTTCGGATCGTGCGGCATCGCCCGCCGAATTTCTGAGTCATTTCACCACGCAGCAAGGCGTGAGCGCGCCCAGTGTCTCCGTAATCACCGCGCCGCTCGGTCGTTTGTCGCTGGGGGCGACGCAGTATGCCCTGCTCAACGCCAGCGCGCACGCCGATAACGCCGCCGCCAAAACTGCGCTCGGCTGGACACCGCGTTTTGCCACCATCCAAAATGGACTGGACGACCTGCTGTTGACATGGCGTGCCAGCAACCTAGAGAAAGCCTAAACCGATCGTGCTCAAAGCTGTGTTATTCGATATTGACGATACGCTGATTGACTGGAGCCACTTCACCGATGATTGGATGACGCTGGAGATGAAACATCTCTCCGGCGTGTTTGATTATTTAAGCGCCGAACTGGGCATGATGCTCACCGATGTGACGCCATTCCTGAGCGAATTTCGGTCGCGCGCTGCCCAGGCGTGGACGACCGGACGCGACACGTTGATCGCGCCCAACGTCGGTGCTGTGCTCATCGAAACAGCGGTTGCGCTTGGCGCACCTGCCGAGAAAATCGAGATGAAGCGCGTGCTCACGGCTTATGGCTGGCGTGCGATTCCTGGCACGAAGATATTCCCGGAAGTCCACGATGTGATCCCGATGCTCAAGGCGGCGGGCGTCAAAGTCGGCATGGTCACCAACGCCTTTCAGCCGATGTCGCTGCGTGAGATCGAACTCGGCATCGACGGACACAACATTCTCGATTATTTCCCCGACTGCCGTATTTCGGCGGCGGATGTCGGCTTTCTCAAGCCACACCCGTCGATCTTCGAACTGGCGTTGGAAACCATCGGCGCGACCGCTGCCGAAACCGTGTTCGTCGGCGATGATCCCGAAGCGGACGTGGTCGGCGCGCAAGGCGTGGGCATGAAAGCGGTACTGCGCCACATCGAGCGCCGTCCGTTTTCTGAAACACATGACGACATCAAGCCGGACGCGATTGTGCGCGATTTGCATCAACTGCTGCCCCTGTTGGATACGTGGTATCCGAACTGGCGCTGACCTTTCGTTTACAGAGATAAGATGAGCGACCTACCGCGTCGCCCCCATACAGAACCTTTATGTTCACAACCCTTGCACCCAATGACCAAAATCTGATTTTGAGCGGCTACGCGGGTCCTGGTCAACTGGCGATTGCCCGCCGCACCGCTGACCGGCTGCGTATGAAGTTTGTCGATTTTGGCGCGTTGTTCGAGCAGCGCGCGGGCATGACCGCCGATGACCTTAAAGGCTTGTACGGCGATGCGCGACTGCGCGCCATGGAAAGCGAGGTCATGAGCGACATCGCGCTCAACCGATCCAAGCTGATCCACATCAGCGGGCAGGTGGTCGGCTACAACGGACATTACGACCTGCTCCGCACGACTGGAGTCGTGATCGCGCTGGTGGCGTCGCTGGATGCGGTGCTACAACGGCTGCATTTGTCGCTCGGCTCGCGTTATCACGATCCGCGTGAACGTGGAGCGGCGCTGGCGACGCTGCGGCGCGAGTGGGCGATTCGTGGCGCGGACGGACTGGTCGAGATCGATACGTCGACCATGACCGAGGACGCGATGATCGACGCCGTGATCGAACGCTGGCGCGCCTTGAGCGGTGTCATCGACTGGCGTGGGTGAAGTCCCTTTTTCAACGCCTTGCCTCACAGCAATAACGATTCAACTTGAACTCATCCGTGTATTTTTTGTAGCGTCCCATCGTTCTCTCCTTACACTCCGTCTAACGGACATTTTCCCCGTCAGCCAAACTGGATGCAAACGGTGATGGACGAAGTTTTTGCTGCACGCAACTGGAATTAAGGATGCTGGAATGAACAGGTTACTTCGTGTGTTTCTGTTTGTAAGCTTTATAGTATCGAGTAGCACTATACGCTCTCAAGAGAACAATCCGCTACTTGTGTCACACATTGAATGGTCATCGGATGGTACTCATATATTGGTGGCGCTGCAAGAAGGCGGATTTTACACCATCGATCCCTTCACACGAACGTTTCTTTTAGCGCTGCCAAGCACTGTTACTGGCGTAATTACTGATGCGGCGCTGCAACCCAGTGGGGATTTGGTTGCAACGGTTGATGGAGGATATACGCTCAATATCTGGAACAGCCGCAATGGGACACTCGTTCGCTCACTAAACGACATTCCCGTTGCTTACCGCGTCGATTGGAGTCCCAATGGTCAATACATTTTCACAGGCAACACGAATATAATGTATGTACGTAATACGACTGGCGACCCATTATTTCCAATCTCGTATGGAGCTGAGGATATACCCAACGTGGCTTTCAATCCAAGTGGTGAGATGCTTCTACTTAGTTTCTCTGCAAAAATTGAAGTATGGGATGTTATTTCACAGCAAATGCTTGCGCGTAACATAGTTGCTGGACTAAGACCCTCTATTGAATGGAGCGCAGATCAAACCCGTATCCTTGCTGCAAATATCAACAACACACGCGAAGGTACTTTTTACAATATAGTCGTTATCAATCCGATGACCGGAGAGCGTTTGCGTGTCTACTCTGGTTTTCTCAATCAACTAACTTCCGCTCAATGGAGTCCCGACGAAACCCAGATATTGGCGACGAGTGTTGATGGAACTGTGTACCTCATTGATGCTGACTCCGGCACTATAACTCCGATTTTTACGACTGATGCGCCGATTCTGTCCGCAGATTGGAGTCCTTATGGTGGGCAGATTGCGATTGGCGCGCCACTGAGTTCAGAAATGGTGCAAGCAATCGACAGCAATGAACCAAATTTTGCAGAATTGCCTGTACAAATCGTCGTCCCTGATGTATCGCTCGAACGTTTCCAAACCATCGCGGAGTCGTGCGGCGCGGATCAGCTCGTCGGAGAAATCATCACCGACGCGGCGCTGTCCACCGTCATCGCGCAGCTAGAATCCGCGACCGCCGATCAAATTCCGCCCGCGTGCGCCGCCGACTTGATCGCTATTGCCGAAGCGCTGAATAACACACAATAACTACAAAAACATGTTTAATCGTCATCGCGGCAACAAATTGCAATAAAACCTCCCTCAACCTAAACCCGCGCGGCAATAAAAACGGGGTCAGCAAATCCGCCTACCCCCTACGGACAATTGCCTCTATAATCATGCCCTTTCCGGTAAAGCCCAAAGTTGACCGAACGGAATGTGAGGGTGGTGATGGCAGTTGGTATCAATTTTTCTGGCTCCGCCAGCCATACCAGCAGAGAACGAACGCGCGGTCGCGGGCTCGCGCTGCCAGCGGTTCTCTGGTTGGGCATTTTCTTCATCATGCCGTTGTTCATTGTGCTGGTCATCAGCCTGATGACGCGCGGACGTGCAGGCGTCCTGTTTACAGGTCCTTTCACGCTCGAAAACTACGCTACGATCTTCAATCCGCAGCTCCCGTATTTCATCGTCTTTCAAGACAGCATCGTCATTGCAGCGCTGACGACGGCAATCTGTCTGATCGTCGGTTATCCGTTGGCGTTTTTCATCGCCACACGTAAAAACCCGTTGATGAAAAACCTGTCGCTCTTTCTCGTGATCCTGCCGTTCTGGACGAACTTTCTCGTCCGCACCTATGCGATCAAGGTGCTGATCGGGCAGGATGGACCCATCAATACCACGCTGCTCAATCTGGGCGTCATCACCGAACCCTTGGCGATTGTCAATACATCGTTCGCCGTCGTGTTGGGCTTGGTTTATACCTACTTACCGTTCATGGTGCTGCCAATTTATTCGTCGGTCGAACGCTTCGATTTTCGACTTGTCGAAGCCGCTGGCGATTTAGGCGCCAACGACTGGCGTTCGTTCTGGCGTGTCGTGCTGCCGCTCACCCTGCCGGGCGTGGTCGCCGGGTCGATTTTGGTATTCATCCCGACGATCGGCGCGTTCATCACGCCGGATTTGCTCGGCGGCGGCGCGGGATTAATGATCGGCAACCTGATCGGGACGCAGTTTGGCAGCGCACGCAATTGGCCGCGTGGCTCAGCCGCATCGATGGTCATGCTGCTGCTGGTTATGCTCAGCTTGATCGTGTATGTCGTCGTTAACGCGCGCAACGCGGGCGGACGCCGCGCTATCCCCGAACCCGATGCCGACAATCCTACAGGCACAAGTGGCACGACCGAAATGACCCGTATAAAGTTACCCGCCGCTCTCAGCACGAGAGAAATTTTGCGCGCCGGGCGCGCTGAAAAGGACAAGTGACCTTATGGCGCGTGTAATGCCGACATCGTCGCGTTCGACCTCCGAAATGCTCGATTTCAACCGCGCCAAAATCCAGCGCGATTTGCTGGTGCGGCGTGTTGGTAAAATCGGACTGCTGCTCAACCCGATCTTCTCGTATTTCTTCCTCTGGGCTCCCATTGTGCTGCTGGTGATTTTCTCGTTCAACGATTCGCGCACCGTGGCGACATGGCGCGGCTTCACGTTTCGATGGTACGAAAACATCTTCAACAACATCGTCGGCGGAGAAGCGCGCTTCTCCACCGACCTGATGCTGACTGCGTTCGGCAACAGCATTTTTGTCGCCATCGCCGCCACTATCATCGCCACCATCATCGGCACGATGATTGCGCTCAGCCTGGCGCGCGGGAATTATCCGGGCAAGCAGTTGTTGGGCGGCTTGTTGTTTCTGCCCATCGTCATCCCAGAAATAACGCAGGGCATTTCGCTGCTGATCTTCTTCAATATCCTGATCGATTTCGTCAACAACACTTTCGGTGGCAATATTTCGCTTGGATTCGGCTCGATCATCATCGGACACGTCGCGTTCAACATCAGTTATGTCGCTATCGTCGTACAAGCGCGTTTAGCCGACATGAACCCGAAACTGGAAGAAGCCGCGCGCGACCTGGGCGCGAACGAGTGGCGCACGTTCTGGCGCATCACCTTCCCGTTGATTTTGCCGGGTGTAATCGCTGGCGCATTGCTCGCGTTCACGCTGTCGCTTGATGATTATGTGATCACGTTTTTCGTCAAAGGCATCGGCACCGATACACTGCCCGTGTTCGTGTATGGCTTGCTGCGCCTGAGCGTAACGCCAGAGATCAACGCCATCAGCACGATCATTCTGCTGATCTCGACGATCCTCATCGGCTTGGTGCTGGCGCTGCAAGGACGCAATGCCGCGAAGATATAAACGACGCTGATGGGTGACGCGTAATGAGTAATGTCCGTGAAAAAGCAGTCTGTGAGCCGTTGATTTTAAGTCAGCGCTTCTTTCACATGCAGTACTCAGGACTTCTTTGGTGAATCTTTACATTGACCCCACACTATTTTGGGGTATAAGTAGCATCGAGGGTCAGAAAATGCCCCGTACCAAAACTGACACGGTGGTACAAACCAATTTTTAATGGAGGGCTAGATGCGCAAGGTTCTTCTCGGTGTAGGATTACTGTTGGTCTTGGTCATGGGGCTGCCCATCGTCGCGCAAGAAGCGACGCCAGAAATGGCAATGATGGAAGTGGAGCCCTGGGTTTGCCCCGCTGGTTTTGAAGGGCAAACACTGAATGTGTACAACTGGTCTACGTATGTGGCAGATGACACGATCAGCAATTTTGAAGCCGCGTGCGGTATCACCGTCGTTTACGATGTGTTTGACAGCAACGAATCGCTGTTCGCGCGCCTGAGTCAAGGCAATCCCGGCTACGATATTATCGTCCCAAGCGATTACATGGTCGAGACGATGATCAGCCTGGGCTTGCTGGAAACAATCGATTACAGCTTAATCCCCAATGTCGCCAATATCACCGAAACATTCCTCAATCCGCCGTTCGACCCCGATAACGCGCACAGTGTGCCGTATCAATGGGGCACGATTGGCTTTGGCTTCAATGTGACTGAAACCGGCGAACCGATCACGTCATGGGAACAGGTTTTCGCGTATGACGGACCAGTCGCGTGGTTGGAAGACTCGCGCGGGATCATCGGCAACGCGCTCAATCTGATCGGTTATGACCCGAACAGCCAGGAACCCGCCGAAATTGAAGAAGCGCGCGATTATCTGATCGAACGCAGCACCAATGTTACCGTGATTGCCGCCGACGATGGTCAGGTGCGCCTGGAAGCGGGCGAAGTCGATATTTCGGTGGAATACAGCGGCGACATCTTCCAGTTGATGGCAGATTGCGCCTGTGACGACTATGGCTATTCGATCCCCGAAGAAAGCGCGCAGTTGTGGACAGATAACCTGGCTATCCCGGTCGGCGCGCAGAATATCCCACTGGCGCACGCCTATATCGATTACATTTTGCACCCACAGGTCGGCGCGGATATTGCCAATTACACCGCGTATGGGTCGCCCAACCAAGCCGCGATTGACGCGGGTTTGATCGACCCCGAACTGTTGGCGAATCCTGGTATTTACCCGACCGAAGAAACGTTGGCAAAGTTATTCTTCGTCGAAGCTGTGCCGGATGCCGAACTCGATTACAGCGATGCGTGGGATATCATCAAGCTGGCGATTTCGCGCTAAAGCGTAACCTCATCCCAACCCCTCTCTCTCTGTGTGGTTGAGGGGCGGCATACCAGCGTGTGGGGTGAGGTTGTTTTTATTTACTCACCTTACGCAGATTGCCCTCATCCTAAGTCCTTCTCCCTGAGGGAGGGGCAGGGGGTGAGGGCTGAAAACGAGGGGCTTGCGTAAGGTGAGTTATTTATTCAAGGAGACTCGGCAATGACCCAACCACCACAAGTAGACATTGAAATTCGCAACGTGATCAAGGAATTTGCGGGGCGCGGTTCTGAAGGCAGCACGCGTGCGGTCGATAATGTCTCGCTCACGATCAATCGCGGTGAGTTTTTCTCAATGTTGGGTCCTTCTGGGTGCGGCAAGACAACCACCTTGCGCATGATCGCCGGATTTGAAGACCCGACCAGCGGCGAGATTTTGCTGCGCGGCAAAGCGGTACAGAACGTCCCCGCGTTTCATCGCCCGGTCAATACCGTCTTTCAGGATTACGCGCTCTTTCCGCACCTGACTGCTACCCAGAATGTCATGTTCGGCTTGGAAATGGAAGGCATCGACAAAACCGAAGCGCGCAAACGCGCCGAAGAAGCATTGACGATGATGCGGCTGACATCGGTGCAGTTCAATCGCAAGCCACGCCAGATGTCCGGCGGACAGCAGCAGCGTGTCGCATTGGCGCGCGCATTGGTCAAGCGCCCCGCCGTCCTGCTCCTCGATGAGCCGCTCGGCGCGCTCGATCTCAAGCTGCGTAAGGACATGCAATACGAATTGATTAGTATGCAAAAAGACCTGGGCATCACGTTTATTTATGTGACGCACGACCAGGAAGAAGCACTGACGATGAGCGACCGCATCGCGGTTATGAATCAAGGCAAAGTGCTGCAAATCGGGTCGCCAGAAGAAATTTATGAGACGCCCGCGACCCGCTTTGTCGCGGATTTTATCGGTGAGACCAATTTCTTGACCGGGACTGTTGAAGGGCGCGAAGGCATTTGCGCTATGATCCGCCTGGATGAATCGACCGTGATCAAAGCGGCACACAGCGAAGACAACCTGAAAATCGGTGAACAGGTCACGGTGGCGATCCGCCCCGAAAAAGTCAATATTTTCGCCGCGCAAGGCGTAGTCAAGTTCGACGACGGCACCAGCCGCCCCGTCGCGCAGTATATCGAAGGGCTGCGTACCGACCCCGACATCAATTTGGTGCCCGGTCGTGTCGAATATGCCAATTACATCGGTACAGATACGCGCTACACCGTCAGTTTTGGCGGCGGCAATCAGCATCGACTGGTTGCACGTGAACAAAACTTCGGCTTACGGAATGACACCTATCACGAAGTCGGCTCGTCCATCCATATTTTCTGGGATTACGAAACCGCGCGTGTGCTGCGGCAGTAACTATTCAACGTAAAAGCATAAAGAAATGTAGGGTCGGGGTCACTCGGTGGCTTGCCCGATGATGGGCGGGTCGCAGACCCGCCCATCATGCTCTACTTAATCGCCGCTGGGTTAACGACGTTGCTGTACACACCTGTCGTCAGCGCCGCCACAATCAAGCGTGCCGCGTCGATGGCGACATTGACCTGTGCGTCGTCGGTGCTGGCGGCGAGATGCGGTGTATGAATGACACCTGGCAAATTGACGAGTGGATTACCCGTCGCGGGCGGTTCTTCCGCGAACACATCCAACGCCGCGCCCGCCACCTGACCGCTCTTAATCGCGTTTGCCAAGTCTGGTTCGTTGATCAGCGCGCCGCGCGCCGCATCGATGATGCGCACGCCTTTTTTCATGCTCGCCAGGCTGTCTTTGTTGATCATCTCGCGCGTTTCGGGCGTGAGCAGCGCGTGCAGCGTGATAAAGTCCGCCCGTTGATACAGCGCTTCGAGCGACACCAGTTCTACACCCATATCGGCGGCGACATCCGCCGGGATGAACGGGTCGAACGCGATCACGGTCATCTCGAAGGCGAGCGCACGTTTGGCGACCGCGCGCCCGATACGCCCGAAGCCGACGACGCCGAGCGTCTTGCCCTTGATTTCGACGCCCATGAACGACTTTTTATCCCATTTGCCCGCGCTCATGCTCATATGCGCTTGCGGAATATGCCGCGCCAGCGCCAGCATCAAGCCAAACGTATGTTCGGCGGTGCTGATCGTGTTGCCGTCGGGTGTATTCATCACGATCACGCCGCGTTCGGTCGCGGCGGCAATATCGACATTATCCACGCCGACGCCCGCGCGGGCGATATACTTGAGTTTGCTCGCTGCCGCCAGCATATCGGCGTCAACTTTGGTCGCGCTGCGAATGATCAGCGCATCGGCGTCAGGAATCGCCGCCAGGGTTTGTTCGCGCGTCATCTGCCCGCTCGACGTGATGATCACGTCGGGCAACTGGCGCACAATCTCCAATGCGGAGGGGTGAACGACATCAGGAATGAGAACATGAGGCATAGTTGCTCCAGTGATGAGGGCTAAGTGATGGGTGCTGAGTACCGAGTGTTCTCAGTACTCAGCACTCGGTACTTTTTTTAACGCTTGTCGGTTTCCAGAAATTCATCCAGCCCCGACAACACTTCTTCCAAAATCACGGGCTGCATATCGCCCATGTGCGCGATACGGAACGTCTTGTTCTTGATCTTGCCGTACCCTTTGTCCATCGAGAAGCCTTTGCCGCTCATGAACTTCGCCATCGTATCCACATCGAAGCCGACGGTATTGGCAATCGCGCTCACCGTTGGGCTGCGATACCCGGCTTGCGCGAACGCCGCCAACCCGCGCGACTCTGCCCAACCGAGCGTGGTCTCACGCATATTCAGGTGACGTGCCCAGCGTGCATCGAGGGTTTCGGTCAGAATATCGTCCAACTGCTTGTCGGCAGCGAACATCAACGAGATCGGCGGCGTGGACGGCGTATTGTTCTTTTGCAGGCTCTCGTCGATCTCGACAAAATCGAAGTAGTAGCCGCGATTGCTCACGGTTTTGGCGCGCGCCAACACGCGGTCGCTGACGGACGCAAACGCCAGACCGGGCGGCAGCGCGAAGGCTTTCTGGCTGCTGGTCAGCGCAAAATCGATACCCCAATCATCGACGCGCAGTTCTGCGCCCAAAAAGCCGCTCACGCTGTCCACGAGGATCAGCGTGTCCTCGTAAGGACGAATCACGGCGGCAATCTCTTTGACTGGGTTGGTCACGCCCGTGCTGGTCTCGTTGTGAACGATGCACACGGCGTCGTAGGTTTGTTTCTTCAGCGCTTCTTCCACCATCTCCGGCGTGTGCGCTTGCCCCCATTCAACGTTGATCACATCGACCTGTTTGCCGTTGACCTTGCTGATCTCCGCCCAACGGTCGCTGAACGCGCCGCCAACCAGATGCAGCACGCGCTGGTCATCACGGATGCAGTTGCGCGATGCGCCTTCCCATAACCCTGTGCCGCTTGATCCTTGTACAAAGACGCGGTCTTCGGTGAGAAATGCCTGCTTGAGCTTGGTTTGCAGACGCGCGAATAAGTCCGCGAAGGCGTTCGAGCGATGCCCGATCATCCATTCGGTTTGCGCGTCTAAAATTTCGGGACGAACTTCGACGGGACCCGGAATGACGAGAAATTTATGCTTGTCGCTGCGCATGGAGTTTGACCTGATTTGATTGTGATGAACAGAACAAACCCCATTGTAACGCACGGGCTAAAAGTCGCGCAATTGGCGACTACAGCGATGTTTTTACGTCAGCACTTTGGGCAAATTGACTTGTGAGGACGTGCAGCAGGTGGTTATGTATCCTGTTGCTCGAAGTATGCCCAGCCCTGCAAATCCGGCGGTTCGATACCCAAGCCCGTCATAATCGCCTTGATTTGTTCGCGGTGCTCGGTCGCGTGGTTGATCACCTGTGTGAGCAAAATTGTTTTCGGCATTTCACGCGGCGTACCGTCCCAGTCGATCGTCACCGTGTCCTCTGGTTGCACGTTTGATGCCCATTCGATTAAGCCCGCGCCGGTGTTTCGCAGCGACTCCGCCAGTTCTTCCATCGTCAACGGCGGCGCATTATCTGGGCGCATGAGCCGCTGCCCAGTGCTGATACGCGAAAAATACGATTGTTCTGCTATGCCGATGTGCTGCCATGTCTCGCGGATCGATCCATACGAACCGGGAATGCTGGCGTTCCATTGGTCGGGCGTCAACGCTTGGCACTGTTCCAGCAGCAGCAGGTTTGCCCAACGGTGATGATCGAACAGCGTTGTGAGCGTATCGGTTTTGATCGGCATCATGGTTTATCCTTCTTGAGTGGTTGGAGCGCTTTCGGCAATTTCAGTGAACCACGAATGTTCACCAGCCCTCATCCCCCGACCCCTTCTCCCTCAGGGAGAAGGATTTAGGATGAGGGCAATTAGCGTGTTCAAGCGTTTCGATCAGGATTTGCCGTTGGTCGTTGGTCGGCAGCAGTTTCACAATCGCAGTCAGTTTCATAGCACAAGTGTATCACAACTTGGTCGTTTTTTTCAACACAGAGAAAGGAAACAGGCGCTATGCCTCCCCATGCCTAAAGGCAGGGGTATCTTGCGCCGATTTGATGAGAAACAGCGTTTTCTGGTTCAATTGGCGGCGCGACGCCATTACCGCACCCCCCACACGACGATCATGCCCAGCATCAACGCCGCAAACGTGACCAGCGTCATACCCGCGCCGACCTTGAGAAAATCCGCCGGGACATAGCCGCCGGGTCCCATCATCAGTGCATTGACTGGGTGCGCCGTCGGGATCAAGAAGCCACTCGAACACGCGGTCGCGGTCGCTACAGCGACCGCGTGCGGATCGACGCCCATGCTCAACGCGGCGGCGACAGCGATTGGTCCGACGATGATCGCCGTGACTTGCCCGCTCAACACCTGTGTGATCGACATCGTGAGCAAGAACAACCCGGCGATCAGCGCCAAGCCGCCAAAGGGCGATGCGATATCGACCACAATCTGACCGAGACGATCCGCCAGCCCCGTATCGATCAACGCGATACTGATGGGCGTCATCCCTGCGATCAGAAAGATCACGCGCCAGTTGATGCCGCGATACGCCTCGTCCATGTTCAAACAACCGGTCAGCACCATCGCCACCGCACCCATCAACATGGCTTCGGCGGTCGGCAAAATGTTGAAAACCGATAAGCCGATCACCGCCGCCATGATCGCTGCTGCCCAACCGCCTTTTTGCGGCGCGGGCGGTTGGGCGGTATGACTGCTGGTCAGCACAATAAAATCGCGTTCACGTTGCAGCGTGCGGATATGTTTGGCACTGCCCACCATCAAGACCGCGTCGCCGACTTCGAGCGGAAATGTACCGACATCAGTGCGGTAGCTGCGCCCTTCGCGCCACAGCGCGACGGCGGTCAAGCCGAATTTGCCGCGAAAGCCGATCTCCTTGAGCGTCTTGCCGACAATCGTTGAGCGCGGCGGGATAATGACCTCGGTAAGATCGACCGAATAATCGTGGCTTGGCGTGTGCAAATCGCCGTCGTCGCGTCCGAGCGTCAGCCCCCACATCAGCAGCTCGCGCACCCGCTCCTCGCGCCCCAGCACCAGCAAATAATCGCCAACTTCGATGTCGTCGTCTGGCGACAACGTCAGCATTGCGCTCCCGCCGCGCCAGATTGCCAGCACCGATAGACCGAGTTTCTCACCAATGTCGCTATCTGCCAGCGTCACGCCTGCCAGCCTGGAACCGGGCAGCACGCGCATCTCCCACAGGCGTTCCTGAAGTTGATACGCATCGTACAGCGTGCGCGCCAGATTGCGTGAACTTGGGGATCCGCCCATGCCTTCGCGGTCGGGGAGCAGCTTGCGCCCGATCAACAGCATATAAACCACACCCGCGATGATGATCATGATGCCTGTCGGCAAGAAATCGCTGAACGTGAGCGCACGCAGTTCCTGATCGACCAAAATCCCACTGATGACGATATTGGCGGTCGCGAAAATCGTGGCTGTGCCGCCGACCAGCGTGCCATACGAAAGCGGGATCAACAGTTTCGACGCCCGCACGTTACTATCGCGCGCGACCGTGACCGCGACAGGCAGCAAAACCGCGCCCGCCGCGATAATATTCATGAACAGCGCCAGCACCGCCCCCGCGCCCATGATGATCAGCAGCAGGCGCGTTTCACGTCCGCCGCCGAGCCGTGTCAGGCGTTCCGCCAACCAGGCGATCACGCCCGTTTCTTCCAGCGCGTGCGAGATGATGAACAAGCCGATCAGCGTGAAAATTACGCCGCGACTAAAACCAGAAAATGCCTGTTCGACAGTCAGTACACCGCTTAACGGCAGCGCCAGCAGCACCATAATCGCCACGACATCCGACCGGATACGGTTGCTTAAAATGAGCAGTATTGCAGTCGTGACAATGCCGATTAAAATTATTTCTGTGGTCGTTAGAGTCATCGTGGTCGTGCTCCGAATTTACGCGAATTTCATGATTGCATACGCACATCAATCGCAAAATCACGTATGTTAAATTCTATCATATGGCACAGTACAATTATTAAAAGGCGGTGTTATTGTGGTTGAACACCATAATCCCTTGCACAACCCCTTTCAGGATTATATCGATCACGTGCTCGATCTTCATGGAATCATCGGTTCAAATACGGATCAAGTCAGCCACGAACTGCACGAGCTGTTCGATGTGTGGCTTTCAGAAAATGGTGGGCTGACGCCGAACGACTATCTCGACGATTTACAAACCGACATCCGTACCGCTTTGACCCGCGAAATAATCGAGTCGCCGCTGATCCGTCAGTCGTCTCTGAGTGCTGTCGATCCGCAAGCCCTGACCTGGTTGATTCGCCTCTCGATCACGCTCGCATATGCGTTTCACGCTGAAATTGGCGACCGCGACGACGAGCACCAGCCGCGCCCAGATGACGATTGCGCGGATGCTCGTCGTTTGCGCCGTACGCTGATGTTGACAACGCTGTATGCGCGGCGCACCGCATGGACGGGCGACCCTATCGCGCAGCGCATCACGATTGAAGCCGAAGCCGTACTGGATGCAACCGAACGGCTCAAATAAGCACGCTAACGCCGCCGGAAAATCGCTTGTACGTTCAACCGTTTTCTTCGTCTAGTGTTTGCAGCAGTTTAGGATTGGATATTTCCAACGATTCGCGCGCCGTCTGTGTCAGATGACCGAACAATGCGCGGCGTCGGCTTTCGTCGTCGTACGCACCCGCACGGATTTTGCTGCACATCGCCGTAATTTTTGCCGCCAGCGCGTGTTCGGCGTCGTTGAACGCGAACGGCAGCGCGTCTTCAGTCGCGTCCAGCGCATTGATCCGCGCCCATTCTGTCCGCACATGAGTCGGGCGCAGCGCGATCTCGCGTTCCGCGATTTTCAAGACATTGATCGCCACCAGCGTTTGAAAATACAGCTTGGCATCGCCCTTGATCGCCGGGATCACCTGACTTTCCAAGTGTCCGCGCGCCGCGTCGATCAGGTCGCTCAGGTTTGGTCGGTCGTTCATATCATACCCCCATCGCTTCGATCATGCGCAGCGCTTCGTAACCCATTTCCACCGACCGCCGTCCCAGACTGGCAAGCTCGACGCTTGGATCACGTCCGCTTAGATGACGATCTGCCTGTGATAAACAGATCACGCCCCAGCGCACGTTACCGAGAAACTCCCAGAAATCGACCGACGCGCGGCTGACCACCCGCCCGCTTGTGCTTTCATACGCCTGTAAAAACGGCTCCCGATGCGCAATGCCGCCGAGTCGCAGGCGCCCAACCCCAAAACGCCAATCGCGCATACACAGATAGCCCAATTCTTCATCGGGATCACCAACATGCGCGAATTCCCAATCGGCGACGGCGGCGAGTCCGCGCGCATCGATGATCAAATTGCCGATGCGAAAATCACCATGACAAAACGTGAGCGCATTCGGCGGCGGCGCGTGCTGTTCCGCCCAGCGCAGACAAAATTCAAAGATCGGGTTCTGCACAGCGAGCGCGTCGAGCGTCGCGCGTGTTTGTTGAATCGCATCATAGGCGGGCGTCGATCCGATAGATGGGCGTGGCAAAAACGCAAATGGTGTCGGGTCAATCGCGTGAATCCGCGCCAGTTGAAGCGCCATATGCGCGGGCAGCGCGGCGCGTGCATCCGCGAGTTCGGGCATATGGACGACTTTACGCCCGATAGCGACGCCATCCACATAGTCCATGACAAAAAATGCGCCGCCTAACACCGACGGATCCGCGCACAGATAACGCGGACGCGCGACGTTGACGCCTGCGCCGTCCGCCGCCGACATCAGGGCGAATTCGTCGGCGCGGGTGAGCGCGCTTTCGACCATCACCGTGGGTAAATCACGGCGCACGACCAGCTTATTGAGCGTACCATCAAAGGTGGCATCGATACGCCACATATCGCGCGACGCGCCGCCCGCCAGAGGCGCAGCATCGGTGATGACGACGGTTTGCGCCGATTCGGCGGCGAGAAAATCGGTAAGGTTTTGAATGAAGATTTGCGCGGCGGTCATAAAGGACTTTTCTAAAAAGGATTTTTGTTTGCGTAGAGATTACAGGATTGGGCGGGGAAGCGCAAAATGTTCGTTTGATGTGTTAGGCTCGTATAATGGGGTGGAAGATAGGGAGGATTGCTAACGTCGCCATCGGTTAAAAGCGATGGTTAGCCAAAAAACAAACCCGTTGAAATGGATCATCGAGTCGGCTGAAGCTGATTTGTCCTTGGTATCGACGGGTTTTAACTCGTTGCGATAGTCTAGGGTGAAACAATTCGAAATTTAGGTCAGAGAGGTTTCTTTTGAACGATGCTATTGTTTAGATTTTATTTCGATTCATCGTAATATGCGAATTCACCATCTTCGGTTAAATGCACTGTAGCTTATGAGAAAGAAACCTCACAGTTTTTCCTTTTAGCGCCGTACAATACACGACTATGTACTGTCAATAGAATAGCCCACAAGGCATGAACGCTTAGCATGATTACCCATAGCAAGAGCGCATAATGAATAGAGACATAAATCTCCTGACCGTCGCGCCAAAATAGAGTAGACTGATCACGAGTAAAAATAAAAATAAATATACCTAAACCAATACACAAGTTAAAAACCCATAAAAGTAATATTTTTTTGTCGTCGGACGATTTTTAGATTTTTTCAGTGAGAACATTTTTCCTGCCATTCTTGCGGTATTTGTGCGACTTTTTCGCGTCCTGTTGGCACATGAATAGGTTTTCCGATCGGACGGGTTTTAAGGACACCCGCGTAATAATCGCTGATGCGCTGACTCGTCAGCGCCACATAATCCGCTTCTTTTTCGCAGCCAATCGCTTTTCGGTCACGCTTGAGGGCTGCAATCAATGACGAACCGACACCCGCATACGGGTCAAAAACTATGTCGCCTTCATTGGAGAATGCCAATACACAGCGCTCGACCAATTCGACTGGAAACTGGCACGGATGAATAGTTTTCTCAGGATGATTAGATTTGACATTGGGAATATCCCATAAGCCCGTTTCCCATTCGTCGCACATGATTTGCCAGATGTCCGACGGATTTTTGCCAAGCGGATTACCAGACGGTTCGCCTTTGTGGTCGCCTTTATAATGCCGCTTACCAGGATATTTGGACGGGACGCGCACCGGATCAAGATTGAACACATAATTATCTGTTTTGGTGAACCAAAGCATCGTTTCATAACGTCCAGAAAATCGCTTGCTGGCGTGCAAACCATGTCCGAAGTGCCAAATGATTCGATTACGAAGTTGAAATCCCAAACGCTTAAAAATTGGATAATAATACATGTCGAGCGGAAAAACTTCGCCATCTTCTACATAGTTACCCACTTGCCAGCACACACTGCCGTTGTCGCTCAAAATGCGGTATATATCCGCAATCAATGCTGTTTGCTGTTCAAGATAGGATTCTATGCCCGTTCGATTTTCATATGCCTTGCCAAGATTGTAGGGCGGCGAGGTCACAACCAATTGAACAGCTCGGTCGGGTATCATACGTGTGAAAATATTGGCGTCACCATTGAACAGCACAACATCGGCGTCCGGGTTAAAATTGTTCTCAATGGGTGGTTGTGCAAATAAGGGCAAGTTCGACATTTGATCATCCATTTGTTCGTTGTCATCAGTATAAATTGAAATGGTTCATCCTCAAATAGACACTGATTAGGATAAATTTTACATGAACTTTGCCATCCCCGCCCATGTCCAGGAAATCGCGCGGCGCGTCCGCCACTTTATCGATACCGAAGTCATCCCGCTCGAAGCACACGCACGTGATACACACGACGGCTTGCCCGCCGATATGCTGCGCGACGTGCGCGCGAAGGCAAAAGCCGCTGGCTTATGGGCGCCGCAGCTACCGCCTGATCTGGGCGGTATGGGCTTGACGCTGACCGAGATCGTCCCGGTGTTCGAACAAGCTGGACGGAGTTTGCTCGGTGCGCTCGCACTCGGTTGTGCCGCGCCCGACGAAGGCAATATGCACACGCTCGATTTGTTCGCCAACGATGAACAGCGCGAGCAGTATCTCAAGCCGCTGGCGTCGGGTGCTGTTCACTCGGCGTTCGCTATGACCGAACCCGCACCCGGCGCGGGCAGCGACCCGAACATGCTGCAAACTCGCGCCGACCGCGACGGCGACGACTGGGTGATCAACGGGCATAAATGGTATACCACGCAGGGCGGCATCGCCTCGTTTTTGCTGATCATGACGCGCACCAACCCCGATGTGGCGACGCACAAGGGCGCGACGATTTTTCTCGCGCCGATCAACACCCCCGGCATCGAAATCGTGCGCCGTGTGCCGGTCATGGGCGACGAAGGTCCCGGCGGACACTGCGAGATCAAGTTCCACGATGTGCGCGTGCCGAACAGTGCGATTTTGGGCGAAGAAGGACATGGCTTCGCCATTACGCAGGCGCGCTTGGGTCCCGCACGGCTCACCCACTGTATGCGCTGGACGGGCATCGCCCAACGCGCGCTGGAAATCGCTACCGATTATGCCTCGCAGCGCGAAGCCTTCGGTAAACATCTTGACGAACAGCAGGCGATCCAGTGGATGCTGGCGGACAGCGCGATTGATTTACATACGGGGCGGTTACTCATTCATCAGGCGGCGTGGCTATTGGAGCAGGGCGAACAAGCGCGCACCGAAACCAGCATGTGCAAGGTGTTTGTCGCAGAGGCGATCAACCGCGTTATCGACCGCGCGATTCAAATTTGCGGCGGGTCGGGCATCAGCCGTGATCTGCCCTTGAGCGGGTGGTACGAAGCGGCGCGCGCCTTTCGCATCTACGACGGTGCGAGCGAAGTACACCGGATGGTCATCGCGCGCAGCGTGATCAAACAGTATGGCGCGGTAGAGGAAAGAAGAGAAAAACGTTAACGCAAAGACGCAATGAATTAAAATTTCTCGTTGCGCCTTTGCGTGGACTCTATTACAACGTAGGCTGCTGCATGACACGCGATAAATGCGCGCGCGCCTCATCGACCGTCACCGCAAACGCAAAATGACTGAGCGCTTTGCGGTCGATGGTCAGCGCCGCGTTATAAACCGTCTTGATGAACGCGCTCGCCCCAACCACAACGACGGGTCCCGTACCGCCTTCGCCCAGCTTGAACATCTTTTTAGCATTTTCAAAGGCTGTCGGGCTGAACAGCGACCCACCAGGAATCTTAAACCCGTCCGCGACATCCAAAATCGCGCCCACCGTCACGGTCGAGCGCTCGGTCACTTTTTTAATTTTGTTGAGCATGTCAAATAAATCATCCCATGTCCATGGGTCGCGGACTTCGCACAGCATCACCGTGCGCTCGTCGTTATCCCAATACAGCTCAATCGCCATAATCATTTATTCCTCTTACACTCATTTAAACTTACGTGCCAAACCTGATGTCTCAATCAACGCAGGATAAGCATAAAATGAGCAGATAGAAATTGACCGCTCACACGTGGTCGAGCAAGCAATGAATTTATTTTGGGGGTGTGGGTATGAGGCGACCAGCACGCAGGAACTCGCGCGCGTGATGGGACTGAAGCCAGGCAGCCTGTACAACGCCTTTGGCAATAAACATACGCTCTACCTCGAAGCGCTCGATCATTATCGTCAGCACGTCTCACCGTGTGTATTCGCACCTATCGATGAGATCGAGTCGGGGACGGGCGCAGTACGCGCCACTTTCGCTAACCTGATCGACGAAATTTGCGGCGATATGCAGCAGCGCGGCTGTTATATCCTCAACGCCATTCTCGAACTATCGGCGCACGACCCCGAAGTCGCGGCGCGTGCTGCGTCGGCGTTCGAAATCGGACAAGCCGCGTTTCAGCGCGCGCTTGAACGCGCCCACGCGCAAGGCGAAATCGCGCCTCACCACGATCTATCGACGCTGGCGGCGTATTTTATGAGCGCATTTCAAGGCTTGCGGCTTATGGGGAAGGTCAACCCGAACCGCGCGATTCTCGAAGGCATTGTGCATATCACCTTATCAACGCTCATGTAAAAATTTTTTGTGCGTCTTTGATTGAATAGTCAAAAACAATTTTTCTTAGGCGCTAATGCCATTTTATCGATGTGACCTTCGAGGCAACGGTCAACGCGCTGACTACGATGTTGTATCACATGTTGTTCAAGGGATAGATGGGCTAAGCGCTGCCCTTACTGCTCATCCTGCTCAATATTTCTATCAACCTTCTAACACTTATGTAACTCACGTTTTGGTATGAATTGCGTCTATGCTTACATAGATCGACAGACCATATTTTCAACCCGATCTAATGCAGCGCTTACGCGGCATCCGTATAGTGATAAAACGTTTCTCGCGTCCGAAACGACAGCGACAGAGTGGAGTGAACCATGTACAACCCTTTTGATAAACAGCGTGGGTGGGACGACGTGGAAATGGCGACTTTCGACCGCGATCTTGACGACGTGCCCGACATCGATGAAACCGATGACGGCGACCGTGAAGACGATTACGAAATTCCGGACGAACTGCCAATTTTGCCGCTGCGCGGCGTCGTCGTTTTCCCGCACACGGTGATTCCGTTGACGGTCGGGCAAGCCCGCAGCATCAAGCTGGTCGATGAAGCCATGAATGGCGACCGCTTGATCGGCTTGATGACCAGCAAAGACGCCGAACTCGAAATGCCAAACCCCGACCAGATTTACCATACTGGCACACTGGTGAGCATTCAACGCTTGTTCCGCGCGCCCGATGGCACCATTCGTATGTTGGTGCAGGGCATTGAACGCATCAAGATCGATTCATTCACCACGACCGACCCGTACCTCAAGGCGCGCGTTACCGTCGTTGATGAAGAAGAAGAACGTACGCTCGATATCGAAGCGCTCACGCGCAATGTCACCCAGCAGTTTACCCGCCTGGCAGAACTTGTGCCGAGCATTCCTGGTGATCTGATTCAGTCGATGCTCAATGTCGATGAACCGCTCGGCTTGGTCTATACGATTGCGACCTATGTCCGCGTGGAAATCCCCGACGCGCAAGCGATTTTGGAAATGCAAGGCGTCGATGCCAAGCTGCGCAGCCTGATGAGTTTCTTGAGCAAAGAACTGGAAGTGCTGGAACTCGGTCGCAAGATTCAGACCGAAGCGCAAGGCGAGATGGAAAAAATGCAGCGCGAGTTCTTCCTGCGCGAACAGCTTAAGGCGATTCAGCGCGAACTTGGCGAAGGCGAAGATCAAACGCTCGAAACCGAAGAATTCCGACGCAAAATCGAAGAAAGCGGCATGACCGAGGAAGCGCATAAAGAAGCGATGCGCGAACTTGACCGTTTGGCGAAACTGCCAACCGCCGCCGCCGAATACGGCGTCATCCGTACCTATCTCGATTGGCTGACCGCCGTCCCGTGGAGCAAGCGCACCGACGACGATCTCGATATCGCCCATGCCCGCGCGATTTTGGATGAAGACCATTACGGGCTGAAAGATGTCAAAGAACGCATCCTGGAATATCTGGCGGTGCGTAAACTGCGTGCCGAACGTGCCGACACCCTTGAGAACGATCCCGAACCGGTCGATCAAATTCGCCGCAAACGCGAAGGCGCAATTCTGTGCTTCGTCGGACCTCCAGGCGTCGGCAAAACATCGCTCGGTGCCAGCATTGCGCGCGCGATGGGGCGTAAATTCATCCGTATGAGCTTGGGTGGCGTCCGCGACGAAGCGGAAGTGCGTGGTTTCCGCCGCACCTATATCGGCGCGATGCCCGGTCGCATCATTCAGACCATCCGCCGTGCCGAAACACGCAACCCGATTATCATGCTCGATGAGATCGACAAGCTCGGTCGTGATTTTCGCGGTGACCCAGCGTCGGCGCTGTTAGAAGTGCTTGACCCAGAACAAAACAACGAATTCCGTGACCATTATCTGGATGTCGCGTTCGATTTGAGCGAAGTAATCTTCATCACCACCGCCAACGAACTTGACCCGATCCCCGCGCCGCTCCGCGACCGCATGGAAATCATCCCGTTGAGTGGTTATACCGAACAAGAAAAGATTGCGATTGCGACGCAGTATCTCGTCAAGCGCCAGACCAAAGAGAACGGGCTGCGTACCGAGGAAATCGAGTTCACGCCGACGGCGCTGCACGAGTTGATCCAGAATTACACCCGTGAGGCGGGCGTGCGCACGCTCGAACGCGAGATCGCGCGTTCAATGCGCAAGATCGTGACGCGCATCGCAGAAGGCAAGACCGATAAAGTCGTCATCGATACGCCGATGCTCAAAGAACTGCTCGGCAAGCCCAAGTATGGCTATCGCGAAGAATTGGAAGAACGCACCGATCATCCTGGCGTGGCGACAGGCTTGGCATGGACGCCGTTCGGCGGCGACATACTGTTCATCGAAGCGACACAGATGCCGGGCAGCAAAGGTTTTCAATACACAGGCAGCCTGGGCGAAGTCATGCAGGAAAGCGCGCGCTTAGCGTTGAGCTATGTGCGCAGCAAAGCGCGTGAATTCGGGATTGCGCCCGACTACTTCGAGAAACACGATCTGCATTTGCACGTACCGGGCGGCGCACAGCCGAAAGATGGTCCGTCGGCGGGCGTGACGATGGCGGTTGCGCTGATGAGTTTGCTCACTGGCAAAATGGTCAGGCGCAATGTCGCCATGACAGGCGAGATCACGCTGCGCGGACAGGTTTTACCTGTCGGTGGCATTAAGGATAAAGTGTTGGCGGCGCATCGTATTGGCGTCGATACGATCATTCTGCCCCGAAAGAATGAGAACGATCTCGATGATTTGCCCGACGATGTACGCGGCGCACTCCACTTCGTGCTGGTCGATCAAATCGACGACGCCATCAACGCCGCGCTCGTCGATGGGGTCTTGATCACACCGCCGGCTGCGTTCAATGATTTACAACTGGGTACGCAAATTCACTAAAAAGTACTGTGTGATGAGTAATGAGTGGTGAGAAGCGAGATCATGACTATAATGGTACTTGTTACCCATCACTCATTACTCGTTATTGGTTCGGGGGATTTATGGCAAAAGTGATGATCGTCGATGACGACCGCACAACGGTGAAGTTGCTTCAAACCCTGCTCGAATTGGATGGGTTTGAAATATCATCCGCAGGGCGCGGCATGGATGTGATTCCTTTGGCGCTTCGCAACCGTCCTGATGTGATTCTGATGGATTATCATTTGACGGATATCGACGGCGTTGAAGTTCTCAAGCAGCTTCGCGCCAACCCTGAATTGAAGTTGATCCCCGTTGTCATGGCGAGCGGACTTGATGTCGCAGAAGAAGCGCTCGCGGCGGGCGCTGCCAAGTTTCTCGTCAAGCCCTTCGAGCCGGGCGACCTGCCCATCTTGTTTCACAAGTTGATTAATCAAGCGTAAAATGAGCTGATCGATATGTTATCTCGTCGTGAAACATGCCGACCGTGCTAAAGAAGTGGTCGCGCTCGGTCAAACCTATTTCGCAGTACGAACGCGCCATCAGAAACTCACCGGTGACATACTCCCCTCAGCGCCTAAAGGCGGGGGCGCTGCGAGTGCGCCCGTCGTGTAACTTACGTGACGCTGTAGGCGTACAGGCAATGCCCTGTCCGCCAACGACGATACCCGTTTAATGGTGCTATCCACATGGTCAACGCGCCAATCCGCAGACTGGTGAAACACCTGATCCGCGTGTATGCTACAAAGGATTTTGAGAAACTTCTTTCTTGTGGATAAAGATGAATCAACAACGCATTTCTGCGGGCGGCAACCTGACCATCGATCTCAGCGACGACCACTGGCGCTTACTCGTCAACGGCAGCGGCGTCGAACGGGTTTTGGTCGAAGCCGAGCCCCTTCAACCGATTCGTTATGCCGCGACGTTCGGCGCGCAGCGTCGTTTGCCCGCCGCCAATACGCTCCCGTCTGATGTGATCGAACAAATCGTCGTCGGCTGGTCTGTGCGCGATGAAAGCTGGCATCTCGGTGTCGTCGTCACCGCACCCTTGAGCGAAGAACGCGGCAGCCGTTGGGTCGAACTCGCGCACTGGCCCGATCCTTCGACGACACAGCACCGCGACGACGCTATTTTGGCGGGCGAACGACTGGCAGCCAATGTCGCGCGTCCGTTCAGTATTGCCGAACCCAAAGCGATATCCAGCGCACCCGCGTCGCTATTACGCGCCACCCCGCTCAACATGCCCGCGCCGCCGCTGCTCGCGCTGCCGATTAAATTCGACCAGTGGACTCTGAATCAGATTGCACCCGCGCAGCTTGAACTGCGTTTGGCAGGCGCATGGGGACGCCGTCGTTTGTTGCGCACGCTCTGGTATGTCATTTTAGCCAGCGCTTTCGCCTTGCTCTCCATCCGCTCAATCACGAGCGGGATCGCGCCGCCGCGTGTGAGCGGCATCGACATCACCACCGCCACCGGGCAAAGCATTCTCACCATTCCCGCGCCGCCCGATAACACGCTTGTCGTCATCGGCATCGTGTGTGCTGTGCTGCTGCTGCTGCTGGCGCTGATCAATTTCTTCAGCACACTGGGCGCCGTCAAGCACGTCGTCATCGATGGTGAACTGCGTGAAGTGCGCGGTTTGCGTAATACCAATGCGCGCCGCGCCGCGTGGAGCATTCCGGCAAGCGCAATCGAAGCGACATACGCCACTGTGCTTGTCAGCGCGATCAATCTGGGCCGGCGTCCGGCGGATCGCAAGCCGCATTATGGTGAACTATCGCTGCTGAAAAAAGACGGCGCGTTCAAGTTTCTCGCCGCACTCAATCAGTTCGATCACAAAATCGCCGTCACCGACCTGAGCGATAACAGCGACATCGTGAACGATTTGACCGCTCACGATGCACCGACTTATGTTCATGCCGCCGCACTGCACATCGCCCGCGTGCTGGATGTTCCGGCGCGCGTCGATCAGCGCACCCGTTAAAATGCGCCTTCGTTCATGCCCTCCGAACTGACCACCGCCATTTATGGCTTGCTCTCGGCATTCGCTTACGGTTCCGGCGATTTTATCGGCGGATTGAACAGCAAGCGCATCGGCGTGCTGCCCGTCATTTTCTTGTCTCAGGTCACGGGGTTGATCCTGTATGTCGTTTGCGCTTTTTTCGCGCGTGAAGCCATGCCCCCAGATGAAGATTTAATCTTTGCAGCGGCGGCGGGGATTGTTGGTATGTTCGGCATTAGTGCGCTGTATCTTGCGCTTTCGCTCGGCTATATGGGAATTTCCGCGCCAATCGCAGGCGTGCTGTCGGCAGCAATCCCGGTCATCGTTGGCATTTCGACGCAAGGGTTGCCCGAACTGTTGACGTTGATCGGTTTCGCCGTCGGCTTGCTCGCCGTCTGGTTGGTCGCCGGGTCAGCCGTGAGTGCGGGGGTAGATCGGCGTGCAGTGACTCTGGCAGTCTTCGGCGGCACTGCATTCGGTTTGGGCTTCGTTTTGTTCGCCCGCGCCGCCGAAAACGCGACTTTTATCCCGTTGATCGCCTCACGCTCGACCACGATTTCCTTCATCCTTGTGTTTAGTTTGCTGCGGCGGCGGCGTATCACGCCCACCAACCTACACATCATCCCCTTGATCGCGTTGGGCGGTATGCTGGATGCGTTGGGAAATGCGTTCTTTGTCGGCGCCGTGCAAGCCGGACGCCTCGATATTGCATCGGTGATCAGCTCGCTTTATCCCGCCGTCACCGTCTTACTGGCGTGGGTGGTGCTGAAAGAACGGCTTAAACTGCCGCAGTGGATCGGCGTTGGGGCGTCGCTGCTGGCGATTGTGCTGATTGTCGCTTAAAGCGGTATCAAGCGAGCATATGCTGGTTGATGAAGTCGACAAATTGTCGTGTCTGCGCCAGCGTCGCCTCGGATTTTTCCTCGCTTTGCACATTCGCTTGATATTCGTGTGCTAACACATCTATTGTAAAGCCATGATCGTGGGCATTAACACCACGTAATCATTCGGTTAAACTTTACGCTTAATTCTTGAAGAAATCCTCCTTAATGCTATGATGATTAAATGTGTGAAAATTCTAACGAAAGTTCCCCATCATGACCGAACGCCCGCTTATCCTTTTTACCAACGACGATGGCATCGCCAGTCCCGGTTTATGGGCAGCGGTCGAAGCATTCGCCGATCTCGGTGATATTCTTGTCGTCGCGCCCCGCGAACAACAAAGTGGCACCGGTCGCAGTATGCCTGTCACCAGCGAAGGGCGTTTGTACCCGCGCGAGATGATCATTAAGGGTAAATTGACGACCGTGTATTCGGTCGATGGCACGCCCGCGCAGTCGGTGCAGCACGCCGTCTTTGAACTCGCGGATCGCAAGCCTGCGTTATGTGTGAGCGGTATCAATTATGGTGATAATCTCGGCAACGGCGTCACCATCAGCGGTACGGTTGGCGCGGCGTTAGAAGCGGCGAGTTTAGGCGTCCCCGCGCTGGCGATGAGCCAACAAACGCCAAAAGACCTGCACCTAAGCTATTCTACCGATGTCGATTTCGCCGCCGCCGCCTATTTCGCCCGTCAGTTTGGCGAATGGATGATCTATCACCGCCGCCCCGACGATGTGGACGTATTGAAAATCGACGTGCCGATTGGCGCGACCAATAGCACTGAATGGGCGATCACGCGCGTTAGTCGCCGCCGTGTGTACTGGCCCACGCGCCCAGAGCGTGTCGCACTAGGCGATATCGGGCGCATGGGCTATCACTATGATGCTGATCCGTCGCAAGCCGAACCGGACAGCGATGTGTACGTGCTGCTGCACGAAGGCAAAGTCTCGGTGACACCGCTCAGCCTCGATTTGACATCGCGCACCGACTCGTACCGTTTGAGCCAGCTCATGCGCGGCGCGGCGTCCATCAACGGCAATGGCGTGAGCGCCAACGGCAAGAGCGACGAAAAAGTCGAAAAAATCGCGCGCCAGACGCGTAAGAAGAAAGTCGCCGCCACCACTGGTAAATAAGCGCGGCATCTGCGCGTGACAATCTGTGTATAATCGGGGCGTTCGGTGATGAGATCGAGCGCTCCTTTTTGTTTACGTAATGATGCTGCAATCAAATTGATGACGATCAGCCCCCACCCTATAACACGAACGTCTGTTTTAAGCCCCTCCCTGTTGACGACGAGGGGTTTGGGGTGGGGGCTGCATTTATTTTTGTTGTTCACCCTATTACTCGTCATCCCCCTACAAGCGCAGGATGAGCCGCGCGGCGGCGTGACCTATACCGCGCCTGCCGTCGGCATCATCGATGACATAAATCCGCGTGCCATTTACACCTTTGACGGGCTGCGCGGCGAAGTCGTCACGTTTACGCTGCGCGTCACCGACGGTGATCTTGACCCGATCCTGACCGTCATCGATGAGGAAGGCGCGCTGGTCGCCACCCGCGACGACGGCGGCATGACCAGCGCAGGGCGCGATGTGCGCATCGAATTCGTGCGCGTGCCACGCTCGGCGGCGTACAGCGTGATCGTCGGGCGCTTCGGCTATGCGCTCGGCACGACGAGCGGCAGCTTTGAACTCAGCGTGCAGCGCGAAGGTGTCTCGTTCGCGTCGGGCAGCGCGCTCCGCTACGGTGATTCGGTTTACAACGAGATCACCGACATGACGCCGCAGGTATTCTACAGTTTTCGCGCCGCGCGCGGCGATGTCATCACCGTGCGGATGCAGCGCGTGAGCGGTGATCTGGATCCGTTCGTTCAGGTCGTCAACAGCTTCGGCTTGGTCATCCGTGAAAACGACGAATTGGTCGGGTCAGGGTCGCTCGACGCGCAGATCACCGCCCTAGCGATGCCCGATGACGGCATGTACGCGGTTGTCGCGTCGCGGTTTGGACAAGCGGCGGGCAGATCGCGCGGGTCATTTGTACTTACCTTAGAGACCGCCGCCCAAAGTGGACTCGGCGCGTCGGCGGAGTTCGCGCTGCCGCTCACGCTCGGCATCCCAACCGAAGGCGAGATCACCGACCGCCGCCCAGCCGTGTTTTACAGTTTTCAGGGACGCCGCGACGAGATCATTAGCCTGACGATGAGTCGCGTCGGCGGTGAACTCGATACGTTTGTCGCGCTGACCGACGCCAATTTACAAGAACTGATCAGCGACGACGACGGCGGCGGCGGACAAAACAGTGCGATCCGCGATTATGTGCTGCCCGCTGATGGGCTGTATACGATCATCGCCACGCGCTTTCAGCGCACCGACGGCACGACCGAAGGACGGTATCAACTGACGGTGGACAGTGCTGGGACGATCTTCGATGATCTGCCGCCCGCCGCGATCCGGCTCGATTACGGCACGACCGTGACCGGACGCATCGACGACACGACACCAGAAGTCGCTTACGCCTTTTATGGGCGCGCAGGTGACGCGATCACGGTCAGCGTCAGCCGCGCCGACGGAGATTTAGACCCGGTGGTCACGATCAGCGATGTGAACGGCGCGCAGTTGATCCGCGATGACGACAGCGGCAACGGACAAGACGCGCGCATCGAGCGCTATACGCTAAATGAGACAGGGATTTATGTCATCCGCGCAGGGCGGTTTGCGGGCG
>JBBRAA010000039.1:0-33664 GCA_038207205.1 Aggregatilineales bacterium
CGATCCGTGCGCCGCTCCCGTATTGCTTGAACAAAAAGCTGTGAAAGCGGTTGCGTCCTTTGAAGCGCGGATAGCCGGGTGTCTCGCCAGCGTTTCAAGCGCCGCGTTCGAGACCGAGCGCCCCTCGATTTCGTACCCGAATTTGCGTTCCGCAAGTGCCGTGTTGTAGAGATTACGGGCGCAATTCAGCACACGAAACAGGTTCTTTTCCTGAGAACGCGACGGGTACAGACGATATTTGAAAACACGAATGGCGGTGTTAGACATGTTTCTGATTCTCAAGGTACTGCTTGATGATCGCAAGTGGAGCGCCACCTACCGTTGCCACAAAATATGAATTCGTCCACAAGGTCGGCAGTCGGCTTTTCAGTGTGGTATTTGCACGAGTAGACAATGTTGTGATTGCTCTTGAACTGCCAGTTGTTTTCCATAGCAATCATTATACAGCATCACGCTATCTAATGCAAGCCCTACGCCTTATATCCCCATGTCTAAAGACAGGGGCTTTACGGCGCTTTTCGGATAATCCATGATAGCGGATGCGATCAGGGCGCTCAACTGACGCGATCCCAACGGTGTCAGGTGTACGGGACTGTCGGTGAATTCGTTGGGCGAAATCGCATCCCAAAGATCGATAAAATTCCATTCAAACGCAGTGGCTTGATCGTTCAAAATCGTGCGCCATTGATCATATGCCCAACGCGGATACCAGGCGTTGTAGCGGACATCGCTGTTCGTGCCGTCCGCGCGATAAATGGGTTCGTTGACGACAAGTACTGGCACGCCGCGCGCGGCAAAATGTCCAGCCTGAATGACTTCAAACGCCAGCACCGACGGAAATATCTCGGTTTCTTGTGTATAGCTGTTCCACGATGGATCGGACTCGAAATCATTGGCGCGCGGCGTGTAGTCTCGAACAACTTGATCGATGGCTGTGTTTGCCCAGGCGACGCCATAGAGTTGTAAGCGCAGCCAATCTGCGAGTGCGCGGCGCTGCCCGACCAGCGTGTAATCGCTAAAAGTCCGGTCTGCCAACTGTTCACTATTGGGGTGCAGCGGCAATTGATACGTTTGTATCAGACTGCGCACGCGTACCGGATTTTCGCGCAGCAGCGGCGGTTCAAGCTGATCACGATACGGCATACTATCGAGTGTGATCAGCCACACAATTAAATCGGGCTGCGCCAGCGTGCGCGCATAATCGAGCAGCATTAAATCTTTGGTGACAGACAAAATCGGATGTGCGAGGTTGTAGGCGCGCACGCGCCGTCCCTCTATGTTGAGATCGGCGGCGTTCAATTGTCCGGTCAGCGTATCGGCATTATCGAGCAAAATGCCCCACACCGACGAATCGCCTATCACCCACACGTTGTAATCCGTGGTATCCATTCGGTTGACGGCGTGCGACGCGATCATCGCTTCGATGCTGTTCATGCTCAAGTTATATGATGCCGGGTCTTCGCCGTACGGTAAGCGCTCACGACCGGGAACGAGGCGATTGTAAATGCTCACTCGCCCTAAGGTCGGTACCGGATCGGCGACCGCAAAAATAATGTTAATCAGCACAAACAGCGCCGCCGTTTTGATAACGACGCGCAGTAAGAAACGCCATGTGACGCGCGTATCATTCATGTTAGGTTCCGTTCAAGCCAAACATACGCGCGAACATCCGTATGGCAATATTGACATCGGGCAGCGCGAACCATACCCACCCCAAGACCACAAAATGAAATGTAATCAACGTGCCGACAATATTCCAGGCGCGCAATCGTGTCGGCTGTGTCTTCAGGCTCCGATACCATTTACGTGTGCGGTCGCTCCAGTTTTTGTGTATCCATAAGCCAATCGCGTGCCACAGTCCCCAGATGAAGAATGTGAGCGTGACGCCATGCCATAAACCGATTACGCTCATGGTGACAATATTGCAAATCAGAATGATCATGTTGTTGGATAAGCGCTTGCCCTTGATCAAGCGGCGAGAAAGCGGCGAATACACATACGTGCGTACCCATGCGCTTAATGTCATATGCCAGCTATTCCAAAACGCGGTGATATTGGACTTTGCATAGGGGCGGTCGAAGTTTTCCGGCAGTCTTATGCCGAACAACAGCCCGATACCAATTGCAATATCGGTATAGCCGCTGAAATCGAAGAACAGCCGAAACGCGTAGCCGTATAAGAGCAGCCACAACGCGCCCGAATGCTGCGCTTGCTCCACTGTGACCGCGCTCAAAGTGAACACGGCGAGACTATCTGCGATCACGAACTTTTTGACCATGCCGATCACAATGCGTGTTACGCCGTCCATAAACCGCTGTGCATCTGCGCCGCGCATAGTTTCAACGCTATGCAAATCGGGTGCGAAGCGGTCAGCCCGGTCGATGGGACCCGATGCGAGCGCCGGAAAGAAAATTACATAGGTGACATAGTCGCGCAGAGTGAGCGCGGGCAAAATACCAAGCTGACGGTCACGCAGCGTATGAATGAGCCGAAACGCAACATAGCTGAAGCCAAGCCAGCCAATATCCGCCGCTTTTGCCAGCGATGATTGCAGCCCGACCTGCGTGCGCAGTACGCCCGCTAAAGCTGTCGTAAGCGGTTCGGTTTTGAGCACGATCAACGCGCCAATAATGACCAACAACATCACCGGAAGCGAAAGTCGCACTGGGACGCGCCCGAAACCGCCACCGACGAGTAGCGCCAGCGCGATGCCGATGATTACCAATTCGATAGGTGGCGGACGCGATGTAAGCTCCAGCGCGGACGGGAAATCGATGTAGCGCGGTATGGTCAAAATCAGCACTACAGCGATCAAAATGAACAGCGCGATCAGATTCTCATTGAGTCGGCGCTGTGGCGGCGCGGCTTGTGAAGTCTGTGGATGCTCGTCTACTGCGCCGCTCGATCGCGTCAGCCACCAGCATATAACGGTGATCACCAACATAATCGTCGGCAGGCTGAAATCGAGCCAGCGAATATCAAGCGTGGGCTGCAACGCATACAGGGCGATTGCGCTGGCGATGAACAACGTCCAACCGCGCGCGCGACCGGGCAGCGCTGCATAGGGAAGTGCCAGCAGCGAGAAAATCAGAATGTAGATAAGTTCCATAAGCGGCAGCGGGCTAAAAGCCTTGATAAATCCATGTTGGCGCGCTGTCGGTCGTGACGACAATGAGCAAAATAATGATGATACACAGCGTGAGCGCGGTCAGGTTTTCGCGGGAAAACAGCCGTTTCATGGCGTCACTCCAAGCGCATCCATGACCGCATCGAGCGCCATTAACCCAGTCAGGCTGTGAACGCCGTGTCCGGTTTGCAGCGCGCCGGGAAGTGTCCAGTCGTGCGCGTAAAACGTCGTCATATGCACTTGATCGCCTAATAAGCCGCGACCGGGGATTGTCGCAGCGAGCAGGTCAAAATCCCACAATAATATCTGAAAGTCATCGGCAATCTGGCGTATGATCTCGTTATTTGTGTTGTTCGCGCCGTCGAATCGGTCGGCTTTTGTGCCGATAATTGGAATGATTCCATTCAGGATGCAAAAATCGACGATGGCGCGCAGATTGCGATCGACTAAGTTCGGCACACCAGCATCGTTTGATCCAAGCCGTATGAACATGATGCTGGGATTGTGCAGGCGAATTTCGCACGCCAGTAGATGTTCGCCGCCGTTACACGTATATGGATCAGCCCACATCGGGTCAAGCACAGACCACGAGTGCAACCCGACGCGCACGGCGACGCTGTTACGTGCAAACGAGCCTTGATAATAGCCGATGACGGATTGTAAATATGCGTAATCGCCAAGATTAAAAGGCGCGGAGTCGAAACGATCCATAAAGAACGGGTTTTCAATCGTGCTATCGCCAATTTTGGAAAATGCACGCGGATTGCGCCCTAAGTTTTGACCGACAGCGTAAATTTCGCGGATGTGGGCGCGTACGGCGTCATCCATGATGAGAAATTGATCGAAGGATAAGCCATTCACGGTTGAGGGCGGCATCGGCGTTGGCGGAACAGGTGTCAAGGTCATCGTCGGGGTTGCACTCGGCGTGACGGGCGTTGCCAGGACAATCGTGCTGACGGGGACAAAGAATGGGTTCGTTTGAATGGATATTGTTGTCGGCGTATTATTGACCAGAGAGCCGCCCGTGATGCTGCTGAGGGTATCGGTGGGCGCCGGGGTATTCGCGGGCGTTAGGGTCGCTGAATCGGTCAGCGTGACGGTTGTAGACGATAGCGACATCGTCGGTGCCAGCGTAGCAGTGGGGCTTTCCGGGATAATCAAGCGCTGTCCGACATAAATCGTGTTGATATTGGGTAATTCGTTGGCAATGACGAGATCGTCGACGCGCACGCGGTAAAACTGCGCAATGCGCGACAGCGTATCCCCAGATGTGACGATATGGATGATGGGGGTTGGCGTCGCATTCTGGGCGTTGATGACCGGAACAAACCACAACGACAACGAAAAAACAAAAACGCTCAGCCGGATTATACGAGCAGAGCGATGAAACGACTGTGAGAACATAAAGTCCAAACGTAACCCGATATAAAGCGTGTATTGTAAACGGATTGTGGCGGCGCGCACAAATGAAAAGCGCCGACGTGGATGATCGTCGGCGCTTACCTATGAGTGCGAAGTGCGAAAGAACTTAATCGGCGGTGAATGATGTCGAACGAAAAGATTACGAACTGGGTTTTTTATGAACGTCAGGATGCTGCGCGTGCCTTGGCTTATGCCATGAAACTGGGTTGAAATCACTCAGCGCATCTCGGATTAAACGCGGGTCGCATTCGAGCGCTTCCGCCAATTCGTCGATGAACAGTTCGTCTAATTCATCGACGGGGAATGTGGCTTTGAGCAAGGCTTGCGCGAAGCGTTCAGAAATTCCCAAACGGTCTGCCAACAGCGTATCTGGTGATTCATGGCGTATGTCATCATGAGAGTCATCGAGCAGCCTGAATCTGATCAACGCGGCTAAACGCTGCGCGCGTGGGTCTGCCCGAACTTCTAAATCGATCTGTTGTATGCGGTTTAGAATATGCTGCTGCAATAGGTGGGCGTTGTAACTTCCGATCGCCTGAATTTGATCGACCAATCCTCTAAATGCTTCATGAAACTCGAAATGGGTGAAGTCGATGGTTCGATAACAGCGCAGCAGCGTATCTGGATACGCCATCGACTCGATCATGATAGGAATGATAGGTTTGCGCGCGGCTTCGGCAATTTGTATTTCGCTCCATATCGTCGCAGATTGTAAGCTGGCGTGGCTCAAGACACAGACCAAGACATCACAATCCCTGAGCTTATCGAATCGCGTATCTCTAAATTTGTAAGACTCAGGCGGTGGGTCTGTTGCATCCATAGAAACAGTGACGCGAAAATCAGCCCGCATCAGCGCTTGACTGATGCGGTGCGCAAAATCACTGTCATCCGTGCTGAAACTGACAAAAACATGAGTCATGATTACTGTACCTTGGGCATTACTGGCTGCCACCCTTAAGCTTCGTGATTAAAAGTTGAAACCAGCGCGTATCTGAAAGGTCGGGAAGCGGATGCGGCATAATTTGGTGCAAATACTTGATGAATGCGTGCGTCTGGGTCAGGTCGCCATCTTTATCGGTGTTCCGAAAGGATTCGACCATCAGGAAGAACTGCATGATATTCGTATCAGCGGGGTGCTGAGTCAGCTTGCGCCATAGACGAAGGCTAAGCGCGTCGGCAAACTCATGTTTGGCGCGCGACAACGTATTATCGAGTTTTTCTTTTCGATAATACGCATTGATAGCATGAGTATCGTAGCCGTAGATATACCATAACGCTGCCAGTTGACGCTGACGCGGCGTCAGGTTGCGTTCGAGGACAGCAGCAAGCACCGCGAACAGCCATTGACGATTTTCGTACTGTTCGTAATTGTGTTCCAACGACGGTTGATAATCATCGTTCACCAAGTCGAGCAGTTCGTCTTCCGACATATTGGCGAGCGTTGGGTTATGAAGCAAATCCATGACCTGCATTGTGCGTCTGTGGTCTGGGTTACGGCGAACCGAACGCACCCGGTTTTCGATGATGCTCGACAAGGTATCGAATACCGTGACTTCGCCGCCGCTGCCGTCGCGCATGCTGAACGACTCCATCAGTCGATCCCACGCATGACCCGCGATTTCATCGATAGCGTCATCATCGGCAGATAAACGCGCCATCGCCAGCTTCATCTTGGTGAAGTGGCGTAGTGATGCTTGGTAGTGATTGAACATGAGTAACCATGCTCGCTCGCGCTTTTCATTATCGGGGCTTCTCAGTTCCCCAAACCCCGCGTCATCTTCAAAACAGGCGCCAGGAAAGAAAGATGTTTCTTTCACGCTTTAATTCTCGCTTCGGTGAACGCCACCCAGATCATCCCGCCTACTGCTTAGCCTCATTGTGCGTTCGGTTTCTCCCCAACTTAAATATCTTCTCATCTAGTCCTTATAATTGGGGGAATACGATCGCGTTTTCTGTCTAAGTATAGAGAGATTATGCATTAAGCAGATAAAGGGCAACGCGCATGAGCAACCTTCAGAATGACGAACGACGCGAAGACAGCACATTGGTCGAAATTCGCCGCCTCATGGACAATGGCGAACTCGATGACGCGATGAGCCAGATCGAAACGTATCTGACCGACCACGCCGATGATGTGGACGCAAAACTGCTCAAGGTTGAAATCTGTTTCGCGGCGCACCGCGATTTCCCGTACATTGTCGATACGCTGAAAGCGTTTGACGCGCTTGGGCTCCAGCGCGACCGCGTGGATTTACTGCAAACGCGGCGTCAGGCATTGGTCGAAGAATACGTGACCAACGGGCGCGGGCGACTCATGCGTGTGATCAACGACGGCATTCCGTTTTTTGAAAGCGCGTTGGTTTTAGAGCCAGAAGACCCATCCGTTCCGTTCGCGGCGGCGCTGGCATTATTCGCATGGAAAGACGAAAAGCGCGACGAAGTGCAGCCAGGCTTATTCGGGTCGTTTTTCCCTGTGCAAGAAGGCAAACGGCGAATTTATTTACAAACCTGGGCAAAGCAGACCGAAAAATATCTGCGATTAGCGCGCGAGCGCAGCCAGCCCGGGCAAGGTGTGTATCAAAAAGCGACCGAGCGTTTGATCCAGTTTTGGCTGTCGCAATCCGAAGTCCATCCCGATTTGCTGGCGATCTTGAGCGATCCGTCGCAATCGACCAGCGAGATCAACGAGCTGACGCGACAGGCGTTGGTCAAAGTCATCGAACATGCGTCGAATATTGCCGTGCGTCTGCTGCGTAATGAAGACGACGCACAGGCGGAAATTTTGCTGACGATATGCACGCCGTACGCGGCGAGCGTGGCAACATTTCACTATGTAAACGGCGAATATCACCGCGTCGGTGAACGTGCGGACGACGCGCGCGCTGCATACATGGCGGCGTTGAACGTTAAACCGCTGCGCATCAAATCCAAGACCGCGCTGACGACCGCGCGCCGTATCCTAAAGGCGATCAGCGAAGTTAAAACAACCTGCAAATACTGCGGGCGCGCGTCATCGATGCCCGAAATGCAGTGTTCGCTGTGCGCGAGTGCGCTCAATGTACGCCAGTTGACCGAAGATCGGTTCAATATCGAACCCAATCATATTGGCGTCCTGGCGCGTATCGGATTGGCGGAACTGCTGCGCCAGCACGAATCGTCGGCTGCCGAAAATTATATGCGCGAGGCGATCGCGCTGTTGGAGAAAGATCATCGCGCGATTCCTGCGTTGACCGAACTGCTTACCAATGTCGAAACCACGACTCCAAAAGAACAGCATCCAGCGGAGATGATCGCCGTGGCGGTGCGCGAAGAAGGACTGACGCCCGCCGTGATGTATCGCATCACACGGCTGACGAACAAACAGCCCGGTCAATGGCTTGATCTGGCATTGGCAACGCGAGTTATGATCGCGCGTCGTTTGATCGATACGGGCGCGCTCAAGCCAGCTCAAGCGATGATGAACGTCGCCTTCAACGATCACGCGGAACGCGCCAACGTTAAAGCGCTGCATGGGATGCTGAAAAACGCGATCATGGCACTGACAGAACGTGCGAAAGCCTCTGCCCAAGATGCGCTTGCATCGGGCGATGCCGAAAGCGCGATTCAGGCGCTTGCGAGCGCGTTGGAGTTGAATCCGCTTGACGAGTTGGTGCTGCTGCGCGCACAAGCGCGGATGAGCGCGGGGCATGACGCGCCGGCGCTCGATGATTTTTATGGGATTGTTGCGGCGTCGTCAGATGTCGTGCGGATTTTGGAGGCGCGTAAGGGAATCGCAGCGCTATTGGAAAAACGATTTGATTTATCTGGTGCGCGCAAAGTTCTCGAAGATGCCAACGCACCGACTGATGTGGATGTGCGCGACGCGATGGAACGAATTATGCGTCGGGAACGTGGCGAACCGTTGATTTTAATCGAGCGTGACGATCAGCGCGTTATCGAAGATACACTGGAACGCCGTCAAATTGAACCGTATACGCATGGATTATTCGCGGTGGTGGTGCGCGAAGTCGCGCGCCCGAATATGCCGTTCGATATGTGGGCGCATCGGCTTCTCGTGGCGTCGTTCGAGTTCGTGCAGGTATTGGGGGCGTATCGTGAACTGCTGTACGATGTCACGTTCGCCTTGCGTGTGATCGCACTGCCGCATCCGCACATCGCGGAGCGCGGACAGATCAAGATCGCACTCTTGGCGCGTGTTGGCGGCGAAGACTCGGAAAGCTGTACCACCCGTGCTATGGAACTATGGCGCGATTTGCGCGCGGCGTTACCGCTTGTCCAGGATGGCGTGTACAGCTTTGAAGCGGTCGCGGATCACGCTGAACTTGGGTCACTGCTTATGCCGTTCGACATCGAACATGCTGCCGAAATTGTGCGCCGCGAAACATCGCCAGATGTCGATGGGGTGTACACGACTGCACCGTTCATGCCCGGTTCAATGGATTTACACAATCTGTTCTGGTCGCTGCTGCGGCAAGAAAAACCGTCGCTGGTGAGCATTCATCTGAAGCCGACGCAGCTTTATAGTTGGGAACGCAGTGCCGCTTTATATGCCAATGACAATGGCAAAAATGGCGCGGGCGCAAGTGTATCGTCATGGGATCAACCGCAACCCGTGACCCCGGAAGGCATGAGTACGCCCGCGTTGATGTCGCAGTTGGGCAAGATCAGCCAAATGGAACGCACACGCGGACATTTTTATCGTGTGAGCGGGCTGCAATCGGCGTTCATCGCGCGGGTGACAGTGGCGGGGCATGGTGGCACCAGCCGATTGCTGCCCGAAATGGTGGCAGCGGCAATGCTAGGACCCAGCCGCGACAACGGCGAAAACGGTGGCTACGAGATCATGCGCGCGCTGCGCGGTGGTGAATTTGATACGGCGATGCGAAACCTCCGCATGATCGATGTGGAGCGGTGGGGTTATACGACCGCGCCGGAACGGATGCGCCGGTTGCGTTATCTGGTCGGCGAAGCTGAAGCATCAAGCTTGTTCCGGCTGCCTATTCCGCACTCGATTGGTATTCCGGGTATGCGGTCGCTGGATGGCAAACCGATCGCGCCGCCGGTTGGAATGCCAGAAAATGGCACGGTGCTGGGCGTCAGCACGGCGCGCACGGGCAGCAGCATTCCGGCGTTAATCCGGCAGTCGCGCGATGATCGCCGCCGGCATAGTTATGTCGTTGGCAAAACGGGCATGGGTAAATCGACTCTGATCGCATCGATGGCGCTGCAAGATATTGAAGCCGGATACGGCGTGTTTTTACTCGACCCGCACGGTGATCTGGTCGAAGATGTGCTGATGCGCATTCCGGCACACCGTGCCGATGATGTGATCCTGATCGATCCGTCGGATGAAGAACGCGCCATTGGCTTGAACATTCTGACACCGCAAAACGAGGCGGATCGGCATCGCATCGCCAACGACTTCATCGGCATGTTGATCCGTATGTATGACCCGTACAATCAAGGCATCGTCGGTCCGATTTTTCAGCAGTGGGTGCGTAACGCAATGCTGGCGGCGATGTGCCTGGAGAGTGGCACACTGATCGATGTGTACCGTATTTTGAGCGACTCGAACTATGTGCGTCGGATTTTGCCCAAGATCACCGACCCGATTGTCAAAAACTTCTGGGAAGAAATCGCCAGCCGCACCGAAAATGCCAGCGCACAATATCGCGCCGAACTCCTTCCGTATCTGCTGAGCAAATTCAGTCGTTTCGTCGATGACTCGGTTTTACGGCGCATGCTCGGACAACCGCGCAGCAGCATTCCATGGCGCGATGTGATGGACGATAACAAGATCGTGCTGGTCAATCTGGCGAAAGGGCGCATCGGTACCGAAACCAGTCAATTTCTGGGCTTGTTGATTTTAGGCGACCTGCTGCAAGCGGCATTTCAGCGCAGTAAACTGCCGCCCAACCGCCGCAGCGATTTTTATATTTACATCGACGAGGTGCAAAACTACAGCACGCCGCTGCTCGGCACGATGATCAGCGAAGGGCGTAAGTTTGGCGTCTCGCTGGTCATCGCCAATCAGTTCTTGCACCAGTTGGATCATGGCATTCGTGAGGCAGTATTTGGCAACGTGGGCAGCTTGGTCGCCTTTCGCGTCGGCGTGCAGGATGCACCCGCGTTAGCACCGGAATATCACCCAGTGTTCACTGCTGAAGACCTGATCGAACTCGGTCAGTTTACGGCGTGCGTCAAGCTGTTGGTCAATGGCGTCGGGGCGCGTGCATTCACGATGCGGACGCTGCTGCCGTCGCAGACGCCGAATATCCTGCTCGGTGAACAAATCCGCGAGCATTCGCGCCAACGTTATTCGACCGATATTCATCAGGTGGATCGCGAGATCAAAATGCAGTTCTAAGCACTAACGAGGGGTATCGATAGGGCAATCGTCATGCGCGCAAGTATCGAGCGGCGTAGCACGGCGTGAATTGCCCTGATGATCGAAAGGAAAACCGCATGAAACGTCTAATTATCGTCATCGTGATTTGCCTGATCGTCGCCCCTGTGCCGATCACTGCGCAAGCTGATTTGTGGAACTCGACGTGCGCTGATGCGCGCACACTTGTTGAAGCTTACTTCCCGAACGATGCCGTCGATGCGGGGTGTCGCGCTGCATTTGTTTGTCTGAAGTCGAATTCGCGCCTGTCGGGTGCGAATACCCGGTGTACGACGCGGTCGTGGCGGTGTGCTTTTGGCTCGTTAAGACATTGCAAACCTGGCGTTTATCTTTGACAATAGCTGTGATGCATCACGCATCCATGTGTCAATTTAGAGATGAATGACCGATGAAAAGCTATTTACGTAAATGTATGATCGTCATCGCGCTGTTGATGTTCGGCTTAAGGGTGGCATCTTCGCAAGCAGTGCTCATCGCGAGTGCGCCGCCGCAAATCGTCAAATACGATGTGTACGAAATTACGTTTGAATGGGACAGTGCGCGCTACGAAAATGTGTGGATGCAAGTTGATCTCAATGTGAATTTCACCATTCCAAGCGGCGAAATTGTCACGATTGAAGGATTTTTCTACGAACCTAATGTGTGGAAAGCGCGTTTCGCGCCGAGCGAGACAGGCTTGTATACATGGAACGCATCGCTGAACGATGCTTCGGGCGACGCGACCGCGACGGGTGAAGTTGAGGTCACCGACTCTGATGCTTCAGGTTTTTTGCGCGTCAGCGATGATAACCCGATGCGTTGGGAACATGACGATGGGTCGGCTTTTCATCCACTGGGCATCCAGGATTGTTTGCTCGATGTGAACAACGACGGGAATCCGATCAATGACTGGGGACTCGACGGTGAAGTACGTCCGCCCGGTCAACATTTGCCCGGCACGTTTTCCGACATCGATACGTATTTTTCGACCTACGCCGCTGCGGGGTTTAACCTGCTGCGCTGGTCGATCAATAATTGCAGCTTCAATTTATACGAGCGAGTCGGCGTGAGCGAAATCCGCATCGATAGTCAAGCGGGCAAGTGGGGCGATGAACTGCTGCAAAACGCGCGCGCGCATGGGTTTCGCGTTTATATGGGTATTTTCGGGGTTCAACCTCCGTTTTTGAATGACACGCGCGAGCGGCGCATGAATTCGGTACGCCACGCCGTCGATTATACGGTCGCGCGTTATGGTGCATATGTCGATGTATGGGAATTGATGAACGAAGCGCGCCCGGAGACGCGTACTGGCGATGCGTGGTACGAGATCGTCGTCGAGCGTCTTGGAAATATCGATCCATATGCACACCCCATCAGTACCAGTTGGGAGCGCCCCGATTTGACGTATATCGACGTGATCTCGCCGCATTGGTATGCGTCGGAGTCGCCCGCTGACAGCGTAGTTGCGATGACCGACCAAATCACGTCAGCGCGCGCGCAAGCGGAAAATTATGCGCCGTCGCGCCCGATAATGTTTGGTGAGATCGGCAATCAAGATGTCAACTGGGATATCGACTCGGCGAGACGCCTGCGAATTCGTACTTGGACGGCGTTTTTCAACGAAGCCTCATTGATTTTCTGGAACAGCAGTTTTGCCAAAGACTATGCGGTGCAAGGTGCGGCGAATGTGTATCTGGGACCCGAAGAACGCATATATACACGTGTGATTCAAGATTACGCCGCCTTGTTTCCGAGTGACACCATTATGACGCCTGTCGATGTTGTCGCCGCGCCGATCAGCGCATTTGGGTTGTCAGCGCCAGAACGCTTTGGCGTCTATGTGGTCAATAACGAGACGCATGAAACACCAACAGAAAACGCGCAAATCACCGTTGATGTGCCGTTCGCTGGTACGGGAATTTGGCTGGACCCGTCCACTGGATCGGAATTAGCGCGGGCACCTATCGATGTAGGAATACAAATCATCGATGTGCCGCCGTTCGTCGCAGACGTGGCACTGCTGGTTATGCCGTAACGGGTGAGGGCGACCCCGTGTGGTCTTAGGCGTCAAGATAAGGATTAACGAATAGAGAAGACACGAGTACGCTGATTGTGACCAAACAGACCGGAGTTACTCATGTCTTCTGCATTACGGCTCACCTTACGCAGATTGCCCTCATCCTAAATCCTTCTCCCTGAGGGAGAAGGATTTCCCCTATCGCGACGGTTTTTCAGCCCTCGCCGCGCTTGCATGGGACAGGAATTGGCGGTGAGGGGAAAACTGCAATGATCGTAGTGGTCGGGTACTAACACAACTGCTGCTAAAACCATTTGTTTATGTCGAGGAAAAATCATGACAAATCCGCAAACAAAATTTGAACTGATCGCCGCCCTGGAAGATTTACATACTGGGCTTGCCGACACTATCGCCACCATGTCGCTGACTGATTTCGAGCGCGCGGGCACAGATGATCGCTGGTCGCCCAAAGACTATCTCAAACATATTCTGCTCAGCGTCAAACCGATCGTCAAAGCGCTGGAGATGTCGGCGGACAAAGTGCGTAAGTTGTTCCCGGTCGCAGAAGGTTCGTCGCGCGCATATGCGGATATTGTCACGGCATACGCCGCTGGATTAGCGCGCGGCGTCCGCGCCGAAGATCAGCCGTCGGTGCTGCCAATCTCATATCGCCTGCCCGATGACATGGGCGACGAACAAACGTATTTAAGGGGTCAATGGGATGATGCCCTGCTGCGGCTGCTCGCCGCGCTCGATTCGTGGAGTGACCACGACCTCGATACCGCACAGCTCCCGCACCCCGCCATCGGCTTGATCACCATGCGCGAGATGCTGTTATTCACCGTGTATCACACGACAATGCATTGGAATGATATGCGCGGCATTCATCTGTGACATGCTCCCCACGCCTAAAGGCGGGGGCTTCTACCCTCAATGCGACTGCGAAGGCGACCCTTCGTCTTATCGTCGCTCCGGTAGCACAGCGATGCCCCGCTGTGTTTGATGTTAATTGCGGCATTGTGGTCGCGGTCAATCGTCAGTCCGCAATCACAATGTAGCACCCTATCGCGCAAGGTGAGATCCTTAACGGTCAGGGTCATTTAATCAGCACCCCGCACGCGCGTGCGCGCCGCCCGCTCCCAACGGAGAAGGGCAATCGTCGAGCAGTTTTCCCCCTCTCGACACGGAAACGGGGCAGGGGTGAGGTTGTAAGCATCTAAATTTTGCGTATCACTTCCCATGCCAGATGATTGATCTCCGGCAGAATCAGTTTTTCCAGCGCCAGTTTGACTGCGTTCGGGCTGCCTGGCACGCTGATCACAAATTTGCCGCGATACACGCCCGCCGTCGCGCGGCTCAACATCGCCGCCGCGCCAACTTCCTGAAAACTCAACATGCGGAACAATTCGCCAAAACCGGGCAGCGTTTTCTCTAGCATCTGGCTGATCACATCATACGTCGTGTCGCGCGGCGCGATGCCCGTGCCGCCATTGAACAAAATGATCTGGACACTGTCGTGTAATTCTGACAGTTGATGCAGTATCATGCTGATTTGCGGCGGCTCGTCCTTGACGATCTGATACGAGACCAAGGTGTGACCGAGTTCTGCCAGCCGCGCCCGCACATACTTGTAATTCTCGTCCGTATCAGGGATGCGTGTGTCGCTGACCGTGATCAGCGCGACCCCGACCGGGTCATGCCCCGCCTTTGCACGATGCTCGTCTGCACCCATCTACGTCTCCTTAAAAACGTTAACGCACAGGCGCAAAGCGTAAAAGAAAGCCGCAAGGAATTTAGAGTAACTGCCTTGCGACTTTGCTGCTTTGCGCCTGTGCGTTGAATCTTTTCTTGCGGCTTATTCGCCGCTTGATTTGACTGTCTTGGGCGCTACTTCCAGCTCAAATTCGTAATTGGCGGACGGCGTATCCCCGTTCGAGTCGCCGCCGCGTGCGGCTGCCATCACCGTCATGAACGTGGACGCCAATGAACTCAACTCCATCGGCACGACGAATTTGGTCGATGGGCTTGACCCGATATAACGGAGCGTATCGAGATATTGCAGCATCATCGTCTTGTCGTCCAGATCGCGCGCTTCGCGATACAGGGCTTCTAGCCCTGCCGCACGTCCTTGTGCCAACAGCAGTTGTGCCTGGCGTTCACCTTCTGCGCGCAGCACCAAACTTTGACGTTCACCTTCTGCACGCAAAATCGACGCCTGCTTTTCACCTTCCGCCACCATAATCGCCGCCGAGCGTTCACCTTCGGCGCGGCTGACGGTGGCGCGGCGTTCGCGTTCGGCGCTCATTTGACGATTCATCGCGTCGCGCACGCTGGCGGGCGGCTCGACCTCGCGGATTTCGACGCGCGTCACTTTCAAGCCCCAGCGTTCGGTGATCTCGTCAAGTTTGACGCGCAGGGTATCGTTGATTTGTTCGCGCTTGCTCAGCACGTCGTCGAGGACAATATCACCGATGACGGCGCGCAAGGTGGTGGCGGCGACGGCGAGCGACGCCTGGACGACATTTTCAATTTCGAGCACCGAGAGTTTTGGGTTGACGACGCGGTAATACACCAAAAAGTCGATGTCAATCGCGGTGTTATCCTTCGAGATCGCGGTCTGGCGCGGAATTTCAAAGAAACGTTCGCGCAGATCGACCTTGCGGGCGGTTTCCAGCAGCGGGATCAAGACCGTGACACCCGGACCGCGTGTGCCCGAATAGCGCCCCAAACGCATTACAACGACGCGCTCGTATTCCTGCAAAATCTTGAGCGAGTTCAACAAAATCAGGGCGACGACGACGATGACCGTAATCGTCAAAAAGGTTTGTGGGTCTATTTGCATGAGTTCCTCCAAGTCGATTTAGTTTAGCATATCCGAATCGTCATCGGCGCGCTTGCGCTTGATCGGCTCGACGAACACAGTCAAGCCATCGCGGTCGCGCACTACAACCTCGCTGCCAACATCGATAATATCGCTTTCATCATCGCCGCGCTTCGCCGTCCACGCTTCGCCTTGAACGTACACCGTCCCGATCGGGCTGATCGCGGTCTGGACAACGCCGCGCATCCCGATCAGCGATTGATCTTCCAGCATTTGTGATGTGCTCTGCTGTGTGTTCAACACTGGAATCAGCGCAAATCGAGTGTACAGCAGTGAGACCGACAAGACCACCACCAGCACGAGCAGCGAGACGCCACCCGTCGTCAGCAAGCCGAAGCCGCCGATGCCTTGCAGCCCTAACCCGACCAGCGCCACGAGTAAAAAGCGCGCATCGACCAATGGCAGCACGAGAAAACTCAAACCACCCAGGATGATCAGGATCACCGCGAGCCAATTCGCTGCGACATTGGTGAGTAAAAAGATGGCGACCAGCACACCGCCGACGGCAATGATTTCGAGGATGCCGGTTCCCGGTAGCGCTACCGCTGTTACAATCAACCAGAGCGTGGCGACTAACAGGATGAAAATGAGATTCGGATCAAGCAGAAAACGCAAGGTTTCCGCCACAATAACCGCCTTTGATTACACCGATCAGTTCCTCACTTGATTATAGGGCATTTCCGTCTGTGCTTATCCCCCCACACGTTAGGGGTGTGATAGCAAGATGGGGGTGGCGTCACCCGTATACATCGCTCGTTTGTCAGGTTGAACACGCTCATTCAGTGGGAGTGCTGAATATGCTGGTGTTTTTTGGACAAGGCGTGTGTCACACGACGTAGGATTGTACCTACGAAAGATGTCCACGATACTCAGCACCGACGTAAAAAAGGACAAGCTGTCATGCTCAACGATCCAATTCTCATCAACGATTGGCATGTGATCGGGCACAGGTCACTGCTTGACGCGACCTCGATGCTCAGCGCGCGCGTATTGGGCGTCGAGGTGGTCATTTGGCGGACGCGCGATGGGCGCGTTTTAGCATGGAAAGACTTGTGTGTGCATCGCGGTGTGCGGCTGTCACTTGGAGAAATTCAAGACGGCGCGCGCCTCAAATGTGCGTATCACGGTTGGATATACGACGCCGATGGACACTGTATCGATATTCCGGCGCATCCTGATCAAGCGCCGCCAGAAAAAGCGCGCGTGCAGGTGTATCACGCGCGGATCGACCGTGAATTGATTCAAGTGTGTTTGGGGACGCCCAACTCACAGCCGATCCCGTTCCCCGAATGGGATGACCCGACGTATCGGCGTGTATTGTGCGGCGCGTATGTCTTTCGCGCACACGGCGCGCGCATCGTCGAGAATTTCCTCGATGTCGCGCATTTTCCGTTCGTGCATGAAGGCACGCTGGGGATGCGCGAGTACCCGGCAATTAAGCCGTACGAGGTGATCACCGACGACGATGGCATCACCGCCAGCGCGATTCGGATTTTTCAGCCGAACCCCGATGGCACGGGTATCGCCAAAGAGGTCGAATATACGTATCGCGTCTTTCGTCCGCTCACGGCGTATTTCCGCAAAGAAGCGACGCAATCCGGGTTTGCAATCTTGCTGATGGTGACGCCCGTCGATGACCTGCTTAGCCATGCGTGGATGTGGATGCTGATGAATCACAGTTACGACGTACCAGAAGCCGAGCTGCGCGCGTTTCAGGATCGTGTCGCGGGTGAAGATATTCCGATTGTAGAAAGCCAGCGCCCGGAACTTTTGCCGCTCGATTTACAAGCCGAACTGCACTTACGCAGCGACAAAACCGCGATTGCGTATCGGCTGTGGCTGCGTCAGATCGGGGTGACAGTCGGCACGGCGTGAACGTATACGTGTACTATGCGTTCGTCGTGTCGTTGAGCTGCGCCGTCGCTGGAACGCCGCTCAACTGGATCGTGCCGATGGCGGGCAGCGTCGGCGTCGCGGTGGGGGTACGGGTAGATGTGCGCGTTGAAGTAGCAGTGAAATCAGGGTGAGACGATGGTTCGTAGCGGGCGCTCCAGTATTAATGGCAGTTCATATTTAACACGGCATCCCCCTCATAATGAGCGGTCAACACAAGGGCAACATGCGCTTTCATCCAAGCGCTAAAGCGCAAGGTTTTCCCGCGTCGGACTCTATAAAAAGTCGAGTTAAATATTATTAAATGCGCTGTGATTACCCTTCGCGTGCTATAGGCATGATGCGCTAACAATCGCCGCAGTGATGATCATCGACGTAGATCGTCATGGCATGTCCGTCGTGGTGGGTGGCGATGACGCGCGTGCCGTAAAGCTGTGCCAGGGCGTCGGTCGTATACACCTCATCCGGCGCGCCATAGGCGATCAAACGGCGGCGCAGCGCGATCACTTTGTTGAAGCGGCGAAACGCCAGATCGAGATCGTGCGTGCTGAGCAAAATCGTCATGCCGTCGCGGTTGAGTTGGTCGATCACATCGAGCAACTCGGCTTGGGCGCTGGCGTCCACACCGCTAAACGGCTCATCCAGGATCAACATTGTCGCGTCTTGCGCCAGCGCGCGCGCAATAAATGCGCGTCGGCGCTGACCACCGCTCAGTTCACCGATTTGTACGCTGCCTAGCTCGCTCAAGCCAACCCGTTCGAGCGCCGCATCGACGATGCCCCAATGCGCGCGTCCCGGCAAGCGCAGCCACCCGACGCGGCGCGTGCAGCCCATCATGACGACATCGCGCACCGTGACGGGAAAATCCCATTTGACATCTTCGTTTTGCGGCACATAGCCGATCTTAAGCGGATCGACGGTGACAGCCAGCGACCCCGACGACGGACGCAGCAACCCCATAATCGCCTTGATCAAGGTCGATTTGCCCGCACCGTTGGGTCCTATCAGCGCGATTTGATCGCCCGCACGAATATCCAGCGTGACCCCTTCCAACGCGGGCGCGCGGGAGGGGTCATACTGGATGGTCAAGTCGTGCGCTGAGATCAGCGGGGGCGATATCGTCAAATCACGCGGCGAAATAAGGGTGGTCTGCATGGCGCTTAGCGTAATGCCTCGGCGATGATGCGCGTGTTCGTGCGAATGAATTCAAGATACGTCGGCGCATCGCCATCGGCAGCGCTCAAGGATTCGCTGTACAAGGTGCTGACAACCGCAATACCCGCTTCGTCCGCGATCAATTGGGCGAGCTGCGGATTGGCGCTGACTTCTGCGAAGATCGCCGGGACGCCTTCGGATTGAACAAACGTGATCAGTTCCGCCAGCGCTTGCGGATCAGGCTCCGCGCCGGTTTGCGAACCGGGCAATACGGTCGCCGCGACTTCAAAGCCGTAATGCGCAGCGTAATAGCCCATAAAATCGTGGTTGGTGACTAAAACGCGCCGTTCCGGCGGAATATCTCCCAGCATTTCGTTTACATCGAGATCGAGCGCTTCTAACTGCGCTGCGTATCCCGCCGCGTTTTCGCGGTAGGCGTCAGCGTTCGTCGGGTCTGCCGCCGCGAACGCATCCGCGATGTTGTTCGCCCAGGTGATAATGTTGAGGGGGTTCATCCACACATGCGGGTCGCAGGCGCCGTGTTCTTCGTGGTCGTCTTCATCGGCTTGCAAGCCATCCGGTTCATCGGTGCTGGTGCCGTGATCCGCGAAGCGATACGCGGTCGGTTTGAACGCGGCTTCGTCCTCATCTTCATCGTGACCGCATTCCAGTTCAGCGCTGCCGTAAATGCCGATGATTTCAGCAGTGGCGTGTTCTTCTTCACCTGCATCAGGGTCGTCGTTGGCTTCGGCAGTCGCCATCGCATCGGTGTCGTTCACGTCGGCTTCTTCGTGATGTTCGCCCGTGATAATCTCCAAGCCGTTCGAGACTTCGATGACTGGAATATCCGTGCCAGCGAGTTCGAGCAAGCCACCCAGGAATTCTTCGTAGCCAATGCCGACGACCAGGAGCATATCGGCGCTGGCAAGCCGCGCCGCATCATCGATGGTGGGTTCATAAGCGTGCGTATCGGCATCGGCGGGCAGCAGGGATTCGACGGTGAGCATGTCGCCGCCGATATTGCGCGCGATATCCGCCAGAATCGTGGTGGTGGCGATAACGGTCAGGGTGGAGTCTTGCGCGAAACTTTTGGAGAGCGTCACCGAAAACAAGGCGAGTGTCAGTACGAGCAGTCGTGTAATGAGCGAACGTTTCATCGAGCGCGTTTCCTTTGATAAATCATCTTAATGATACAGCGTATCAACCAGATCATATGCTGTGCCCAGCGCGTTGTCAACCCGAACATGGCACACCTGGACACAATCGACGTATTCGGGGAGTGGTGAATATTGTGGTGTTTTTCGGACACGGCGTGCTTGGTCGCTACGAAAGATGTCCACGATATTCAGCTTCATCGATAGCGCACACGCATGGGTTTTCTCAAAGAGACGCCGCTTAGCAGCAACGGCGTGCAGGCGATAAAAAAGAGAGGCGCTGCCGCACCTCTCTTTTCCGGGATGGCTGCCGACCACCCCTCACGAAGCACTGTGAAGGAGTCACAGGGAAGTAGTCGTCACAGGTTACTCATGCGCGTAGGTGAATTCGCCCGTCGCGGTAACGGCTGCGTTGTCGGTATAGGCGTGGTAGCGGGTTTGCAGACCGACACCCAGCGTAACGAGGCGTTTGCCAATCGTCACCAGCAGCGGGCTGTAATACAGACGTTCAGCGAGCGCGATGCGCGCGATACGCTGGCGGGCGGCGGCGTGCTGGCGATCCGCCTCGTAATGGCGGTGGATTTCGCGGCTGATCATCGGGTTCAGGTTCAGGTTCATGTTCATTATGCCCTCGTGTTTACGTCTTACTTCTATATGCGAGTGGGTCGAGAATTTGTTCAAAACTGGATTCACGAACGCGATAAAAATGTCGTCAGCGCGCGCGGTGTCGGTGACGCGCTCCGGATTGATGCTGTAACACTTTGAAACTTCATGGCGGCGTTCGATCACATAGCCGGTCGCGCTCAATTGGCTGAGATGCCGCGACACGCTCGATTGACTCAGCCCTAACTGCTCGATGATGTCTTGCGCGCACATTTCATCATGTTTGGTCAGCAGTTCCAAAATCCTCAGCCGCACATCGTCGGCGAGCGCGTTCAATCGCACCAGTAATTCGCTGCATCCCAACGCGGATGCCGCGATCGGCGTCCCGCGCGGCAGCCGCGCTCCAAAAATCACCCATAACGTCTCGTTTTCTTCCATACGCACGATGTAGGGACCAATATGCGCGTTGGGGATCAAACGCATGTGTGTGATTTTGCTCACGTCCAAATCGTTCAAGCCGCTCATATCGCGTCCGGTCACCGCACGGATGACTTCATAGGGGGTCATATCGCGGAATTCGTTCTGGTGATATGCCGCGACCGATTCCTGCAACAAGGGCAGCACGCGCTCCCATTCCGGCTTCAACCAGTCTGTCCACATCACGCGCAAATGATCCACGACCAGACGATGCAGACCAGGCGGGTTATTGATCAGGACGAACAGGCGGTCGATTTGTATAAGGCGTTTTCAAAATGCTGTTAAGCGTTTTGATACAATCGGCGTGGGTATATTTGCTTCACTCCTTGAGGAACGACCAGAATCACTAATCTTTGTGTCCAAAAAAGCAAATGGCATTAAGATAACAACAATGTTATGTACTTTTTGAGGGTATCCTTGTGAAAAAAGGTATTCTTTTTTTGACGCTGATCATCGGATTGATCCTCTTGATCAGCTTGACCACCGTCGTGGCGCAGCAAACAAGCACCGTATCCGTCACCCCAGAAGTGGATGCTGTGACCGCTGCGATCAATTCATGGCGCTTAGAACTCGGTTTATGGCCCGTACAGCCTGATGCTGTTTTGACGCGCATGGCGTTCGATCAAGCCCGTTATCTGATGAGTATTCCACAACTTCCCGCAGGGGGTGATATTCACATCGACCAGAACGGGCTTAATCCACGCCAACGCGCACCCGCCGCGCCTTACAATTGGGTGACATACGGACCAGAAGTGACTGTGAATGAAATCGCTTACGTGGGCGCGAACGTGCGCCGTGCCATCGAGTATTGGCAAGGCAGCAGCGTGCATACCCGCACCGTGAGCAATGGGGCGTATCGGCAAATCGGCGTCGCGGCGCTGCCGCATCGGTTCGGTTTCTTGTATATCGTTGTGTTAGGCGGACAGCCGAATGTCTTGCCCGCCATCCCGGATATCGCAAATGGACGTTTGTACCTGAGCAACGACAGCGTGAGCGCGCCGCTTCCGGCGCGACTGAGCAGCGCGACACAAATTCAATTGTTCGACGCGCTGGGGCGTCCGCTCAGCCAGACATGGCTGCCGTGGCAGCCGTACTTGACGCTGCCTCAGGGCGTCGGGGATCGGATCACCGTCATGTACAGCGACGGGACGCGCTTCAGCGTGACGACCGTCAATCTGAACGCACAGACCTCGTTATTCAATAATCAGCTTCAGCTTTTGGTCGATGGCGTCCCCGCCACGCCGATGCCAGTGCAGAACATCCCCGCCGAAGTCGCCGCGCCAGCAACGGTGACGCCGCGCTTTGAAGTGCCGCCGACTATCGCGCCGACATCGGTTACCTCTGGGATAACGCCCGAACCATCGCGCCCAAACGACAACGTCGCACTGTATTATTCGCCGCGCACGCTGACACTGCACAACATCACCGACGCGCCTGTCGATGTCAGCCGCGTCACCATGCAGGGCAACGGCATCACACTTCGGACAACATTCTGGCAGACAGAGTGGTTAAGTGGATCGCTGAACGCGCTGATAGGGCGTGACTGTCTGCAATTATGGGCATGGACAGAGCCGAGCGAACTCCCGCGCGAGGCGGCGTGCCGTCAGCGGCGCGGCGTGATCACGCTGAATACGGATCGCATGTTCTGGCGTACGACCGACATTTCGGTGTATCAGGGCGACGGTTTGTTGGCGACGTGCGCGCGCGCGGATAATCAATGTACGTTCAACGTGCCGCAGTAAAAACTTCAGCCCTATTCCCCTCACTCCCAACCCCTCTCCCACGCAAGCTGAGGAGAGGGGAGAAAAGCTAAATACCGCCCTGGCAAGGTACTCGTGTGCGGGGTGAAACACACCTAGAGAGGCGTTGAGGGGATATGCCGCTACAACGCCAGCACGCGCGCCGCGATCACGGTATCCAAATCGGGTTCGGCGCGCGCGACCAGCGTCTTAAGATGCGCGCCGAATCGCGCGTCACCCAGCGCTGTCACCAAGGCTGAACCGGTCGAAATACGCAGTTCGGCGTTGGTTTTAATCTCGGCAAGCGCGAGAAAATCGGCGGTTGTTTCCCAGCCGGGGATATCGGTCATGGCGGCTGCCAGCGACTCTGCGAAGGTCAAGCTGTAACCCGCCAAGACCGCTTCGCTTTCGCTGACCAGCACGACTAGCACGGCGCGGATGGCAAGATCACGTTCGGTCAGCGGGGATTTAGCGACGATGCGCGCCGCGATCTCGCTCGCTTCGGTATCGGTCAAGCTGATCGCATGGGTGGCAAGCGGACGTTTGAACTGACGCAGCAGTATCGCCAATAATTCAGCGAGCGGCGCATCGCGGTAGGTTTGGGTCGGGTCGGGTCGCATGGTCGGATTTCCAAAATGAACAGTGCTGCGAAACGGGCAGCGTAGGGGCTCGTTCACACCTATTCTATCCTAACTGACGACGCGCGTGGGCAGGGTTCAAACTGACATGCTGCGTAAGGTGCGTTTTTAATCAGGTTTTTCAAGATTTATGGCAAGGCGATGATCCATTCCTGCAACGCGTGGATCGCGCGCAAATTCCGGTCGAACTCTGGGTCATCATGCGTGAATAACTCGATATCCGCCGACGGAATGCCGATGCCATCGACCCACGACGCCGCTGTCCCCGTTACGGGATACGCGCTGAACGGCTGCCCATAGCTGTAGCCGGATGCCTCGCCGTACACCGCCGCCATCATTTGTGAGGTGCGCGTACCCTGACAATCACCCTCGTACACGCCGCCCGCCGCGCTGTGATAAAACAACGCTGTCACAGGGCGCACGCGCAGTATATACGCTGACAGCGCTTGCGTCTCTGGCTCGCTCAACGCGCCGCCGCCTGGATTGACGGGCTGATTACGCCAGACCGCATCGCGCGACCAGCCGCAACCCCAGTTGCGGTTAAGGTCTACGCCGCTGCCGTTGAAACGCGCTTCAAAATTGTCGCCGCGTGCCAGTCCATCGGGGTTGGCGACCGGAATCAGGATGAGTGTGATCCCCGCGCGCACGTCCACCGGAGTCGCCGCAAAATGGGCGATCAGCGCCTCGATCAAAGCGACGGTGTTGGCTTCATAGCCACCGTGAATACCCCCTACCAATAAGAGAATGCGCTCGCCTATCCCGAAACGATGGGCGGTCAGCGCGCGCCCTTCGACTGAATAGCCAACAATCTCGGTCGCACTGGTTATAGGCGGGACGTACACGCTGCCCGCCGCCGTCATTGTGGTGATTACGTCATCTTGCGCAGTGGCAGGTCTTAACGTGCCTGCCACCGATGTGGAATTTACAGCGACGGCGGGCGCATCTATCGGGGTAACGATGCTGGCGCCACTGTCCGAATTCTGGGAGGGGCTGGGGGAGGAGTCAATCACTGCTGGCATTGAAAACGGGCTCAACGGCGTCGGCGGATTGGATTGGCAGGCACTTGCCAACGGCGTTATCATCCATATCCACACTATTATGCGTGTGGATCGCAGCAATACGTGCCATAGGGGGTGCGTCATGGCGGATCGACCGGGTTTCTTCGCCTTCAAGATGATGTCCTTGTGCTGTTTCGCCCTGCTTGTAATGGTGGGGTGTCAGCCGGAGCCGACTATCGTCATTCCAACCCTGATGCAGCTTGCGACCGAAACACCGTCGCCGATTCCCAGCGAGACGCCGATTCCGCCGACTGCAACACCCATGACGCCGACCGATGTGCCAACGCGCACGTTCACATCGACGCCGACGCCGACACTGACCTTGACCTCAACATCGACGCCTAGCTTCACATCGACGCCGACGATCACGCTCACAACGTTCCCGACGGCGACGCCGACCGTGACCAATACACGCAACGTGATCGCAATTACGCCGCTTCCTGCTTCCAATACACCGTCGATCACGCCGACGTTGACGCGCACACGCCGCCCAACACGCACTTTTACGCGCACGCAGACGCCGCCTGCGACCGCTACCCGCACCGCGACGATCACGCTGACACCCGCACCGCCCACCGCGACGCCGACCAGCGATGACCCGACGATCATTACGTTTGGCGCGAGCGCGGCGATTGTCGCACCTGGCACCACCGTAATTTTCGGCTGGCAAGCCAACGGCGACAGCGCCCGGCTTGATCAACTGAACGCGGCGGGCGTGGTCAACACGTCGATCCCCGTCGCGACCACCGGGCAGTACTCGCTCGTCATCCCCGGCAATCTCGGTCGCCAGTTGATCTATCGGCTGGTGGTGATCAAGAACGGGCGCGAGACCTCGCTCAACGTGCCGCTCACGATCACCTGCCCGATCGCCTATTTCTTTGGCGATGCGTTCGCGCCTTCAACGTCAGCGTGTCCTGCCGCGCAAGCCGCTGTCGGCACAGGCGCGTACCAGAATTTCCAGCGTGGCGTCATGATCTATGTCAACGCATCAGTCAACAATGCGCCGTTCAACCACGTGTATGGATTGGTCGCCACTGATCTGAGCTACGCGGGTTTTGTCAACGGCTGGGATGGCACGACGCTGCGTGAAGAAACGCCGCCAGCAGGTCTGTTCACCCCGCAGCAGATGTTCAATTGGGCATACTATAACACGTTCGCGCCGATTGGCGGTTGGAACGAAGCGCTCGGTTGGGCGACTGCGCCGATTGACACCAGCAACCGTACGATCCAGTACGAAGGCGGTGTCGGCGGGTCGAACGCGTTCTACATCGATGCGCCCGGCGGCGCGATCTTCCGCTTTAGCGGCGGCGATTCGGGAACATGGGCTCGGATCAAGTGACACTCTACAGCCGCTAGAGCGGCGTAGCTTCTGACGAACACTTGCGGGGTTAGCATCGGCGCTACGTTATCTGTCATGGATGTGTGCCATCCGTTTTGCATTAAAGCACGTTGCAGAATATTAATCGCTGCGTTGTGGTCTCGGTCTAGACTGAGACCACAAGCACAGTCAACCCATCGGGTAAACCGGGGAGCGCGAACGCCGCGCCCACGAATAAGCCAATGCAGACGACGCAAAGAAAGGTATTTTTCATCAGGGTTTCCTGCTGATCATTGCGCGCATTATGCCCATGTGCGGGAGCGTCTTGCAAGGATGGGTGACAATGCGATGGGGAAGCGTCACCGAGCCGTCAGAGAAGGGTAGGCGTATCCGATGGCGCAAACCCGGCGATTCACAGTAGGATCAGGTGAAGATGCGCCCACTGTTCGGGAAGACTCTTTGCTGCGCTGTCCTGTTACCCGTGTTCGATGCCATTTGAAATATTGGAAGGAATTTACCATGCAATACACTTTACGCTTGTCTCACGGTTGGTTTATCCGAACGCTCGCCCTATTGAGCATCAGTCTGTTCGCCGTCGTTATCTCGCCCGTTCGAGCGCAGGAGAGCGCCGATTTCCCCGCCTATCTGGCATTTTCAGGCGAGCTGTATCAATGGACACCGGGAGATGCCACTCCTCAACCCGTTACCGGTTGCGATCTGGACGGAAACAAGGTGTTGAGCCTGTCATTGTCCCCGACGGGGACGCATCTGACGATGAACGTGGTTTCGGAAGCGGTGTTCAACGGCGGTTATGCCCCTAGTCCCGTCGGTAATCTCTGGCTGTGCGATCTGGTCAACCGCACGACGAGGGCGATTACGGATGTCGATGTCGTGAGAGTGTCGCTTTCCAGAAGCGGCGTGTGGTCGCCCGATGGGACGCTCCTGGCTTGGAGCGGGGTAAACGACGATGATTCAGCCGCTATTTTTATCTACGATTGGATGAGCGAGACAACAACGACTCTGGTGGAGAACACCCCACTGGATTCCGGTTGCGGAGCGGGTTCGTCTGCGCCAGCGCTCACCTGGGGTGAAACGGGAATCGCGGTGGGCTATTTTATCCTAAGCGAGACCGACCCGTGCGGACCTCAACCACAAGCGGCGGGTATTTATGTCTACGATATACAGGGCGAGCGGATCGCCGATTTACCGGTGGGTCCAGTAGAACAAATCTTTTGGGATTATGAAGCCGGTGACAATGACCGCCTGATTTTCTTTCAAAATGAGACCGTCGAATGGCAAACCGTCACATTGGATGACGGGACAGTCGCGGCGGTCGGAAGCCCTCAAGGATACCTGCCCGCGATTGCGGACGACAGCCCCACCGTCACCCGGGTTGGCGTAGTGCCGCGCGTGATGCTGCCCGGCATGACAATGGATCAGGCATTCGATCCCATGATGAGTGCGGGCATATTCAACATCGGTTTTTCGCCCGATGGGATGGCAGCACTGTTCCAGCTCGAGTCGGGTGTGTACAGCGTTATCGATGGGGAAATTGCCCGTCTCACGCTTGAGACCGATAATTATTATCTGGGAAACGACATCGCATGGTCTCCGCTGCGGTATCGTATCGCCAATAACGCGGTGGTAGAAGCAAGCATCTGCTCCGCCGTGCCTCCTTTCTTTTACCCTGATTATCTCACGCGTGTCGTAGCGGGTTTGGGAGCGAATAACCTTCGTGTCGCCCCACTGTCGGACGCAGAACGGATCGGCGAAATCCCCGAAGGGGCGGTCGCCGAGGTCGTGTTTCTCACCGATGTCTGTTCGGGCGGCATCCGCTGGCGTCACGTCACCTACGAAGGCGTGAGCGGCTGGACAGCGGAGTCTCAAGGCGAGACTTACTACCTGGAAATTCCGACTGACTAGTAGTCTGCCGCAAAAATTAACCGACAAATGAGGTGTGCTAGAGGGGTTGTGAGAGAAAGAGAATGAAAAAGGGGACGCAAACAAAGGGAACCAAACCATCTGGGCGCCGAAGCACGTGCGGCACTGGAAGTCCTTGTCGATGAGTTTTGTTCTTGTTTGCGCCTTTGCGTTAGACATTTTCTTTGCAACGCTGACCGCGAGACTTCGTATATGTCCACGAGCCATCACTCACGCGCTGATTACACAACCGCGTTAGGATAGGCGTATTCTGCCCAACGACGTGAGGATACCCCTTTGAAACGACTGTTATTTTTGCTCGTTGTCGCTGCGTTTGCGCTCGTGGCGTGCGCGCCGACTGACACCGTCCCTGCCGCTACTGTCGATCCGTTGGCGCTCGTCACCGACGCCGCCGACTTGATCCGCGCCGCGCAATCGTTCCGACTCGATGTCAACCAGGAGGGACCCGATTACCTGATCAGCACGACCTATGCCAACGTGCTGTTCCGGCGCGCCACTGCACAGTACGTCGCGCCCGGCGTCATGGAGGCGGAAGTCAGCGTCATCGAACCGATCACCGGTTTACGCATCGATGTCGGCGTGTTCGCGCGCGGCGCGACGCAGTTTTATCGCGCGATCTGGACAGGCAATAACTGGATCGATCAGGCATTCGCGCCCGGCTTCGACCCCGCCGCGCTGATCGCAGAGGACACAGGCTTTAACGCGGCGATCAACGCAATCCTCGATTTGACGTATGTGGGCGAAACCACACTCGAAAATGGTATTCAGGTGCAGCATGTAAGCGGGCGCGCGCGCGGCGAGAATGTCAACGCGCTCCTGGTCGGCTTGATCGAAACCGTGGGTGATGTCGGCATCGATGTGTACATCGAAAAAGCGACCGGCTACCCGATTCGGTTCGTGATCACCGAGGAAAACAGCCCGTTCGCCGTTACCGCCGAGCCGGGCGAAGACCAGCCGCCCGTCGTATGGATTATGGATTTATACGCGATCAACGAACCCGCGACGCTGAATGAACCCGTTATCGAAGCCACAGCAGAGGCGACGATAGAAGCAACTGCCGAAGCCACCCCTTAAAAAAAGCATCCTTGCAGACGCAGGTGTAAAAACCTGAATGATGAGTCGCTGCCGTAGATTACAGCCTGCGGCAGCGATGTAAATCGAGCGACCAGCCATTCGGATTCTCGGATATGCCCGTTAACTTCAAATTTTGGGTTAAGGCGGTGGTTGTTTGGGGTGAAAATAAAAACCAGCAACGTTTCCGATGCTGGCTTAGGTTTGAATGAAATCTTAGTTGGTGGACGTGAAGAGATTCGAACTCATGACCTCTACAGTGCGATTGTAGCGCTCTCCCAGCTGAGCTACACGCCCATGATAAGCGAAGTGTAGCCGGAAAGCGTGCGAACGTCAAGATCGGTTTATCAGCGCGCTTGTGCTTGCATCTGCGCTTGCGCTGCTTTGTTGGCGTCGTCTTTCATGCCCAATTTGGTGAACAACAGCATCGCCTGGTAAAACTTGCGCGACGCGGTCATATTTTGTCCGCGCGTCAGCAGGCTCATGCCTTGCATGTGTACTGTACGGGCTATTTCGCCTTCCGCATTGATCTCGCGGAACATTTCGATCGACAACTGAAAATACATATCTGGGTCGCCTAAATGTTCGTTGGTCGCCGCCGGGTCGGGCGCGTTCGGGTCAGCAGCGGGCGTCCCGCTCGGTGTGTGACCGAGCGCCGTCAGCACTTCGCCCATGGTTCGGTACGCACAACCGAGCATCAGCGGCTGCTGTGATTGCTGCGATAACCCCATCGACTCGACGGCGCACTTCCACGCCGCACTGTTTTCGCCCACCTGCAAATGAACCTTCGCCATGCCTTGAATAGCATCAGTCTTGACTTCAAGCTGACTCAAGACTTTTTCGACGCTCGGCGCAAGTTCAAGCGCTTTTTCAAAACGCTCGCGCGCGCGGTCATACTGCTTCATCGACAGCAACAAATGACCTTCGTTAGCGGCGGCGAAGGCTTGCGTCGCTGGCACATTGAGCAAGCCAGCTTGTTCATACGCGGTGCGAAAAAACTGGCGCGCGCGTGGAAAATCGCCTTTTTGGCGATACGTTTCGCCCAAATTCATGACGGCGCGTACCACTTGGGCCGGGTTGTTGGCGCGTTCGAACATATCGCGCGCACGCGAAAAATAGCGGATGCTCTGATCGAGATCGGCGCGATAGCCGTACATCATACCGATGACATTTTCGACCAACCCCTGATGCGCGTAGTGCGCGCCGATCAGCGCTTCGTTTTCGAGCGTTATCAAGCTTTCGACAGCGGCGCGGAAATCACCGCCACCTTGAAACCACGCTTCGTAAATGACATCACAGCGTGCACGAAATGCTTCGTCGATCTCTTGCATCGGTTGGGGAGGGGTGCTGCTCGCCATGCGTGTTGTTCCGATCTGCACTGTCAAAATTTAGTCAATTGATTGTAATCGCTTTACATCTGCTTCAACAACTGTTCATGTAGACGATAAATGGTGTGCGCTGGTCGGCTTGGATTACCAATATTCACGCGCTTCTCACCAGACGGGCTTATACTTGTGGAACTTTGCACAATCGAACCAGAAGGGGGCAGTGTATGTGGCGGTGGATAATCGTAGGTGTGATCGCGCTCGCGGTGATCGTATTCGGCTTCAGCCTGGTCGATGTGGCGACGGACGGCGATGTACAGGCAAGCGCATTGTTGAGCGGCAGCCTTGAATCAACAGGCTATACGCGCGCCGTTGCCGCCCGTGACTGGGAATTTCCGCGTGATTTTGGCGCGCATGACGATTTTCAAACCGAATGGTGGTATTACACCGGCAACCTGACGACCGACGACGGACGCCGCTTCGGGTATCAATTCACTGTTTTCCGGCGCGCGCTCACCCCTGGCGGCGCGGTCAGCGCGGAGTCATCGGAATGGCGCACCAATCAGCTTTATATGGCACATTTCGCCGTCACTGATGTCGGTGGTGCGCGTTTTTTCCATGAAGAACGATTTGCGCGTGCCAGCGCCGATCTTGCGGGCGCGGTCGTCGAGCCATCGTATCGCGTATGGCTGGAAGATTGGGAGATTGTGGGTGTGAATGACGACGCGACCGAGCGCCGCATTCGTGCGCGCATGGCGGACGGCGCGGCGATCGATTTTGCGCTCGCTATCGTCAAGCCACCCGCGCTGCAAGGACAAAATAGTGATGGTTTGAGCGCGAAAAGTTCTGAAACAGGCAACGCCAGCTATTATTATTCGCTGACGCGGATGCCGACGAGTGGGACGATCACGCTTGGCGACGAGACATTCACCGTGACTGGCAATACGTGGATGGATCACGAGTTCAGCACGAGTGCGCTGGGCGCATCGGCGCTTGGCTGGGACTGGTTCGGCTTGCAGTTCGATGATGGGCGAGAAATGATGATCGGGCAAATCCGCCTGCTCGACGGCGGTAAAGACCCGTTTTTTGGCGGCTTATTGATGGATGCCGACGGCACAACGCAGTATTTACCGAGCGACATGATCACGATCACGCCGACAGGCACCTGGACAAGTCCGCATACAGGTGCGGAGTATCCAAGCGGCTGGACGATTACCGTGATGCCCGAAAATGGGGCTGCGATCAACTTCACCGCGACGCCACAGCTTTTGGATCAGGAATTGTACGGTGGCGATATTGCCTATTGGGAAGGGACAGTCCGTTTAGACGGTGATGTGACGGGCTATGGCTACGCGGAACTGACAGGGTATATCGATGCGCTGACCGGGCGGTTTTAACGGCAGGGCAATACACCAGCGTTCGACCGCGATCAGCGTCGGGATCGAACGCTACGTTTTTCGGACAAGGCGTGCTTTGTCCCGACGCAAGCTGTCCACGATATTCAGCACTCCCAAACTCATGGATTGGACATATCGTCAAAACCGATGTGGCGCTTCATACTAAACAGCGTATCTGTTCCCGTTCTAAAGCGGCAGACTTTACCCGTGTGAACGGGCAAGCTGCAAAATGGTGTGGAGCAAAGCGTTCGCGCCGCGCTCCACATCGCTCCATTCGGTGCGTTCGTGCGGGCTGTGACCAACCCCATCCACCGACGGGATAAAAATCATCGCAGACGGTGTGATTTGTGCCATGAACTGCCCGGCGTGACCTGCATAACTGATCAACGGCATATATGACACATCGAGCGCTTCGCACGCCGATTGAATACTGGAAATAAAACCAGCCGTCATAGGGGCGGCTGGCATGTAGGTGACGAGTTCATGTTTTATTTCGAGCGCGTGTGATGCGGCACATTCGCGGGCGATTTGTAGGAGTTCGCGCTCCATCTCCGCCATTAGCGTCTCGTTGAAGTGGCGGACTTCGATGGTACAGATCGCCTTGCTGGGGATGATATTGAACTTGCCCGGCTTGACCTCGACATCGCCACAGTTAAAAATCCCATCGCCATAACGGGCGCGTACTGCATCGTGTGCGCGCGTGATGAACAATGCTGCCCCGCGCAGCGCATCGCGCCGCTTATACATATCGGTCGTGCCGCTGTGACCTGCTTGTCCAAAAAAGGTGATCGTGTGCGTCTTGCGTCCGACGATTCCGGTCACGATACCAATCGGACAATTGGCGCGCTCCAGGCGTGTACCATGTTCGATATGCAGTTCGAGATAACCGAGCAATGTTTCTGGGTCGCGGCGTGCTTCAAAGACACGGCTCGCATTCGAGCCGACGCCGCGTAGTGCCGCGCGCAGCGGCGCGTTATCGCGGATGGTGTCGAAAATATCGTCATATGTGATTCTGCCCGCGACGGCGCGCGCGCCAAACAGCGACGCCCAATGCCCTTCATCGTCGGTAAAATCCATGATTTCGATATGAAACGGTAAATCCAGGTCATGATCGCGAATCGTGCGCGCGCATTCAAGTGCTGCCACAATCCCAACCGCGCCATCATACTGCCCGCCATCCGGCACGGTATCGAGATGCGATCCAATCATGAGCGTGAGCGCATCCTCGTGCGTGCTGCGCAGCACACCGCTCAAATTGGCAGCATCATCGTCGTAGACTGTCAATCCGGCAGCTTCGAGCTGATCGCCAAACCACGCGCGCGCATTGATGTCCTCCGGCGAGAGCGCTAAACGCGTGACTCCGCCTTCGTTGGTGCCGCCAATGTCTGCAAGTTCATTAAAATCGGCGCGCATTCTGCCGCCGTCAATGTGAAGTTCCGTTGTCACCGCGTGTGTGTGCTGCACTTTCTTGACCTACATGATATGGGGATGAGTGGGGTTGGTTCACTGCTACAAACTAACGATTATAAAGAGTAGTTAACCTAAAGTGCAACCCATTGACTAAATGGTAGGGTCATCGCTTCAAAATTTCGAGGGAAGGAGGAGGGGGAAAGGGAGGCGCGACGGAAGAGACTGAGTCGGGCAGGGAGAGGAGGAAAGACAGGGGCATCTTCGGGTGTGGAGGAGAGGGTGGCGAGACGGAGGCAGGACAGCGCCATCACCAACCAGAGGCGTTCGGCGCGGGCGGGGTTTGACCATGCGGGTACGCTCCCAATGAAAGCCAGCAGTTTTGAGCGCCTTGAAGCCGGTCTCAATCACCAACGGAGGGTGTACCAGGTTGGACTGACCTCAGCGGGTGCCAGATCGCTGACCAGCACACTGATACTCAAAACCGTGAAGGTCTGCCGTAAGGTCGTCGCATTGACCGCCAAAAACAAGACCCGGTCGTCGCTCTGCCACAGACTCAGCACCCAGCGCAACAGTGGCGCAAAGCACGCTTCAACAGCCACGTCCCGACGCTGTAAACCACGTTTGTCGCGTGCCGCATACAGCGACTCGCGCAA
>JBBRAA010000040.1:0-32872 GCA_038207205.1 Aggregatilineales bacterium
GCGAAGGCGAACCTTCGTCTTATCGTCGCTCCGGTAGCACAGCGATGCCCCGCTGTGTTTGACGTTAACTACGGTATTGCGATATTACGGGATTATGATCGAGGTCGGATTTTTATGTCTCGTACCGCGCACATCAACCTCGCCGTATTATACGCTATTTCAGCAGAAAAAACACAAGACCGACGCCTTGTATTCCCCATGCCTGAAGGCAAGGGTTTTACGGCGCTTTTCTGATAAAAATGGTTCGCTGCTCTCTGAAGGACGAGGGCAGTTATGAATCGCTCTCGCGGATGCGTCCTCGAAAGTAACCGGCGATAAAGCGATAATATTCCAGCGCATTTTCTGGGCGCTGCTTGTTGGTATCGAGTTTGCGCGTCAGGCTGTTCGCTTCCAGCAGTGTCTTGGCATCGACTCGATTGGTGATGTTCAGCACCATATCGGGGATGCGCTGTAAATCCATCGCCAAATCCGCGACCAGTTCACGCCGTTCGTGCAGTGTGACATCCGACCACAAACTTTCGATTTCGCCGATGATCTCGATGGTACGCACCGTGATTTTGCCGCTCACCGGAAACGTCAGGCGCGCGTTTTTCAACATACGGCTAATCGTCTGGACTTCGCGCAGCAAGGCGGGCGCAGTTCTATCGCCCAACGGGTGATGATCGATTAGTTTTTCCAGTTTGGGGATCACGCGCCTTCCCCGCCCGAAATAGCCGCTCATCACACGCAGCATATCCAGCACGCTCAACGCCTCGCCCTGACCTTCTAAAAGCTGTTGAATATCGGCGTCGCTTTCGCGCGGATGTGCGGCACGGTGTTGATCAGCAAGTGCGCTGCTGAAGCGGATGATCTCGATCAGTCCTTCGGCTAAGGCACGGCGGTCGTCATCGCTGATACCGCCGTTCAGGCTGTCCAAATCACCGATCAGCATATTGTGCATCGGCAGCCGTGCGCGATCGGCGTAAGCGATGCCGGTATCCTGTAAAAAGTTAGCGGTCGTGTGCAGCGCATACGAATAGTCCGCGACATTTTCGCCGCTCAACATGCGGCGCAAGAAATAGGTCGCTTTGAGCGATTCTAAAATGCCTTCATCTACACGTGTCATTTGATTAATCGCGGCGCGTGCGGTCGCATCCGATGACCAGCGTACAAAGCGCCGCCAGTATTCCAGTGACGCCTTTTGTACTTCCGCCGCACCTTCTGTGCCCGGCTCCCATGCCAGCAAGCGGTACATCGCTATCATCGGCGCGATTCCGTCGTCGTCATGCCGTGAAGTGTTGATCGGCATCAGCGCCGATACCCGAATGGTGTTCGGCATATCGTGCATATCGCTGTGAAATTTGAGCAGGTCAAGCAGCAAATCAGTCGAAAGACTTTCGACGAGCAAGCGATTATTGGTCAACAGCGAGATTAAATCGGCGCCGACCTGCCGGAAGTTCGGATTCCATTGATGCTGCGCCAGCACGCCGAAATGCGCCATCGACAGCGGGAGCGGCTTAACGCCTTCCGCCGCCAGCGCCGCCAGACAATCCGCGACATTACCAGCCACAATCGGCGTATTCGTGAACAAATTGCGGATTGCCGCCGCGAATTCAATCTGTTTGCCTGATGGGAACAGCACGCGCCCATGCCGCGCTAATTCATTGGCGAGATCGGCATATGCCTGACGACTGAGCAAAATTTGCAGGAGTGCGCGCGCCGAATCATCCGGTAAGCGCTGAAGCGTCGCATCCTGGTTGAAGGTGTAGACCACACGTCGCAGCACGCCGTCATATTGATCGCCCCACGACGTGGCGGCGGCTTGCGCTAAGCCGGTTAGCGCCGCCGGATCAAAAATATCGGTGCGCCCCATCGACAGCGCAATTTCTGCCAGCCGGATCAAAATCAGCGACCGCCACGAGGTACCAAACTCGAACGCGGCTTGGGCAAGTAAACCAGGCGCGGCGGGCGCATCGACTTCAGCGTTGAAGTACGCGATCAAACGTCCCAGACTTCGCGGCAGTTTATCCAGCAACGGCTTGATGCTGACAAATCGCTGCCACGCATCAAGGGGCAGCGATGTCGCCGCCAGTACAATCGCGGTTTGCGCCAGCATCGGGTCGCTTGCCGCCAACGGCAGCGCGATTTCGAGCAAGCGCGGCACGATATATTTGGCTTCGAACAAGCTCGCGTGTTCGCGCACTTGCGCCAGAAAATAATTCATCGCCTTACTGTCGCGCGGACGCACCAGCGATTGCGCGTAAGACATGGCTGCTTTTTGTGTCAAATCGATCCAGTACATGCCGCGAAAGCCCGCCGGATGCGCGAGCCAGCGCGTCAGCGCGCGATACACACGCAGCGACTTGCCAGCGGTCATCATTTCGTTCATCTGTTCAAGAATGGCGGTTTCTAAAACCTGTTTGCCTTGCGCGACCACCAATACATCGGCGTCTTCAACGTCATCGGTCGCCATGATGAATGCCAGCAAATGACGGACATAGGCGATGCGGTTGTCGTCGTCCAGTGTCGGGTCTTCACCCAGCACGCGCGCGACTTCCGCGACTTCGATGGGCTGCCCATTGGCGACCGCGTTATCGATGGTCAGCCGGAACGACGCATACTTGAGCGCGTCCTCCAAGCCATCTCCGCGACCGAGACGATAACCGGCAATCGGCGTCAGCGCAGTCGTTTGCTGCACGACCAGTCCGGTATCGAGCCGGAGCTGACTGCGGATATAGCGCGCATAATCATTCTGGGATTTAACGCCTTCGACTTTGCGTTCACCCCATTGATACAACAGCGCATCGACCGGAGTCGGTGCATCGTCGGTGTAATACTTGATTTGTGCGTTGGCGACTGTCGCAGGGGTGACGTGCGCACTGAACGTGATGCTCAAGCGTGCGGGCGGCGGGAGCAGCGCCAGCAAGCCTTCGATCAAGCCCATACGCGTGTCCAGATCGAGCGGCGCACCTTTGATCGCGATTGGCGTCGTTTGGATGAGTGCCGCCAACAAGGCTTCGATTACGTCGAAGCGATCGCCGGTCGCGGTCAACAGCGCGATCATCGCGTCCTGCTGCGCTTCCATACCGGGCGGTTCGACATGCGTCAGCGTAAGCACGGGCAGTGTCGCGTCGGTTCGCTCGAAGGTTGGCATCGGCGTTTCGATCAACGACATCAATGCGCGCAAATTGCCGCTCAACGCGCGCAGTGTCTTGGGCGTTGGCATCATGTAATGACAGATCACGTTGCCTGCCGCGCCGCGCTGTGATTGGACGAGTAAATACGGCGTCGTCTTGCCGCGTGCGAGCGCGAACGCCATGGTCGGGTTCGACCCGGCGGGTGGCACGCGCAGCGCTGATACTGCCTCTGCGAAGTGTTCCTGCCGAATGCCGCTCGACCCCGCCAGCAGGCGCAGCTCGCCTTGTGGCTTGCCGTCATAAAGGATATGACCGTAATAGAAGTGTTCGAGTGAGTGTGCCGAAACCGCCACGAGACGTTTACTTTCTTTATCTTGTACGGGCGTGATGATAACTCAAAAAGTTTAACCCGTCTGTAAAATTCCGTAAATTTGATTGACCCACGCCGGAAACTGCTTTAGGCACATGACTATAGAATGACGACTGAATTCGATGCAAGCGCTAGAATGCAGCTTCCCGCCGCTAGGATTTCGGCAAAGGGCGCGATCCGAATTCTGCATGATGTAGAGGAATGGTCAGGGCTTTCAGCCGCCTTCGAACGTGGACACTGGCGCGCCGTCGATGATCGTTGGTATGGGGGTGATGGGAAACGCATTATACAACTGCCGCCCGACTTGATCAATGCAAGTCGAACGCCTCTGGCGCACACACGCGGAGCACCCCCGCCAGTTCGTGACCGATCATGAGGGTCGTGTCGTTGGTTTCAAGCTGAAGCGGACCGTTGAACGGCGCGCGCGTCAGCAATTTGAAGCGTGTGCCAGGTTTCAAACCCATTTCGCCCAAATACGCCAGTTTATCGGGATCGTGCGTATTGACACGGCTGATCGTCCAATCGACGCCGACCGTGACTTCGTTCAGTGGGGTATCTTGTACACGCGGCATTTTGCAGTCAGCCGTCGGGATCGGTTCGCCGTGCGGGCATCGGCGCGGATGTTTGGTCATCTGATCCATGCGTTCGACAATCCGGTCGCTCACCACTTCACCGAGCGCATCGGCTTCGTCGTGGACTTCATGCCAGCCAAACTTCATCACGTCGACCAGAAATACTTCGACCAGCCGATGCCGGCGGATGTTCGTGAGCGCTTCGCGCTCGCCTTTCGGCGTCAGGCTGATGCCGCGATACGGTTCGTGTTCTAGATAACCTGCTTCTTTTAAGCGCTGTACCATGCGTGTGACAGCAGGCGCGGAGACACCTTTCGCCTCTGCCAACGCGGATGTAGAGATGAAAGGATTATCTGGCTGGTAATACGCGATTCGGTAGGCTTCTGCCAGATAATCCTGCATCGCCGCGCGAATATTGTTGTCTTGTCGTTCGTCCACGTCCACACCCACACACAGCACCGAATTATGCTCATGAATACCTTCAATATAGCAAAACACCCTATGTTTTACAAGCGTTAAATCGTAAGTTGCATAGGGGTTCTACTCTGGCAAACCGAACAAATATGCGATCAGCGCGTCGATGTCTTCTCGTGACACGGTATAGATCAACTGATGTGTGCCCTCGCGTGCGAACACCTCATACAGTGTCGCTGCCGCCCCATCATGATAGTAGGGTGCGCTCCACCGCAGCCAGCGCAGCGATGGCGTATCGAACATCTCGTCTGCCGCACCTGTTCCAACAGCATATGCCTGCAAATTCGTCCCGACCGCACCGACATGACACGAAGCACAATCCTGTTCTGCGAAAACTTCTGCACCGCGCTGTATCAGCATACTGGACTCTCGTATCGACGGACTCGGCGGCGTCAATGTCGTCAAATATGCGGTGAGCAGTGCGAGGTCGGTTTGCGCCGCGAGATCATCGACGGTATCGGCGGGCGGCGGCAAAATGCTGTCTTCGATTAAGCCTGTGCCGCCGTGCAGCGCGCGGATTTTCAATTCAACCTGCGCCAGATCAGTCCATGTCGCCGACCAGTTATAAGGCGGCGTTTCGACAAGCGCGTATAAAACTGGCGTATTGCGTGCGCCATCGGGGAAGCCCCGCCACACACGTCCGTCGGTCATGCCATCGAAATGACAATTGGCACAGCTCAACCATGAGTCGCGCGTCATCCGTGCATCGTCCGCGCCGAAGAACAACTGCGCGCCAAGCAGCACATCCACCGAAACCGTCAAATTGCTGATCGGCAGCGTAGAAAGCACCGCTAAATCTTCGGTCGAAATCGTCGTGATCGTCGCGTCGAGCGTGTTATGTACGTACAAAAGCGTGTTATCACGGTTGAGCAGTACGCCGCGCGGGTTCGAACCGACATCGACATGTGCCCGCGCCACGCCCGTCGTCAAATCGATCACGCTTAAATCATCACTGCCCGCGTTGACCACATACAGGCGTTGACTAAACCGATCCAACGCGGTGGCGAACGGCAAATTGACCGGACGATCCGCCGTATCAACAGCGATGCGTTCAGTTCGCTGCGCGGCGTTATCGCTTAGATCGACGACGTTGACGACCGGAAACACCGCTGAGTCATACGTGAGTGACGGGTTTTCATGAAACGTGCGCGTTCCTGGCACATAGGCTAAGCCGCGCGTGATATCGAGTTCGACGGCTTGCGTGACGCCCATATCCGAACCGGTGCGCGTGGTTTGCGCGATCCGGCGCTGTGGCAGATAAATCAACGTCAGGTCGCCCGTCCAAAAATGCGTCACGTAAAGAAAATCACCCCACAATGCTAGTCCCGCCGGGTTAGCAGGCACGGCGATGCGCGCGATGATACCTCCCGTGTTCACGTCGATCTCGACAATCTCGTCGCTGCCCATCAGTGAAACGTACGCCGTTTGGTTGCCGCCAATGACGACCGCATACGGAAAAATGCCGCCTAATTCGTATGTCGCGGTTACGCTTGTCTCGCGGATATCAATGACCGACAACGTACCGTCGGCACGATTCGTGACCAACGCACGTGCATCATCGAGCGTAATCGCGACTCCGCGCGGATCGCGCCCGACGCGAATTTCATTGATCACGGTATTTTGAGACGGAATCGCAATCGTCACCGTATCGTTGACCGCATTGGTGGCAACCAGCGTGCGTCCGTCGCTCAACAATGCCATGCTTCCGCTTGTGAACGATCGGTTCAAGCGCGCATCTGGCAGGGCAAATAACGGCAGCGGTGTCGGCGTCACATCGGTTTGGGCGACAGCGGCGGGATTGATTGCGTCAAATGACAGGAACAAGATCAGGAATAACAGTGGGATGATAAGGTTGAGTTTTTTCATTCGGCGCTCGTCACCGTAATCTGCATCAATCGGTTATAGAAAAACGTGTATTGGCGTGCTTGAATTTGCGCGATCCCCGACGGATCGATGCCCGTCGCGACAATTGTCAGCACCATTGGGTCAACAATGGTATTGCCTTGCCCGCGCGGCTCATTTTCGATGTTCGGGAAACTGCCGCGAATACGCGCGGGCGAAAATTGATATGGGATCGTGCGTCCATTGATCGGCACGATGTCGTCGCCGAGAATATACGATGGTGTGGTCAGGGTCGCGTAGGCGGCGGTGTCCGTCCATGCCGCTGGAATTGTGAAGGCGAAGTTATAGGGGACACCTGTCGGGATCAGGACATCGGGCAGTTCTATAGTTGTCTCCAGCGCTTCGGCGTTTTCGGGCAGCACGTACACATGATAACGCGTCCCAAACGGACGCAGCACGCCGCCTGTCGGGTACGGTGGTTCGGGCGCACCAACCGACGTGATCGAATCTCCGATCACGGAAATATCGATTGTCCACACGCCCGTTTCATTGGTGATAATATCGTGTGCCGGGTCATAAAAATAACCAATCGCGTTTGCGCGCCCGTCGAACGACGTGACGATTCCGCGCGGCGACGTAATCGTTCCCTGCACACGGCTTGGCAGGGTCGGCGCAAGTTGTCCGGCGACACTGATCGTTTCGCCAAGCGTGAGCAGCGCACCTGGAGGCGTCGCGCCGGGCACGAAAAACAGATCGAATGTCTGTTCATCGATGCTAATCAACGCACCACCATCGCCCGCGCCCGCCGCGCCGTTATACGGCGGGTACACACGCGCTCCACGTGCATCAACATCGTCGATCACGACCGACAGCGCGCCATAAATGGCGGTGTTCAGGTACGTGTAATCACTGTCAGGGTCATCAGCTTGAATGACCGTGCCGCCGAACAGGAATGTGTAATCGCCGGGACGGTCGCCTGTTGTGCCGACGCCGATTTGACTGTTGTACACATCGTCGCTATCCCATAAAAGCGCAAGCGCCCCATCGTCCGTACCAGCGATCACCTGGCGAACGCTTAAGCCCGGTCGCACCGCGTTGATCACCGCCAGCGCGGTCTGCGTTTCATCGGTGATCAGCGCGAGAGCATCGCGGTTCAAACCATCCTGAAGCATATCGCGGCGCGGCGCGCGTGCGTAGACAGTTTCCGCGACCCATCGTTCATAAGTGCCATCATTATCTTGCACCTGCAAAATCGTCGCCATGCCGTCGTCTGCGCTCTCGCCAATCCACGCCAGATCGCCTGTGAAATAGGGGAAGTTAAGGCGTGCTGGGTCGATGTTCATGCCGTCATAACTGCGCGTTCGATACCACGTCAAATCAGGCGATGCGCTGTCCGTATCTGCGACGCCGCGCGCACCGTGTGCGATCAGGTTGCTGTCGCGTTGTGCGATGACGCCAACGCCGCGTGCGCTGCCTGCCCACAACCGACCACGCGGGTCGATATAGCGCGCGGAATAATCCGCGATATAGACACCCGACATACTCATTTCGAGTGTTTGTTCGGGCGGCGTGAAGATGCCGTATGCATTCGCTGTGCCTTCGATTTCGCGCGTGATGGGCGCGAGCGCGCCCAATGGATACTGCTGCACGCGGATATTCACATCGGCGGGTGCGCCGGGCGCGATCACCGCGCCAGCATGAAAAATATCATCGACTTCAAACGGCGTTCCTGGCAGCACCGACGGGGTTAAATCGAACTGCTCCGCGACGACGACCGTGTACGTGCCGCCGCCCGTGTAGGCGTTGCCGTCACGGTCATTCAGGTTCACAGTCACGTCGATGGTGTAATCGCCATATTCTGTGAACGTGTAGCGAGTCACGCGCGGGTCAAGCGTGGTCAGCTTATAAATATCGACGGGTGATTGTGCGCCGAAACGGGTGCGTTCATCGACTGCCGCACTCGACGCGATCCCCTGTAAAATCGGCAGATCGGCATACGATTCGCGTGTACCCGTCGGCGGCGTCACACGAATCGTCATGCGCGCGTTTGCATCGAATGCGAACGGAATGAGCGGCGCGGTAGTGCTGTCATAGGCGTTGGACAGCACGTTCATTACAAACGGTTCAAGCGAATACGTGATCGGCTCGTCCGTTCCATCGCGGAACGGCGGCAAAATATACGTCGGCATATTGAACTTGACTCGATTCGACAGCGCGAACACACCTTCATCTTGCGCTGCCAGCACGCCGCGCGCGCCGTCGCTGGGATCATCGTAAAACAATGCCAAAGGCAGCCGCGCTGAGTCCGCCTGATCGATATTCAATACAAACGGTAAACGGGTGAGCGGCACACGAGAGACGCCGTCGCCCGCGCCAAACAAGGCGCTGAATTCCCAGCGTTCGCTGATGCCGCCGCTGCTCACACTGCCGATCAAAACAGGGGTATACAGCCCACGTGGAAGATCGAACGTCTCGTCGATTTCGAATGCCAAATCGAGCGCGAAATCGACGCTGTTTGCCCGTCGTATCAGCGCCGACGCGGGAACTTGTACGCGCGCCGCCGTAATCGAGTGTGTCAAGTTGTCGATAGGCAGCACGCCCGCATATAAGGCGCTGGTGTAACCGTTGTTGGTATGCGTGTCCATCGGGTACGACGTTCGTCCCAGTGAGTCGATCTGGACGATAGGCTGCAAGCGCAGTTCGATTGTCAGCGCGGTATCGGCGGGCAGTGACTCACCCAACACGCGCAGCGAGACATCCAGCGCGGCGCGCCACGCAGCGCCAGGGCTGACCCGTGAATTATCAGCGATGCCGCGTGCTGACCAGAACGATGCACCATTTCCCAACGTGCCCGCCAGCGTGAACAGCACGCCATCGCTGATGATCGCGCCGTTGGTGCGATACACGCCATCGGGCACATCGATGAACGGTACATCGCTTTCGGGCAGCGTGTAATCGACCAGACTGGCATTATCGGCGTTGAGTATCTGAATTGTCGTAATCTGGGCGCGGTCTATGCGGTCGATAAAACCGAGCGGAATGCGCAGTTCGATTCGTCCATCGGTGATCGCACTGGCGATGAACAACGACTCCAGCGCGGCGCGATTTGGATTCAAGCGTTCAAAGGTGGCAGGTACGCCCGCGAATGGACGCACATTGACGGCGAACAGGGTGTTGTTGAGCGTAAAGATGATGCGAATTATAGCGCTGCTACCGTCAGTCGCTTGCGCTGTGATCGTGCTGTCGGCAATCGAGACCCATAATGCGTCACGGCTGCGCAGCGCGCGCACGTCAGGACTGATCGCCGTCGCGGGCAGCGCATCCCAATCTGTGAACACGCCATCGAGCACGAGTCGGGTCACAGCCGCGTTGGCGCTTTCGGCGGGAAACGCACCATAGAGGATGACACCAGGACCCCCCGGCAGCGAACCCGGATTGTCGCGGTCTTCGTTGAGAATATCCACAGCGACCGGGCTGATCCAGAACGGCGTGTTGCCTTCACCGTATAACTGCGCTGTGAACCCACCCGTGACTCCAACTGGCGCAAAGGTCGTGTCTTCGGTATACAAATTGCGGATGATCACGTTGGAATTAGGGAACACCGCGCCTGCCGCGCCTGTGATCGTGACAATGCCGTCGGCATCGGGCGGCGACAGCGTGATCAAGGATGCGATTGGCGGATCACCGGGCTGCGCGCGTAGCGGCACCGTTTGGGCAGTCGCGGGTTGTGGGCGTGCGCTGAACACGCCAATGACGGTAAGACAAACCAGCGCCAACACAAACCAAGAGCGGCGCATATAAACTCCACGTCATGCGATGATAAAGTGTCGTCAGTATAAGTTGCCCGGCGCATCGCGCGCAACAACTGCCTGCCACAGCAACGTTACGTCGCTGTGCGGGCATGTCTGCGCCATACCCGTATTTTTGTCAATTAACGAACAATGCCTAGTCGTGCTAAAACCGCATCGAGCGATGCAATTAATTCATCCGGCGACTCGTCGTTGAGCAGCGTGAAATCGGCAATGGCGATGGGTCCGCCTTTTTCGATGTTTTCAATCTCGCTGATATCGCGCTGTTCTGCCTCCGCGCGTGTGAGCGGACGTTCCGGGCGCGCCGCCAAGCGTGCGTAGCGGGTGGCACGCGCGCATACAATTGCGATCACGGTCAGATCGTCGCTTAAATCGCGCTTGAGCGTTTTGTATTCGCTGAAGCTGTACAAGCCGTCGATGACAAGCGTGTTATGTTCTGCCAACCCCGCCTGCAAAATGGGCAGCGCGCGCCGCGCGATCGCGTCCATGCCTTCATTGGCGCGAAATTCTTCACGAATCATCCGTTCGTTTTCTGGCGTCAGCGGCAAGCCGCGCCGCAGGACTTCATCGACCACGATGCCGCCAAATCGAAATTGAAAATAACCGGATGCGCTCATATGCGCCGCGCACAATGATTTGCCTGCACCGGGCATCCCGACAAACGCGATAATGCGTGGGGCTGCTGCTGCTTTCTGGTCGTTCATATCGGGGACACCATCTTATTGACATCGAATAATCAGCGGCGCATTATACACGAACCACGCGCTTTACCAGAAAAGCGCCGTGAAGCCCAGGGCAATCGCGTTCTAGCAATCCCTGACGAAAATGAACTCCTCTAGCCCATTGTGACACAAAACAATGTTAGTAGTATGTTTATTATTTATTTGTATCTATTCACCTATCCATGAGATTATGCTCAAAATCCGTGAATTTGAACCTAAGAAACACATAATGAACCCTATAAGACTGGGGCAAAATGCGGTCTGCACGGGTAGGTGAATAAATACTGTCAGTAATGGTCAGTAGTCAGTAATGGTCATTATGGATTTTTAGAGCCACATCGTTCTAGAACGCGATTGCCCTGACTCAGTCCTCAGTCCGCCGTCTGTTATCCTGTTTTCGCGCTATAATCGGCTTCATGTTCAACGACGTGCTGCCACCCACCAACCCCTACCACCACGATTATGGTGACGATGTATCGACTGCGCCTTTTGCTGGTCGTCAATCGGTATTTGGACGCTTATACCGACATCTTGCGCGCTCAGATCGGCGCGGTGGATTGTGCATTCTGGGACGGCGGCACACGGGCAAAACCGCGCTGCTGTATGCGATCAAAGCCGTTTTCCGCGATTCAACGCTGCCGGTCGTCATTTCGCTGCGCGATACACCGATTGATACGCATACGGCATGGGTGCTGGCGCTGGCACAAGCCGCGACCGCCGCGCTTATCGATCATCAATTCAGTGTGATGCGCCTGAGCGCACTCGAAGCGCCGGGTGACGACCCTGCCGATTGGTTCGAAAACACATTTTTGCCCGCCCTGCTCGCATCGATTCGCGGATCGCGTCACTTGTTATGGCTCATCGACGACGCCGACGAATGGCTGAACGCGATCCAGGCGGGGGTGCTGCCCGATGATCACGTCGCTCAGTTTCACCGTTTACTGACGCGCCATCATAATATCGATCTTGTGCTGGCGCTCGATGCTGAAAGCGAAAGCGATTTGCCCGCCTTTGCGCCGTTGGTCGGGCTGACCGATGTTATCCGGCTCGATTATTTGACGCGCGATGATGCGATCTGGCTGCTGCGTGAACCCATCGGTGATCTATATACTGTCGATGATGAGGCGATTAATCAGGCACAGGCAATTACAGGCGGCGCACCTGGCTTGCTCCAACAGGTGGGCTATCTGATGTTCCGCAAGGGGTCGGTCGATGCGGCGCACACGGTGATGACGGGTGCCGATGTCAAAACGTTCATGCCGACAGTATACGCGTATGGCGAGCGCGACTTCATCGAAATCTGGCGCGCGCTGACGGCTGATGAACGACTGGTCCTGACTGCCGCCAGCAGCATCAGCCACACCAACCCAAGCGTGCGTATCGATGCGCCTGCGCTTGAAACATGGCTGATAGAGACCGAGTACCCGCTCGATGTGGTCGCTATCAACGCAGCGCTGCGTGGCTTGGAATACCGCGAGACGGTGGTATCAACACCGGAAGATGGAATACAGGTTAATGGGGACTGCTTACAATTGTGGTTGATCGAACATGCGCGGCTGGGCGAACGATCAGGGCGTGCGGCATCCGGCGACGACCGTCGCGCGTCTCAACAGCGCCGCGCTCGCATCGATGTCAGCGAGCGTTTAGCAGCGCGTTCATCGCCAGGGCGCAGCACCGAACGCAGCACATCGGTACGGCTGATCGTGCTGTTCGGGCTGGCACTGTTGATTTCGACCGCAATCCTCGTCGCCAGTGTGGTGAGTACACCGCGTACGCCGCCAGCGCCCCTTTTGCAGCCGACCGCGACTCTGTTTGTTTCACCATGAACCATCACGGCAAAATATCGAAGCCGCATTCCCCGACGTTCGTGGGGCAGGTCGCCAGGACTTGATTTTCGCGGCGGATTTCAAACGTCCGGTCTGGTTCGCTGCTGGTCCAGAATTGGCGCGTTGTGCCTACCGACCGCCAGCCGAACCGTGCTTCACAATAAGCGGGTACATCTTGAAACGGCAGCGAAATCAACCATAACTGATAACAACCGCCGCCTGCGAACCGCGATAAGAACGCGGAGTCGTTTTGCCAGTCAATGCCTTCGAATACGATTTCGCGTCCCAGTTGATTGAGCCGGATAAACCGTAAATTGTTGATGTTGATCGGCACGCTGGAGCGGTTATAGAGCACTATCGTTTGTGCATCATAAATCAAAACCAACGATGTGTTTTGGTTGACCGTGATCGGCGGCGTGTTTATATCGACTATCTCGGTCGCGCCAACGACCGTCGGTGTGCGCGTGGGGACGCGCGTGCGCGTCCATGTCGGCGTTTCCAGTATGCGGCTGTCAGTGCTGACTTCATCGGTAATCACTGCGACCGCGGCATCAGTCGGCGTCTCCGTCGGGGAATTATCGACGGTGGGCGTGTTCTGGGGTGGTGTTTCAGTCAACACGTCTGTCGCGATGACAAGATCGGTAATCGCCACGACCGCCGTATTGTCATCACCGCCGCCCAGCGCCAGATCGCCATTGCTCTGTATCACAATAATGCCGACCACGATCACGGCGATCAATGCCACCAGCGCCACGACTGCCGCACGACCGCGACGGCGCGGCGGCACTGCTGCTTTGGCTTCGATGCTGGCGCGCAGCAGCGATTGGGTGCTGGTCGATGATTCCGACGGAATGCGGCTTGAAAGTCCGTTGAGTTTCTCCGTCCATGTTGGACGGTCAACCTGTGAAGCGCTGCTGCCGAGCGTCAGTGTCGGCATATCAATTTTTTCAAATTCGTCAGTCTTGCGGCGACGGATCACTGGCTGGCTGCCCGTACCATCACTGAGAGGGCGTGGGCGTGACGGTGTTGAAGAAGGCATGATACCCAATGTCGGCGCGAATGCGTCTTCTAACGCCTGCGATAGCAGATACCCACTGTGAAAGCGCTTCTTGACATCTTTTTCTAACGCCTTCATTAACACATATTCCGCCGTGGTCGGCAGATCAGGCGCAAACCGACGAATCGGCGGCGGCGGGTCGCTGATGTGCTTGAGCGCAACACTCATCGCGGACGGATCATCGAACGGGACTTTACCTGCCAACATCTGATACAGCACGACCGCCAGTGAATACAAATCGCTTTGTGGCACGGCTTGCGCCGACGAAACCGCTTGTTCTGGCGCGATATAATGCGCGCTGCCGAAGGTGTTTCCCAGCGAGCCTTCCGGGACGCTTAGCGCTAAACCAAAGTCGGTCAACACTGCATGACCGGAGGGCGTGACCATGATATTTGATGGCTTGACATCGCGATGAATCACGCCACCTTCATGTGAATAATCGAGCGCAAGCGCGGTATCGCTGATGATGCGCAGCACTTGCGGAATTTGCAGCCGTGTCCCGCGCGTCGCCTGGTCTTTCAAGATTTGTCCGAGATCGCGCCCTTCGATGAAGACCATCGCCATGTAATACAGCGCATCGACTTCACCATATTGATAAATACCGACAATATTTGGGTGATGCAAACGGGCAATCGCGCGGGCTTCGCGTCGAAAACGCGCCCGATATTCTTCTTCACTTTCTTGACTGCTCAACAGGTGTGCGTCGATCACCTTGATGGCAGCATAACGGTCAAGTTTGGGGTCATACCCGCGATAGACACGCGCCATGCCGCCGCGCCCCAAAATTTCCATGACGCGGTAATCGCCTAACATCCTGCCGATTAGGGGGTCGGTGAGCGCCATCGATTGCCTACAATTCACCACGAACTAATTCGACATCCATGCGGTGATTATATCCCAGACAGCGGACAACGAACACAAATATGACCGGATGCCTTTTTTCAGTCTGTGCGTGTTGTGCGTTATACTTGTCAAAGAGTTGATAAAAACGTATGTTCTGAAAAGCATAATCTGATGACACATGTGATAATTTTCCTGACGATGAGTGAAATGATGTTGCTGTGACAACTCCACCCCCTGATATTCCTGAAAAAGAACTTCGCGCACGCTGTGCGAACTTTTTAGCGGCGGCAGCCGAAGAAGCCCGTCAACTCCGTCACCCGTTTATTGGCGTCGAGCATATGGTTATCGCGATGACCAAAAATGAAGCGGGCGCGACCGCTCGCCTGATGCGTCAATCCGGGTTGACCCCGCGCAACGTCCGCGCTGAACTGCGCCGCGAAATTGGCAAAGGTGATGGGAGCAGCTTGAGCGAAGTGCTGCCGCTCACCCCGCGCCTGGTTATGGTGCTGCAAATTGCATTGTTCATCGCTGACCGTGATGAAAGCGATGAAGTGCAAGAATCCCACTTGCTGCTCGCCGTATTGGAAGAAGGCGAAAGCGTTCCGGTGCGTAAGCTGGTTGAAATGGGCTTTCGTGTCGAGTTCTGGCTGCGCAAGCTGCACAACGAAGCCTACGAGCGCGATCTTTCGATGCCAGTGCCAGATGCGATGCCCAATCTGATGTTCGACGATGACGGGATCGATTTTTCCGACTTCGATGATTCGCTGCCCGATGATTTGCTCAGCATTTCGTCCAGCGATTCGATTCCATCGCGGCATGGACTCGGCGGACGCACACCGACACCGCTTTTGGATAAGTTTGGGCGAGATTTGACCGCGCAAGCCGCCGATGGCAAGATCATGCCCGCCATCGCCCGTGAACGCGAAATCCGTGCGGTTGCGCGCACGCTGGCGCGCAGTAAGAAAAATAATCCACTGCTGCTCGGCGATGCGGGCGTGGGCAAGACCGCTGTCATCGAAGGCTTGGCTTACGCGATTGCCGAAAAAACTGCGCCTAAATCACTGCTTAACAAGCGTATTATTCAGATCGAAATCGGCACGCTGGTCGCCGGGACGAGTTTACGCGGTCAATTTGAAGAACGCCTGATCGGTATTGTCGATGAAGCACGTAACACGGGCAATATCATCCTGTTCATCGATGAGATTCATACAATTGTCGGCGCGGGCGATACCATCGACAGCAATCTGGACGCCGCTAACATCCTCAAACCAGCATTGGCACGCGGCGAGATCGTCTGTATCGGCGCGACCACCCACGAAGAATATCGGCGTGCGATTGCTCAAGACCCCGCGCTCGACCGGCGTTTTCGTCCGATCGACATCGAAGAGCCGACCGAAGACGACTCGCTGAAAATCCTGATCGGGCAGCGTGAACGCCTGGAAAATCATCACAGCGTGACGATTCGCCCCGAAGCACTGGAAGCGGCGGTGCGGTTGTCGGTGCGTTACCTGACGGATAGACGGCTGCCGGATAAAGCCATCGATCTGCTTGATGAAGCGTGCGCGCGTGTCGTCATCCGCACCATCGCACCCGACGACGATAGCGACGCACCAACCGAAGTCCGCGTCGAAAATGTCGCCGCCGTGCTCAGTGATTGGACGGGCATCCCGGTCACCGATTTGACCAAAGATGAAAAACGCCGTCTTTCCGAACTCGATAATGTGCTGCACGAGCGCGTTCTGGGACAAGATGAAGCGGTCGCGGTCGTTGCGGCGGCGATCAAAACCGCGCGCGCCGGACTCAAAGACCCAAATCGTCCGGTCGGGGTATTTTTGTTCCTAGGACCTTCAGGCGTCGGTAAAACCGAACTTGCGCGCTCGCTGGCGAATTTCTTGTTCGGCAGCGATGATGCGATGATCCGGCTCGATATGTCTGAATTTCACGACGCGCACACGGTTGCCCGCTTGATCGGTGCGCCACCCGGTTATAAAGATACGCAGCGTGGTGGTCAGCTCACCGATGGTTTGCGCCGCCGCCCGTACAGTGTGGTCTTGCTCGACGAGGTCGAAAAAGCCGCGCCCGAAGTGTTCGATATTTTCCTGCAAGTCTACGACGAAGGACGCTTGAGCGACGCGCATGGTGGACAAGTCGATGCGCGTCACGCGGTGTTCATCATGACGAGCAATATCGGCACAGAAGAGAGCAGTAAATCACTTGGTTTCTTGTCGAGCGTAGATCGTCAGCCCGATTTTACGGCGTATCTCAATCGATTCTTCCGTCCCGAATTTTTGAACCGTCTCGATGAGATCGTGACCTTCCGCTCATTGTCTCAGGATACACTCGCCAGCATTCTCGATTTGCAGCTCAACGATTTGCGCCGTCGGCTCGATGAACAACGCCTCAAACTTGAACTGACGGATCGCGCGCGCGCATTAATCTTGAGTCGCGGCTATGATCCTGTAAATGGCGCGCGTCCACTGCGCCGCGCGATCGAGCGACTGCTGACGCGTCCGCTGAGCGCCAAAATTGTCGAAGATGTATTTAATCCCGGTGATACGATCGTCGTCGATGTCAACGAGAGCGCCGCGCTCAATTTTGCGCCCGTCCATGTGTAGGCGCTGGCATGGCGCGTGATCCAGGCAAAATTGAGGGGACTTACGGGACTGCATCGATGTTCGGCAGTTTGGATGGTTGGACGTTGCTCATTAAAAGCACATCCTCAATTTATTCAAGGGGACGATTATTCGTCCTGACGCGCGGCACGAGCTTCCGCGATTAGAGCATGAATGGGTTAAGTGTGTAATGCATACCAAACAACATCAAGGCGCGTATCGCCTGTTTGAACTGCTCGAAATGCCACCCGGTGGATTATCGCTCACCAATGTTGAATATCGTCGTTGGGGACGCGACTGCACGCTCTCGATGTGTTACGAACAGGATGGCGTATCGCTGCCATTTCGTATCAAGTTGTTCGGCTGTACAGAAATTCACTGGGATGTTCACGGTGAAGATCACGATATTGATGATTATGCAAACGAAGCCGATGTCATCGGGGTCGTTTTTAACTCCAAAATTGATCTCGCCCAGATTAGTATCACCACCGTTGTTGTCGAAGTCGCTGTTATCTACAGCCGTTTAGTGCTTGAGAAAGATGTTCTCGAAACGGCATGATCCCTCCTCAGACTGGACGTTCTGCGCTCTTACTATCGGGTGACGACGCGCGTAAATTACTGCGTGTGCTGCACCCGTTGGACGAGCGTGACATTTTTGCCACCGACTCCGACCCAGAAATTCGTCGCCTCGGTCGTTTGGCGCTGCGCCGCGACGACATCAACGATCGATTTGCGCTCGGTGATAAATGTGCGCTCCGTGCGTTGACGGATGAAAATCGCCTGCTTGTTTTCTACGTCGGCAAAGCACTCATCGCCTACCATCGCGCCTCGGGTCACGCTAAAAATGACGTTGATCGTGTAACTGCCCATCGCATCACGCGCGAGTTCATCGAATGGGTGTCGTATGTCGCACAGGCGTACCCTATCCGCCGTAATATTGCGGTTGCATTGTGGGCAGCCGCCGATAACGATCAACCTGGCGATTTTTCTGAGCTGTTTAACCCGACAGTGGTGACGAAGTTTGAATCCAACGACGCCACCCGTTTTGAAGACTCGTTTGAAGAAAGCGATACGCTGGGCGGCTCATCCACGCAATGGATTCCTGATGCGGCGCTTGGGATGCTGCTCGCCGCATATCTGCGTCCGTCGATGATCGATCCCGTGAGCATGGTCGATGAAAACTCACTGGATCGGACGCTGGCAGCGGATGTCTCCAATGCCAATAGTGATGATTCAATCGTATCCATCGATGCGCTCGAATCGATCGTGTCGCTGTTCGATGATCCGCTGCCGGGCGCATCCGTCCCCGACGACCTCGACGCACCCATTGCCCCTGTCATCGATCACTCGCAAGACTCGTTCGTCACCTTCACCGATGGCGAAGGGGCATTGAGCGCATCCGATGCGTATGCCTTTGCCGCTGCTGATCCGTCGCTTGCGCCCAACGACACGCTGGTCGAAAATCAACTTGAGAAATCGATTTCCTCGTTCGAGAATGATGCGTATCGCCGCCCATTTCGTCCATCCGCACACCGCACCGATGCGTCCTCGGATGAATTCAACATCGGTGACCGCATTGATGACCGCTACGAAGTCGCGGATGTGCGGCGCGGTGGCATGGGCGTCGTATATTTATGTTACGACCACGAACAACGTGCCCCACTCGCGCTCAAGACGTTTCAGGCACGTTTTCTCGAAAATGATCGCGCTGTCATGCGCTTTCAGCAAGAAGCCTTTACATGGATTCGGCTGGAAAAACATCGTCATATCGTCCATGCACAGCTTGTCCAGCACATTCTCGGTCGTCCGTACATCATGCTCGAACACATCAGCGGACCCGAAGGATTAGAAGCCGACCTAAGAAGCTGGATCGAGCATAAACGGCTTACAATCCGTAATACGCTGGAGTTCGGGCTGCATATCGCGCTTGGAATGCAGCACGCGACGCAGCGCGTTCCCGGTCTTGTGCATCGTGACCTTAAGCCCGCCAATATTCTGGTCACGCACGATGGCATTGCAAAAGTGACCGATTTTGGCTTAGTCCGCTCGCTCGATTTAGCGGATGTCGCTGCTATCGAAATTGAAAAGGCGATCGCACGTGGTGATGATGAGCGCCTGACTCGTGTCGGTGCGGTCATCGGCACTGCGCCGTATTTATCACCCGAACAAGCGAGCGGCGGCAAAGAGGTTGATTTGCGCTCGGATATTTATTCGTTCGGATGCCTGGTCTTTGAAATGTTGACGGGTAAACATATTTTCGCGCTCAAAAACCTGGATGACTGGTTGAAAGCGCATAAACACGATCAACCTGCGTTCGATGTCACCAATGCCGCCGCGCTGCCGCCGCGTTTGCAAGCGCTGGTCATGGCATGTTTGGAGAAAGACCGCGCGAATCGACCGCAGGATTGGGGCGCAATTGTCGATGCGCTCTTGCCCATCTATGTCGATGTCACTGGCGAGAACCCACTCCTCGAAGTGACGGGTCCCGCGCTCGAAGCGCGCGAACTCATGGACAAAGGCTACTCGCTGACAGAACTCGGTCGCCTGGACGAAGCGCTCCAGGCTTATGACCGTGCCATTCAGCTTCAGCCCGATTATGCCTGGGCGTGGGCACGTAAAGGGCGCACGCTGCGCTTGCTCAGCCGCTATACCGAAGCGATCGTTTGTTACGATCAAGCGCTTCTCATTCAGCCGCAGTATGCGTGGGCACACAAAGGCAAGGGCATCGTGTTGGAACGGCTCGGTAAGCCGCTCGACGCGCTCGAATGCTACCGCACCGCCACCGACATCGACCCCGGTGACGTGTGGAACTGGTACAACCAGGCAGATGCACTGCACAACATGGGACGCTACGATGAGGCGATCCGGCTGCTTAAACAGGCGCTCAAACTCGATCCAGCGCATCCAAACAGTTGGGCAAAACTGGGACAGGTGTATCGTCTCACGCATGATTTTCCGAGCGCGATCCACGCCTATGAACAAGCCGTCAACCTTGACCCCAGTTATGCATGGGCGCAAAACGGTTATGGCTTAGCGCTCAAAGCGACCGGTTCTCACCGCGACGCGCTCATGGCGTTCAAGCGTGCCGCCCGTTACCAGCCAGATGAGGTCTGGCACTGGTATAACCTGACTGAAATGCTCGTCGAACTTAACCAATACGACGAGGCGCTGCAACCCGCGCAGGAATCGGTCCGCATCAGCCCGGATCACGCGTTTAGTTGGGCGAAGCTGGGTCAGGTACAGCGCTATCTCAAGCGTTACGATGAAGCATTAACCGCGTACGAGCGCGCGATCCGTTTGCAGCCCGATTATGCGTGGGCGATCAACGGTAAGGGCATCGTGCTGGAGCAGTCGGGACGCTACCCCGAAGCCTTAGCTGCCTATCAGGAAGCGGCGACACTCGGCAAAGGGGATGTCTGGCATTTCTACAATCAAGGGAACGTACTGGCGCTGATGGGACAGTACGCTCAAGCGCTGCCCTTATTGGTCGAAGCAGTACAAATGAATCCCGATCATGCACGCAGTTGGGCACGTTATGGCAATGTTCTGCGCCAGGTTGGGCACTATGACGATGCGATTCAGGCGTATCAACATGCGCTCGCGCTCAACCCGACTTACGCATGGGCACATAACGAACTCGGCATGACCTATGAAGTGCTGCGCCGTTACGACGAGGCTTTGCAGGCGTATCATCTCGCCAGCGCGAGCGAACCCGGTGACCCGTTTTATATCTATCAGCAGGTCGATTTGCTCATGGCGCGCGGTGATAACGGCGGCGCGCTGGCGCGGCTTGAAACCGCACTCAAGCACGACCCACGCAGTTCGCGTTCGTGGGCAAAACACGGGCAAGCACTGCGCCGTTTGCATCGTCATCAAGAAGCGCTGCGCAGTTATGCCCGCGCCATCGAACTTGATCCGCACAACGCATGGGCATGGAACGGGCGCGGTTTGGTGCAGGCGGCAATCAATCGCCACGAAGAAGCGTTGATCAGCTTCAAGCGCGCCGCACATATCGACCCGCGCGATGCATGGTATTGGTACAATCAGGGCGATGAACTCGTCGCGCTCAATCGTCATCAAGAAGCGCTCGATGTGCTGGATCATGCGCTCAAGCTTAATCCCACCCATCCCGAAAGCTGGGCGAAACTTGGTCAAGCATTGCGACGCCTCAAGCGTGACGCAGAAGCGCTCACCGCCTATGATCAATCGCTTGCGCTCAGCCCCCATTACGCATGGGCATGGAACGGGCGCGGCTTGACACTGGAGACATTGGGGCGGCGCGAAGAAGCGATTGCCAGCTATGAACGCGCGCTCGCTGAAGACCAAAACGTGATCTGGTATTACACCAATCAAGTCGATCTGTTGTTGGAAATGCGCCGCGAAAAGCAGGCACTGGCGGTCATCGATCGCGCGCTGGAAACACTGCCCGACCAGGCGATTGGTTGGGCGCGACGCGGTCAGGTGATGCGGCGTCTGCGCGATTATCATACTGCGGTTGATAGCTATGCGCGCGCGCTTGAACTCGACCCCGCCTATGCATGGGCATGGAACGGGCGCGGTTTGGCGCATTGGGCGCTCAACGAACTCGAAGCAGCAGCGGCGGCATATGAGCAAGCGGTGCGGTACAATCCCAACGATGTGTGGTACTGGCATAACTGGGGCGAAGTGCTGCTAGCGCTGGCTGATTGCGCGGGCGCCGTCGAGAAATTCGAGCGCGCGCTCAAACTTGTGCCGACTCACGCTCCATCACGTCAAAAGCTTGTGCAAGCACGCGCTTGTTTGCAGTAAACGGTGTTGAAACGCGCTCACCAGCGCTTATCGGTTTGTCCCTCGTTTTTACCGTCATCATGAAAGGATTGTTGTGACCACCAAAGAGATTTCTGTCACCTTCATGAGCGGTCTTTACGACGGCAAGACTTTACGTTTTGAACAGCCTGATGTCGGTGACGAATTGGAGCTGCATATCGGAAGGCGTGAAGGCTGCGATATTCATATGCCGTTCGATAATCAAGTCTCGCGCTTGCACGCGCGGCTGGGGTGTAAATCGTCCGGCGTCACCGCCAGCGAAAGTGTATCCGAGCCCTACTTACTCTCGTTTTGGCTCGAAGATTTGGATAGTCGTAACGGAACATTCGTGCAGCAGGAGCGTGTGCCACTCAAAGAACGCGTCAGTTTGCGTCCCGGTTCTTTGTTTCGTATCGGACGGACATGGCTGCGCCTGGATGAACCGATGTCGCTCTAAAAGTATTTCTTAGTGACTTCGCGCCTTGATGTTATGTTTTTTTATCCTTTAATGAATTCAGGAAAGTAATAAATTTCATGAAGAAAGAAACTGCTTTTTTCCAATCGGACGATGGTTTGAAATTAGCGACATGCGCGTATCACGACAGCGCGACGCCGAAGGCATATATCGTATTGGTACACGGCTATGGCGAACATGCCGGACGTTACGCGCATGTTGTCGATGCGCTGTGCGGTGCGGGTTACAGCGTGCATACTATCGACCATCGCGGACACGGTGCGAGCGATGGTGAACGTGCGTATTTCAATAATTTGTGGGAACCAGTCGCTGATCTTAAGCGTTTTGTCAACGATGTGCAGGCGCAAAATAGCAATCAAGCGCTGTTTATGTTGGGTCACAGCATGGGCGCGCTGATCGCGCTCGTGTTCGCCATTCAATATCAATATGAACTCAAAGGGGTTATCTTATCGGGTATTCCGTTGACTGCGGATTTGAGCACGTCGCCCGTTTTGCTTGCCGTTGGGAATTTGCTCAATCTGGTAGCGCCGAAAATGCAGCTTGCCGATGCTGCGCCGCGAAACGAACTTTCCAGCGATCCATCCGTGATGCTGGATTTTCAAGCCGACCCTTTGAATTGGAAAGGAAAAATGCGCGTGCGAATGGGAATCAGCATTCAGCGTGCTGCCAAATGGTCGCGTGCGAATATTGGCGCGCTCAAACTACCGATCATGCTCGCGCACGGCGCAGACGACAAAATTTGTCCGCCGTCTGGCAGCCAGTTCGTGTTTGATGGCGCCTCCAGCACCGATAAAACGCTTAAATTTTATCCAGGTATGAAGCATGAAATCTTGAACGAGCGCGAGCGCGCAGGTGTCATCGCAGATATGATCGCGTGGTGTGATGCACATGCCTAAATGTTTTATTCTCTTGCGGGCATTTTTGATGTACGTTACACTGATGACACAATAATCGAATCACGCTTTGAATAGTTCGTTATTTTTCATTGAAGGCTACTTGTATATATGTCGGACGAAGGCACAGACGTAAAGCTACACGTCCAGAATATTTCGCTCAGTTTTGGTGGCATTCGCGCGCTCAACAACGTCGAATTCAAGGTCAAACGCGGTGAAATTTTTGCCGTCATCGGTCCCAACGGCGCGGGCAAAACCAGTCTGATCAACAGTATTAACGGATTTTATCACCCCCAGCAGGGCGCAATCGTGTTTGACGGACGCGACATCAGCGCGCTGCCCGCCTATGAACGCGCCAAAATCGGCATTTCGCGTACCTTTCAGAATATCGCGCTCTACACCAATATGACTGCGCTCGATAATCTGATGGCAGCGCGGCACATCCACATGAAAAGCAATCTGCTCACAGGCGCGCTGTTCGTCGGCGCTGCGAAACGTGAAGAAGTCGAACACCGCCGCAAAGTCGAATCGATCATCGATTTTCTCGAAATGGAAAACGTCCGCAAGACCATCGTTGGTAATTTAAGCTATGGTCTGCGCAAGCGTGTCGAACTCGGTCGTGCGTTGGCGCTCGAACCGACCATGCTGCTGCTCGATGAGCCGATGGCGGGCATGAATGTCGAAGAAAAAGAAGATATGGCGCGCTTCATCCTGGATATTCACGAGCGACAAGATATGACCATCCTGCTTATCGAACATGATATGGGCTTGGTCATGGATATTTCGCATCGTATCGTCGCGCTCGATTTTGGACAAAAAATTGCCGAGGGCACGCCGAGCGAGATCAAGCAGGACGAGCGTGTAATCAAAGCCTATTTGGGGCAAGAAGCGTAAATACAGGAATGAATGCTGAGCCTTAAACTCAGCACTAAAACAAAAGACTTAGCGTATTGAGGATAAACTTTATGGTTGCTCAACCGCATGTTCAAGACCACCCGCGAGCGCTCGCCGCCGACCCCGTAATTTTGCGCTCGAAAGAGACTTTTCAGTTCGACCCGCTCCCGCCTGATCTTGATACGCTGCCCAAACATTTTCTGGCGCGCGTTAAGGAATACGGCGACCAAATAGCGATGCGTAAAAAACGCTATGGCATTTGGCAGGAATATACTTGGAACGACTGTTATGATTATGTAAATCGCTTTTGCCTGGCGATGGTCGATATCGGGCTTAAGCGCGGCGACAAAGTGGCGATCATTGGCGAAAACGACCCGCAGTTTTATTGGGCGGAGATCGCTATCTGGGCGGCGGGTGGCACGACAACCGCCATTTTTACCGACGCCAATTTACAAGAACTCGCCTATATTGTCGATAACAGTGACTCCGTGTACTTGATCGCGCATGACCAGGAGCAGTGTGATAAAGCGCTGGCGATCCGCGACAAAATTCCTAACGTGCGTAAAGTCATCTATTGGGATGACAACGGCATGTGGAATTACCCTACTGACTGGCTTGCGTGCTTCGATATCATGGTTGATGAAATCAAGCCGTATGCTGACGCTCATCCTGGTTTGATGGAAAGCATGATCAGCGAGGGACACGGCGAAGATATTGTGCTGTTCAGTTATACGAGCGGCACGACCAGCCTGCCAAAAGGTGCGATGATCCGTCATCGCAATTTGATCTATGGCAACCGCCATGTGATCAACCTCGCACCGACGTACCCAACCGATAATTACGTGTCGTTCAGCCCGCCCGCGTGGATCACCGAACAAAGTTTAGGCGTCGCCGGGCATTTGATTACGGGCGTCGTCGTCAATTTTCCCGAAAACGCGAGCACGATCCAAAACGATATCCGCGAAGTCGCGCCGAGTAGTTTGTTGTTCCCCAGTCGCATCTGGGAGGGACTTGCCAGCACAACGCAAATGCGAATCAACGACAGCACATGGTTCAACCGCGTGTTGTTCAAGGCATTTTTGCCTGTCGCCTATCAGGTCATCAATCATCAGGATAATAATACGCATATCCCGCGGCATATCCGTGCGCTGCACCATATCGGTGAATCGGTCGTATTCAAGCCGCTCCGCAACATGATTGGCATGACCAAAGTGCGTAACGCCTTTACCTCCGGCTCGACGCTCACGCCCGACCAACTCCGTTTCTTCCGCGCGATTGGTGTCGAACTCAAAAATCTGTATGGCTCAACCGAATGTCAATCACATACGCTGCATTATGCTGGCAATATCAAATTGGAAACCGTCGGTCCACCTGCACCGGGCGTCGAAGTGCGCATCGCTGAAAACGGCGAATTGTGGATTCGCAGCCGTGCTGTATTCGCGGGTTATTACAAAGATGAAGAAAAAACCGCCCAAGCGCTCGATGCTGATGGTTGGTTTCATACTGGCGACGCCGGATACGCCGACGCTGATGGACATTTGATCTATCTGGATCGTGTCAGCGATATGATTCAACTGGCGAATGGTGAAGCCTTCAGCCCGCAGTATATCGAGGGACGGCTCAAATTCAGCCCGTATATCCAGGATGTCATGGTGGTCGGTGGCAGCGATACCCACTTCGTCGCCGCCATCATCAACATGGATTTTGACAACGTAGCGCGGTGGGCGGAAAAACGGCGCATCAGTTTCACCACTTTTGCCGATCTTTCGCAGCGCGACGAAATTTATGACTTGATCAAGGCTGAAATTCACCGCGTCAATCAAACGCTGCCGCCTGCTGCTCGCCTTAAAAAGTTCGTCGTGCTGCATAAAGCCTTCGATGCCGACGAAAACGAACTGACACGCACGCGCAAATTACGCCGCCGAACGCTTGAACAAAAATATGCCAGCTTGATTCATGCCATGTATCACGAAATTCCCGAAGTCATCGTCTGTGCCGAAGTGAAGTACCGCGACGGACGCACCGGAATTCTGGAAACGCCTGTGCGCGTCTGTTCGGTTGACGCCGAATAGAGACCTATTGTGTCGGGGCGGGATTCAGTCAGACCCGCCCAAATTACCAACATAAACGACTCATTTATTGCTTAAGGATCATTTATGACCGCCATTCTCAAAGATAACCGTCGTTTGTTCACCACCGCCGCCTATGTGGTCGCGCTGATCGTGCTGCTCATGATCTTCGTGCCGCTCATCGGTTCACAGCGTCCCTATCGACTTGTGCAAAGCACGATTACAGGCGTCCTGATCGGCGGCGTGTACTCGCTGATCGCGCTCGGCATCGTCGTCATCAATAAAGCCTCTGGCGTGTTCAATTTCGCGCACGGTTGGATGATGCTGGCGGGCGGCTTGATTTTCTACAGCTTTTTCAACAGTTCCGTCATTTCACCTGCCGCCGCGTTTGCATTATCGGCGTTCACGGTGTTCATGGCGCTGACTATCAATGGCTGGGGGGTGTTACGGCAGCCGCGCACGATTGCTGTAGGCGTCGCGCTTTCTATCGCCGCGACCGTGATTCTGCTGATTTTGCCGCCCGGCGCTGAAATGATTCGTGCGATCTTTGGCGCGGGTCTGGGTGCAGTATTGATCGGTCTGACCGTCGAGCGCTTCGCAATTCGTCCGCTGATCGGTCAGCCGTTGTTTGCGATGGTCTTGATGACGCTTGCCGCCAGCGAACTGTTACACGGCTTCACACAGTTGGTGTGGGGCAGCGTCGAACTCACGCTCCCTGTCTTTTCGGGGTTGGCGTCGGTCGGCATCCCGATGCCGATCCGCATCGACGGTTTATTCGAGCGACCGATCATCGTCCCGACCGAACTGCTCGTCGCGTTCCTCTTGTCGTTGGTCGCGTTCGGCGCATTCGTCTTATTCTTCCGCTTTACCAGCGTTGGCTTAGCGATGCGCGCCACCGCCGAAAATCAAAAGCTGGGGCAGGCGGTTGGTTTGCGCGTGCGCGCCATTCTCGCGATCGCGTGGGCGATTGCCGCCCTGTTGGGGGTGGTCGCGGGCGTGCTGCAAGGCGCAGCGACCACGCTCTCGCTCAATTTGCCGCTGTTAGCCCTGCGCGCATTTCCGGCGGTACTGCTTGGCGGCTTGGAATCGATCCCTGGCGCGTTGATCGGCGGGCTGGTCATCGGCTTGGTACAAGAACTCGCTAATTTACTCTTTCCCGGTTCACAAGCCGGCACAGAACTCGCGCCGTATCTCGTTTTGATGATCGTCCTGGTCTTGCGCCCTGATGGGCTGTTCGGGCAAAAACGGATCGAACGCATATAGATAGTTAAAAGTTAAGCGATGAAAGTAGCTATACGAATTACTTTGATCTGCTAACGCTTAACGTCTTTTACTTTTACCATCTTTTACCTGGAGCGCCATGTCCGCTAATATTCGTCCATCCGGTGTATTCGATGTCCGTTATGAAGACGACATCGCCATCAACCGTACCCGAACCGACAAATGGATCGCCAACGGTTTGTTTGGCTTGCTTTTGCTGGTGCCACTACTGACCATCGAAGGTCCGTTCGGCATCAATTTGATCCCGCAGTTGTTCATCGGCACGATCATCCGCATCGCTATTTTTGCGATTGCAGTACAAGGCTTGAACGTGCTGGTCGGTTATACCGGGCAAATCTCGCTCGGTCATGCCGCGTTTATGGCGGTCGGCGCGTATGCAGGCGCGGTCGCCGCGCGCCAATTCGGGTTTTCATTCTGGCTCGCACTCCCGTTTTCAGCCGTATTCACGGGCATCATCGGCTTGATCTTTGGCTTGCCGTCATTGCGCGTTAAAGGCTTTTATCTGGCGATGGCGACGCTTGCCGCGCAGTTCATCATCCCATGGGTACTGCGTTACCCATTGGAGCCGCTCACCAATGGCTCGCGTCCGCTCGATGTGCCGCCGCCAGAATTGTTGGGCATCAGCTTCGCCAGCGATAACGCTATGTATTACATCGTTATCCCCGTCGCGGTGCTGATGATGCTGGCGGCGCGTAATATCTTCCGCACGCGCGTCGGGCGTGCATTCATCAGCGTACGCGATAACGATCTCGCGGCTGAGTTATTGGGCATCAATGTGTTCAATTACAAACTGCAAGCCTTTTTCCTGAGCGCGCTGTACGCAGGGGTAGCGGGTTGTTTGTTCGCCTTCCACACCAACAGCGTCACGCTCGATAATTTCCTGCTCGACCGCTCGATAGAACTGCTGGCGATGTTGGTCATCGGTGGCGCGGGCTTTCCGTTAGCACCATTGTTTGGCGTCTCGTTCGTCTTCTTGCTCAACCAGAATATCATCCCGGCGATTATTCCGCCGCTCAATCTGGTACTGCCGTCGCTGCTGCCGTTCATCAACCCGGTCAATGTGTTCGCCGCACTCAATCCGTTCTTGTTCGGCTTGGCGTTGGTGGTCTTTTTAATCATCGCGCCGCGCGGGATCGCACATCGATGGGAAGTGTTCAAAGTATCCTGGAAATTGCGTCCGTTTAATCAAACTCGGTAACTCTCTCTCGCCGTCGCTGGTGGCGGCGCGAGTTACGCACGACCAAAATTGTTTTGAGGTTGAATGAAAGGAAACTTGTGTCATGAAAAAAGTGTTTCTATTGGCGTTGATTTTGCTGCTTGGGGTGGTTGGGGTGACGGCGCAAGAAGACATGACCTTGCCGGAATTTATCCAACATTCCGAATGCGAAGTCGATTTGACGGGTGAGACGATCAGCGTCTATCACTTTGGCGATATCAGCGGGTCGTATGCCTTCATCACGCAGCCACTATTGGCAGGTTTTGCGGATGCGTCGGCGTATTTCAATGCGCGTGGCGGCATTTGCGGCGCGACCATCACCCAGGATAACCGCGATACCGGTGGTGACTCCGCGCAATCGCAAGCGCACTACGATTATTATTCGACGCTCGATCCCAAACCCGATTTAATCGTGCTGTATGCGTCGGGCGATGCTGAACTGCTGCGTGATCAGGTCGAAGAAGATGAAATTCCGGTATTCATTTCGGCGGGCAGCGTCGCTGGGTTGTACGGCGAAGACGGCGCGACTCCCGGCTGGATTTATGCGACCAACCCGTTGTATGCCGACCAATTCGGTATGTTCTGCCGCTATATCGGCGCGAACGCCGATACCTATCCCGCTCCTGTCGTTGGTTATATTAGCTGGCCCGGTGCGTTTGGCGAAAGCGCTTTCACGCCCGAAACGCTCGGCTACTGCGCCGAACAAGGCGTCACCGTTCTGGAAACACCAGAATATTTCTCTCCCGCTTCGTCCGATATCAGCAACAACGTGCTTAATCTGGTCGATGCTGGTGCGAATATTCTGTACACCAATTCACTGGCGAGCGGACCGTTCCTGGTCGGCAAAACCATCGTCGATCTGGGCTTGGAAGAAGATGTGCAGTTGGCAGGTGTGAACTGGGCGCTGGATACCTCCGTCGGCTTACTCAGCCGTAACGCGCTCGGCGCGGATGGGTTGCCCGCCGTGAATGGTATCATCGGTTCGCTGCCGTTCTATTGGTGGAGCGAACGCGCGCAGCCTGGCATCGCTTTGATCAATGAACAAGCCGCAGCCAATGAACGCGCGATCTCGGTGCAGAATATTTCCTATCTGCTCGGCTGGTCGTTGGTGGATACCTACATTGAACTGTATACACAGACCGTCAACCGCGTCGGCAGCCTTGCCGATGTGGACGGCGCGGCGATTAAAGAGACGATTGACTCGTTTGTGTACTCGCCGCTTGGCTTATACGACATCGATTATCTGGGTGGTGAAATTCGTGCGCTGCCCAATAATCGTATGGCGACGATGTTGTTCGCCAATGCCGATATGACAGGTGTGGCGACGAGCGGCGATGACGCCCTCACCGTACCATTCCCCGATGGCACGACCGGTTTTATTCCGGTGCTGGTGCCGTTGACCGACTTTGAAGCGGCGCCCGATCTGCGTCCCGGTGGCGCAGACGCACCGTAATCGATAAACCTATTTTGCGACGGGCGAGTCTTAGACTCGCCCGTTCTCTTACCGTCTCTTTTTTTCCTGGCGAGAATTGCGATGCTCAGCGTCAACAATATTGAAGTCATTTACAATAGTGTCATTTTAGTCTTGCGCGGCGTCTCGTTTCAGGTCAAGCCCGGTCAGATTGTCGCGTTGCTTGGGGCGAATGGTGCAGGCAAATCGACCACGCTGAAAGCAATTAGCGGCTTGCTGCATTCGGAGCTGGGTGAAGTCACGCGCGGCAGTATCACGTTCAACGATGAGCGCGTCGAACACCAGAATACAGAAGACATCGTACGCAAGGGCATCGTACAGGTGATCGAAGGGCGTCCGCTGTTTCAACACCTCACCGTTGAAGAAAATCTACGCATCGGCTCGCTTGTATACCAGGGCGGACGCGAGTTCAAGCACGATATCGAGCATGTTTATGACTATTTTCCGCGCTTGCGCGATCTGCGTCATCGCGTCGCAGGTTATCTGTCGGGCGGCGAACAGCAAATGATGGTCATTGGGCGTGCGCTGCTGGCACATCCCAAGATGATGATGCTCGATGAGCCGTCGCTTGGACTGGCACCGATGCTCGTCCAGGAAATCTTCCATATCGTCGGGGAGATCAACAAACGAGAGGGTATGTCAGTTTTACTGGTGGAGCAAAACGCGACCGCTGCGCTGCGTCTGGTCGATTATGGGTATGTCATGGAAAATGGGCGTATCGTGTTGGACGGTCCCGCTGCACAGTTGATTGAAAACGAGGATATTAAGGAATTTTACTTAGGCTTAAACCAATTGGGTGAACGCAAGAGTTATAAAGATGTCAAACACTATAAGCGCCGCAAGCGCTGGCTTGGTTGAAAGGGCGAACTCATGGCTGATTCACAACCTACATATCTCGAACGTATTGCTCAGTTGTTGACAGGCAGTATGATGTTTATATTTGTGTCAGTAGTGTTTATTACGGGTTAATGAAAATTTCCATAGGAAGTATCTGGAAGCATTTATACTGCCGTTTCCTTGTCTATCTACGCACCTGAGGGAAATAGATGACGTTCGATATCCGTATTCGCGACCTTGTTGCTCACGCTTATGCTCATGCGCCCGCCGTCACCAAAATGATGGACGCTGCGGGCGTTCATCCTGATCACATCCAAACTGCGTCCGATTTACAAAAACTTCCGGTCACGCCGAAAGATCGCCTGCCTGAACTTCAACGCGAAAATCCACCGTTCGGTGGCTTTCTCACCGTCGATCCATCCACTTTGCCGCGCATCTATATCTCGCCGGGACCCATTTACGATCCGCAGCCTGGTCTCGACGACCCTCAAGCGGCAGTTGCGCCGTTCCGCGCGGTTGGATTTGGCGTGGGTGATCGCGCACTCAATACATTTATGTACCATCTGACTCCGGCGGGTTTACTGATTGATGAGGCGCTGCGCTCACTGGGTGTCACGGTTATCCCATCGGGTCCAGGTAACACCGAGCTGCAAATTATGATGATGACGTCGTTGGGTGTGACGGGCTATGTCGGTACGCCAAGCTTCTTGGCGATCATCCTGGATAAAGCCGCCGAAATGGGCATTCCTAAAGAGATGGTCACGATCAAGAAGGCATTGTTCTCCGCAGAACCGTACATGCCTTCGCAGCGCGCCCGCTTTGAAGGCGAGTATGGCATGACCACCACATCGGCATATGGCACGGCGGATTTGGGTTTTATGGCATATACGCGAGCGGGTGTCACTGGCTTTTGCGTGATCAGCAACTACTTTCTCGAAATCTGCGACCCCGAAACTGGTCAAAACGTCGAGATAGGCAATACAGGCGAGATTGTTGTGACCACGTTCAATAAAAATTATCCGTTGATCCGTTTTGGTACCGGCGATTTGGGTGCGCTTGCCCCCGAAGTCGATCCGGCATGTGGTGCTGAGCAACAGTTGCTTGGCTTGTTTGGACGCAGTGGCGACGCAATTAAGGTACGCGGTATGTTCTTGCACCCGAACCAGGTACTTGCTGCCATGTCACGTATCCCGCAGGTTAAGCACGCTCAAGCGGTAATCACCCGCGACGATAATCGCGATATTGTCACAATCAACGTCGAACTTCATGCCGATCAAACCGCTGATCAGCTTCAAGATGCGGTGATCGGTTATATGCAGTCGATGACTCGGCTGCGCGTTGATCAGGTCGTAGTCGTTGAAGCAGGCGTCATTGACCCAACACAGCGGATGATCCGCGACCTGCGTAAATGGGATTAAATCAGTGATATAGGCGTAAAAAGGCAAAAAAACGGGACGCTAAATACGTCCCGTTTTTGTTTTGATTATTTTGTTAGCACGAGCCAAGCGTAAGGACAAAAGAGAGGAAGAAGGCGATGGCGCAGAAAAGGCAGGACATCGCACAGGAGAAAAAGGAGGTTGGCAGTGGCGTACTCTCCCACGAAGCTGCCCTCGCAGTACCATCCGCGCTGGTGAGCTTAACTGCCGGGTTCGAGATGGTGCCGGGTGGACCCTCACCGCTCTGACCACCAACACACCCTGCTCCCCGT
>JBBRAA010000041.1:0-32638 GCA_038207205.1 Aggregatilineales bacterium
CACGATTATGATCGAGGTCGGATTTTTACGTCTCGTACCTTAACCTCCTTTCATCATACCCTATTTCAGCAGAAAAAACATAAGACCGACGCCTTATATCCCATGCCTGAAGGCAGGGGTTTTACGGCGCTTTCCAGATAACACATCCTACACGGGCGAAATGAATTCAGCCGGCGCAGTTTACCGCCTGCCGCGCACCTTGAAAGCTGCCAGCACGCTGACCACGCTGAACAAACTCAAAATCGACAAAAAGCTGCCCGCGCTGCCAATGCTCAGTACGCTCCCTGCACTCCCTATTGATAACACGCTGCCCACGCTGCCGATACTCAAAATGCTGCCCGCACTTCCAATCGATAACACGCTGCCAATGCTGCCGATACTCAAAATGTTGAGCGGTCTTTCTTGTCCTTGTTCTGCCATGCCCCTCCTTCGTGCCTTTGTGTTATGTTCTCACGCAAGCCCCCTCGTTTTCAGCCCTTATCCCCTGCCCCTCAGTCCTCAGGGCGCGGGGTGAAAAACCGTCGCGGTAGGGGAAGTCCTTCTCCCTGAGGGGGAAGGATTTAGGATGAGGGCAATCTGCGTAAGGTGAGTTATGTTTTTATTTTTTCTCTTGCGTCTTGCTTTGCGCCTTTGCGTTGAATCTTTTCTTTTGCTTTTCCGTTATGGCGTGAACCCGAACCGATTCGCCAACTCCGTCAGCGCCGCGTTGTAGCCGCCCGCGCTTTCCGTCTGCACGATGATCGTATGCGTATCGCTCAACAGCCGATCAATATCCGGCAGCAGCTGCCAATCCGCTGCGCGATACTGGAAGCCGTTATGTCCGATCAGCACGACAACATAATCACTGGCGTCGATGCGTTCTTTGAGAAAGTCGCGCCAATTCGATCCCGGCTCAATCGACATATCGACAAATGGCTGCAAGCCGATCTCTTTCAGCCGCGCCAGCACCAGTAAAGCGAGCGCGCTGCTTTCCGATCGCTTGTACGAGATAAATACGTTGGCAGGTTCGGTCTCGTCAAGGAGTTCAAAGGCGGGCGCGCGAAGCTGAACGCCATCCACACGGTCATAAAGGTCTTTTGTCGGTGTTAAATAACCGCGTGTAAATAACACCGAATATTCAGGAAATTGATCGAATATTGGCGCTGCCCAACGATGCTTGAAATACAACCGCATGCGGTTGTCTCTGGGCACTGTGCGATATTGTGAAAGTTCCTCGTCAGAAGCATCAGCGGCATTTGGAATAAAAGGTAAATATTCCTGAACGATTGGCTCCCTGCGTGGTTGCGAAATAAACGAGAATTGTGTTCCCCAAAACCCCTCGCTTACGCCTTCCGCTAGTTCTTTTGCCAGCGTGCGTACACGTGCCATTTTACTCTTTGGCAGTGGTAGCTGTGTGATCCGATCCAGCCACACTTGAAACGCTTTCTCATCCGCCATCTAGACTTCGCCTCACAAACCATATTCCAACATTTCACAAATCAAAAATCGCCAAAAACGGAAGTATGTGGAAGTATTTTTACTTCCTTAACTACTTTTTTTCAAACTTTTGCGGCGTTGTTTCTTTGCGTCACGTTTCTCGCATTTACCCTACACACTATACCGTCACGTTCGGGCGATATTCGCCGAACACGCCTCGCAGCGTGTGACAAATCTCACCCAATGTCACGTCATTTTCGACACACTCGATCAACAGTGGCATTAAGTTATCGCTTCCGCGCGCTGCTTGGTCCAGCCGCGCCCACAGTTCATTCACCCGTTCATTGTCGCGCCGCGCGCGTAATGCCGCCAGTCGTTCGCGCTGACCGGCTTCCACTGATGGGTCAACGCGCAAAAGTTCTGGCTGTACCGATTCGTCGTTGATGAACTGGTTCACACCAACCACGATTTGATCGCCACGTTCAATGGCGCGCTGATACGCATACGCCGCCTCTTGAATTTCGCCTTGAATATACCCTGCTTCAATGGCAGCCAGCGCGCCGCCCATCTCGTCGATACGTGCAATATACGCCCCGGCTCGTTCGATGATCTGCGTCGTCAAATATTCGACCGCGTAGCTCCCCGCTAACGGATCGACGGTATCCGCGACGCCCGTTTCATACGCGATCACCTGCTGTGTGCGTAACGCGACCTGCACCGCGTCTTGGCTCGGCAGCGCCAAAGCCTCGTCCATGCTGTTGGTATGCAGACTTTGCGTGCCACCCATCACCGCCGCCAGCGCTTGAATCGCGACCCGAACCACATTGTTCATCGGCTGTTGTGCGGTCAGCGTGCTGCCGCCCGTCTGCGTATGAAAACGCAGTCGCCAGCTTTCCGGGTTCTTCGCGCCAAAGCGCTCGCGCATGATCCGCGCCCACAGTGCCCGTGCTGCGCGAAATTTCGCCACTTCTTCTAGAAATTGATTGTGCGCGTTGAAAAAAAATGATAACTGCGGCGCGAAATCATCGACATCCAAACCCGCATCGATTGCCGCTTTTACATACGCGATGCCGTTGGCGAGCGTGAAGGCGACTTCTTGTACTGCCGTACTGCCCGCCTCGCGGATGTGATAACCGCTGATGCTGATCGTATTCCAGCGCGGCACGTTCGCTTGACAATACGCGAACACATCGGTGATCAGGCGCATCGAGGCTTGCGGCGGGTAAATATACGTGCCACGCGCGATGTACTCTTTGAGAATGTCGTTTTGTACCGTGCCGCGCAGCATCGATGGATCGACACCCTGCTTTTTCCCCGCTGCGATCACCATCGCCAGCAGTACGGCAGCCGGCGCGTTGATCGTCATACTCACGCTGACTTTATCCAACGGAATACCATCGAACAGGCGCAGCACGTCATCTAGACTGCTGATGCTGACGCCGACCTTGCCGACTTCACCCAACGCCATCGGGTCATCGGCATCATAGCCAATCTGCGTCGGCAAATCGAACGCCACGCTCAAGCCGCTCTGCCCTTGTGCAAGCAAATACCGATAACGTTGGTTGGATTCATCGGCGCTGGCGTACCCAGCATATTGACGCATCGTCCACAGCCGCGACCGATAGAGTTCCGGGTATACGCCGCGCGTGAAGGGATACTCACCGGGTTCACCTAAATCACGCTCATAATCGAGCGGTGCATCTTCCGGTCGAAAATCGCGTTTGAGCGGAATGCCGGATGAGGTCACGAATTTCGAAGCGTCGTCAGTCATAAATAAATTCTCGATTTACTGGAACGCGCTTAATGGCACGTCGATCCCTTTGAAGTTTTCAAACGTCAAATCTTTGAATTTCAATTCGAGATTACGCCGCACGGTCTCGAACAACACGACATAGCTGTTGGTCATCCGCACCGCAGTACTTAATTCGAGCGCGCTCATCACACGTCCAATTGCGGCATCTTCCCCTTCGATTTCGACAAAATTACCATAAGGCATTTCGTCGAGCGTGACCTCCACGCCGTAAAGTTGATAGGTCGTGCGATATTTCTCATATTCCAGGACAGACGCAAACCCTAGTTTGCGTAAGATCACTTCCATGGTGTCAAAATCGCTGACTTCGACCTCAGCTTCAAATCGTGATACCCCGTAATCGCCCGTCAGGCGATCACCATCTTTGTATGTCAAGCGCGCACGGGTGTCAGATCGCAGCCGCAGTACCGCGCGTTTGGCGCGCAATGCTTCGCCCGCTGTGTCGTAGCGTGTATTCCGTTCGAGCACACGCGGTGCGGTCAATGCCGCGCCCAGCGTTTCGAGTCTGGCGACGGTCGGCGCGTGATCGACCACATACAGCTTGATTTCGGTTTCGATGTATTGACTCATAGAGGTTCCATTTTCAGATTAAGCTGACACATAGCGGATCATTTCTGGCATTCCATTTTTGATCGCGTTGACTAACAGCGCATGTGCGTCTTTAGCGGTATCAGGGGCGATGACAAGCGCATGAACAAAGGTTGACGCTGCCCGTTCGACCAGCCACAGATCAGCGGCGTCGTAGAGCGGTAAATCGTGCGGGTCATGTAATCGGTCGAAGCCGATTTCAGCCAATACCCGCACGAAGTTGTCCGCGCGTGCCTGCATGATGACAGGACGCAGTGGTTTGCCGTCGAACGCGCTGCGATAATGAATAGCGCATGTCCACCCGCTTACCGTCGTACGCGTCAGTGATGCAACCGAATCGCGCGCGCGCTCATCATGATAGCGTATCGTGACGCGCAAAATAGACGTAACACCGGGCACGCGCGCATCAACCGTAATCGTCGGCAGGTTAAGCCGCGACGCAATTTCACGTAGATTTTGCGCTTGCGATCGGTGCAGAACCACGAAAAACATCCTTAACGCAAAGTTTCACAAAGACGCTAGACCATCGATAGGGTCATTGCGTCTTAAATCTTTTCTTTGCGACTTTGCGTTGCCTCTTTAATCAATCGCTAGCACGACTTTGCCGAACACCACGCCAGTTTCCAACATCTGTTGAGCATCACGCGCTTGATCCAGCGGCAGCACCGCGCCGATAACGGGTTTTAAGCGTCCGTCAAAAACAAGATTCATCACCGTATGAAAATCTTGAGTCGAACCCATCGAACTGCCGATGATGCTGATATGTTTACCAAAAATGAAGCGCGTATCAATCTGCGCGTTGTAACCACTCGTGTTACCGACGATCAGAATTCGTCCGCCGCGTTTGACCGAGCGCAAGCTGTCAGGAAGCGTAGCTTGTCCCACATTATCAATCACGACATCGACGCCCTGCTTGTTCGTCAATTGATACAGCTTTTTCGACCACGCTGCGTCATCGGCACGGTTGATTGTTACATCTGCGCCTAAAGACTCCGCTTGCGCGCATTTTTCCGCGCTGCTGCCCACGACGTAGACCTTACAGCCAGCGAACTTGGCAATCTGAATGCTGGCACTGTTGACGCCGCCGCCCGCACCGACAATCAGCACACTTTCACCCGCTTTCAGCCCGCCGCGTGTGATCATCGAACTCCACGCAGTGATATAGACCAAGCCCGCCGCGGCTGATTCGACAAACGTGACGTGATCGGGCAGTTTGATCAGGTTACGCGCTGGCAAAACTTTGTATTGTGCCGCGACGCCCGGTGCGTGTTCGCCCATGATCGGCGCGTTCAAAATCGCGGTCTCGTCACCCGCCAAAAGCAATTGCTCAGGGTCGATTAGCGTCGGATTGATCCCGACACGATCCCCGATTTGTACGCTGCTTACGCCGTCACCCACCGCATCGACCACGCCTGCACCATCAGCGCATATCACATGCGGCATCGGTAGTTCAAGCCCTTTCCAGCCGACGCGCACCCAAAGGTCGAGGCGATTCAACGCCGCCGCTTGCATACGCAGGCGCACCTCACCACGTTCGGGTTCAGGGATCGCCAATGTATCGATCACCTCGATCACCTCGATACCGCCATGCCCGTTCAGCACAGCGGCGCGCATTGTGCTGCTCATCAGCGCAGTCCCAATTCGTTACGGGCGATGACCATGCGTTGAATCTCGCTCGTGCCTTCGTAAATGCGCGTGATGCGGGCGTCACGGTAGTAACGTTCGACAGGCATTTCTTTGCTGTAGCCCATGCCACCATGAATTTGCACCGCTTCATCGGTGACGAACATCGCCGTTTCGCTGGCAAACAACTTCGCCATGCTCGCTTCGGTCGTATAGCGTTCGCCTGTGCGCTTGAACTTTTCTTTGGCGAGACACGCACTGTAAATGAGCAGGCGGCTGGCTTCGATGCGCGTTTTCATATCGGCAATTTTTTGCTGGATCATCTGAAATTGACCAATCGGTCCGCCAAATGCCTGTCGTTCACGCGCATAGGTGAGCGCCGCCTCGTAAGCCGCTTCCGAAATACCTAACGCTTGTGCGGCGATACCGATGCGCCCGGCATCAAGCACTGCCATCGCAATTTTAAATCCATCGCCGCGCTTGCCGATCAAATTTTCGACCGGAACAGCATAATTTTCATACACGATCTCACTGGTCGCGCTGGCGCGGATGCCGAGTTTCGGCTCTTTTTTACCGCGAATAAATCCAGGCTGGTCGGCGTCAATGATGAAGCACGAAACGCCTTTATGCTTTTGTTCCGGGTCGGTCATCGTGAACAACAGCACAAAATCCGCGACCGGTCCGCTTGTCACCCATGACTTGCGCCCATTGATGATGAAATGCGTCCCGGCGGCGTTAAGCACAGCGCGGCTTTCCATCGTACCCGCGTCACTGCCGCTCATGGGCTCGGTCAAGCTGTACGCGCCGATTTTTGCGCCACTGGCAACCGGCGTCAAGTACGCTTGTTTTTGCGCTTCTGTACCAAACTGCGTCAGCGCGTTGCAATACAACGAGTTATTGACGCTGACAATCGTGCTATGGCTGGCATCCGCGCGCGCGATTTCGACCATCGCGAGTACATACGCGAACACATCCATGCCCGCGCCACCATATTCTTCGGGGACTTCCAACCCCATCACACCCATCTGACCCAATTTCTTAATCGTCGCCAACGGAAATTCGCCCGATTCATCGAATTCGGCGGCGATCGGCATAATTTCTTTTTCGGCAAAATCGCGCAGCGTGCGGCGCAGCATTTCGTGTTCGTCGGTCAACTGGGGGATCACAATGTGACCGTGTAATTCAGCGGCAACCATAAGGGGGTATCCTCTCAAAGACTATTTGAACTGCGATTCATTTCGTACAATTATAGCGGACGCGACGCCCATCCCCAACGGCGGTATAATAAACAAAGCCATTAGCGATTAGCGATCGGCATATAGCGGAGGGCTAACAGCAAATTGCTAACTGCCCAATGCCAGAAGGATGTTCATGACTGTCATCAAAATAAACCATATCGCGGTCGTTGTACCCGATGTGAACGCCGCGCTTTCGTTTTGGCACGATGCGCTTGGTTTGGCGGTCGGGCATACCGAACACAACCCCGGCGAAGCTGTAGACATCGCCTTTTTACCCGTCGGTGAAGGCGAAATCGAATTGATCGCGCCGTTCACGCCAGAAAGCGGCGTCGCAAAATATCTGGAAAAGCGTGGGGCAGGCTTACATCACCTGTGCATCGATGTCGATGACATTGATGGCGTACTGGCGACATTGATAGAAAAACACATCGAATTGATCGACGAAACACCCAAAACCCGCCCCGACGGTACGCGCTACGCTTTCGTGCATCCGCGCGCGACGGGCGGTGTTTTATTGGAACTATACGAACGCCCCAAAGGCTCATCATGAAATGGTCTGAACGCATCACCGGAATGCTTCGCGCCGGGAGTTCGCCGCGCGAAACCGCACTGCGTGAAGTGCTCGTCGCTGGACGCACCGCGAAATTGAGCGAAAATTACACGGCGGCACTTCTACACTTCGATCAAGCGCTTGATATGGCGCGCAGCGCCGCAGCGCTGGGTGACGACCCAACCCCGATCACATCGTTGAGCGTTCATCGCGCCGAAACACTGATCCGCTTGCGCCAATGGGCGGATGCAGCGGCATTCATCGAGGCATCGCGCGCCAGTGCCCCATCTTTAACGCGCACGATGCACGCCGCCTACATGGATTGTGCGCTCGGGTTACTCGAACAGGCACGCGGCGATCTTAATGCGTCGCGCACCGCTTATGAGTCCGCGCTCAAAGGTGCACGCGGCGCGACCAAACCGATCATCGGAGCTGAAGGTCGTGCGATGGGACACCTTGCCGATTTATATTTGCGCGATGGCAATGCCAGCTATGCCGCACATTTGCTCAAAGACGCGCTGGCAAAACTTGGAACGTCGAGCGATTTGGAATTGAGCGGCTATTTCGTCGGGCTGCTCGGTCAAGCGATGAGCGAAAACGGACAGTCAAGCGATGGACTGCACTTTATCCAGCGCGCATTGATGCTGGCGGAACAGTTTCAGCATCGATTGTATGAGCGACACTGGGGCATGATCTTAGGTCAGCGTGCGCTCGATGAAGGACGTTATCTCGATGCACGTGGGCATTATCAACGGGCGCTGCATTTATTCGATGCTGAAAAACCGACGCCCGCGTTTGTCGCCCTTCACGTCGGCTTGAGCAAAGCCTCGATTTATGTCCGTGATCACGACACTGCTATTCAAATGGCAGAAACCGCACTCGAAGCATCGTACAAACTGGTCGCTCCCCCCGTTGACCCGCCCATCGCGCTGATTATCACCGACGACGCAGAAGCATTGGCACGGGGTGCGCTTGGTTTGGCGCTGCGCGCCGCTGGACGTGGTATCGACGCGCTGCCACATTTGCAGGCACTGGTTGATACGATCACCGATGAGCAAGCGACACGCGATCGTATCGATGTACTGCGCGGATTGGGGGCGGCGCTCAGCGAAACCGACGATTACAACGCGGCGGTTACGAGTTATCAGCGCGCACTGGCAATGGCAACCAAGTTCGATGATCCGCTCGAAATTGCGCTCACGCATCGCGATCTCGGCTTGATCTATCAGCGCAGAGAAGAATACGTGCTGGCAGTGCAAGAATGGACGCAGGCAATCACCATTTACGACAGCCAGAATGCATACGCGCAAGTTGCACGCCTGCATTGTGATTTAGGCGGCGCGCGGCGCTCGATGGGGTTAGTAACGCGTGCGTTGCGCGATTATGAGCAGGCGTTGATGACACTCAACAACGTGGATGCCAACGATCTGGAGACGCGCGGACTTGTGCTTTCCAACGCTGCCAACGTATACGCAGAAAGCGGCGACGCCGAGTCTGCCGATGCGTTTTTTACCGAATCCATCAGCATCGCGGAACGCACCAACGATATGAGCGCCGAAGCGATCCGCAGCGGCAATTATGGCTGGTTCTTAATCGTGGTCGGTCGTCCGCGCCGCGCCATCGCTACGCTCGAACGCGGTTTACGTTTAAGCGAGACGCTCAACCTGACGCTGCAAGCCGCCGTGCAAACCGACAATATCGGGCTGGCACACGACTCGCTTTCAGAATACCCGACTGCGCGCGCGTTTCACGAAAAAGCGCTCGCGTCACTTAACGGCAGCGATGCCCGTCACTGGCGCGGATCGATTCAGATCAATCTTGCCAATACGCTGCTATCGCTAAACGATACTGAACAAGCGGATAGCTTGTGCGCGTCCGTGCTCGAAGATGCGCGGGCGACCAACGACATTGATTTATTGATCCGCGCGCTGACTACGCAAGCCCGCACTGCCATCTTGTCCGGCGACCTCATCGCCGCCGCCGCGCCGCTTGATGAAGCGATTATATTGGCGCGCAAGCTCGATTCGAAACGCCTGCTGGCAGATTTGCTGTACCTGCGCAGCCAGCATCAAGCCGAGTTACACGAACTATCGCAGGGGCGCGAGGCATGGGACGAAGCGGTCAAGCTGTACACGGCGCTGCATATGCCGCAAGCGAAAATTGAACCGACCTGGCTGCAAAACAGCGTTTAGCAATCGGTCATAAGCACAAAGTGATTGGCAACCCGAAAAATTGAGCGGTGAGCTAACGACTAACCGCCGCTATAAAGGTTTTTAATGAGCCGGATTTGGTGCGTGAGCGCGCCGCTTTTCAGTCATACCGATTGGGGCGGCTTTTTGAAAACCGCGCTCGAACTCAAAGAGCGTGGGCACGATGTGACATGGGTGAGCCAAGCGGGCATCGCGGGCGCGGTGACAGCCGCGGGCATCGACTTTGTGCCGATCCGCGCGTCGGGGTGGTTGTGGCCGCCGCCACCCGCACCGGATGTCACCAAGATTCTACCCACTGAAGCCGTTATGCTGCGTTACCGACGCGCACTCGATACATGGTTGACGGTCGATCTCGTCGCGGATGCGACCGCCGCACTAATCGAATTGGCGACCGAACACGGCAAACCCGACCTGATTTTGACAGATCCGTTTTTGACGGCAGCAGCGCTGGCAGCAGAAGCGCTCGAAGTTCCGCTCGTCGTGTGCGGCTGGCCCGCGCTCGATGATTTGAACGAAGATTTCTTGTTCCCCGTGCAAAAAACACTGGGCGCAGATAGCCAATCTCGTATGGCGGCATTGTTCGAACGTTTCGGATTGCGCGGCGTCAATATCTCGAAAGGCGCGACGCCTTCGGTTTTAAGCCCGCATCTGCATATCTGCTATTTCAGCCCAACATGGTATCAAGCGGACACGGGTAATTTGCTCGACCAAACCTATTTCGTCGGCGGCGCGCGTGAAGTTCCGCAAGCCGACGCACCTTCATGGTTGAACGCAATCCCAGCCGATGCACCGATCGGTTTGGTCACGTTGGGGACGACCTTCGCGGGTGAATTAGGCTTTTTTAGTTGGGCGGCGCAGGCGATGGCGCGACTCGGATTGACTCCGGTTGTCGCCATTGGCTGGAGTCCTTACGGCGCCGACGAAAAAGCCGCACTGAAAGCCGCGCTGCCGCCAACTACACGCCTGCTCAACTGGGTTGATCTGGCGCATGTGCTGCCGCGCACACGAGTCATCACACATCACGGCGGCATGGGCACGACGCATTGGGCGATTCGCTACGGTGTACCACAGATTATCGTCCCACACGCCGCCGATCAACGCGGACAGGCGCGCCGCGCGGCGCAAGCCAAAATCGGACTCAACCTGACCGCGCATGATGTCCGGCATGGCGCATTGTTGACAGGCATACGCGCAGTGATTACAGATGCCAATGTCGCACAAAACGCGCGCGATCTCGCGGCGGAATTCGAGCTGTTGGGCGGCGCAAGCGCCGCTGCCAACGAGATTTTGAAAGTGCTTTAGGCTTTCGTGCCCGCAATCAAAATGTAGCGATGATCGAACTCGGCGTCGTCGGTGCCAACACAGCGCATGTTGTAAAACGCTGTGACGGGTTCAGGTGCTTGTACCATCATGACGTGCAGCCGTTCGATCACATCGGGTGAGCAACCTTGCCGTTCTGCCCACGTCAGCATTTTGGCGGTGCGCGCCAGCAGTTCACTGTGGTCGACCGTCAGTCCAGCGTCAAGATACATGCCGCGCCATTCGTATTCGTTGTATGCCCGCCCATGACTGGGGTCGCGCAGCTTTTCGAAGGCTTCGATATACGCCGCCGCTTTTTTGTCATCCGGCAGTACATGATCCTGCACCACCAGCCGTCCGCCGTGCTTGAGCACACGTGCCGATTCGCACACAAATTTGTACACGTCGGGGAAGTGATGCGCGGCGACGCGGCACGTGACCAAATCGAACGATTCATCACTGAATGGCAAATTCTCGGCGTCAGCCGGAACAAATTCGACGTTGATGATATTTTGTGACGCGATAAACGTGCGTGCCTCATCGAGCATAGATGGCGCATAATCGGTCACGACCATATGCCGCACCAACGGCGCAATCTTGAGTGCGGTATGTCCACCGCCTGTCGCAATATCGACCGCCACCCAATCAGGCTGTGGCGCAGCGATTTCAAGCAGTCGATCCAAATCTGCGCCCTGCGAGTGGATATTGCTCGTCACATAGTTATTTGCGTATTGGCTGAATCGCTGACGGCTGTGTTCTTTTTGGTCATCCGTGTTCATGCGTTTTTCTCCTTATTAGCGTAAGGTTCATGTCTATGTATCTGTATCATGAGTATAATCGCGCTTCGTATTCGTTCATCGAACCCATTCAAACCATCTATAGCCATCGGGCGCGTGTAGGCACACTATTTTGAACGACTTTTCTTCGGCACGACTGAAAACACGTGCGATTGAACTCGGCTTTACGCTGGTCGGAATCGCCCATGCTGATCCATCGCCGATGCTGGCGGCATACGAACGCTGGATCGCCGCTGGGATGCACGCGGATATGGGCTATATGGCGCGCGCAGATCGAGTCGCGCGCCGCCGCGATTTGAACATGATTTTGCCGGGTGTGCGCTCAATGATCGTAGCCGGGTTAGATTACAGCACGTTCGTGCCCGATGAAGTGTTGAATGACCCGTCGCGCGGACGTATAGCGGCGTATGCGTGGGGGCTGGATTATCACGCGGTGTTGATGGAAAAACTCGATGCGCTGGCGAAGTGGATCGCGGCAGAATGCGGCACAATCCAGCAGCGTGCATATGTCGATACCGGCGCGATTTTAGAACGCTCACACGCACACACCGCCGGACTTGGTTTTATCGGCAAAAACACCATGTTGATTCATCCGCGACGCGGCAGCATGTTTTTTCTGGGTGAATTGTTGACCGATATAACATTCGACAGCTACGATACACCTTCAACGCCTGCGACAATGTGCGGACGGTGCACGCGTTGTTTGAGTGCGTGTCCCACCAATGCGTTTCCATCACCGCATGTGCTGGATGCGCGGCGCTGTATCAGCTATTGGACCATCGAAAATAAAGGCGCGATCCCATCGGAACTGCGCGCTAATTTTGGCAACTGGATTTATGGCTGCGATATCTGCCAGGACGTATGTCCGTTCCAGCGCTTCGCGCCGCGTACGGCTGAACGCGCGTTTTCACCTGCTGATATCGACCGTGCTGCACCTAAATTAGCCGATATTCTGGCACTGGACGAGGCGACTTTTTCGGCGCGTTATGCAGCTTCACCAATCGCACGCATCAAGCGCGACCGCCTGATACGTAATGCGTGTATCGCCGCTGGAAACAGTGGTGATCAGCAGTTGCGCCACCCCTTGGAGCGCTTGCAGGGCGAAGAAAGTCTGCTGATACGCGACCATGCAACCTGGGCGCTGGATCGTTTGAGCGAACGGGCTAAGATTGAAGCGCGTGACAGCGTCAATAAATTAATCTAGCGTAACCCCAGGAGTTTTAAATCATGGAAAGCAAAACGTTTCGCGTTCCCAATATCGGTTGTGATGGCTGCGTACGAACCATCGTCAACGAATTGAGCCAACAGCCTGGCATCGATGCTGTGACCGCCGATAAAGATACGCAAATCGTCACGATCAAATGGCAGCAGCCCGCGACATGGATGACCATCAATGCCACACTGGCAGAAATTGATTATCCACCTGAACCAGAAACCGTGTAAAGTACTGCTATTAAAACGGGGCGTCGATATAAACGCCCCGTTTTGATTCTTAGAGAAAGATATAAGTTCCTTTGCGTCATTTCATCGAGACGCACCCCGTGCTAAAATCAAGACCTCTGATCACCTTCGATAAAACATTTAAGTGCAGAACTGGAAAATAGCGATGCTCGGACTGACGACAACGTTCGTGAATAACCGCTATCGCATCGTCAGTGCGTTGGGGCGCGGCGGCATGAGCGCCGTCTTTTTGACGTATGACCGCCTGACAGGTCAGGAAGTCGCGCTCAAGCGCGTGTATATTCGTCGCGAAAATCGCACCGACGACAGCATCACCACCGAATCCCAGGAAATGCGCTTAGTTTTAGCGCAGGAATTTCGCACGCTGGCAGGGCTGCGACATCCCAACGTCATCAACGTCCTCGATTACGGGTTCGACAGCGAGACACAGCCTTACTACGTCATGGAATTGTTGAGCAATGTGAGCACACTGACGCAGGCGGCAGTCGATCAGCCAACGCAAGTCAAAGTCGATTTGCTGCTGCAACTGCTTAATGCCTTGGTGTATTTGCATCGGCGCGGCATCCTGCATCGGGATTTGAAACCGGACAATATTCTCGTCGTCGATAATCGGGTTAAAGTCCTGGATTTTGGCTTGGCAATCGAACGTGAAAACCTAAAAGATGCGCCTGGCGAACTTGCCGGGACATTGGCGTATATTGCGCCAGAAATTTTTATGGGTGGCAAACCGTCGGAAGCATCTGATCTTTACGCGGTCGGCGTCATCGCGTATCAATTATTTCTAGAAAAAATGCCCTTCGATTTCAAAGATATTCACTCTGTCATCCGTAAGCCCATCTATGTCGAAATCCCGAACGAAGACCCACGCCTCAACGTGCTGTTGATGGAATTACTGAGCAAACGTCCTGAAGATCGTCCGGCTTCTGCACGCGCCATCATGGATACGTTGCTGGCGTTATTTGGCAACCGCGCTGGCTATGAAGATGAGTCAATCCGCGATAGCTTTTTGAAGGCAGCGCGATTTGTTGGGCGCACAGACGAAATCAACATGCTGCGCGGCGCATTAGTGAATACGATCGCGGGTGATGGTAGTTTCTGGCTGATCGGCGGCGAAAGCGGCGTGGGTAAGAGCCGCCTGATGGATGAAATTCGCACCTACAGCTTGATCGAAGGCGCATTGGTCGTGCGCGGGCAAGCGGTCAACGTCGGCGGTTCTGCGTTTCAGATGTGGGGCGATGTAATCCGCCGTTTGTGCCTCAATCTCGATGGGTCGTCATTGCCGTTGAGCGTCCTGAAAACACTGGTTCCCGATATTGGCACGCTGTACGAGACGAACGTCTCCGACGCACCGCCGCTCGAACCCCAGGCTGCGTTCAATCGTTTGGTCGGCGCATTCGTCGATGTGTTTCAACAGCAAACACAGCCGATAGTCGTCCTGCTAGAAGATTTGCAGTGGGCAGGTGACAGTCTCGCGCTCTTAGACGCGCTGGAGAAATTGACCGACACCAACAAACTGCTGGTCATTGGCAGTTATCGCAGTGACGAAGCGCCCGATTTACCGTTGCGTTTTCCAAAAGCACAGAGTGTATTGCTGGCGCGTTTCGACTCCAGTGAAATTGAGCAGCTTGCCGCCGCCGTATTGGGTGAGAGCGGCGAACTTATGGAAATTACCGAACTGCTGCGCCGCGAAACCGAAGGCAATTTGTTCTTCATCGTCGAAGTGCTGCGCACGTTGGCGGAAGACGCGGGCAGGCTCGATTTGATCGGCTTGAACACCCTGCCAGAAAATGTGTTGAGCGGCGGCATTTTGCAAGTCGTCCGTCATCGCCTGGAACGTCTGCCCGCGTATGCGATGCCACTGCTTGAATTGGCAGCGGTCATCGGGCGCGAAGTCATGATCCCGGTATTGCAGCGCGCCGCCAGTCTGACCCCGCCATTGAGCGAAGGCGGTTTCAAATTCGATGATTGGCTGAACGAGTGTTTGGCACGCACGATTTTGCTGCTTCAAGACGAACGATGGATGTTTGCGCACGACAAGCTTCGCGAAGCCATTCTGAGCGATCTATCCGCCGACAAAAAGCGCACACTGCACGAAATCGCAGCGCACACGATGGAAACCGTATACCCCGACCAAGCCGATATGTTCGCGCGCCTGGCATATCATTGGGGAGAAGCGGGCAACGCCGAAAAAGAACTGTATTATGCCGCGCGCGCAGGTGAACAAAGCATCAATACAGGCGCGTATAAACAGGCGATTGAGTACTTGACGCGTGTGAACACGCTGCTGCCGTCCGCGCCACACGTTAAACCGTTGGAGCGCGCCCGCTACCTGCGCTTGATCGGACAAGCCTATTTCTACAGCGGACAAATCGAAAAAGCGCGTAGTTTCTTGCTTGAAGCAGTGACCGCCGCTACGCGCCCAATTCCATCGAACGCGCTGACGCTGCGACTCGATACCATGTGGCAGGTGACACGACAAATGTCGCGGCGGATGATCTCGTTCAAACCACGTCCGGTCAGTTCAGATCGACGCACCGCGTTAATTGAAAGCGGACGCGCTTTGTTCTTGCTGGTAGAAATGACCGTATATACGGGTGACACAGGGCAAGGGACATACATCGGGATGCGGGCGCTTAACGAATCCGAGAGCGCAGGACCCTCGGATTCACTGGCGCGGCATTATTCTGGCACAAGCTGGCTGCTTGCCAGCCGCCCCGGTATGGAATCGATGGCGCGGCAGTATCTGAAGTTGGGATTACACACCGCCGAACAAGTCGGTGAACCGGGTTCGACTGGCTTTGTTTATTTCATCGCGGCACTCAATCATCTTGGTTGGGGCGCATGGGACGAAGGGCAACGCTACGCTGAACGTGCGATCGCCACCGCGAATGCGATTGGTGACGTGCGCATCTTCAATCAATCGATCGCTTTGATCGCTGACATCGATTGGTATCATCGCGGCGATTTAGACGCGGCACGCAATCACAATGCCGAAAATTACGAAAGCGCGCTCAAGTGTGGCAGCATCAACCAGACCGCGATTGCACAATCCCGTCGCGCCTATTATCACGCACTTACAGGTGCGGGCGACTTGGCACGCCGCGACGCCGAAATCGCGCTCAGCCTCGAAAAACCCGTCAACATGACAATCTTGAACGCACAGGCGGCACTCGTCTTAGCGGCATTCAATGAAGGCGCTATGGATACGGCACATGCCGAATTGAGTACGCTGCTGACCGCGGTCGAAAATTTGGGCGCTATCAACGTGTACGCCATGTTCGATGGCTTCGCTGTGTGCGCTGATGGCTGGCTTACCCTGGCGGACGCCGACGCGCAGCACATACCTCAAGCCGAGCGCGCAGTGATGCAGCTTCAACGCGCTGCCAAAGCCTATGCGATGATTCAACCGCTCGCTTTCATCATGAGCGCGTGGCTGGCACTCGTCAAAAATGACCACGAAAACGCTGTCAAAAGCGCTCATGCAGCAGTCAAAAGCGCGACTGAGCTGCACATGCCGCATGAACTGGCGTTGGCACAGTGGATCACCAGCCGCACATTGACGGCGGATGACCCACAGCGTTCAGCCTTAGCGACTGAAGCACGCTCGGCGTTGGAACGCATCGGCGTTGCTTACGACTTGCGGCGAACATTTTTCAATACGGGCGGCGACCAATCGACGCGGTCTACCAATCCCGGATAGAACATGCCGTGAAAACCAAACGGTATGCGGTACGGGAGCGGCGCACGTGCCACTTCTTCAAAGGTTTGACCATCCAACACCAGCAAGAACGACGTATTAGCGTCCGCGTCGTAGACCGTCGCCAGCACCACGCCATCATCTTCGCTCGTGCCGCCGGGACGCGCGGCGAACCAGGGTTCGCTGGGGTAATTATTTTCGACAAACCAGATTTTGGTATCACCGTTGGTCACATCGACTTTAGCGAGCTGATTGGTAAAATCGGGGCGTAAATCATTGACGCCAACGCCATAGGTAAAGCGATATGGCAGACCGTTATACTGATCATAATTGATGCGCGGCAGTTCAAAATTGACCGTGCCAATCTGTTCGTAATCGATCGTCGTCTTCCCACCTGTAAGCGGAATACGATAGCGGCGGATAAACGACGGTGTTTGCACAAAATCATCAGATCGCAGCACATCGAGATACAACGCTCGCCAGACCGCGTTGGTGTCATACGCCGCCAAATCCATGACGATTTCGTTACCATCCTGGTACGAATTGATGTGATGAAATACATAAAAGCCCGCCGTTTCGACGCGGTTGACGATTTCGCCCGTTGAAAGATCGACGACCGTAAACGTGGTCGGTTGATCTGCCATCCACTTAAAGTTGAAAATGAACGGGTTGCACTGCAAAGCGACGCTCATCACACCGGTAATCGGCGGCAAACGCATCGGATTTTCAGTCAGCACGACATACCGTTCGGTGAAACCGAAACTGTGCATGTATGCGGGCGACCACGTCGGAATCGACGCCAGTTTGGTGCGGCTGCGTCCCATCACATGATAAATATCGTAGGTGCTGCGTAGATTGAACTTGATCATGTAATTGATGATGCCGCCTTGCGTGCGGCTGTAATGCGGATGAGCGGTTTCCATCGTGATGTCGATGGTATCGTCGTATTGAAACAACTCCAGCGTATCAAGCGAAAACGGCTCGATTACATATGACGCGGGAAGTTCCGTCATCGATAGGTATTCACCCGCTTGCTGATCGTAATTGATATTACAGTTATCGGTAAACGCCGGGTTGAACAATTGATAAATGCGTTTCCACAGCGGTGGGGGTGGCGTTGCGACGCCGCCAAAATGGATCGTCCCAGTTTGGTTATCGAGGATATATGCCTGACTTTGCAAAAACTTGTTGGCAAACGAAACGCTGCCATTTTGAAACGTGTAGCGGTGCATCATGCCCAGACCATCGAACCAATGCGGGTACACGGCGTGCGCGACCTCGAATTGTCCAGGTCCGTTGCGAAGCAAACTCCCGGTCAACCATGTTGGAATGCTGCCTTGCACAGGCAAATTTTCAATGACGCTGGTTTGTGTTTGGGTCTCGAAGTTGTTTTTGAAGTAATTGACTGGCATTCACCGTGCCTTTCGTGGGCAATGGGGCGACGAATGCTTTTATTATAGGGTTCAACTCTCTTTTATGGACAACATGTTTTGTTCATATTTTTGAAGCACCGCTTCGTAATCTTCGTGATCTGGCAAAATACACGATGCGTCAGAACTCATGTTGTCGGCGCCGCGAATTACACTGACCATACCATTGGTTTCCAAATAGGCACGATGGACTTGACTCAGATGCGTAATGCCTTCATGACGCAGCATTAAAAAAACTTCTTCGACCGACAATTGACTAGCGTTCATTCCCTTGTTATCGATCTGTCCATCGATGACAACACGATGAACTTTTCCTTCCACAGCGACTTCGATGCGGCGGTTATGATTGGTGAGCGCAATGACACCACGATGGATACACAATACAACCGTGATGGCTATCATGCCATGTATCAATGGAACATTCGGGTAAAACATCGGGTCGCCGACTGCTGAACCAAGCGCGATAATCATACCGAGTTCAAACGGCGATAACTGACGAACCCCGCGCTGACCAATCAGCCGCAGCCCGATCATCGTAAAAATAAAGAGAATTGTGCTGCGAAAAACGATTTCCAGCAAAAATGTCGTGGGCATCTCGCCAAAGAAAATGCGTTGCAGATCAAACGAGTAAGTGTCCATTGTGAGTCCTTTCGTGCCACTCGCCTCGGTTGATCATAGCGTTTTCTCAGCATGAGCAAAATCCGCCACCCCACCTATGACAAAATCATCAATTTGTGTCATAGCGAGATAGATTGACCGATCTACACTTGTATCAACTTTTGCAAAAATGATAAATCAGGGTTAAGCATGATGCGAAAAGGCACGCAGGTTTCGTGGCAATGGGGCACTGGTCACGGCGAAGGTCAAATCGTCGATGTTTTTCATCAAAAAGTGACGCGCAAATTACAAGGCACAGAAGTAACCCGCAACGGTACTCAAGATAACCCCGCTTATCTCATTGAACAGACAGATGGCGACCAGGTATTGAAACTTTCGAGTGAGGTCGAGTCCGCATAAAGCGCTAAATTATGGTTCAACTCAATGATGACCTCCAGGAACGGCTCGCCGCAGCAGCATTACGCTATGTCACGCCAAAAAGTAAAGGTTATACGCGCAAAAAATCAGGCAAAGGCTTTGTTTATCTCGACAGCAAAGGCGTCAAGATCAGCGACAAAGCACTTAAAGCATGGATAAATACGCTGGTGATTCCGCCTGCATGGCAAAACGTGTGGATTGCGACGCACAAAAACGCGCATATCCTGGTGACAGGGCGCGATGATAAGGGGCGCAAGCAGTATATTTATCATCCTCTGTGGCAGCAGATGGCAAGCGAGAAGAAATTCGGCGATTTAGTCGCGTTCGGAGAATCGCTCCCAACATTACGCCGCGCGCTTGACCATGATCTGCGTCAAAAAACACTGACGCAGCGCAAAGTGGTCGCGTTGGTCGTCGCACTGCTTGGGCGCACCTTGATCCGTATTGGCAATCAAGAATATGCCCGCGACAACGAGACGTTCGGCTTGACTACCTTGAACGATGATCATGTCGAAGTTGAAGGCGCGACCGTGCGTTTTTCGTTCGTTGGTAAAAGCAAGAAATCGCACGAAATCACGTTGAAAGATAAACGTTTAGCGCGTGTCATTCGTGCGTGTCAGGAAATTCCCGGTTTTTCACTGTTTCAGTATTACGACGCAGACGGCAATCCGCACGCGATTGATTCGGCACATATCAACCAGTATTTGCTCGATGTGACGGGACAACCTTTTACCGCCAAAGTTTTTCGTACCTGGGGTGGCTCTGTCGACATGATCCACGAGTTGTGTTTGGTGGATCGCGAGACGATCAAGAACCACGAGACTTGTATTCGGGCGGGCGTAAAAGCGGTCTCGAAGATTTTGGGGAATACCACCAGCGTGTGCCGCGCCTATTACGTCCATCCAGTCGTGCTCGACGCGTTCCTGGCAGATACGCTGCACGGTGCGCTTGAGGCGATTCAAACGCCGAATGATGGATATGCTCTAGAACCGGAAGAACAACTCTTAATGACATTGATGCGCGCAAGTATTGCAGCTTAAAGCGCGCATTATGCCACTTGTGCGTTCATCTCATTTTCGAGCGCGGCATAAATGTCATGCAAGACGTGGTCAGGGTGTGCATAGCGCGCGTTTGGTTCTTTCGCAGTCATGCGCGCTATAACATCGATCAGCATCAGTCGTGACTCTGGTATGCTGCAATTACGCGAAAACATCAGGCAATCATGCAGCAAATCAGCATCGATCGGCTTGTTGAGGATGTCGTTGACCAGCCCTTGAATGCTTCCTGTACCAAACATGGGTTGACCGGTCAGCATTTCGTAAGCGACCAACCCTATGGCGTACATGTCGGATGCGAAAGATGGCGCATCGCCTAATAAAACTTCGGGTGCCATATAGGCGATTGTGCCACTGGTCGGGCAGTTATCGGTTTCATCGATGTGTAGCGCCAACCCAAAGTCGATCAGGATAACGCTGTTGTTTTCGATCATGATATTTTCAGGTTTAAGATCACGATGTATAACTTCACGGTCATGCAAATAAGAGGCGGTTTGCAAAAGCTCAACTAACCATGTCATCTTTTGATAGAAACTGCTTGTCACGCACTTGCGACGAATATCGACCGCATCATGTAGATATTTCATCGTAAAAAAGGGCAGTTCCGCCTCGTTTTCTTCCATTTCGTAAACGCGCACAATATGTGGATAACACAGTGATGATAAAGCCCCGTACTCGCGGCTTAGTGCATCACGATAACAGTCAAGTGGTTCTATGCGTTGTGGCAGTGCCGGAACAGTTTTAATGGCGACATCGATTTCCAGAACAGTATCGTATGCAAGGTAAATCGCGCCCATTGAACCAGCACCGATAATCCCAATTGGTGCATACCGCTCGCCGAAATTCGGGACGTACTCGCTATCCGAAACCGCATTCCATACCATTTCATTATCCCTAAGACCCATTGAACTCTAGGTTACAGGATCATGCACTGAACGACTTGTGGCATATGGGGCAATTCAGTATGGGTCGATAGAAGGATTATTCCAGACACAACAACCTTAAAACCTGGTTGATGTAGTCTTAATGTGCCGACGTTATGTTGAAAGGGCAGACAATTTGTTACAGAAAGCCCACACGCAATGTTAGAAATCACTGATCTACGTGTCGTCTATGGCAATGGCAACGAAGCGTTGAAGTCTATTTCGATTAGCGCGAAGCCGGGCGAAATCATCGCAATCATTGGGCGTTCGGGCGCGGGTAAATCGACATTGCTGCGCTGCATCAACGGTTTGCAACAGCCCACCAGCGGAACCGTCGTGCTCGATGGTGAAAACATCACCACAATGAACCAAAATCAACTGCGCGAAGTGCGCCGTTATGTCGGCTTTATCTGGCAGGAATACAATCTGGTCGAACGTCTGCCCGCTATCACCAACGTTTTGACAGGTCGCCTTGGTTACAATCGTGGTTTGGGCAGCGTCGCTTTTTACTTTGACCGTGGACACCGCGAAATCGCGCTGCGCAGTCTGGAACGTGTCAACCTGCTCCATCGTGCCAATTTCCGCGCGGATCGTTTATCCGGCGGCGAAAAACAGCGCGTTGCAATCGCACGCGCGATTGCACAACAGCCCAAAATTATTCTGGCGGATGAACCTGTCGCCAGCCTCGACCCAGAATTGAGCGTGCAAGTGATGACTGACCTTGCGCGCGTCGCCCGTGAAGATGGGGTATTGACACTCATCAACATCCACCAGGTCGAGTTAGCGAAAGAATTTGCCGATCGCCTGATCGGTATCGCGCAAGGCGTGGTCGTTTTTGATGGCACACCCGACACTTTGACCACCACCGTGCTCGACGACATTTACCGCTTCGATAAAGACAAAACATCGCACGACGCCGAAACTGCCGAGCCGACTGCCATCCCATCGTACGTGGCTTCCAATCAACCTGTAGTGATTTAACGAGGCGTTATGGCTCAACGTACTGTTGCACAAATTCCTGTTCCCACGCCTGTTTCCCCAGAACAACTGCGCGAGAAATTACTGCGCCCGTTTCCAACTTTAGGGTGGCGGGCGCTGTTGGTCATCCTTGCGATCATTCTCGTCTTCAGTTGGAGCATTGCAGGGTCTGAAACCAACCTCACCACGCTCTTCGGGGGCATCCCCGATGTGGCTCGGTTCTTGGGTCAGTTATTCCCACCTGCTTATGAACTTCAGCGCGGCACCGAGCGTACTTTTGTCGATAGCAGCGGAACAGAATTTTCTGTCCCAATCAGCAGCGCGGAAGCGACAATTCTAGAAGCCTACCGCCTAGAGCGAACGATCTACATCTATGAAAACGCCGTGCCAGTGCTCACATCCGAAGATGAACTGGCTGCGACCATTGACCGCCTGAACGAACAACGTGTCAACGAGTTGACATATGTAATCGTCGGCACCGGTGAAACGTTGGAAACAGGCGAAACGCGTACCATCGAATTCCGAACGTCCGAGCGACTCATCCGCGAGGATTTCAACCAGCGTCAAAATATTTATCTCTATATCAACGATCAACCTGTTCCCGTAGAACAGCGCGAGGTCAGACAGCAGATTTCACTGCTGCGTAATGAGGGCGTCGAAAATGTCCGCTACGTCGTTGGTGGCAGCGGAATTACGATTGGATACCCGATAATTATCACGTCGATTGCCGAGACCATCCAAATCGCGATCATTGGCACCGTCGGCGCGGTGATTTTGGCAATTCCGTTCGGGCTGCTGGCGGCGCGCAATGTGTCACCGCACCCGCTTGTTTATCAAATCACGCGCATGATTCTCAATACCCTCCGAGCGATTCCAGAACTGATTTATGCGTTGATTTTCGTCGCCGCGGTCGGTTTAGGTCCGTTTCCGGGTGTGCTAGCCTTGATCTTTGGTTCGGTCGGTTCGCTGTCACGTTTATTTGCCGAAGCGATTGAACAGATTGACCCGCAGCAAGTCATGGCAGTGCGCGCGACGGGCGCGAGCGGCATTCAAACATTCATGTACAGCGTGTTTCCACAAGCGCTGCCACTGTTGATTTCATATTCCTTAGTTTACTTCGAACATAACGTGCGCAGCGCGACGATCCTGGGCATCGTTGGCGCGGGCGGTGTCGGGCAAAAACTGTATGAATACATGCAGTTGTTTTATTACAACGAAATGCTCGGCGCGGTCATTCTCCTCATTTTGGCTGTCACGGTCATCGACCGTTTCAGCAACTACATTCGCAGCCGTTTCATTTAGACCGGTGCGTGTAGTTGCATGTTGCATACTTCCTACTTTTAGGAAAGGGAACCCATGAAAAAGCTCGCTATCGTTTTGACCGTCGTTTTCGCTCTGTTTAGCATTGGTTTTGTCGTCGCCCAAGAAGCAGATCGCACGGATTGGCCCGAAACGTTCATCGTCGGTGTATATCCTGGCGACAACGTGGAAGAAGCATTGGCAGCGGTTGAACCTCTCCGCACCTATCTGGAAGACGCGCTCGGCGTCCGCACTGTTTTGATCACCGGCACCAACTACAGCGCCGTGATCGAAGCCATGCGCGCTGGTCGTGCTGATGCGATGGAAGTTGGTCCGTTCTCGTATGTCTTGGCAGCCCAAGAAGCCGGCGCAGAAGCAATTGCAGTGGCTAACTATCAAGAAGCGATCACCCTCGAAGATGCGTCGGCTGTTGAAACCGAATTTGTTCCCGGCTACTTCAGCGTGATTTTCACGGTCAAGGGCAGCGGCATCAACACCATCGCCGACATCGCTGGTCGCAGCTTTGCATTCACCGACCCAGCATCGACAAGCGGTTACTTGATCCCCGCGACCACGATTTTGACCTCGCAGGGTTTCTCTGGCCCAGAGGAATTAGAAGCGTTTGCTGACCTCGTGTTCGCGGGCAATCACCCGTCGGCAGTGTTGAGCGTCAATGAAGGCACGACCGATGCGGGCGCGACCTTCGACGGCAACCTGCAAGCACAATCAGACGAAGGCTTGATCACGGTTTGCGGTTACGAAGCCGGTTCGGGCGAATTCCCGTTCGATGACCTGATGACCCAAGAAGAACTCGACGCGATTGCCGCCGATTGTGAAGATGGCAGCATCGTCGTGATTGCCCAGTCGTCGATTATCCCCGACACCCCATTTGCGGTGCGCAGCGACCTGCCCCAATCGTTCAAGACTGCCGTGCAAGAAGCCTTGTTGGGCATCTCGAATGACCCCGAATTGATCGTCGCGCTGGAACGCTACTATGTTGACCCGACCGCCTTCCTCGGTTTGGACTCGTTGGACAACCTGTATGATGGTTTGCGTGACACCGCCGATTTGCTCGGTCTCGACCTGAGCGCGCGCTAAGCTTCAATGTCATAAACTTTGGGCGGTCGGTCGCTGACTGACCGCCCTTTTTATTCTCATCACCCGTCGGAAAAACACGTCATGACCTATACGCAAGGCGAAGCCCTCACCATTTTGACCCATGCGCCCGCCGATGACGTGAAAGCGCTGGCAGAATCAATCTTGCCATCGCTGGGCGCGATTCAAGTGCTGAAAAATCGTACCGGGCTGATTATGCTCCCGTATACCGATAGTGCAGGTGGCGTCACATTTCATTTGGGTGAAATTCTCGTCAGCGAAGCGCATGTCGAGATCGAAAATGGCACACAGGGTTACGCGCTCGTCACGGGACGCGATCTGGTACTCGCGGTCGGTATCGCCGTGTTGGATGCGGCGCGGCAAGCCAATATCGAAAGCGAAAGAATCACTCAATTATTGCACGCTGCCGCACAAGCCAGCGCCGCCGCCGACGAACACTTATTGAAACAGGTCGAAGCGACCCGCATCGAAATGGAAACGTTCTGATGAAGACGCATCCAGCATATACACCCGCCGAAGCACAGGCGCGTGAAACCTTTCTCTCGTTGATGTGGTCATTAAGCTATCCGGGACGCATCTATACCCTGCCCGAAACCAGCGCGCCCTTCGATGCGATCAGTGAAACTTTACTGGATTTAGAGACGACATTCTTTACAAACGACGATTCTTTAGCGCGGATTCTGGCGCACAATGGTGCGCGAGCGCTCGAACCGCAAACCGCCGCGTATCATTTTTATCCGTCGCTCACAGCGGCTGACTTAGAAGCGGTCAAACAAGCCAGCATCGGCACATTACTGTATCCCGACCGCGCAGCGACACTGATTATCGGCTGTACGTTTGGCGTAGGTGAGTCGATGACGCTGACAGGTCCCGGCATCGACGGCATAATCCATTTGCAAATCGGCGCGATCGCGCCAGAATTTTGGACGCTCCGCGAGCAGCGTCGCCGTTTTCCGCTGGGTTGGGATGTTTATTTCATTGATGGTTCACGCGTGATCGGGCTGCCCCGCAGCACGTCGATCGCGCGATAAAAAGGCACAGCATATGTATGTAGCCGCAAAAGGTGGCGAAAACGCCATTCAGGAATCGGAAAAACTTTTCCATGCGCTCAAAGGAAAACCGTCACGCGAGATGATCACGGCGATCCAGGAGTCGCTGCCCTATCTGGTCGATCGTGTCATGGGCGAAGCCTCCTTGTACGCACCAGAACTGGCGGCACTGGCAATCGCGCAATCAGGCGGCGACCTGTACGAAGCCGTATTGCTTTTACGTGCTTATCGGTCTACGCAGCCGCGTCTGGCATATGCCGAACCCGTCACGCCACATCGCTTGTTCACTATTCGGCGCATTTCGGCGTCGTTCAAAGATATTCCTGGCGGGCAAGTCTTAGGACCGTCGCTCGATTACAGTCATCGCATTCTGAACGTTGATATTCTGGACGGCGTAGTTACGCCCCAACCTGCCGATCAACCTGTAAACGAGAAAATGAGTCCGTTTACATCGCTACCAGACATCAACACAAATGGGGCAAGTACGCCGGAAAAATTAGCCTCTGCAACCTATCCGTATGTCGCGGAATGGCAGCGAACCGCCGGATTGATGAAACCGATACCCCACTATGAACCACGTAACGCGGCGGATATCCCGGATGTGACGCGCGACCCGGCATTGTTTCCCGCGCCGCGTGAACATCGTTTACAGGCGCTCGCACGTGCAGATACAGGCGGCGTGCTGGCGTTAGGCTATGCAAGTATGCGCGGCTACGGTTTAATTCACCCGACGGTGAACGAACTGCGTCTCGCGCACGCCGAAATCGAAGTCAAGCATCCGCTTACTGGCGAAACATTCAGCGCGGGACGCGCGCGCGTCAGCCAGGCAGAAGTCGTGACGACGGGCGACAAAACCGGTTTGACGCTCGGCTTCGCGGCGACACTGGGCTGGAACGAAGTCAAGTTGATCGCCGCCGCCACGCTCGATTTAGAAATGAATCAAGCCGAGCCGCATCCAGCACATACCGAAGAATTTGTGCTCTATCACACCGAGCCAGTCGAATCGAGTGGGTTCTGTATTCACTTCAAGCTGCCGCACTATGTCACGTTCGCGAGCAGTTTAGACAACCTGCGTAAAGTCATCGCTACGTTTTATTCCAACGGAAACGATGAAGAAAACGCCGCAGAACTTGCGCCGATGACGCAGAGGACACCATGACTCAACTCGAAGCGCTGGCAAAACCACGTGAAGATTACGCCTTCGCCTTTCTCGATCCGTTCGCCAAGCGCGAACTGAGACGGCGTATGCTCAAGGCAATTGCGATTCCAGGCTATCAGGTTCCGTATGCCAGCCGCGAACTGCCTATCGCACGCGGGTGGGGAACGGGCGGTTTACAGGTCACGTTGAGCCTGGTCGGTCCCGATAGCATCATCAAAGTCATCGATCAAGGCGCGGATGATTCGGTCAACGCGGCGAACCTGCGCCGCTTTATCACACGTATGAGCGGTGCAGAGACGACCACCGATACACTGGCAGCGACGATTTTGCAAAGCCGTCACCGCATTCCCGAAGAAGTGATGGGCGAAGGTCAAACGCTTGTTCTGCAAGTGCCTGACCCCGAACCGTTGCGCGCGGTGCAAAGTGATAGCAGCGCTACCCATCAAATGCACGCCGACGCCGATTATGGTCAGTTGTGGCTGGTGCTGTATGAGCAGTTGGTGCGCTACAAACAGTATTTGCAGGGTGCAAGCTACCCAAGTCTGGTCAATAAGCGCTATGTCATCAGCCCCAGCCCTATTCCGCGATGGGATACGCCGAAGCTGCATCAAGCCGCGCATTTGACATTGCTCAGTGCGGGACGCGAAAAACGCCTGTACGCCGTACCACCTTATACCGATGTGTATCCGCTGGAATTCGACGACGTGCCGTTTCAGGTCGAAGATCAGCGCGGATGGGAAGATCGCGTGACGCGCGTCCTCAATAAGTTCATGAACGAACTGCCGCAAGCCGACGGTTCTTCGCAGTACGAAATCAGCGATTCAGGTTATGTACAAAAACTGACCGCGCAGTTGCGTGGTGAAACAGCGTCAATCGGCGCGACGTATTACGACGACGAAGGGAACTTCTATAAAGATGGATACCTCAAACCACCCGTCCGACCGGATTAATGATGCGCCGATCACGCTCGATGCACCACGTCTGACGCGCGCGACGCCCTTATTGCGCGCACACGGTTTGTTCAAGCGTTACGGGCGTATTGTCGCCGTCGAAGATGTCAGCCTGGATGTGTATCCAGGAGAAATATTAGGTATCGTCGGCGAATCTGGATCAGGCAAATCGAGCGTGCTCCGCCTGCTCAACCTGGAAGAAATGCCCGACGCGGGTGAGTATACGCTCGATTTACCGGATATGAGGGGCGTCAATCTATTCACGCTCGATCGCTTTCAACGGCGCGAAGTCGCGCTGTTTCACATTGGTATCGTGTATCAAAATCCACATTTAGGCTTGCGGATGCGTTACACCAGCAGTGGTAATGTGGCGGAGCGTTTGCTCGTCACAGGCGAACGCAAATTCGCAACGCTGCGCCAAGCGGCGCGCGACTCGCTTGCTGCCAGCGAATTTCCTTTGAACCGCATGGATGATCCGCCGCGCGTACTCTCTGGCGGGATGCAGCAGCGCGTACAGTTGGCAAAAGCGATTGCACTTCAGCCGCGCGTATTACTGTTGGACGAACCGACGACCGGGTTAGATGTGAGCGTACAAGCGGCTGTATTGGATACACTCAAGCGGTTACAACGCGAACGCCAGTTGGCGCTGGTGATCGTCAGTCATGATCTCGGCGTGATTCGTGCGCTGGCAGACCGGGTGATGGTCATGCGTGATGGGCGCGTGATCGAAGCGGGACTAGCGGATCAAGTGCTGGACGACCCGCAGCACGCTTACACGCAGCAGCTTGTCCACGCGAAGTTATGAGGCAATCATGCGCTTATTGACGGTCACGAATTATACCAAGTCGTTTTATGTGCATCATCTGGCGCGCGCGATTCCAGCGTTCAAAGCGCTTGATTTTGTGCTCGATGAAGGTCAGTTTTTACTTGTCAGCGGACAAAACGGCGCGGGTAAATCGACACTGCTGCGTTGTTTATTTCGCACATATTTGCCAACGAGCGGAAGCGCAATTTACAACAGTCGCCACGGAGAAATTGATCTGGTGCGCGCCGCCGATACAGATATCATGCTGCTGCGCCGCGAAGAGATCGGGTTCGTCACCCAATTTTTACGCCCACGTCCTCGCATAAGCGCATCTGAATTGGTGGCTGAGCCGCTGTTCGCAGAAAATCTGACGCTCGATGAAGCCCGTCCGTACGCGGAAAAACTGCTCAGCGATTTTGGTGTCAAAAGTGACCTGTGGGGTGCGTACCCAACCACATTTTCGGGTGGTGAACAACAGCGAGTCAATTTAGCACGTGCGTTGATCGCACCGCGTCGTTTGCTGTTATTGGACGAACCGACCGCATCGCTTGACGCTGCCGCGCGTGACGCGCTGGTTCGTCGCTTGCGCGAACTCAAAGATCAAGGGGTGACCATGATTGGCATTTTTCATTATCCAAATGATGTTCGCTCGTTGATCGACGGCGAAATTCACTTGCAAGGAGAAAATATTGAGCATGTGGCTGACTGATTTACGGATCGTGACGCCAGACGGCGTTATCGAACGCGGCGCATTGTGTATCCAGAATGGCTTAATCAGTGAAATTATCGCGGGCGACGCGCCAGACGCTGGCTTACAGCTTGCGGGCATGACCGCGATTCCCGGCTTGATCGATCTACATGGCGATATGCTCGAACGTGACATCGAGCCGCGTCCCGGCGCGTACTTCCCTATCGAGGTCGCGCTCTACGAACTGGATAAACGGCTGGCAGGCGCGGGAATTACCACTGCGTTCGCGGCGGTCGGCTTCGCATGGACGACCAACGATCTACGCACGCAAGAAAAAGCGACCGAGATCATCCGTATCATCCATGAACGTCAGCATGAACTCAATGTCGATGTCCGCGTTCATGCCCGTTTCGAGGTCGGCAACCCGGATACCGCCCCAGTGCTTGAGAATTTGCTTGATCAAGGCTTGGTCGATTTGGTCTCCGTCATGGATCACACGCCGGGACAAGGGCAGTACAAGAATATTCAGAAATACGTCGATTTTATGACGCGCTGGCTCGGCTTTGACCCCGCGCAAATCGGGGACGACATGATCAAGCGAATCGAAGGCGCGATTGAAGTCAAAGCGGAAATTCCACGCAATTGGCAAGTGGTGGAAGATGTGACGCGGATCGCCGCAGTGCGCGGGATTCCGATTGCCAGCCACGATGATGATACGCTGGAAAAAGTCGGGCGGATGGCAGATTACGGCGTCACGATCAGCGAATTTCCGGTATCGCTCGAAGCGGCGCACGAAGCACGGCGGCGCGGGATGCACGTCATCATGGGCGCGCCGAATGCCTATCGCGGCGCATCGACGGGTGGCAATTTGAGCGCACTCAACGCTGTCAAGGCGGGCGTCGTCGATATTTTGGCGACCGATTATTTTCCGGCGGCATTGTTAGGATCAGCATTCAAGCTCGAAAAAGACGGTGTGCTTCCGCTGCACGAAAGTATCAAACTGGTCAGCCAAAACCCTGCATATGCCACAAACATGACGGATCGCGGCAGTTTACAAACCGGAAAAATCGCGGACATCGTGCTGGTAGAAACGCCGCCAGATTCACATCCGCGCGTGCGCGCTACGCTGCGTAAAGGACACTTTATTTATCAGGATGCGAGCATCGGACGACTGGTCAATCAATCGCTCACGCCGCAGCAGCGCGACGAGATTTTGGCATGAGCCTGACATATATCGAAGTTTTTCCCGATATGGACACGATCAAAGCCGAACATGGCGGCAAAGTTTTAGGCGAACTGCCGTATATTCACCCGTCGGCACGTGTGATCAAATCGCATATCGGTTCGTATACCGACGTTGGCGCGAACTGCTTTCTCATCGAGACCACGTTCGATGATTACAGTTATGCGGCGGGCGACGCCGACATCATTTATGCCAGCATCGGCAAGTTTTGCTCGATTGCGTCGCATGTGCGCGTAAATCCTGGCAATCACCCGATGGATCGCGTCACACAGCATCACATGACGTATCGACGCAAGCAGTATGGCTTTGCCGACAGCGACGATGACGCATTTTTCGATTGGCGGCGGTCGTTTCACTGCACGATTGGACACGATGTGTGGATTGGTCATGCGGCGATCATAATGCCGGGTGTCAGCGTCGGCACAGGCGCTGTGATAGGGTCAGGCGCAGTCGTTACCAAGCATATCGAGCCATACACGATTGCCGGCGGGGTGGCGGCAAAGCCGATCCGTAAGCGCTTTAGCGACGACGTGATCGAGGCGCTCTTAGAAATCGCATGGTGGGAATGGGATCATGCCACAATCAAGGCGCGCTTCGACGATTTGAACGACGTGCAGGGGTTCATCGAGAAGTATCGGTAGGCGCGGGCGTATCATGCGCTCGATTTCGGTAATCAGCGGAAAAGAGGAAGTATAAATGCTTCCTCTCAGAAAATTCGCTTTATGTTCATGGTTATTTTATATCCCCAACGACACATATTTCACTTCTAAATACTCGTCGATGCCCATTGACCCGCCCTCACGTCCAAGTCCGCTTTGTTTGACGCCGCCAAACGGTGCTTGTGCAGTGCTGGGCAGCGCGTCGTTCGCGCCGATAATGCCAAATTCGAGTTTCTCGGCGACGCGCATGACGCGGCTGATATCGCGGCTGAAAAAATAGGCTGCCAGACCGAACGGCGTATTGTTGGCGCGCGCCAGCACTTCATCTTCGTTGTCGAAGACAATCAACGGGGCGACGGGACCGAAGGTTTCTTCTTGTGTGATCAACATATCGACCGAAACGTTTGCCAGGATCGTCGGCTGCCAGAATCTCCCCGATGGGTTTTGATCCGATGCGAGCGGTGACCCACCAAGCAATAAATGTGCGCCGTGGGCTAGCGCATCGTTGACATGCAGTGCGACTTTTTCACGCGCCGCGATATCGATCAAAGGACCAATCATGCTGTCGGGCAGCAAGCCGTCCCCAACCTTGAGCTTGCTGACTTCTTCAGTAAACCGTTCTGTGAACGCCTGATAAATTCCACGCTGCACAAAAATTCGGTTGGCACATATACACGTTTGTCCGGTATTGCGAAACTTGGACGCAATCGCGCCGCGCACTGCTGCGTCTAAGTCAGCGTCGTCAAAGACGATGAACGGTGCGTTGCCGCCCAGCTCCAGTGACAAGCGTTTGACGGTGTGCGCAGAATTGCGGATCAAAATCTTGCCGACATCGGTCGAACCAGTGAACGAGATTTTGCGCACGCGGTCATCCGCGAAGATCGTCTCGGAGAACGGGATCGGGTCACTGGCGGGCAGTATATTGACCACCCCTGCCGGAAAACCAGCCTCCAGAAAAATCTGCGCCAATTCCAGCGCCGAAAGCGGCGTTTGTTCGGCGGGCTTGCAAATTGTCGTGCAGCCTGCTGCCAGCGCGGGACCTAATTTGCGCGTGAGCATTGCTGCGGGGAAATTCCACGGGGTAATCAGCGCGCACACGCCGATGGGCTGGCGCATAACCAGAATTCGCTTGTTCGGTGCGCTGGCAGGCACAATCTGTCCATACACACGCTCAGCTTCACCAGCGAACCATGTCAAAAAGCTGGCGGCGTAGGTGATCTCGCCGCGCGATTCCGCAAGCGGCTTGCCCTGCTCTAAGGTCATGATCGTCGCTAGTCGTTCGCGTCGTTCGATCATCAACGCGGCAGCTTTTCGCAGCAGATCCGCGCGCTGAATCGCGGGCAGCGCCGACCACATGGGCAGCGCGGCATGTGCCGCGTCGATAGCAGCGAGCGTTTCAGTGCGCCCCGCATCGGGGATCATCATCAGTGTCGTACCGAGCGCGGGATTATCGACCGCGAACGTTTTACCGTTGGCGGCATCGCGCCATTGATTATCGATAAAAATGCCGTACCGCGTATTTTCGAAGAGAGAACCAGGCGCTTGCATCACAGTTTGCAT
>JBBRAA010000042.1:0-32530 GCA_038207205.1 Aggregatilineales bacterium
TCACGAAACCATGTTTTTGCCTTCACCCTAAATCCCTCTCCCTCAGGGCGAGGGACTTCAAAAGCGCGCTTTTCTCCCCTTCTCCCTGAGGGAGAAGGGGTCGGGGGATGAGGGCTGGTGAACATTCGTGATTCACTGAGAATGTGTGTTGGCGTGTGATTGCGGTCTTGTCATTGACCGCGACCACAATGCCGCGATTAATATCAAACACAGCGGGGCATCGCTGTGCTACCGGAGCGACGATAAGACGAAGGTTCGCCTTCGCAGTCGCATTGAGGGTAGAAGCCCCCACCTTTAGGCGTGGGGAGTATGTCACTATAGACTTGATGCTGTAGAGCGCAAGCGCCCTGAGAAGCGTTGCAAAAGTTTGCCGAGCCAGCTATCGGTCAGTACCGCGGCTGTAAGGTCTGCCAGTGCCAACTGCGAACCACTCGCAAACGTCGGATAAACGTGGATTGCTTGCGCCAATTGGCTCGGTTTCAAGCCATTGTCGAGCGCCAGTGCATATTCGGTGATGATCTCACCCGCTTCTGGGGCGACGACGGTCGCACCAAGCAGTGTCCCATTGCGACGCGTGACCAATTTGATCAGACTGCCCTGTGCATGATCCGTCACAGCGCGGTCGATATGTTCCCCATCGCGACAAAGCACGCGGACATCATCGCCATAACGCTGGCGCGCTTCGGCTTCCGTCAATCCCGCGCGCGCCACCGCTGGGTTGGTGAACGTTGTGTAGGGCACATGCTCGCGTACACCGTTACTCGGAAAAGGTAAAAACGCATTGCGTACGGCTTTGAACCCCTGCCAGCCCGCGTAATGGGTGTATTGATGTCCGCCTGTGCAATCGCCAATCGCGTAGATATGGCGCTGACTGGTACGCAGTTTCTTATCGACTTTCACGCCGTGTTTATCAAACTTGATCCCCGCGTTTTCCAGCGTCATTCCGGTCACGTTGGGCGCGCGTCCCACTGTGATCAGCAGCATTGTGCCGCGCGCAATCTGATCGCCCGCCTGAACAATGATGCTGCGTCCCTCTTTGACGACTCGCGTCGCGTTCGCGTTTACATAAATGAGCCCCTCGTCCGCGAACGTCCGTTTAACCTGTTCAACGGCTTCTGGTTCATCACGTGCGAGCAGCCGTTCACCGATCAACGTCACCTGCGCGCCTAAACGCTGGTAGGCTTGCGCGATTTCGCAGCCGATCGGTCCTGCACCAATGATGATCAGGTGTTGCGGCAACTGATCGTTATCGAAAATCGTCTCGTAGGTGTGATAGGGCACGGATATTAAACCGGGAATATCGGGGATAAACGGGTGCGCGCCTGTCGCGATTACGAAACGCGCGCTCGTCAAGCGGCGTTCTCCGACCTGGATCATGTGCGGATCGATAAAGCGTGCGCTGCCCAGGAATACGTCTGTGCCATCGGCTTGCAGTATTTCGGGCGTTTCGTGTTGGTAAATCTCTTGGATGACGGTGCGGATATACGCGCGCACCTCAAGCATATCGACGGTTGGAGTGGGGGTGGTCACGCCATAGATAGCGGCGGTACGCGCATGATGCGCGATCTGCGCGACCTTGAGCAGGGCTTTGCTCGGTACGCAGCCTGTCCACGTGCAGTCACCGCCAACGCGGTGTTTTTCGATCAGGGCGACCCGTTTATTCAGTGCGCGCGCAAAGGCGACGGCGGATAGCCCACCCGAACCTGCGCCAATAACGATCAGGTCATAATCAAACTTCATGGTGACATTATCCACGTTGTGATGTCGCGAGTATGAGGGTCAATTCGTACCAAACCATGATCAGGAGTTTAGCGAACCCTGAGAAACGTTCTACGCCGAGTCATCGGTTTCAGCGGGGAGTTCGACCGGTTCGGGGTCTTTTTTATCAGGCTTGATTTTAGTCACGCCGTCGCGCTTGATCATAAAGTGATCCAGATCGCGCGCGACGTATGTATTCGGGAACGTGCGTCGCGCTTCTTCGATCACATCGGTTTCACGGTAGCGCCGCGAGACATGCGTGAGCAGCAGCGTACCAACGCCATAATCGGCGGCGAGCCGCGCCGCTTGCGTTGCGGTGATGTGACCGAAAGAGCGCGCGGCGTCAGCGTCGATTTCCAAAAACGTCGATTCGATCACGAGCGCGTCCGCGCCTGCCACATGGTCGCGCAGATTGTCGGTACGGGCGGTATCCCCAATCACCACCAGTTTGACGCCGCGCAGTTCATCACCCAATACCATTTCTGGCGTGATTGTGCGTCCGTCTGGTAATGTGATCGCGTGTCCGTTGACTAAACGCCCGCGTTCGGGTCCCGCCGGGACGCCTAGCTCCTCGGCACGTTCGACCAGGAACGGACGACGCGCCTGTTCTTCAAAGATGAAGCCGAAGTTGCCATAGCCCCGATGCGTGACCGGAATCGCGCGCACGCTGTAATCTTTCGCCTGAAAAATCACACCTGGTACAAGTTCAAGCATTTTGATCTCGATGGGGAGCTGCTCGTATTGCAGCACGACACCGAACAAGAGTGCGTGAACCCGATCTAAGGTCGCGCGCCCACCATAAATTTCGATGGTGTCAATCGCCTCGTTATCCCAGCGCGCGAACGTCGAAATCAAGCCGCCCAAACCGAGAATATGATCGAGATGCGAATGCGTGAGCAGGATTTTGTCCATTTTTTTGAAGCCAATGCCGCTGCGCAAAATCTGACGCTGCGTGCCTTCGCCGCAATCGACCAGAAAGCGATGTTCGCCGCCGAACACCGACAGCGACGGCAAACCGCGATAGACCGACGGCGCGGACGCCGATGTCCCCAAAAATACGACTTCAAACATTAGTTCACCGCCCGCACGACTTCAAGCTGACCGAGAAACAAGCGCGCCCCGCGCGGCGTCTCGCCATCATAAATGACGAGTCGATTATCGTCGGTAGCGGTATACGCGCCGACGCTGACGCCGTATAAACCGTCACGGATCGAAAACGGAAGCTGCATGAACGAGACTTGAATGAACACATCGCGCGGGCGAAGCTGGGTCGGGATCACACTGATGTCATCCCATTGGACGGCAATCGCGGCAGGGTCAGTCAGGATATGCACGAACAAACGCATATCCGGCGCTAATTCGCCATCAATACGCCAATACGTGACAATCGGCACGGTATCGCCAGGGACATAGCGCTGCTGAAAGGTATCATCATAGCCCAGAAACGTCAGGTTGCCCCCTAAGCGCACCGGGAGCGCCGCCAGCGCTGCCCCGCCAGGAGACTCCGGCGCGTACGACACGGGCGCAGTCGTGGTGAACGCACCGATCCGGTCTGCCAACTGGGTTTCGGCGTTGATGCGAATGACGCTGTTGGGCGGCAGGTCAGCCGCTTGAATCGGGTCGCCCGCCTCATACCATGCGCGCAAAAACGGATTGACGGTATCGAGCGCGTTCTCATCCGGTAAAATCAACTGCGCATCAACACCCCCATTGGGCAAAATCAACCCTGTGCCGCAGTCGGCAGCGCGGATCAAGGTATTTCGGCGGTGCATCATCGACATCAGCGCGCGCGGCGCATCAAGCAGATCGTTGGCGATGGGTATCAGCGAGCCACACACCACGGTGTCAAGCGATCCGCTGGTCTGATCCAGATAATGCGCCAGCGTGCCAAGCCGCGCGTGATAAGCGTCGCGCACGGGTGGATAATTCGCCCATGCCACGAACAAAGCGTCCGCGCTTGATGCGATGTTGATGACCAACAACGTCGTCACCCCCAACACTGCCGCAATACGCAAACGACGATTGAAACTGCGATACAACGTCGTGACGCCGAAGCCGATCAAGAGCGAAAACATCGGCATCAACGCCGAAAAAGCCAGAAAATTCGGGCTGCGGCGCGCAAACAGGGCAATCGGCAGCAGGAACACAAGCGCGATTAGGATCAACGCACAGCGGGGCTGACGCCAAAACCGGATCGCCGTGATCAAGCCGATCAAGAACAATAAGCCCGTCGCAAAATCGAGCAGTGGGCGACCGGGTAAATTAAAGTTCGGCGTGAGATCGCCGCTCAAAAACAGTCCATTCAGGCTAAGCGCTGCGGATTGCAACCATCCGGTCTGGCGCGGTGTGTCGCTGTCATATAACAGGCGACCTGCGCCAGCGAGTTCGGGTGTGCTAAAGCTGGCGATCAGATACGGCGCGGCGATCACAATCATGATGACGACCGAAAACCACAAGTTACTAATGGTGCGGCGCGATAACGGCTGGCGCGTAAAGATCATGTAAGCGATGAACGCCATGACTGCCAGCGAAAAAATCAGGCTAATCGGGTGAATATAAAAGCCGATGCCCAGCAGGAATGCCAGCGCCGCAAACGCCGTCGTTTGACCAGAACGTCCCGCATCCGCCGTTCCATAGATCGGCAGCGCGCGCGCCAATGCCAGCAGTGTCCCGGTAATATAAAGGGGCAGTAGTGTTTCGCGCGTGATGCCGCGCGCAAGTAAAATCGGAAACAGGCTGATGCCAAAAACAGCCATCGCCGTAATCGCTGCGCCCGCGCCGAACAAGCGCCGCCCAAGTGCGTAAATCAGCGCTAATGTCACCATGCCAGCAAGGTATGAGAGCATCCGATAGCCGATTAAGCCGCCGCCGGTGACAGTCGTCGATGCCGCCAGCAGCACAGGGTATAAGCCTTCGCGTCCGGCACCATCCACATCATAGAAGACGCGAATGTTGCCCGCCCGCACCGCTTCGGTCAAGCGTACATCGGTTAGTTCGGCATCGGTAAAACCAGGCGGTACGGTCGCTAATGCATAAAAACGCAGCCCGGCGCTAATCAAAAGTACGATTACCGCCAGCGCGTAGCCTGTGCGATTCGACAAATAAAACCATCCCTCGTTCAATCTTAAAAAATTCTGTGTGATCGTCCGCGTTACAGCGAGGTCGCCCACGCAGTGAATGCCAGCACCAGCACGCCCAAGACAACATTCACCCACGTCAAGCGCACCTCACGACGGCGCAAGCGCTCGGTTTCTTGCACATCGCCTTTGCCATGGACGATCAATAAACTGGCACGTTCGAGCGCGGGTGCGACGCCGAATTGCAACAGCGCACCGCACACGATCATACCGATGAAGGCGATATGCTTGAGCAAAATCACGCGGCTCCATTCGTTGGTGAATTGTAGCACGCCGTCATAATTCTTATCACCCGACATTTGCACGAACCCGGTCAGAATCAACACCACCAGGCTAAAATTGATTAACGGGAAAAAACGCTGACGCATACGCGACAATAACGTATACAAAGCAGGCTGTTCGTTCAATACGCGCCTGGTTTCGGGGAAGACCAGAATCGAGAGTACAACCAACCCGCCCAGCCATGTCACCGTAGCGATAAGATGAAAAAAATAGCTCACCGCAAGCAGGTTCATCAAATCGGCGCGAGATACCCCTGTCTTTAGACATGGGGAGGGATAGCGCCTTTTTTCCTTTCTGTTATACAATCAGGACAGTCGGTAAGGCACTCTGCTCAGGCAGAGAAACAGTTTATTCTGGCTCAACACCAGACCGACAACGGAACGGGAGTTCCAGAACGCGGCTCGTGTAATTGCGAGCCGGGCGGCAGTCAATCCGCCATACGCGGTGTGTGTCTTGGGCTTCGCGCCCGCCATAACTGCAAGCCCCTAGCTTTAGCTATGGGGTCGTTGACCGTTTATCCTCTTGTGAAAACAGACATGCCGATTCTAATTGAAAACGGCGAGTCTGAGTGGACTCGCCGTTTCATAGCATCGGAGATTGTGGGGGGAAACGCGCTAAAATGCTTTCCATTCGTTAATCAAAGCGGCGAGCAAATCGGTCGTCTGGGTACCGTAATTGACACTCGCCTGAACGTGCGAATTTTCATAATAGCCGTTCCAGCTTGTGAGCAAAATCACCCGATCATCCGCCATGGTCATCGCGGCATCCCAGCTATCGCGCAAGAAATCGCCGTCGGCACGCTCGCGCGTCGGCGCGGTATCGGAACGCCAGCCCGCGAACTCCGATTCATCCCAACCGGGCGCAGCCGTCGGGTGGAAATACTGCCCGCCGAACATTGCCGTGCGTTCTTGCCAGTACTGCATCACTGTCACCGGGTCATCCGTCCATGTTGTCGTCATCAGGTACATCCCGTCGAAGGTCGGCATATAGGCGGCAGTTGTGCCTTCCATCATCCATATCGTTTCGTAATTCGGGTCATATACACTGCGGAGCGCCATCCACGCGCTGACAGAGAACCGTTGTTGATTCCAAAAGTAGATCACTGGCTTGCCGTCGATGCGCAGATATGACGACTGTGGGATCGCTTCGTTGAACAGGTAATGCATGGTTTCTTCGAGCTGTTGAAACGACGAAAGATAATCGCGCTCATTCAGGTCAATCAACGCCGCCACCGAAAAATCATTGGCGGCACTCGCGGTCAGCACATTTTGAAATGCCAGATGGGTGAGGTTGTCGTTTTGCACGCCTAACCAATCGACGACGAACGCATCGATGCCGATAGTGCGCGCTTGTGCGATTTGGGCGGCGCTGTCGTCGATGTTACGGACATCGTATAGGCTGAGCGGCGCATCGTTGATGCGTTCTTCTGCCCATCCTTCTTGTGTCCACCAGCCAAAATACAGCGCTAAAACGAGTTTATCGGAGGTATCAGCCGATGCCGGTAGGAGTGTGCACAACAACGCGATGAGGACGACGATGAAAATAGGCTTGCGCATGAGCAGTCACTTTATCTACGCTACGAAACATAATATCAGCGTAACTCAGGTTTGGCTTCATAAAGAGTGAACGCTGGTACTAGTCAGTCCCTTTGGCAGTATTTTTCACAATTTTCACACATGTGCAGAACGTAAGCGTAGGTACAAATCGACATAAAAATGCGCTACCTAAAACGAAACGGTAGAGCATTCAATGTATAGGCATAGGGTTTAAGCTGAGAACATTAGTTGCCAAGCCGCCGTTCGATCACCAAAAGACGCGCCCGAACGACAGGCGACACATTATTGGTCAGCAGCAAATACTGCTCGTATTCGTTTCGCGCTTGGGCATAGGTTTGCTGTGCGTAGTAAACATCGCCTAAAATTTGGCGAACTGCCGCGTTTTCTGGCGCGATGACTACCGCACGGCTTATGACATCGAGCGCCCGTTCGGTGTCGTCATTATCGAGCAGGTAATCAGCGAGTGACAAATAGCGGTCGACGTTATTCGGATCGAGCGCGATTGCTTGTTCTTGGTCGCTATATGCGCCTTCAATATCATCAATAGCGGACATCGCACCAGCGCGTCGGGCGTAATCGTCGGCATTCGTCGGGTCGAGTGCGATTGCCAATGTGCGCCATGCGATAGACTGCCCATATTGACGCAGCCACATATGGGCATCGGCTTGCAAACGATACGCATCGACAAGACGCGCGTCATCTAGGGTGAGTTGTGCAGTGGCGGCACGGGCGAATTCCAACACAGAATTGGCGTTGCGAACTGGATCGGTAAGACAATTAGCCGCCGCTTCAAGCAGCGCATCGACGCCAGATGGCGTTGTTCTCGGACAGTCGAGTATTTGTTGTGCGTTGATGGGGGCGGTAATTGTTGCGAATACTGTGACTGCACAAATGATTACAACTCGCTTGAAGATAGGTCTGGAGTTGTTCACTATACGAACCTTTCAACCTGATGGGCGAATGGTGCAAACTATTTGCTAGTTTGTTTTTATAGTTATTCGTTTGTTACGCAACGAAGAAATGGGTCTACCCCGCAGGCTGTGCAACAATATGTACCATAATATTGACCATTAAACAGGTAAGTCGTTACTACAGCTTGACGTTGACCAGTCGGATGTTGAGCGCAAAGTGAGCTATCACATTGATACACGGCATAAGAGAAAAATTCACTTCCCGGTATAGGCGCTGTTGGGTCTCCGTTGCTGCATTGCCGACAAGTCCGTCCTGTGCATTTGCGCTTACAACCCCTATCAATACAAGTGCAAATACGACGAGTAAAATAGTGAGCTATTTTCGGAACATTGTTTTTTTCTACTATGTCAGTCTACGCCAAAATTACAAATTTAATTAATGAATATTCGATTAACCCCAAAATCATGGTTTGATCTTCAACTCTGTAAACTAAAATTTACGCCTGTGATATAATCGCTGGCGTCATTTAAGGGGTGCATAAACCGTTTATGTCCATTCTGACTGCTTCTCAACTTGCGAAATTTTATGGCGCTGATGAAGTTTTCAGCGAGATCAATCTAGAAGTCGCACATGGCGCGCGCATCGCGCTGGTGGGCGCAAATGGCGCGGGCAAAACGACGCTGCTCAACATTCTGATCGGTAAAGATTTGCCGAGTGAAGGCAGCGTGTTTCGCGCGAAAGGCATTCGCATCGGGTTTTTGCCACAACGCCCCGAACTTTCCGGCGATCACAGTCTGTGGGATGAAGTCAACGCGGGCGCGGAGACCATCCGCGCGATGGAAACGCAGTTGACGATTCTCGAACATCGGCTCGCGGATGAGACCGACGAGGCGTTACACCTGCAATTGATGAACGAGTATGGCGATTTGCAGGAACAATTCATCAATATGGGCGGGTACACGATTGAATCGCGCATCAAAAGCATCGTACAAGGCTTGGGCTTCAAACCCGACGATTATGCCCGCCCCATCACTCAGTTGAGCGGCGGACAAAAAACGCGCGCGCTGCTCGGTCGCCTGCTGCTCGAACAACCCGATGTTCTCGCGCTCGACGAACCGACCAACCATCTCGATATCGAGGCGGTCGAATGGCTCGAAGGTTTCCTGAAAGAATTTCCTGGCGCGATAATCGTTGTCAGCCATGACCGTTACTTTATGGACGCGGTTGCGACTACGGTCTGGGAACTCAACTACGGGACTATCGAAACGTATCGTGGCAACTACAGCCATTACGTTGAACAGCGTGGTGAACGGCACGAGCGTTTGATCAAAGAGTATGAAGCGCAGCAGGCATTCATCGCCAAAGAGACCGAATACATTCGGCGCAATCTCGCCGGACAAAATACCAAACAGGCACAGGGGCGGCGTACACGTCTGGATCGTCTGAAAAAAGAAGGCGGCTTGATTCAGAAGCCCCACAACCGCGATCAGATGCACTTGCGTATGAGTGGCGTCACGCGCAGCGGCGATCAGGTCGTCATCACGCGCGGCGTTAAAGTCGGTTATCAGGATGCGCCCGCGCCGCTTTTCAGCGCGCCCGATATTATCTTGACGCGCGGCGAAGTCGCGGCGTTGATCGGACCGAACGGCGCTGGCAAAAGCACGTTCGTCAAAACCATCATCGGGGAAATTCCGGCGCTGTCGGGTGAGGTCAGAATCGGCGCGGCGGTCAAGGTCGGCTATTTCGCGCAAGCGCACGAACTGCTCACGCCTACCAATACGCTGCTGGAAGAGATTATGGCGGGGCAAAAATTGGCGATCAATGCCGCGCGCGATTTGCTAGCGCGTTTCCTGTTCACTGGTGACGACGTATTCAGACCGATCAGCAGTTTGAGCGGCGGCGAACGTGGGCGCGTCGCGCTGGCGAAATTGACGTTGGCGGGCGCGAATTTACTGCTGCTCGACGAGCCGACCAATCACTTGGATATCGCCAGTCAAGAAATTTTGCAAAGCGTACTGGCAGATTTTGCGGGCACTATCCTGCTTGTCAGCCATGACCGCTACTTGATTGAAGCGCTGGCGACGCAAATCTGGTCGGTGTCTCCAGGCAAACTCGATGTGTTCAAAGGCACGTATCACGAATATGTCGGCGTGCGCGATTCGCAGCGTGCATTGGCGGCACGCCAAGCCGAAAAGAAGGCGAAAGCCAACGGCAACGGATCGAATGGATCAGGCAAGAGTGCGAAAAAGCACGGGCTGAATCCGCATGATCTGGAAAAGCGGATCGCAGAAGTCGAAGCCAGCATCCCACCGTTGGAAGCACGTCTGGTCGAGGTCACGAACGCGCTCGCTGTCGCCAGTATCAAAGGTGATGGTGGCAACGTCCGCGCGCTGAAGGATGAATATCAAGCGGTGGAATCCCAGTTGGCGGCGACGATGAGCGAATGGGAAAAATTGTCAAGTTAAGGGAAAACGAACCTCACCCCTCAACCCCTCGACGAATGCCCTTCTCCGTGTGGAGAGGGGCGGCACGCGCTAACGTGCTCGTGCAGCGACGCCTCGACCTGATTGGTTAAGGCATCGTCGTCGCTACGATAGCTGAATGGTAAATTCATAATGACCGGTTGACGATAGCATGTCACGATGCTTTACCGCCGAAACAAACTGCGCGCGAAAAACCACAAATTCGCCGGACGTTCCGCTAAACGACGCATAAAATACGGATACCATGCCTCGCCAAACGGGACATACACGCGCACCGGATACCCCGCCGCCGCCAATTCGTGCTGGCGCGCGGTGCGAATGCCGTACAACATCTGAAATTCGGCGCGGTCTTTGGCGAGATTGTGCTCGCGGATCGCGGTTTCGGCGCGTGCGATCATCTTTTCGTCATGCGTGGCGATCTGCAAAAAGGCGGGCGGCGGCGCGGACAAATAATCGACCATGATTTGCGCGTACTGCGCATCTACGTCGGCTTTGGCGGGAAAAGCGACCGACTCTGCTTCGAGATACGCGCCTTTGCACAAGCGGATCGTCGCGCCTTCGGCTGCAAGATCGCGCATGTCGTCTTTGCTGCGATACAAGTACGCCTGAATCACCGTGCCGACATTGGCGAAGTCGTATTCGTCGCGCAAGGTGCGATAGACGCGCAGCGTGCGGTCAGTGTAATCGCTGCTTTCCATATCGAGCGTGACAGCGACGCCCCGTGCATTTGCGTCGGTTAAAATGTGGCGCAAATTGCCAACGCACAAATCTTCGCTGATGTCCAAGCCCATATGCGTCAGCTTGAGCGAGACGCTCGCCTGTAAGTTTTGTGTGCCGATGCGATCGATCAACTGGCGGTAGGTGGTGACGACGGCTTCGGTGTCTTTGGCGTTGCTCACGCTTTCACCGAGATAATCGAGCGAAACGAGCAGCCCTTGTGCGTTCAAATCGCGTGTAGCGTCGAGCGCATCCTGCACCGTTTCACCTGCGATAAAACGCTTGGCGACTTGTCGCGCTGCACCCCAGCGGGTAGCAATCCCGCGCGCCCATTTTGCCGTCGAAAGATACAATAAAAGTCTGCGTAACATGGTCGTGTCCGTTAATGTATAAAACTGGATTCTTGTATGCTTTTGCCCATAATGCAAGGGGAAGGCGACAAGTGAAAAGCATAACACAAAGGCACGAAGACACGGAGGCACAAAGAAAAAATGGAGTATTCGTCTCGCGCGGGCGGGCGGTGCGGCAATTACGCTGTTGGCAATCGCCGCCACCGATGAGGGACGCGGCAGGAGCATCGCCGCGCTGTTATCGCCTAAACATCCAACCGGGGCGCATGTTGAAGCGTGTTTAACGCGTCTGCGTGACTCCCAAATTGATGGCGCGCTCAAACTGCGGCATGGCGATACCATCGAGCAGATCGCCGCAGAAGCTTATGGCGATTTTGTCCAGCGCATGATTGCCGCGCTAAATGCGCTCCCCGACGCACAGCCGAATATCTTTATCGCGCGTCCGGTCGCGCCGCATCGTTCATGATTATGCTGGTTTGCGCGCGGTGACGCGGGCGCTGAACACACGTGGCATTCCTGCCCGTGCTTCGACAATTCCGTCGGCGCTGGTTTGATCGACCATCTGCACATCGACCAAGCCCGCCGCGCGCATCATCTCCATATATACATCGACCATGATCGCGCCCGTCACACATTCCGCCCATTTCGCGGCGTCGGCGCGGTGATCGTCGTTGAACGGCGTTTCGGTCATAATATCGCTCACACTGATACGTCCGCCCGGTTTCAGCACACGCGCCGCCTCGTTGAAAACCGCTTGTTTATCGGGTGACAAATTGATGACGCAGTTCGACATAATCACATCGATGCTATCGCTGACGACGGGCAGCGCTTCGATATGTCCGCGCCGAAATTCGACATTGTTGACACCCATCCGCGCTTTGCTCGCGTTGGCTTTTTCCAACATCGCCGGAGTCATATCGACGCCGATCACATAACCATCCACGCCGACGCGCTGCGCTGCCAAAAAGCAGTCGATGCCGCCGCCGCTTCCCAAATCGAGCACCCATTCGCCCGCGCTCAGGTTGGCAATCGTCACCGGGTCGCCGCAGCCGAGACTGATCCCGGTCACGCTGTCGGGGAGCTGTGTCAGCATCGCGCCGTCATAAAGCTGGACGCCGCTATCGACCCCACAGCAGTCACTATTCACACCGCAGCAGCTTTGCGCTTCTCCTGTCGCAATCGCGGCATAGCGTTCTTGCACGATCTCGTGAATTTGGATCACTTGGTTTGACATGGTAATTCTCCTTCTATTAAACGCCGAAAATGGCGTAGATTGACAATGTGGGTAAATCGACTGCATGAATACCCCGAATTTTAGGCGCGATGTGATGGTATGTGAACCGTTGCCATTGTGCATACAAACGTCCTTTCTTCTCTATTGTGGGCGACCCACCGGGTCGCGCCTACGGTGAATCCATGATTGGCGTCGATGTTTTGGCTTTGATCACGCCGAACGCGGCTAACCCTGCCGCTGCGATCAATACGATCAACACCGCTTGATAACTCCCCGCCGCCAAGCTGATGAGCAGGCTAAGTGCGAACGGCGATACTGCGCGTGGCAGCGCCCCAAAAAACGTGATCCGTCCACTGATATCGCCGTAATGAGCCGTGCCAAACGTCTCCGCGATCAACGAGGCTTTGGCGGGCGTCACCGCGCCGAAACCAAGACCGTACAGGATAATGAACGCCCACACGCCGATCTCGCTGGTATCGAACAGCAGCACGATCAAGCCAAGCGCCGTTGTGATGAACAACAATGCCGCGACCGCGTGCCGCGAAATGCGCGCGCCCAGCGGGGTAAAGATCAAGCGACCGGGCAAGGCGACCACGCCAATTGCGCCCGCCAGCGTCGCCGCATGTATGGGTTCATAGCCGCGGCTGATCAAAAATGGGACGAGATGCACACCAACCCCGACGAACACGAACACTGACAGCGTAAACGAGATCGTCAGCCACCAAAAATCGCGCCGCCTAAACGCATCGCGCGCGCTCACCCCGTCGATGAGCGGGGTAAACGATGGCGTGTGTGGTGTGGCTGGCAGGCGCGGCGGGTCGCGGAGCACGAACAAATTGACTGGAATCGTGAGCAGCGCCAGGATCGCCGCCAAAATCAAGAGTGCCGGTCGCCAACCCAAGTCGGCGGTCAGCCGCCCCGCCAATGGGATGAAAATGACGGACGCGAAACCAGCAATGAACGTGAGCGTGGTGAGCGCGCTGCTGCGTCCGGCTTGAAACCAGCGCATGATCAGCGCGAATGCTGGTTCGTAAAGCACGGCGGCAGACGCGAAACCCAGCCCGACCCACAGCGCGTAAAACGCGAACAGGCTATCGACAAATGCCCACCCCGCCACCAGCAGCGACGCCGCGACCGCGCCAATCGTCATGATCCGCCGCGCGCCGTATACATCGATCCAACGCCCAATCGAAAGCGCCGCGATCCCACTGACCAACAGCGAGAGCGAATATGCTCCGGTGATCGCTTCGCGCGACCAACCGAGCGTGACCTGCATCGGTTCGATGAATACCGTGAAGGCATAGTAAAGAACGCCATACGAGACAGTTTCGGTCAACGACAATGCCGCGACGACCGCCCACCCATACGAGATTGACGTTGATTTACCTGTTTTGAGTGACCCGATTTCAGAAGTCATGACATCAATTCATTGATGAGCATCGATAGATGTGCCGAAAAAAAGTTAGGGTATGTCCAAAACCGGAATACTATCAAGCGGGATAACATCCCCTTCGGTCAACGCCTGCAAGCGTGTCACGACGACATTGCAGCACACTTGCACCGCGCGCCGATTGAGCGTGTAATAGCGGTTGCGCCCAACCTGCTGCACGTACACCAGCCCCGCTTCTTCCAATACTTTAAGGTGGTGACTGACCGTAGGCTGTTTGACGCTTTCACCCAAAGTCTCGACAAGATCGTTGACGCTCAACCACACACAGCACAACGACTCCATAATGGTCGCGCGTGTTTCGTCGCCAATCGCCTTGCCAAAGTTGATGTAAAGCTGTTTCTCATCCATAGATGCCAGTATATATTGATGAGTGTCGATATGTCAAGGCGTCAAAAAAGGCGACGTGTCAGGTCGCCTTTGAAGAGACTAGCGGACTTCGCGTACACGCCAGTCGTAGGTATCGTAGTCGGGCAGTCGATCCAATCGGTCGGCAGTCACAGACAGATGCACATCATCGCTGGCAGTGCTGATCCAGTCGGTAGGAATCAGCTTGCGCGTTTTGAAGAACAAGCCTTTATTGACCAACATATGGGTTGCTTTACCTGTATCGCTGGTGAACACGCTTTCGACGTTGCCGACATGCTTATCGTCGCTGCTCAGCACGCGCGCATTGACGTTGACCGTCACCGTATCCGACGGGATATTTTCGTGCGTCGTCTCCACATACTGGGGGTGATCGCTTGCAGTTGCCATTGTGTCTATCACAGGCACGGCGTTGCCAAATGCCATACTCATCGGGTAGTACCCTGGCGAACCGTATGGATAGTAGGTGGGAAGTACCGTTACGTTGGTGCTGCCGTTCGTCTCATCGACAGGGGTATAGTCGCGTTCCTGAAACGATTCCAGTTCATCGAATTTATCAACGCCCGCCGTCAATGTGACAGTGGTTTCGCCTTCGGTATGACCAATCCACGACAGCGGCAGGACTTTTTCTTCGGTAAGCAAGAAGCCGCGTTCGACGATCAAGCCCGAAACTTCGCTCGTACGCGGGTTGATGATGACGCTTTTGACGCGCCCCACTTTACGCCCATCGGCGGTTAAAACTTCGGCACCCGGTTTGAAGTGCATGGCATTTTCTCCCTGTAGATCGTTGATGATTTTCATCGTACGCGCATCAAAGGAGATGTACATGGGTTGCCAAGCGGGTTTTCAAGCGGATAATCGCCCTGATCTTAGGCGGGTCATGTGACCCGCCTAAGATGCTTTTATTACGCTTAAGTCGTTTGCGGTTGACGACTCAACATCGGTGCGACGCGGCGCGCCCATTCGGTGATCGAGGTCATGTGCACGGGGAGTTTTTCAAGCACAGGCGTCATGTCCGTCCACATCGGGATCAGGTTTTTGTTGACACGCTGAAATTCGTAAGCTGCGGCTGTGCCTGCACCAGTGCCGGGTCCCATATAACGTTCGAGCAAGTCGCCAAATGCCTGTGAGGTGATCGGTTGAAACGTGATCGTGCGCCCGATACCGTCGGAAATACGTGCCGCCAGTTCAACACCCGTCACATTTTCGACGCCGCTGATGCGTAGACTCAACGGCGCAAGTTCTGGATGTTCGATTACCGCCGCCATCAACGCGCCGAGATCGTCATGCGAAATCCAACCGATCTGCATATCCAAATCGAGCGGATATTCCAGCACATCGCGTTCGACGATGCCGCCCAGCGTCCATGGACCTAACAGATTTTCGAGGTGACACGAGAAGGTTTGGCGAACTGCAAAAATTGATACCCTTCGTGACACGGCAAATACTGACGCAGCATTTACGCGAACTCGAAGCCGATGACATTATTCATCGCGAGGTGTACCAGCAAGTACCGCCGAAAGTCGAATATTCGCTGACAGAGACCGTGCAATCGCTTAAGCCTGTGCTGCTGCTGATGCTGGAATGGGGGCAGTGGTATGAAAGTATCAACCCGTCGGTGCCAGGATAAAACGCAGCGCGACCACGAGTAGAAAGAGTCCGTATAATCGTTTGATGGTGCTGGAAGGCAGACCGAGTGCGATGCGCGCGCCCAAAAATGCGCCAATCACCAATCCAAGCGCGACAAACGCCGCTGCGCTCGCATCGATCAATCCTTGTTCGTAATACGCCAGCACTCCGCCCAAGCCGACGGGCAGCAGCAGCGCACCCAACGATGTGCCGACCGCGACTTTTTGATCGAACCTGAGCAAACCGACCAGCGCTGGCACGATGATAATCCCGCCGCCGATGCCGAACATCCCCGATAGCACGCCCGCGCCAACACCCAACAGCAGCAGTATCCAGATTGACACCTGAGTTTCGCCGCCGCCTTGTGTTTCGACGGGGGGCGGCGCAGTTTTACGACTCTGCGCCCACCAGTGGCGTGGTTCGATAAAGCGCCAGCCTGCGAACAGCAGGAATACCCCGTAAAGCTGCTGGAGCGTGACCGTTGGCAGGTTCAACGCTAAGCGCGCGCCGATGACCCCACCGCCAATCAAACCCAGTGCGACAGGCAGCGCGATGCCAGGTTTGAGTTTACCCGCGCGGTAGTATTGAATGACGGCGAAAATACTGACAGGCATCAGCAACGCTGCCAACGATGTGCCAACGGCTTGTTGCAGCGAAAACGCCATGAGTGTGACCAGCGCTGGCACGATGACGACCCCGCCGCCAATGCCGAACATCCCTGATAAGATGCCTGCGACGACGCCGACGATCAAGAGCGCAATTTGCATATATATTTATCCGTAAATGGTCGCTGTATCGCGGAATTTCGTAGGTATCTGAATTGTGAACATGATGCCAGAATCAAGATGGATGGGCGATACGACGGTGATGTCCCCGCCCAACAAATCGACGATGCTGCGGACGATGGTCAAGCCTAACCCCATTCCTTCAATCTCGCCAATATTGCTGCCGCGATAAAACGGCTCGAAGATTCGCAGTTGTTCGTCTTGCAAGATGCCGATGCCCTGATCGGTCAGGGTGAGGACAATCGCGTTGTCTCATTGAGCTGTACTGTCGCCGTTGGACTCGGCGTCTCTACCGGAGTCGGCGTCGCCGTTGGACTCGGCGTCGGCGTCGCGGTCAGCAGCGTAATCAGGGCGAGGCGACGGTTCATAGCGGGCGCTCCGGTATTAACAGCGAGTCGCTCTTTTCTCGATATTACCCCAAACATTATAAAATTTTACTACATCTTACCTACGGTTGCCCTACGCCTGCAATTCATAATTTACATCATCCTGTTACATCGTCACTGCGGAACTAAATTGCAACAAAATGACCGACGCCCGCCACCCCATCGGCAACAAAAAGGACTTGGCATCTGCCAAGCCCCTACAATCACCCTTTATATCTTCGTGTTATGCCCTTGGCTTTTGCCCTTACCTACGCCGGAGACCCGACGCTTTCCTCTAATTCGACAGGTGGCGCAGCGGGCGACCCCATCACGTCGTCCCCCGGGTCAACCGTCGTCGAACCCGGTACAATGCGCGGCAGCGATGTATACGTCCCATTGCGGACATGCCAGCCGAGATCACTTTGTGGGTCGTACTCACTGCTGATGATCTCGACAATCGTGCCTTGATCCGCCCAACGGTACAGCAGTTCGGCATTGCCATCCTCGCTCATCACGCAGCCATACGTGAAGGGTCGCCCCACGTTGCCGCCGCCCAGCAGCGTCGCGTTGGGCAGCACGACCGCCCCGTGAAAGCCGTTGACCAAACCCGGAAACACCTCGTAAATGCCCATGAACCAGTACATATCCCACGTGCCGCACGTATCGGCAGAACACAGTTCAAAGCTGCTCCCCGTCGCTAAATCGACATGGCTCAGGATTTGGTACACGCCAGGATACGTCGGCGCGCTGTTCATCCCCGTCGAAATCAGCCATTCAAACACGACATTGCCATTCTCATACGCGACAAGATACTGCGTATCGATGTTGACCACGATCCGCTTTTCCGGGCGGATTTCGGTCGGCAGCGTGGTATCGCGCGACGGCAGATTGATGATTTCGCCGGGACTAATCATCTCTTCCCAGTCGCGCCCCGGATTGGCTTCCTGAATCAACCCGAACGGGATGCCTGTCTTACGTGCGACATAATACCCTGTGTCGCCCGACTCAAATTGATACGTATCCGGTTGATAACGCACGCGCAGATACACTTCCCTGGAGCGCGACTGAATCGCCGCGCGCACAAGACCGATCGTCTCGGTCGGTTCGAGATAACGCAGTGGATTACTGCGCTGTAAAACGCTGGTTTGCTCCGCGACGAACGGCGCGAACTCGGTTTCGCGCAGCGTCAGCGAGTCATAACCCGCTTCGAGCCAGCTCAAAAATGTGGTCCGGTCGGTCGCCCATGCCCAGCGCTCATTGGTGAACGGATCGTAGCCGTTCAGCACGAATGTATCTGTGACCAGCGCGCGCACATCATCCATGAACGGTTCAGGATCGACCACATCGGGCTGCACCGTTGTCATGATCAAATCGAACGATTGCGACGACACGATCTCGGTCAGTTCATCTTGCAGCGCGTCGAGCGTGGTCGAGACATCGAGAAAGCGTCCAGCCGTTCCTTCAGTGCCAATCAGGATATCGTTTTCCCATTTATAGCCCGCGTTGCGCGGTTGAATTTGCGCCTGTTCGCTGATCTCAAGCAGTACGTTTTGCGTTTGCAGAATATCCATTTCAACCGTCGGCTTGACGACGTATCCGAGCGGAAAACCTGCCAACCCAACGGCGCGCATCGCATCGACGGTTTCGCGTGCATTCAAGCGCAAACCGAACTCGGTCGGGTTGACCTGCCAGGTGCGCTCGCCGTCGCGAAGCGTCAGCATTAGTTCACGATTCCAATAATTTTGCAGCGCTTCAACGGCTTCTTCAGCGGTCAAGCCGCCTGCGCTCAAGCCCATCGTGGTTACGCCGGGAAAAACGCGCGATCCAGACACATACACCAGTGACCAAAGCGCGAACGCAGCCGCCATAACACCAACGATCATGAACAAAATACGCGGGTTATTGCGTGCATACCAGACGCTGTCGCGCGCTGCCAGCACCGCTTTTTTGCTGGAACGGCGTACACCGCTCCAATCAACCTGTTCGACAGCGTGCGCAGCGGATTGAGCAGCGCGCGAGACCGATTGAGTGGCGCGTCGGCGTGTTGAAGGGGTTGCGGGCACTGATTCTGCGGCGGATGGTGTCGTATCAGTGGTGACTCGTGCCGTGCGCTGCGTTGGCGCGGCATACGATGCCGGCTGTGTTCCTGCGCTGGCTTCCGGCGTCGCCATCGTGCGCGGCGGCGCGTTGGGATCAAGCGGCGTCGCCATTGGGAGGCGGCGGCGTTTGCGGGCTTCCATGCGTTCGCGTGCTTTGCCTTTTTGTCGTTCGTCCGAGCCGTAAACATCCATATGTGCACGCCCTCAACAGTACTATCCCAGGGTAGGTTTAAGCCCTGACCCCGTATACATCCATCGTTTAAGCAAAATTTTGCAGACAAGTCAAACGCTGTCCCGAAATCATACCCTTAATTATAGCTGTTTCAGCGCGCTTCGGTACGGTAATCGTCGCGCGGCGGCGAAAATACATCGATGACGAGCGAATCGAGAACAGCGCGTGCGCCATGCAGCACCCCGCCCGGGATCGCGTAACTATCGCCTGGCTGCAAAACGCGCAGGGTATCGCCGATCGTCATTTCTACGCTGCCGTACACGACATAACCGACTTGATCATTCATGTGGCTGTGCGGCGGCACTAGCGCCTCGCGCTGCAAAAAGAATTCACACAACATCACTTCATCGGTCATACCCATCGTGCGGCGGTGAATACCCGGTAACATTTCAATTTGTCCCACGTCGCGCGGGGTTACAAAATAACCTTCAGTCATCGATGTTTTCCCTTTTTTAAGCATTATGCACAAGCGCCGCCCTTGAATCAAATACTACATCAGCGCCTGCACGATTGTGAAAATCGTGCAACTTTGTGAAGCACACATGGCATAAACTGGATAAGCGGAGTACGATATGTGCCGCAATTATCCATTACAGTCGTGAGTTAAAGGACTTCTTGAAATGCCCGGCGTTTCTGAAAAATTATTTATCTACCAAATCAATACATGGGTATGGTTAAACGCGCTCAGCCGTGAACATGGCATGAATATCACACTGGCAAATGTGCCAGAGTCGGCACTGCGTGAATTGGCGCGTCCCGGCATCGATATGATCTGGCTGATGGGCGTATGGCAGCGCAGCCCTTTCGGGCGGCAGATCGGGCTGAAATACAAATACCAATATCAGTCGGTGCTGCCCGATATCAAAGATGACGACGTTATCGGGTCGGCGTATGCGATACACGATTATCGAGTCGATGATGGCATCGGCGGGCGTAAAGGCTTGGCAAAATTTCGCCTGCGTTTGGCGGCATTAGGCATCAAACTGATGCTCGATTTCGTGCCGAATCATGTCGCCGCCGACCATGCGTGGACGGCGCGCCGCCCTGAATACATCGTGCAGGGTCAGCCCATCGACCTGGAGCGACGCAGAAGCGACTTTTTTCCGGTCAAAACGAGTACAGGTCAGCGCGTGCTTGCACATGGGCGCGATCCGAATTTCGCGGGTTGGTCAGATACCGCGCAGTTGAACGCTTTCAACCCCGATTTACGCAAGGCACACATCGATATACTGCTCGATATTGCCGCCCAATGTGACGGCGTACGTTGTGATATGGCGATGCTCATGTTCAACGACATTTTTGCCAATACCTGGAACGGCTATGTCGGAGAAAAACCCGCGACCGATTATTGGCGCGACGTTATCCCAGCGATACGTGCGCGCTACCCGGTATTCACATTTGTTGCAGAAGTGTACTGGGACAAAGAATACGAGATCATACAGCAGGGCTTCGATTTTGCTTACGACAAGACGTTTTATGATCGTGTAGGCGAAGGCGATGTCATACAGTTACGCGCGCATTTGCTGGCGAACATCGATTATCAACAGCATTTACTTCGTTTCATCGAAAACCACGACGAAAAGCGCGCTTATGAGACGCTCGGCGCCCAGCGCAGCCGTCCAGCGGCGACTTTGATCTGTACGCTGCCCGGTGGCGCGCTGCTGCACGAAGGACAACTGGTCGGCAGGACAAAAAAGCTGCCTGTGCAAATCAAACGTCAGCCAGATGAACCCGCCGACCGCGATTTAGAAGCGTACTATCTGCGCTTGCTGCGCGAAACTGCCGACCCGATTTATCGTGACGGTCAGTTTTATCTGTTCAATGTCAATCCGGCAGGTGCAGGTGACTATAGCAACAACAACTTGTTGGCGTATGGCTGGAATTTTCCCGGCAAAGATTATCGGCTGATCGTGGTCAACCTGACCGGATACCGCTCGCTTGGGCGCGTCAAGCTCGAAGTCTGGGATTGGCTCAAAGACCGGACATGGTGTTTATTCGATTCGATTGACGACACGGAATATGAGCGGCACGGGCGTGAAATGACCCATGATGGTTTATTTGTCGATCTCGCGCCGTATGAGTCACACATTTTCAAGTTCGCGCTCGACCCCGAAACCGTAACAGAGATTATGCAAGAAGTTGCCATGTGATATGTGATAAAGTCGTAACGCGTTGTAGAGGCGATCCATCAGGTCGCCTCTGTGCTTAAGGATCAGCCTCATTCGCAAGGGCGACCGGCTCGGCGGACTGTGCGGCTTGATCGCTGGTATTGATCATTAGCGCCACACCCGCCCCCACCAACGCGCCTGCCACTGCCCACGCGGGTGCGCGCACGATCATATCGAGGATCAAGCCACCAGGAAAATCAGGGAAAACGTGGGCGTGCATCCCGTTTTTGAACAACATCAGTGCCGCCGTCAATACTGCCGCACTCGCGCCAATTACCATGCCTGCTAAAATCGCGCCCAAAAGCGCCGTTGAAAATGCGAGCGTCCGACCGCCAAAACGGACAAAAACCCAGCGCAGCGCCATCAAAATCGCCACGCCAGCGCCAATTAAACTGGCAGGCAGCACAGAACTGTCTTCTAAGCTGAGCCAGCTAAACAGGATGCCGCCAAAACACAGCGCGATCAGCGTGAAACGGGGCGGGAGCGGCGGTACGGTCACTCGGTTAAGCGCGGCTGCTGCGCTGCCGAAAGCAAACCGCGCGTGCGTTCGACCATGCGCGTAAATTCGCGCACCCATTTATCGGCGCTCGATTTACGACGGTCTCCCGCCGCTTCGAAGGCAGTTTGTGCGCTCAACATATATTGGACAGCATTGGGGTAATCGCGGCGGTGATAGTACACCAGCGCCAGATAATACAATGTCTCGGCACGCTGCGAATCGATACGTGCCGCGGTGGAAAAATGCTTGAGCGCTTCGTCCCACGCCGCCGCATCGGTGGATTTTGCCGCTTGCTTATACGCCAGCATCCCTAAGCCGTAGTGTGCCAGCATTTCGTACTTATAACGCTTGATTGCCGCGTTGAAATCGTCGCGCGCTTTTTCGTCTTCCCCATCTTCAAGGTTAAAGAAACCACGCGCGGCATAATACTCGGCGTGGTTGGGTAAAGCGTCAATCGCCGCCGTGATCGAATCGATAGCGGTATCAAAATCGCCGCCTTTATACGAATCGAGCGCGCGCTTGTAGGCTTCGTCGGCTTCGTAGCGCGTCAAGCCAAGTCGTTGGTCGAGACGGGGCATAAACACAGATTAAAGTTGAAAGCTCAAAGTTGAACGTCACATCGTGCATTCGTAACTTTTAACTTTTAACTTCTTCGCTGTCCCCTTTCGGTTTCCGATTATCGATATCTTGTTCTTCGTCGTCGGCATCTTCCCAACTGATAATCCACACACACGCACCTGCGACCAGCACACACGCGCTGAGCAGTGCCACCCATTGCAGTGGCAGCAAACCAACATCGCGCGCTTCAATGACGAGCAGCACAATCATACCGACAGAAAGCGCGATCCATGCGGCGAGGCGCGGATGCACCATTGCCCACTTAATCGGCGGAATACGTTCAAAAGTCGTCATATCAGTTCCTTTAGATCGGTTTCATCACGCGGTCAGCGCGCAGTTGTTTCATCAATGGGCGCGTTTCGGTGTTAAGCATTTCGCGCGCGACTTCGCGCCACGCCGGATACTTGATCTCTTCCATCTTGATCGGCGTGTAGTCACCATTCAAGAAAGCGGTGACAATATCGTTGGGCGTGCTGGCAGACAGCGCGATAAAGCTGACCTCGCTTTGTAAGTCTTTTGAGTGATCTTCAATCGCATTGACGAGCGCGCCGATCACCGATTCTTTCGGTACGCTTGGGTCAAGATAAATTTCATCGACGCGTGTGATCAAGTTTTCAACCTGCCAGCCAACCACGCCGACGATCGTAAGCGCGCTGTCGTTGGCAAGCAAGTAGCTCTTTTGCCCGAACGCCAGCATGATATCAATCGATTCAACGGTTTTGCCGCTCACACGAGAGATAAAGCGTGCGATCTCGGTGGTTTCGCTCGGTTTGCCGCGCCGCACTGAAACCGCAAGCGGCGGCGTGATCGGACGGAGCGCAGCGGGGGCACCAGGCGCAACGGGTCGAACGGGTTGCATCGACGGTTGTGTGCTCGGCGCTGGCGTGCGCTGCGCGGAATTTGCAGCGACCGCGTTGGTGACGGCAGGCGCGGGCGGCATCTGCTGCGTCAGCGGTTTGGGTTGGGTGCTGGGTGTGGTCGATGTAGCGGCAGTGGACGGACGCGGCGTCGGCACACTGAACCGATCAACTTCGCCAGTCGTCAGCTTGAGCGCTTTCTGGATATCGTTCCACGACGTTTGAACTTGGCGCCATGTCTCGTTTGGATCGCCTTCGTTACGAATGATCACATTGGCGCGCTGGAGCTTGTCGATTTGGGGGCGCTGCGCGGCGATGCGGCGGCGCGCTTCATCATGGCTCATCTTGCGCTTATCCATCAGGCGTTTCAACTGTGCTTCGGGTGGCGCATCGACGACCCACACTGTATCAATCGCCGCCGTCAGATTCGCGCTTTCTAACAGCTTGATCGCTTCAATGACGATGATACGCTGCGTTGCGCGCGTAACCAGTGTCATCATCGCCTGATTGATGGTCGGATGCGTGATCGATTCGAGTTTCGCCAACGCTTCGGGGATGGCAAACACGATTTGCCCCAACAGCGCGCGGTTGATGTGCCCATTTTCGTCCAGCACGATTTTGCCGAACATTTCGACGACGGGCAGATACGCGGGCGCACCGGGCATCATGACTTGATGTGCCAGCGCGTCGGCATCAATCGTATACGCACCAAGATGCTGCGTCATCTGGCGCACTAAACTTTTGCCCACCGCAATATTGCCAGTCAGCCCGATGACGTATTTGTCTTTCCAGAGGCTCACGGCATGTCCCTTCGATAAAGACGTTCACGACGTATGAATGTTATGTATTGTACCGTGAGACTGTTTGCCAAAACAAACAGGATTCTTGCATACGAGATTTTGTCGATTAGCCAGCGTCTTTTTGCAGGAAGAAACTCATGATCCCCGCGATGACCGTGACGACCGCGACGACTTGAAACGCGCTCGATAACCCGTACTGATCCGACAGCGCGCCGATGATCAGCGTTCCAATCGCGCCTGTGCCAAAAATAAAGCCGAGCGTCGCGCCGCTGGCAAAGCCGCGACTTTTCGGCATCAACTGCTGACTCATCACAATGAGTAAGCTGTGAGAACCGCCCGTCAATCCGCCCGCCAGCAGTGCGACCACGAACGCGCCTGCCCCATCCATGAGTGGGAGCAAAAACAACGCCGGCGCAGCCGCGATCAAACTCCACGCGGTGACAACACGGCTGCTGAAACGCACCGCGAGCCAGCCGAACAAAACGCCGGTGAAGCCGCTGGCAATCCAATATGCACTCGTCACCAAGCCATATTCGGCGGGCGTGAAGCCTTTGGACTGAAACAGACGTGGGGATAACGGCGACGCCGAGCCGTATTCAACCGCGACACCCGACAGGCGCGATTGAGGACGCGCCCGCCATGATTCTGCACGGGTCATGGCATCCTCGTTGATCGTATCGAGTGTTGCCATTGTCTTATCCTTTACCTATTATTCGTTTAACCATAGCCGACACGTTTATGTCCATCACAGACCACGATCAGCAATAGCTCACGGATCGATCTGGGTGAAGCGAGACATTTTCGCTAAAATAGGGAAAGTTATTCACCGGATAAATTCATGATCGAAGATTTTAAGCGCTGGCTGGCGATACAGTTGGTCGCGATCAACAGTGTGCGCCACTGCACGATTCGCCGCGAAGACACACGCGATCCCGAACGCGATCCGTCGCTCGTCGTTGATACGTGGAGCGGCTTGTACATCCATGTCGTACTGCTCGACGATATCCCCAAACCGCGCTATCTCAAAAAGATGATCAGCGAGGCGACGCGCTGCGGCGTGGGCGTGCTGTTCGTGCTGGACGCCGCGTTGTTCCCGCCAGATGGCGAACGCTTCGTCCCAGACGATGGGCTGGTGATTTTGCACGCGCTGTACAAAGATCGCATTTATACGTATCGTGTGCAGGACGACGGTCCGCGCGTCGGACAAATACATTTCAAGGCATTTGGTCATACCGAATCCGAGGCGTGGTATGGACCCGACGTGCAAATTCGTAATTTGCCCAGTTATCGCGTGTGGGTAAAAGCTCCAGCGCTGATCAAAGGGAACTGGCTGATCGCGTATTTCGGCACTGAAGCCTTTTGGAAGAACGCCGAGACCAGTGCCGCGCGCGAAGCGTTTCGCAAACAGTATCGACATGCCAGCACAAACACCTGGAATTACGTATGGGATGCGGGTTCGACATGGCGCGAACCGGGCGGTGAACGCAGCGACGAAGTCCCAGCCGCCGCGCCGCCCAAACCTGAAACCAAGCTTGATCGGTCGTTGGCGCTGCTTGGCGTCGCTACGAACGCCAGCGAAGCCGATGTCAAAACCGCATTTCGTCTGTTGGCGCGCGAAGTGCATCCCGATGTCAGTCAATTGCCCAAGGACGAAGCCGAAAACCGTTTCAAAGTCATCAACGAAGCGTACACCTACATTAAGGCGAATCGACGGTGGTAGACCAGATCGCGGATGATATTTATCGGCTGCATTTGCCGCTGCCGTTTTTGCTCAATCATGTCAATGTGTACCTGGTGCGCGGTGCTAGCGGCTGGACGGTCATCGATACCGGACTCAATCATCCCGGCTGTATTGCCGCATGGGAGCACGCCTTCGACGAACTCCGGATCACGCCAGCACATATCGAACAAATCATCGTGACGCATATCCACCCCGATCATTTTGGGCTGGCGGGTTGGTTACAAGCGCAAAGTGGTGCGGTCGTACGCCTATCGCCCATCGAACAAGCCGCCGCTAATCTGATCTGGCGCGATGGCGAACGCGATGACACGATCCGCACACAAATGACGCAATGCGACGCGCCACCAGACTTGATCGACGCGATTATCGAGGGGATTGTCAGCACGCGCGCGCTGACGCTGCCACACCCGACGCATGAAACGACGATCACGCCCGGTTCGCAGCTTCGCATTGGAGATCGGTTGTGTACGGCGATCCACGCGCCCGGTCACAGTGACGGTCAACTCGTGTTCTTCGACGAGCGCGATGCGCTGATTTTTTCGGGCGATCAGGTACTCAACAAAATCACGCCGAATATTGGCTTGTGGGCGACGGGCGACCCGCATCCGCTTCAGCATTATCTGGCATCGCTGCGTGCGCTGCGCGATCTGCCTGTGCGCGTTGGGTTGCCCGGTCACAAAACGGTGATCGAGGAGTGGCGCGGAAGAATCGATCAAATTATCGCGCATCATGACGTACGGCTGGCACATGTCCTTAGCGCGTGTCAAAACGGAGCGACTGTCATGCACGTCGCGCGTACGTTGTTCGATTTTTCGCGTTTGACCACGCATGAAATGCGGTTCGCGCTGGTCGAATCGTTGGCACATTTGGAACATCTGGTTGAGAATAGCGCGCTCACGCGCGATGACTCCGGCGGGGTGTGGCGTTACGAAGCGGGCTGAATTTTGAAAATCTGGCTCAACGGCAGTGTGAAGATCGACAATTTCCAGTCTGGGATCAACCAACCACACCGTGAAATATAGTGGTTCCAGGCGACTTGTACTTAGCCTGACAAAAACGATCTGAGTACGCCGTCGGTCGCTTCGACCATGCCCGTAAAATCGAACCGTTCCATGCCAACGCTCGCGTTCGCCGCCAGGCGCGCGCGCACACCCGGCATAAACGCAGCGCGGATCGTCTCGGTCAGCGCGTCCACATCGATGTAGGGCACGAGCAGTCCGTTTTCGCCATGCCGGATCACTTCGGGGTTGCCGCCTTTGTCACTGGCAATGCACGGAGTCCCCGCGCGTAGACTTTCCAACAGCGTGTGACTTAAGCCCTCATAACCCGAGTACAACGCGGTGTAATCTGCCGCGCGCATGTACAAATCCACTTGTTCACGCTCGATCTTGCCCAAAAACGTGACCCGATCCGCTACTTTGAGCGTCGCCGTCAAAATCTTGAGTGTACTGAGCAGTTCGCCATCGCCCGCCACGATCAAGCGCACATCGGGCAGCTGCGATAGCGCATGAATCAGGTGATCAACCCCTTTCCACGACAAAATCCGCCCCACAGCAATGAGGGTTGGTGCGTCGGGCAACTTCAACGTGCGCCGTATGTCGCTTTGTAAAGGCACCGCTTGACTCGCGTGCAAATTTGGAACGGGCGGCATCGCGTTGTAAACAACCTGAACTTTTTCTGTAGCGACCCCCCACCCGGCGACCATGCGACCGAGATACGCACTCGGCACGATCACCGCGTTCATTGTTTGTGCTTCGCGGGCGCGGCGCGCTTTATCGATCTGCACATGCAGCGCGTATTTAGTCGATTGAAAATCGTCGATGTCGGTCGTCGGCGGCACCCAGTTTTTGCGTACCGCGCGCTCCCATGCCAGATCACCGACAATCTTGACGACGCGCCGTGATTTACCACCGATCAGCGGTAAACCAAGCGTATGAATATACGTCACGTCCGCCCAATCCAGGAGTGGGCGCGCTGCCGCCGCATACATACGCATCCGCGCGGGCAGCACGACGCGCGGAATCCGCGTGACGGGGTACGGATATATACCGCCCATATCCACATGGTCAGCATACGTGAGCAAGCGCACCTGCCACCCGCGCGCTTGCAGATGCGGGAGGATTTCGTGCAAATACGTCGCGGGTCCACCTGCTTCGGGGTGGAAAATCCCAGAGGCTACAAATAGATTGGGCATCGGCGAATCTGGATTAAGCGTTAAAAGTCGAAAAATTATCCCCCACTTTTAACGCTTAACTTTATCCTTTCAATTGGTTGCTTTAGGAATTGTGGCGAATATGCACGATGTCGCCGTCTTTGACGATGTATTCTTTGCCTTCCAGCCGCATTTTGCCCGTTTGCTTGAGCGCGCTCTCACTGCCCGCCGCAATCAAGTCGTCGTAAGTCATGACTTCGGCGCGGATGAAACCGCGCTGCAAGTCGCTGTGGATGACTCCTGCTGCTTCGGGCGCGGTCGCACCGATGGCGACGCTCCACGCGCGCACTTCGTCCTCACCGACAGTAAAGAACGATTGAATCGCCATCAATTCGTAGCTGAGGCGGATGACTTTATCGGCGCTGAGTTCGGTAATGCCGTATTCCTGCATGAACATCGTCGCGTCGTCCGCTTCGAGCTGACTGAGTTCGGCTTCAATCGCGCCGTTCAACGCGACGACCAGGCTATCGGCATGGTCATACGGCACGGTGATATCGCCGCTGGTCTCGTCGGTATTCAAGACGATCAGCGTCGGTTTCATCGTCAAAAAACCATAACCGCGATACGGCTTGAACTCGGCTTCGGTCAAGCGCAGGTCACGGAGCGGCTTATCGGTTTCGAGATGCGCCTTCAAACGCACCATCATGTCCATTTCGTCGAGGATCGCCTTTTCGGTATTTTTGCCTTTGCGCTTGATCTCCGCTTCGATTTTTTCGATGCGCGTTTCGATCATGACCAGATCGGTCAGCAAAAATTCGCCATCCAGCGATTCGACATCGCGCGCTGGGTCAACGCTGTCATACGGATGCGGCACATTCTCGTTTTTGAACGCGCGCACCACATGCAGCACGCCATCCAACTGACCGAGTTGATTACGAAACTCGCCTTTTAAGCCACCTTCGCCGATGCCTTTGTCCAACCCTCCTATATCGACATAGGTGACTTGGGTGTAGGCAGATTTTTTCGGGTTGTACATCGCGCGTAATTTTTCCATGCGCAAGTCTGGTACGTTGACGACGGCGGTATGAATCTCGAATTGTCCGCTCGTGCTTGCGCCCGTCGGTAACGTGCTGCGCGTGAGCGCATTAAAAATCGTGGTCTTGCCACTGTTAGGTAAACCGATGATGCCAAGTTTCATCGAGATATTGACTCTCTGCTGGGTCGATAATGAAGTATGGGTAGTATATAAGAAATCGGGATACAGACGTAGGGTTAGACACGAACCAAGTTATGAGTGCCAACATTGAAGAAATTCAGTGAATCGCGAATGTTCACCAGCCCTCATCCCCCGACCCCTTCTCCCTGCGGGAGAAGGGGAGAAAAACGCGCTTTTGAAGTCCCTCGCCCTGAGGGAGAGGGATTTAGGGTGAGGGCAAAAACAAGGTTTCGTGATTCACTGAAATTCGCTTAAAATTTACCCGCACTTGTCTGTACGCAATGTGGCGAACAATTTTTCACACCAGATGCCCATGATCTAGTTGTGGCGCTGCTGCAAGAAAAGATTGAACCGATTCGAACGGAAACTATCAACGTTTACGATGCGACATCGGCTTAACTGCTACCGCTCGTAACGTAATTCCCCGCCGACATAGGTTTGATCGACATGAATATTGAGCAGTTCGTCTGGTGGCATCGTCAACGGATCGCCGCTCAAAACTGCCACATCCGCCCATTTACCACGCGCCAAACTGCCACGATTTTCTTGGTCACCCGACGCCAGCGCGCCGCCCATCGTGTAGGCGTGTAGTGCCTGGTAAACCTTGATCGCTTGAGCGGGCGCAATTGGGTCACCAAACGGGTCTTTGCGATCCAATGCCGCCTTGATACCTAACAACGGGTTGTCGTCTGGCACCACCGGCGCATCGGAACTGAGCGCGACGTTTAAGCCCGTTTCGAGCATATCACGCACCGGGTAACAGCGCGGGAAATACGCATCAGGCAGATAACGCCGATAGGTATCACCGAGCGCGGGCAAAAAGACCGTTTGTGGCACAGCAAATGTTTTCATCGCCGCCATGCGCGCCAGATGCCCATGCGTGGGCAGCCCCACATGCTCGATACGATGACGCACACTCGACGGATGCGCGTGATACAGCTTTTCGTAAGTCGAAATGACCTGTTCGAGCGCGACATCACCAATTGCATGCGTGGCGATGCGATAATCGTTGACATGCGCTTCGAGCATCAGTTCAAACAGGTCGTGATCGTCGAAACGGAGTACGCCATGCGTCCCCGTGATTTTATACGGCTGGCTGATTGCCGCCGTCGCACCGCTCAAACCGCCATCCGCAAAAAACTTCACGCAGTCAATCCGCAGCGTATCGCTCACATATTTTTCAGGCAGCGGTAACGTCTCGGTGCCACCATCAGGGCGGCGGATGGGCAAGCCGTTGACGCGCACCCGTATATCGCCGCGCGCCTCAAGCTGATGATATACACGCAAATGTGACGGTAGCAACAGCGGATCAGTCGCGCTGGTGATTCCCAACGCCAGTTGATGCCGCATCGCCGCCGTGATCGCCGCACTCATGGTCGCGTCGTCGTAGTCAGGGATGACGCGGGTGAGCAAGCCCATCGCTGTTTCTTGCAATAATCCGGTCGGCTCGCCCTGTTCATCACGGACGATCACGCCGCCGGGCGGGTCGGGCGTTTCGGCGGTGATATGCGCCAGTTGCAATGCCAGCGTATTGGCGACGATCATGTGTCCGCATGTCCGCGTGAGCGCGATGGGGTGGTCGGGCGCGGCGGCATCGAGATCGGCGGTGGTGGGATGACGCTGTTCTGGCAGCGCCGCCTCGTTGTAACCGCGTCCGGTCAGCCATGTCCCGGCGGGGACGGTCGCGGCGCGCGTACGAAACAGATCGATAATCGCCGCGATAGTTGGCGCGTTCGCGCCACGCGCATCGACTTGTACCGTCAACAGCAGTCCAAGTTTCCAGATATGCACATGCGCGTCGTTGAAGCCAGGAATCAGTGTACGACCGCCCAGATCGATCCGCTTGACGTTGAGCGAGATCGTGCCAATATCCTCCAGCGCGCCGACGTATGCGATCCGTCCATTTTCTTCGATGTAAAGCGCGTCCGCGCGGGGCTGCGGCGGGTTCATCGTCAGGATGTTGGCGTTGTAGAAAAGCGTTCGGGTAAGCATAAAATCCTCGATTATTTTCGACCCTTTGTATACTTATTTGTATAATACACCTAATGTGAAATAGAAAAAGACAGCACATCCAAATTGGTAACTACTACGCCAATGTCACATTACAAATTGAGAGGGATTGTGGGAAAATGAGACGAATGACCATGAGACTACTCGAACGCAAGCAGCCCGCTGGGGACTGCCAATGGAAGCGATTGCGGGATTACCCAGACGCTTGAGTATGTTTTGGCTGGAATACGGTCGAAGCGCCAGAACGCGGACGCGCGATGCCCGTGCCTATGGATTAGTCTACCTGAGTGGGCTGTTGCGGATGGAAGCGAAGTGAAACATCGCTCAAATTGCGCGGAGTGGAGAAGTGTCCCCCCCCAAATATGCAGCATTTTATGCTGACTTGCCCGAATCCGCCCTGGTCTACCGGCAGCCCCCAACCCTCGATGCGAATGGTCAAGTGGTCGGACAAACAGCAGTCGCGATCAAGACCTTGTCGACCGCTCGCGAGACTCAGTGGCAAACAGTGAATATCCGCCGCGCGGATCGGGGTAGCTTGCGTACCGACTTTGCCCGCACCCGTTCCCGTCGTTCCAAGCTTAAAAGGCAACGGGGTCTCTAATGTGACATTGGCGTAGTAGTCACGAAAAAGGGTTTGAATCGGCGGGCGACCACATTGGGTCACCCCTACAACAGCGGGTCTCGTAGGGGCAACTCAATGTGGTTGCCCGTGTTTTTCAACAGAATCCAACGGCGCGTCCGCTGCACGCGGAACCCTTTTGCAACAGACTCAATGATCATGCCCCTCTGATTTTAAGACTCAGCCCGCACCTTTGATCGTACAGAGCGCCTGCCGAATTTCGCCCAAGTGATAGGCGGTATGCGCGACCATGCCAATCGCCCCGCCGATGGCGTCCTCACTATCCCAACCCTCATAGGTGGTCGCCATCGTCACGATGCGCCCATAGGTCTCGCGCAAGCGGGCGTTGCTCGCTTCCCATTCTTCCGGCGTGACCGCTGTCACGGTGTTCCAGATGTGCTTCCAATCGACGGTGCCGGGATTTTCGCCGCGCACAAATTGTTCCAAGATGTCCAAATAGAAACGGGCATGCTCGACCTGTGCCGCCAACGTCGCACA